>DASVDX010000001.1:0-167375 GCA_036380875.1 Acidimicrobiia bacterium
CGGCATTGCCGGTTCCCCGGCTGCCGCCGCCCCACCACCTGGTGCGACGCCCACCACATCCAAACCTGGTGGCAACACCACGGCCCCACCGACCTCGACAACCTGATCCTTCTCTGCCGCTACCACCACACCCTCATCCACCAGCAAGGATGGAAACTCCAAGGCACCGCCACCCACCCCCAATACACCCGACCCGACGGCACCACCCTCCCCAACGCCCCACCACCCCGAAGTCCCCCCGCCCCTCCCGGGCTAGCGGGCGGCAGTCAGATCTTGCTTCGCGTACCGGTCGAGGAAGGCGATGATGCCGTCGATCGCTTGGACCTGGGTCGAATCCACCTCGTAGTCGCCGCTCGGCCCGCGGGACGGATAGATGTAGCCGTGGACCGGATGGTCCCAGCTCACCCACTCCACTTCCTTCCCGGCCTCGGCGAGCAGTTCGTAGGTCGCTCGGAAGATGCCCTGCAGGTGGTCCGTGTCCCGGCCCATGACGAGTATCGGTGTCTGGATCGTGGAGATGCGCTCCATGGCTTTGGCGAGGTCGATCCGAGCCATCACCCGCTCGAGGTCCGCCATCTGCATCCCCTCGATGTTGCGCATCCCGGTGTTCGGGTCCACGAAGGCAGTGTGGTCGGGTTGGAGCGCCAGGAATTCGTGGGATGCCGGCTCCGAAGCCACCGCCGCTCTCACGCCGTGGTACTCGGACGTGATCTTCAAGACCATCTCGCCGCCGTGGCTCATGCCGACGAGGAAGACGCGTTCCGGGTCGATCGCCGGGTGCTCCTTCAATTGCTCGACGATGGCGATCTCGTCCTCGTACTCCAGGGGCGAACGGTTGAACATGTCACGGCCCTGACGGATGTCACGGATGAGTCGTCCACCGTTTTCGTAGCCGAGTTCGACCTCGGATCGATAACGGATCCACGCGCAGGCGTAGCCGGCGTCGAGCAGCCGCTCCATGATGTAGCCGCGGTTGGCGACGGCGTCGCGGATCCATGGCATGCCCCCGCCGCCGTTGCCGGAGGCGAGGAGGACCAGAGGATGGGGGCCGCCTGCCTCGGGCAGGCGCAGCCCGATCGGCGCGTACAGGCCGTCCCATGTCATGAGGTACATGAGGTCGACGGGGATGTTGGATCCTTCGACGGGCTGGCGGATGACGACATGGTCAGGATCCACGGGTTTCTCCTCCCTCGTTCTCGGCCGGAGCCGGCTCCAACCACTCGTCGTGGATGTCGGCGACCACGGTGGCGGCGGGCTCGGCGCCTCCTACGTCGCCCAAGGTGAACTCCACCGAATAGAGAGGCGGATACACGTCCCGGTGATCGAGCGGGTTCTCGATGGTGCCGTGATAGGCGATGACGGTCCCGATCCGGCCCCTCGCATAAGGCGGCGTGCGCGGGTTGCCACCGGGGCACTCCTCCTTCACACGCACACGGTCGCCGACAGCGAAACGCACGGTGCTCATGGCGGAGGGATCTCCATCGCCCCCACCAGACTCTCGGGGGTGACGAGATCGGCGAGCTCCTCCTCGCTCAGGTGTTCGGTGCCCTCCGGGCGGCGGGGAAGCACCATCCAGCGCACGTCCGACGTCGAGTCGTGTACGACGATGCGGCGCTCGGGCGGGACGCGCCATCCGAACATCTCCTCGATCATCTTGCGCGGGTCGGAGATGATCCGCTGCTTGTACTCATCGGTGCGGTACCACCACGGCGGGTCGCCGAGGAGGTCGTGGGGGTAACAGGAGCACAGAGTGCAGACGACGATGTTGTGGATGTCCTCGGTGTTCTCGGCCACCCCCAGCTTGCCCAGGCGCCCCGGCGGGATGTCGAGCTCCCGAACCGCCTCTCGCCCGGTCTCGATCAATCGGCGTTTGAAGTCGGGGTCCACCCATGCCCGGGCCACGATGCGAGCGCCGTTGCGATATCCGATCGAGCTGAGCCGCTTGCGGTTCTCCTCCAGGGCCGCCTCCGTGACCTCGCCTCGCTCGACGAGGGCACGGGTGAAGGCGTCGATGAGGTGCCGGGTCTCGGCGATGGCGGTCTCGAGTTGGGCGATGCGGCTTTCGAGGTCGCCTTCGTAGGTACGGGAGGCCAGGCGGAACTCGGGGTTGTAGTCGCCGCGCTCGCGGCGGTTGTCGTCGATCGGCACGTCGTGGTTCGCCAACCTGATTCCCGCCGTGACCGTGCCGATGGCACGGACCATCTCGTCGAGCGAATCCTCGAGCGCCCGGATACGGGCTTCGAGATCGCCCGATGTCTCGACGGGGGAGGGAGGCCCGGCCTGCTCGTGCCCTGTGAACAGGTCCGACCACCCGATGATCCCCCGGCGCAGATAGAGCAACACCCGGGGCTCGATCCGCTTCCGGCGGAAGTACTCGTAGTCGGCGGCCACCGCCTCCACGTGGCCCTCGAAGTCCTGCATGTGAGGATGGCCAGCACTCATCGTCCCTCCTCCAACTCCACGGGATCGGGGAGATTCACCACGATCCCTTCCTGCGTCGACCGCGCCACCACCATGCGAACCGGTTCGTCTTCCGACAGGTTCATCTCCACATGACCCACGAAGGGCGGCACCCACACGAAGTCACCGGTCGTCGCGTCGTGGAACTCCTCGAGCCGGTCCCCCGTCAGAAAGCGCGCTCGGCCCGAAATGATGTAGATGGCGCTTTCGGACTCGCCGTGGTGGTGATAGGCCGACCGCATCCCCGGGGCCAGTTCGACGTAGCCGACCCAGAGGACCTTCGAGCCGGTCGTCCGCTCCGAGATCGCCGCCTGACGCCACATGGCGCCGCTGGCGACGTCGTCCATGCGATCGGATGGTGTCACCACACGTAGCGTCATGATGAGATTGCACGCTACTCATCCGGACAAACGTTTGCCCGCCGAAGTACGATCCTTCCATGGCGATCCATCGAAAAGGGGGCGAACTGCCCCGGTTGCACTCGACCCGCGACACGCGCGGCCGCATCGATCTGGTCACCGAGGAGACCTTCGGCGTCACCGACATGAAGGCGGACCGGATCACCTATCACCCGGGCGACACCTCGGCCGCTCACCGTCATCCCGACTGCAAGCACTTCTTCTTCGTCCTGGAAGGCGAGGGCATCCTCCACGCCGACGACGAAGAACTGAAGCTCGGAGCGGGGGATGTCGTGATGCTGCTCGAGAACGAAGTCCACTGGTTCGAGAACCGGTCCAACGAGAACTTCGAGTTCATCGAGTTGTGGGTGCCGGCTCCTCCGACCCCGACCGTGTGGGTGAGCAACGATCGCTGCACATGGGCTCCCAACGAGTGAGCCGACGAGCGTGAGAGTCGGCCGATCGGTGACCGTCACCCACTTCGGCGCCTTCGAAGTGGAGAGTGACGGGCAGCGAGTCCTGGCCGTACATCCGTTTCCCGAAGACCCGCGCCCCTCACCGATCGGGCAATCGCTCGAAGCGGTCACCGAGAATCGCGTGATGCGACCTGCCGTGCGCCGCAGCTGGCTCGAAGGGGGCCCCGGCTCGAAGCCGGAGTTGCGGGGAGAAGACGAGTTCGTCGAGGTGTCTTGGGATTTCGCCCTCGACCTCGTCGCCGGCGAAATCGAACGCGTGCGCACGGATCACGGCAACCAAGCCATCTTCGGGGGCTCCTATGGGTGGGGGAGTGCCGGGCGATTCCACCACGCCCAGAGCCAGATCTATCGGTTCATGGCGACCATCGGCGGTCACACGACCAAGGTGGGCACCTACAGCACGGCCGCCGCATCCGTGATCGTCCCGCGGGTCGTCGGTGAGGAGTTCCGTGCACTGCAGGCCCAGTACACGTCGTGGCCGGTGATCGCAGAGCACACCGACCTGATAGTCGCCTTCGGCGGTATCCCCGTGAAGAACTCGCAGGCCCAGCACGGCGGCCAAGGCCGCCACACGCTCACTCACTGGCTGGAAGCCGCCGCCGCCCGCGGGACGAGATTCGTGAACCTGTCTCCCCTCGCCACCGACCTCACAGCACCCGGCGCCGAATGGTGGCCGCTGCGTCCGGGCAGCGACGTCGCCCTGATCCTCGCTCTGCTCCATACCCTCGTCGAAGAGGATCTGGCGAACGAGGAGTTTCTCGAACGGTACTGCGTCGGCTGGGACCGACTGTCGGCCTACGTGACGGGCCAGACCGACGGAATCGCCAAGAGCCCCGAATGGGCCGAGTCGCGCTCGGAGATCGAGGCATCACGGATCCGTTCCCTGGCCCGTGACATGGCTGCCAGCCGCACTCTGGTGACGGGTTCGTGGTCACTCCAACGCGCCGAACACGGGGAGCAGCCGTATTGGAGCATCATCGCTCTAGCCGCCGCGCTGGGCCAGATCGGTCTTCCGGGCGGCGGGTTCGGACTCGGCTACGGTGCCATCGGCAGCATCGGCAACGGGGTCAAGCGCCTGCCCCTCCCCGCTCTGCCCATTCCCCCGAACCCGATCGACTCGTTCATCCCTGTCGCCCGGATCGCCGACATGCTCCTCCAACCCGGCGAGCCCTTCCATTTCGACGGCGGCGTGTACCGCTATCCCGACATCCGGCTCGTGTACTGGGCAGGCGGCAACCCGTTCCATCACCACCAGGACCTCAACCGGTTGCGCCGGGCGTGGCAACGACCCGAGACGATCGTCTTCCACGAGCCGTTCTGGACGCCCGCGGCCAAGAGGGCCGACATCGTCCTGCCGACCACCACCGCACTGGAACGAGAGGACATCGGCGGGGCGCCGACGGACGACTACATCTTCGCCATGCCTGCCGTGATCGAACCCGTGGGTGAGTCGCGCAACGACTACGGCATCTTCGCCGCTTTGGCCGAGCGGCTCGGCGCGGGCGAAGCATTCACCGAGGGACGCACCTCCACGGAGTGGGTCCGGCATCTATACGACACGTTCCGGCGTCAGAACCCCGAGTACCCGCCCTACGACGAGTTCCGCAAGATCGGGTACCTGCGTCATGAGGAGAGATACCCCGGGGAGGGCCACCGCGTTCTCTTCGAAGACTTCCGCCGCGACCCGGACACGCATCCTCTCAAGACACCGTCCGGACGTATCGAGTTGTTCTCGGAGACGATCGCCGGTTTCGGGCTCTCGGACTGTCTCGGTCATCCCGCATGGTTCGAGCCGAGCGAATGGCTGGGAAGCTCGACCGAGTATCCGCTCCACCTCGTCTCCAATCAGCCGGCTCATCGGCTGCACTCCCAGCTCGATCATGGTCGGACGAGTCAGAAAGCGAAGGTCGCGGGCAGGGAGCCGATCCTCATCCATCCCGCCGACGCGGCGGCCCGGGGAATCCGTGAGGGAGACGTAGTGCGGGTCTTCAACTCCCGGGGTGCGTGTTACGCCGGAGCGGCGATCTCGGATGCGATCCGTCCGGGTGTCGTCCAACTCTCCACCGGCGCCTGGTACGACCCTTTGCCCGACGGGACCTGCGTCCACGGTAATCCCAATGTGCTGACCCGAGACGTGGGCACCTCCGGGTTGGCTCAAGGCCCGAGCGCGCACACCTGTATGGTCGAAGTGGAGAAGGCGGAGGACGCTCCTCCCGTCCAGGCGTTTCGTCTCCCCGTGATCGTTTCGGCCGTTTGATCCTCAGCCGGAGCCGAGCGGTTTCACCGAGATGAAAGAGTCGATCTCCGTGCCGACGCTCATTTCCTCGGCGGCGTCGAGGAGGCGGGCGGCGACCGCCAGATCCTGGAGTCCCGTCCCGACCGACTTGAACAGCGTCGCCTCGGTGTCAGCCGATCGGCCGCTCACCCCTCCGGATACGACGCCTGCGAGATCGTGGGCCGTGGCCGGATCGAACCCGGCCTGGACCGCTGCATGGGCATCACCGGCCTCGTCCATCACCAGCTTCACCGAGTCGCAGACCACCCGATCGAAGGCGAAGAACGCCTCCGTCGAGACCTCCGATCGGTCACGGCTCGCGGGCCCCACCGAGTTGACATGCCGCCCGGGAACGACGTGGGCGCTTTCGAGCAAGGGAGAGGAGGCCTTGGTGGCGAGGGTCACCAACTGGGCGCCGTCGAGCGCCTCATCGAGGGACTCCACCGCCACGAGACGCGACGAAAGACGGGAGCTCATCTCCTCGACGAATCGGGCCCGGTTGTCTGGCGTCCGGGCGTAGACCCTCAGCTCCCGGGCGGGCCGGACGAGGTCGAGGAGCAATGCCTGGCCGCGAGCCACCGGACCTGTGCCCACGAGCGCCGCCACTTCGACCACCTCCGGCGCCATCCGTTCCGTGGCAACGGCACTGACCGCACCAGTGCGCAGGTTGGTCACGGCCAGGCCGTCGACGATCCCCGAGAGCTCACCTGTCTCCAGGTCGTGGACGTAGATCGCGTATCTCATTCCCACGCCGTCGGTGCGGTGGATGGTCTTGAAGCCGAAGACACCGCCGGGGCGCATGAAGGCGGGGAGGGCACGCAGCCAGCCCTTCGGATGCCGGAGGTCGATCCGCCCGTATCCGAGTTCCTCCTCCGAATACGAGAACAGCTCGCGCATGGCGTCCAGTGCAAGCGACGGTGTGAGCAACTCCTCTACGGTGCTCGAATCCAGGACCCTCGGCATGTCAGGCAGGGTTCCGGCCGACGAAGAAGTCGGCGAAAGGTCGGTCGGCGACGGGCAACCCAGCCTTGCGCAGGCCTTCCACGGAGGTGTGCATCAACGAGTCCGACAACTTCATCGCCGGCTGGCGCAACGGGCCGCCGTTGTAACCGTTGAGCCACGCCTGGAACTTCCACAGGTAACGGTGGACGAGGTTGGCGCCCCCGGTGTTCATCGTGGCGGCCCGAGCCGATCGCGCCGGCTGCACCTTCCAGTACAGGTCCATCGCCTCTTCGGTCTTGCCGGATCGGAGCAGGTCGAGCAGGCGGGGGACGTAGTCGCCGTAGTACTCGTAGTTGCTCGTCCCCATCCACTGCATACCGAACTGCTCGACCCACATCGGAGCGTTGAACTCCATCGGGTCCGACACCAGGACATCCGCATCGGCGAGCGCCCGGAAGCACTCCCACGTCGCGGCGGGCTGATGGCGGCCGACTTCGTACTTGACGGCGACGACCGTCTCCAGCTCCACCACGCGCCGCAGCGCCTCGAGAGGGAATCCCCGCGGGTCCAGTCGGCGGAGATTCGAGTGCTCGACGACGAAGAGCACGACGGCGAGATCGGTCGACGAGCAGACATGCTCCGTGTAGGCGATGACGCCGTCACTCGACGCCGGATAGAACGAGTTGGGGTGGCCGAGGAGCATGGCGTCGACCCCGATGGCTCTGGCGGTGTTGGCCATCTCGATGATCTGCTCGGGCGTGTCGAAGACTCCCTGGAGCAGAAAGCGATGGCGTCCTCTCGCTTCGTCGACTGCGATCTCCATGAACTGGATCATCTCGTCGTTCGTTGTGCCGGCCTCGGAAACGAGGAGTGCTCCCCAGAAGCCGAGTTCGATGTTGCGACGGACGTCGTGGCGGATCGCTGCTTCGTTCAGGCCTCGCAGGTCGGAGGTGTAGGAGGGGATGATCACGTTGCAGGCGCCGTGGAAGGTCTCCCGCGCCCATTCCTTGGCGTCGGCGCGTCCGTATGGCAGCATCGGCCGAGTGTATACAGTTGCGAGTCAGCGGAGGAGGGCGGCGAGTGCTCTTCCCGTGTGGCGGATGTGCTGCCTCAACTCCTTCTCGGCTTCTCGGGCATCGCCTCTCACCAGTGCCTCGAGGATGGCGCGATGCTCGGCGACGGCGCTCGCATGGCGATCCTCCATCCGGGATGCGGCGTCGAGATATCGATGGATTCGCCGGCGTACGTCTCCGACCAGCTCGGCGATCGGCGTGTCACCCCCCGAGAGCCGTCGATGCAGCTCCCAGTCGCTACGCAACCACAGTTCGGGATCCTCCTGGTTCGCCAAGCCCTCGTTCAGGCGGAGGAGGTCGTCGAGTTCTGACCTGGGAAGACGTACGCCGTGCTTGCGGAGCGCACGGCATTCCAACAAGATCCGGATCTCGATGAGCTCTTCCAACTCTTCGGGGCCCAGGGAGGCGACGCGGTGCCCGCGGTACGCTTCGAAGACGAGGAGCCTCTCGGCCTGGAGGCGTTGGAGGGCTTCCCTCACCGGGATTCGGCTCACCCCGAACTTCTTGGCGAGAGCGACATGGTTGAGGGTTTCGCCTTCGGCGATCTCGCCGCGGAGGATGGCGTCTCGGATCGAGTGGTACACACGATCCGCTTGTGTCCTCCGCTCGGGTGGGTTGGTCATCGATATCTCCGCTGTCCACGTTAGACCCGGGAGACGACGGTGACTTCCGACCCCTTCGGGCGCTCCGAGGTGGAGTATCACGAGGGGTATCCCCGCTACTCCGCAGCCGAGATGCAGCGGCGCCATACGTGGCTGGCCGCCACGATGGAGCAGCATGGGCTGGATGCGGTCGTGGTGGGAGGAGCGACCGCACCCTTGGAGACATCGGTCCAGTTCTTCACCAACTGGCCTCCGCAAGTGACCTCGTATGTGGTGTTCCGCCGGGGCGAGGAACCTGTGCTCTTCGTGCGCCTGTGGAACCACCTTCCGGACGCCGAGCGGATCGCGGTGATAGAACGGGTCGTCTACGGCGGCGATACCCCCCTGGATCAAGTGGTGAACGTGGCGAAGAGCCTCGCCGGCTGCCGGAGTGTCGGCCTCATCGGATCGATCCCCTTCGACGAGGGGGAGGTGTTGCGGCGGGAAGTCGGTGAGGGCCTGAAGAGCCTCGCCGTCGACTACCAGCGCTTTCGGCTCGTCAAGTCGGAAGAGGAGATGGTCTTCACCCGGATCGCCTCACGGATGAACGACGCCGCCGTGGCCGCTCTCGCCGAAGAGCTGCGTCCGGGGATGAACGAGCTGGAGGTGGGGCGGATCGTCGAGTCGGTGTATCTGGACGAGGGCGGTGTCGACCTGATCCACTTCAGCCTGACCACGCCCATGGATGCGCCTCGGTATCAGGTCCCGCACCAGTACCAGCCCGACCGGACGATCCGGGCCGGCGACGTGTTCGTGACCGAGATCAGCACCACCTTCTGGGGATACGCCGGCCAGATCCTCCGTACGTTCACGATCGGCGCCGATGCGACACCGCGGTATGCCCGCTTGTTCGAAGTGGCTTCCGCCGTCTACGAAGGCATCGTCGGCCGGCTCCGCGTCGGCGCCACCGTGGGCGAGATCCTCGACGTCGCCGACGCCATCGCGGCGGAAGGGCTCGACATCTGGGACGATCTCGTCCACGGCTTCGGCGGGGCTTACCTTCCGCCGATCGTCCGCACCCGCAGCTCGCGGGGTGCCACCCATCCCGACGAGTGGGCCTACCCCGACGGAACGCTGCTCGTCGTCCAACCGAACGTCGTCGAGGACACGGCTGGCGTTCAGGTGGGCAACTCGATGTGGCTGACGAGCGATGGTGTCGAGGTCACCCAGGCGTATCCGATGGGGTTGATCCGTTGCGGCTGATCGACTTCAGGATGGGCGCTCGAGGCCTCCCACCTGCTCGAGGTAGCGGCACAGGGCGGCGGCGTCGAGGTCGCCGAGTCCCACCTGCTTGGACGCCTCATAGACCGGGATGGCGGCGTCGAGCAGCGGAGTCGGGGCGCCCACGGAGCGGGCGAAGTCGCGGATGATCCCGGCGTCCTTGAGGATGATGTCGAGCCGTGCCGATGGCGGCTCGTATTTGTCCTCCACCATCATGGGGCCGCGGATATCGAGGATCTTCGAGGCACCCACCCCATCGCTCATCACCTTCTGCACCAGCGCCGGATCGAGCCCGGCGGCGATGCCGAGGGCGTGGGCCTCGGCGGTGGCCAGGTTGTGGACTGTCACCAGCAGGTTGGCGATGTATTTCATCACCGAACCCGTCCCGAACTCGCCCAGGTGATAGGAACTGCGGCCGATGACCTCGAAGACGGGAAGCGCCCGGCGGTAGCCCTCCTCCGATCCCGAGGCGAAGACCACGAGCGTGGCGTCGGCCGCCTGCAGGCCGGTCCCGGAGAGCGGGACGTCCATCAACTCGACCCCGACTTCGGCGAGACGACTGCGGGCCGCCTCCTTGGCGGACAGCGGCAACGTCCCCATCTCGAGGACGAGGAGGTCGGGGTGGGCGCCGGCGACGATCGCCGCTGTGGCGTCCTCCAGAGCCGCCACCGACGGCAAGGACAGGAGCACGAGTGTCGCCTGCTGGGCGACCTCGGTGGCGGATGCACAGGGCATTCCGCCTTTCGAGGCGAAGGCCTCGACCCGGTTGGCGTCGATGTCGTAGCCGTAGACCGTGAACCCGGCGTCGATGAGGTGACCCGACATGGCGGAACCCATCACGCCCAGACCCACCACTCCGATCGTCTCTTTCATTCGCTCCTCCTCTTCACCATTCGCTGACGAACACCGTGCCGGACGAGCCGTCGACCGCCAGCCCAAACCGGCCGTTTGCCTCCTCGAGGCTCATGCCCAGAGCCTCCTCCAGGTGGATTCCCGCCACCGCGGGGATGCCCAGGGCTCGGGCGGATTCGAACAGGTGGGCGGCGGGTCCTCCGCCCACAGTCACCACGGCGGCCGCGTCCCAAAGGAGCGACGCCAGGTTGGGCGTGGGCTGGGGAGCCACGATGACCTCCCGCGGTCGGAACGTGTCGAACGTGTCGGGTCGGGGAAGCCAGCGCAGACGGCCGAACGCTACGCCCGGCCCGCACTGCACGCCCGAGACATCCCGGCCGAAGGAGATCCCGACCGCGGCGTGGAAGGAGTCCCATCTGGTCAACCCGATGCGCTGGCGTTTGGGGATCGAGCCGTTGAGCGCCCGCCGCACCGTTTCTAGGTCCAGGTGCCAGGCCACCTCCGGCCAAGTCACGGCGCCGCGCTCGGCTACGGCCTCCCGCACGGTGGCCAGGCGGGCCAAGACGCGAGTTGCCTCCTCGAGGTCGGGCGGCCGCAGTCCCTCGAGGAGTTCCCGACCGACTTCGAGCGATCGCAGGGCACCCAGGGCCGCCTTGGCACGGGCGCACGCTTCGTCCTCCGGGAGGTCCCAAACCGCCGATGTGAGTCGGACCGAACCGGCGACCGCTTCGCTCAGAGCCGCAGAAGGATCGAGGTCTGCAGGCGAGGGGTCGGGAAGCGGGGTGTCGAGTGCGCCCAGCGCCCACGGCAGGACCAGTTCCTCTCCCAGCGGCCCCGGGAACCGGCGCGCCAGGCGGGAAACCGCCAGGGCTCCGTCATCGGGCTCAACGACGAGAACCGGCGAGGCGATCGCAGGCGCATCGGTCGTGATCAACTGCAGCAGGTAGACGTCCTCGCCGACAGCAGCCCATTCGCAGCCGGTAGAGCCGAGGACGTGATTCGCCTCCCGAAGGAGGGAGGCGATCTGCGCCAGGATCGGCTCCCCGACGAGTTCCGTCGCCGATTCGCCGGCTACCCCGTCTTGTCCCACGCGGGCCCGGACGCCGGGTTCCCAGCCTTGGACGAGCGGGGCGGGAGATCCGGCGATCGCCACGACCACCACGTCGTCGCCGTCGAGGTGGGCGGTGCCGCCGAAGTCGGGGGAGAGGGCGGGCTGGATGAGGACCGCCATCTTGGCGTTCTGCGGCTCGACTCCGCTGGCTTCCATCCGTTCGAGGGCCGCCACCTGGAAAATCGAGGCCCAGCACCCCTTGACCGCCTGGGCGACCTCGGTCGGTCCCACATCCATATACGAGGTGAAAGCGCCCGACCACTGCGCCGACGCCTCGAGGACGCTGGAACTGCGGACCACCAGTGTGTTTCCGAGGGCGCCAGCCAGGGTCCGGAGTTGGGCCTCGAGCGACTCGTCCAACGGGGTGGCGGTGACCTCGAGGCGGGCTCCGCCCGATCCCCGCCGGGCCAGAGCATCGACTCCGACGCGAATGTGCTCGGTGGACTCTTCGACCGTCACCACCACGCCAGGGAGTACCGGCAAACCGCTCTGGCGGGCCCGAGCGAGCGTCGCCGCCTTTCCGCCGGCGAGTCGGGGGTCAGCGCACCGGGGATCGTCCAAATCGAGAAGGCGGGGCACGACGTCAGTATCGCGCCCCGCCCGTCGAGCAGTGTCCGTCACCGAATCAGTCGACGACGATGATCTCGTGGTTGGCGTAGGTGGAGACGATCTCGATGCCGGTGTCGGTGACGTAGAGCATCTCTTCCAGCCGGACCCCGTGGTCGTGGAGCTTGCCGTGCTGAGTTTCGAGAGCGAACGTCATGCCCGGCTGGATCTCCACGGGATGGTCGAGCGACCAGATCCGCGAGATGACCGGAGGGTCGTACTGGGCGAGACCCAGGCCGTGGCCCCAGTTGTTGGCGGCTGCCTGGTCCTCCTCCTCGTAGCCCCATGCCTCCTGGGCCGACGGCCACTTCGAGGCGACATCTGCCGTGGTCACACCCGGCTTCACCGCTTCGATCGAGTCCCACAGCCACTTGTGCGCCATCTCGTAGGTCTTCTTGTGCTCGTCGGTGGGCTCGCCGCCGACGCAGTACGTGCGGTACACGCACGACTTGAAGCCGTTCCAGGTGAGGGCCGCCAGGTCGACGATGACGAGCTCACCGGGGCGGATCATCCGGTCCGAGAAGTTGCGCCAGTTGGGCCAGGCGTTGGGGCCCGAGGAGACGATGACGTCTTCCACGTCCTCCATGCCCGGGATGGAATAGAGCTTCTCGAAGCCGAAGGCGGCGACCTGGTTTTCGGTCATGCCCGGCTTGATGTAGTTGGTGATCTCGTAGTGGATGTAGTCGCAGATGGCGCCGACCATCTGGAACGCCTTGATCTCGTCGGGGCTCTTGATGGCCCGGGCTTCCATCATCGGCGACATGCCGTCCGTCCACGTGATGCCCCGCCGTTCGAACTCGCGCATCAGATTGATGTCGATGAAGTCGACGCCGAGTGGCATGTCGCTGACGCCAGCGTCCTCGAGGTCGTTGGCCAGCGCATTCACGAACTTCTGCACCTGCTGCTCGGCGGCCGGACCGACGGCTCCCTTGATCCAGATGTAGGAGTGACGGATGTTCTCCTTGGGGATCCAGGGGTTGTGGACCTCGAGGTGGAAACCGATGTCGCCCTGTTCGTAGACGATCGGCGGCTTGCCGGCGGGAAGGATGACATAGCGGAGACCTGGCTTGAGTCGGTTCCATCCCGGCGTGAGGGTCGACGAGACGTAGCGCATGTTCTCGTCGTAGAAGAGGAGCAGGGCGCCGAGACCGTGCCGCTCCATCGCTTCGTGCGCTCGCTTGAGCCGCCACTCGCGCACCGCGGCCCAGTTGATGCCTTCCTTCCAGTCGGTGCTGAGCACACCGAATGCTTCTCTCATCGTTCCTCCTGCTCGGTCCGGATTGGTTCAGTCAGTTGACTTTTTGAGGGATGACCTTCTCGACGATGGCCAGGAACTCGTCGTCGTCGAGCAGCCCCTTCTTCTCGAGGGAGCGGGCCTTGACTTCCCGCAGGATCTCCTCGATCTCCTCGGTGGTGGCGTCTTCGATCCCGTGACGGTCCAGCCACACGGCGATGGAATCGAGGCCGGAGCCTTTGCCGAGGACGATCTGTGGTCGGCCTTGCCCCACCAACTCCGGGCGATAGGGGAAGGCCTCGGTCATGTCGGCATCGCCGACGTTCTTCACCCAGCTGGCGATGATGCCCGACTCGACATGGAACAGGCGCTCGCCGATGACGGCACGGTTCGACGGTTGCTTGACGCCCGACATCTCTTCGACCATCCGCGCGATCTCGTAGAAGCGCTCGGTCTTGATGCCGACGTCGATCCCGTACATGGTGAGGAGTGCCATCACCGTCTCTTCGGTGGGCACGTTGCCGGCCCGTTCACCGATGCCGGCGACCGTGCTCTGGACCACTTCGGCGCCTTCGGCGAGAGCCAGGATCGTGTTGGCGATGCCCAGCCCGAAGTCCATGTGGAAGTGGGTCTCGAGGGGGACGTCGAAGCGACGGCGCACCTGACGGGCGAAGTACCGGATCGCGTGCGGGGAGATGACGCCGAAGGTGTCGACGAGGACGATCGCATCGACGTGGCCTTCCCGGGCGACCGTCTCCAGATCGTCCAGGAGCTCGACCATCCCCGCCCGGGTGGCGTCGATCGGGAAGAACGAGACCTTCAGGCCGTTCTCGTGGGCGTACTTCGTGGCAGCGATCGAGGCGTCGAGGGCGCGCTGGACCGGCCACCGGTAGGCCTTTTCGATCAGGTGGTGGCTCGAGGGCACTTCAGCCACCACGCCGGACACGCCGCAGTCGACGGCGAGCTTGACGTCTTCGACCATGCACCGGGAGAAGGCATAGATCTCGGAGTCGAGACCGGCGGCAGCGATTCGACGGACTGCCTCCAGATCGGCGGGGGAGACGGCGGGGAGCCCGGCTTCGATCCGGTGGATGCCGGCCTCGGACAGGGCTTCGGCGAGGCGGACCTTCTCGTCGGCGGTGAAGACCACCCCGGCTTGCTGTTCCCCATCGCGCAAGCTCACGTCGTGGATCGTGATCTTCTCGGGGAAGTTGAAGTCCGCCGTTATGTCCGAGTGGTAGTTCCAGGGGCTGGTGTACCAGCGATCTGTTTTCCACGGTTCGACCGACATCAGCGATCCTTTCGCCGTCCTCGTGCCTCGAAGTATCCAGGTTGCATCATATACGATCCAGAGTGTCGGCGCGTCTGGCGTCGGCTAGTTGACGCGGTAGTCGGGCTCCTGACCGGTCAGGACCTTCTTGACCTGCGTCGCCGCCTTCCTCTGCGACTCCTCCAGGGCCTCCTCCGAGTAATAGGCCATGTGAGGGGTGGCGATGAGGTTGGGCACGCCCTCGATACGAGTCACGTCGAGAGGTTCCCGATCGAATACGTCCAGAGCCGCGGCGCGCAGTTTCCCCTCCTTCAATGCTGCGCAGACTGCGTCGAGGTCGACGAGCGGACCGCGGGAGGTGTTGACGAGGATGGCGTCGGGCTTCATGCGGGCGATCGCCTCGGCGCCGATGATCCCTCGGGTTTGCGGGGTCAGCGGGGCATGGACGGAGACGATGTCGGAGCGAGCCAGCAGTTCGTCGAGGTCGACCAGTTCGGGGAGGTCGGGCGTGGGCGAGAGGAAGGGGTCGTAGACGACTAGGTTCGCTCCCATCGCCTGCAGGCCGGCGGCGAGCTTGCGGCCGATGCGGCCGAATCCGAGCATTCCCACCGTGAGCGTGGAGAGCCGCCGGATCGGGCGGAACTCGTCGATGGCCCAGGCCCCCTCGCGCACCCTTCGGTCCACCCACGGGACCTTGCGGAGGGCGGACAGGATCAAAGCGAGGGCGTGGACGGCGACCTCTTCGACCGAGTAGTCGGGGACATTGGTGACGATGATCCCCGCCTGCTTGGCCGCCTCGAGGTCGATGTTGTCGACGCCGATGCCGTAGCGGGCGATGATCCGGCAACGCTCCAGCTGGGAGATGGCGGCGGCGTCCCAGGCCAGATAGGTGTTGAGGATGGCATCGGCGTCTTTGGCGACGGCGAGCACGTTCGAGATGTCGCCTTCGGCGACGACGAGCTCGGCGTCGATTTCGGCGAGGAGCGAGCGTTCGATGTCCACGCTGGGAAACACCTGATCGCTCACCACCACTTTGAATCGGCTCATTCTCCTCCAGATCGGCCGGTCGAGTCTGCATAGTATATGATCCGAGCTCCGGGACGATCAGGAGGCGGAGTGACCGACAGGGTGAGGGTGGCCAGCATCGGATTGGGCTGGTGGGGAAAGGAACTGGCCCGAGCGGCGGCTGCCACCGGAGAGATCGAGATCGTCAACTGTTTCGCGCGCACCCCCGAGAAGCGGGAGGAGTTCGCGGCGGCTTTCGACTGCGACACCGCCGACTCCCTCGACGATCTGCTGGCAGACGACAGAGTCGAAGGGGTGCTGATCGCTACCTCCCACACCACTCACCGCGAGATCGTCGAGGCCGCCGCCGAAGCCGGAAAACACATCTTCGTCGAGAAGCCGCTGACCGTCACCTACGACGACGGATTGGCGGCTGTGGAGGCGGCCGAAAAGGCCGGTGTCGTGCTCCAGGTCGGCCACCAACGGCGGCGCCTGTCGGCCCACCGGGCGATGCGGCGGATGCTCGACGAAGGAGAGATCGGCGATCTCCAGATGCTGGAGGCAAACCACTCCCTTCCCAACGGCTTCAACCTCCCGCCGGAAGCGTGGCGATGGGACGCCGGTCAGAGCCCGCTGGGCTCGATGACGTCCCTCGCCGTCCACCAGGTCGACAACTTCCTCTATCTGGGGGGCCCGATCGGGCGGGTGGCGGCGCTGACCCGGAAGGGGAGGAGTGTTCCCATCGACGAAGCCACTGGCCTCCTCATCGAGTTCGAGAGCGGTGCGGTTGGCACGATCCTGACTTCCTTCTTCACTCCCTGGCACATTCGCCTCGCCATCCACGGGACGGAGGGAGCGGCATTCACCGTCG
Source organism: Acidimicrobiia bacterium (assembly GCA_036380875.1). GTDB lineage: Bacteria > Actinomycetota > Acidimicrobiia > Spongiisociales > ZC4RG35 > ZC4RG17. Next base: position 16,436 of record DASVDX010000001.1, read on the forward strand.
ACGACGGGGCTGTGCTGGAATACCAGCCGCGCGGGGAGCGGGAGCGCCAGATCCGCGGCGTGGATTCCATCGATCCGGTGGCGGATCAGTTGACCGAGTTCGCCCGCGTCGTCCGCGACTCGGGCCAGCCGGAGGTAGGGGGGCGGGACGGCCTGGCTGTCGTGGCGGTGTTGGAAGCCGCCATCGAGGCGGCGGAGACGGGCCGTTTCGTCGACGTGCGTGGGGTATGAGACACGAGAGGCGGTCATCGACTGAATAGGATCCCCCTGACATTTGACGGCCCGGGGGAGTGACCGGGGAGACACCGAGAGTGGCTGACGAGACCGACATCCGCAATATCGACTTTCTCGCCCAGGCGACGTTCACGGGCAGTCGGCAAACGGCGCACGAGTTCGTCCGCAACGTCCTGCGTCGAGCCATCCTGAGCGGCGAACTGGCCGGCGGAACCCGCCTGGTGCAGGCAGATCTGGCGACGATGCTCGAGGTCAGCACCACTCCGGTCCGCGAAGCCCTCCGCGACCTCGCCTCCGAGGGACTGATCCGCTTCGATCCCCATCGGGGTGCGGTCGTACAGGAGTTGAGCGGAGAGGAGCTACGCGAGATCTACATGATCCGCGAGATACTCGAGCCGTTCGCCCTTCGCCTCGCCGTCCCCAAGGTCACGCCCGAGCTGCTCGAGCGGCTGAGGGAGCTGCACGAGAAGATGGCTTCCGAACCCAACTCGGCGGATTTCGCCGACACCAACCGCCGATTCCACCTCATGATCTACGAGGCCGCCGGCTACCCCCGGCTCACGGCGATCATCCAGGGCCTCGTGGACGCGTCGGTGATGTACATCGGGGCCTCGCTGAAGGACGTCCCCGATCTGCGGGAGACGGCGGTCCACGACCACGCCGCCATCCTCGCCGCCCTGGAAGAGGGCGATGCCGACGCCGCCGTGGAGGCAGTCGTCACCCATCTCCGCCTTTCTCTGAAGGCCTTCGAGGCTCGTTCGCAGAAATCGGCCACCTGAGCCCGGAGACGCCACCGACCCAGTTGACCAGTTCCCGTTCAGTTCGGCTCGACCGAGGAGATCCATCCACATGACAGACCAGCGGACGATCGACATCCACTGCCATCTCGCCACACCCGAGACGAGGGAGATCGCCGCCCCTCACTTCCGGCCCGAGTACGAGCCCTACGACTACTACATGGGCCAGGACTCGAAGGAACACAACAAGACGATGTTCCCCCAGATCGCCGCCCCCCTCGCCGACCCGGCGGCGCGTCTCGAGCACATGGATCGGATGGGCATCGACATCCAGGGACTGGCCACCTTCGTGTCCGAGTACTTCTACTGGGCGCCTGCCAAGCTGGGAGCCGAGCTCTCGAGGATGCAGAACGACCGCCTGGCGCAGGCGGTCGCCGACTACCCGGACCGGTTCGTGGGGGTGGGCGCCACCGTGCCCCTCCAGGACGTCGACCTGGCCATCGCCGAAGCCGAACGGGTGGTGGGCATGGGCTTCAAGGGTCTCCAGATCGGAGGGACGGTAGACGGGCACAACCTCGACGAGCCCCGGTTCCGTCCCTTCTGGCAGGCGGTGTCCGAGTTGGGCCTCACGGTGATCATCCACCCGAGCGGCTACCCCGAGGGCCAGCGGCTCAGTGACTACTTCCTCACCAACTGCATCGGCAACCCTCTCGAGACGATGGTCGCCGCCACCCGGATGATCTTCTCCGGGCTGTTCGAGGAACTGCCCGACCTGCGGGTGGTCCTGCTCCACGGCGGCGGCTATCTGCCGTTCTACGCCGCCCGCTCCGACCACACGTGGGAGGTCCGACCCGAGACCCGGGTCAACATCCCCGACCACCCGCCGAGCTACTACATGAAGCGCCTCTACTTCGACACGATGGTGTTCCAGCCTCTGTACCTGAAGCACCTCATCGAGATCGTCGGAGTCGACCGGGTGATGCTCGGAACCGACTTTCCCTTCGACATGGGCGAAACGGACCCTCTCGGGCTGATCAACGCCGTCGAAGGACTCACCGACGAGGATCGCGCCGCCATCGCCGGCGGTAACGCCGCCCGGATCTTCGGGATCTGATTCGCCTCAGGTGAAGAGGCGCACGAGAGCCGTGGCCACGGCTACGAGCGCCACCAAGAGGAGGATGGCGGGGACCAGTCGCCTCGGGTCGGTGAGGCTGCCCAGATGGGCTCCCCGCAACCGGTCAAGGACTTGGCGGGCGTCCTCGAGCCGGGAGGGGTGGACCTCGATCACGTAGCGGCTGCGCTCCAACGGGCTGGAGCGACCGAGCGGCTCCATGGTGGCTTCGATGCCCTCGTTCGCCAGTTGGACGACGAGGACCCGGGCTTGCACTTCGCTGCCGCAGACGGTGAGGCTCACCCGATCGATCGATCTGCCTCCCTGGCGCTCACAGGTCCATGTTCCACTGCATCGTCGCCGGATTCCACTTCCACGCCAGATAGGCGATCGACAGGACGAAGAAAGCCCAGGCGAAGATCTCGCCGCCTCGGTGCTTCTTGGCGGGGCGCATGAACGTGCGGGTCTTGTGGGCGCCGTAGCCTCGGATGTCGAGGGCCATCGCCTGCGTCTGGCCGTTGCGCAAGCCGAGCACCAGCATGGCGAACGCGAGGTGCTTCAGGCGGATCCACTTGCGACGGATCGGGTTGGTGTCCTGTCCGAGGTCCCGGATCCGCTGGGTGATCGAGATGTCCCGTCCCAACTCCAGGAAGACGGGGAACAGGACCAGGCCGAGCACTGGAGCGTGGACGAGCCGGTAGTCCCAGCCGCGCTTCGACAGGTTCTGGACCAGGTCGGTGGGATGGGTGGTGAAAGCGAACACGAGACCCGAAATGCCGAGCGCCAGGAACCGGAGTCCCAGGAGCGCCCCGAACCCCAGATCCGCCCACCGCAGGTCCTTGATCGGCGTGCGGATGGCGATCTCCTCCGTGCCGACGGTGGTCTGCCCGCCGTAGAAGAACGGGAACACGACCGCCAGGATGAGGATGAACGGCAGGATCACCTTCCCGAACCGCCAGTACTCCTTCAAAGACACGCCCGTGAAGAAGGCGGCGATGAGGAAGCTGAACACGAACAAACCGATGGCGACCCCCAGGTTGTTGTTGAAGATCGCCACCGTGGAGATGGACAGGACGAAGAGCAGCTTGGAGAACGGCGTCATCCGGTGGAACAGGGAATCCGCCTCGCGATAAGAGAGCTCAGTTTGTGCCACCGATCACCTCCTTGATTCGACGGACGACCTCGGGGGTCGTCAACACGGGCTCCCCGAGGAGCTTGGGAGAGAACTCGTGGACCGAGGGCGGCTTCAGGCGGGCCTTGGCCAGCACCTCCTCGGCGGAGAACAGCTCCGACGGCGTGCCGTCGAAGATGATGCGGCCGTCGCAGAGCACCGCCACCCGGTCGACGTACTCGGCGACGAGGCGCATGTCGTGGGTGATGAACACCACGGCGGCCCCCTCGTCGGCCAGGCGCCGCAGCAGCTGCACCAGGTTCCTGGCCTGATGGAAGTCCTGGCCGTAGGTCGGCTCGTCGAGGACGATCACGTCCGGTTGGGCGACGACCATGCAGGCGACCGACAGCCGCCGCTTCTGCCCGTGGCTGAGGACGTACGGGCTGGCTTCGGCCCGATCGGCGAGCCGCACCGATTCGAGGAATTCCATAGTCTTCTCTTGCACCTCGTCCTCGGGCAGGCCCAGCGCTTGCAGGCCGTGGGCGATCTCATCGAAGACCGTGTTGCGAACGAACTGCTTCTCGGGGACCTGGAAGATGTAGGCCACCCGCTTGACGAGGTGGGCGAACTCGTAGTCGGTGGTCCGCTTTCCTTCCACCCGCACCTCGCCGGAGCTGGGCCGATTGATGCCGTTCAGGAGCGTGGCGAGGGTGGACTTCCCGGAACCGTTCTGTCCGAGGATCGCCAGGAGTTCGCCGCGATGCGCCGTCAGGCTGACACCGGACAACACCTCGTGGTCGCCGTAGGAGAACGAGACGTTGTCGATTTCGATCACGGTTTCGCCGCGCGGCGAGGCCGAGTTGGTCGAAGATCCCGGGTCTGCCTGGCGGATCGGGAAATGCCCGTCGAGGTGGGCCAGAGAGTTGACCAACTCGTCGCCGTTGAGGGGGACCTCTGTGACGTGGATCCCTTCCCGCTGCAGCTCGAGGCCGACCTCGGCGGCCTGGGGTATCCAAAGGCCCATGTCGTCGCGGACATGTAGGCCCCGTTCGGCCATGAAATGACGCGGGGAGAAAGGCCCGTGGACTTCTTGGTCCTCGACGAGGAGGACGGTGTCGACACGGTCGAACACCTCGTCCACCTCGTGTTCGATCACCATGACGGTGAGGTCGACCAGCGAACGCACCCGGTCGATCGTCGCCAGCACGTCGGCCGTTCCGGCCGGGTCGAGGTTCGAGGTCGGCTCATCGAGGATCATGACACGGGGTTCGAGCGCCAGCATCGCCGCCAGCGCCACTCGCTGCTTCTCTCCGCCCGAGAGCTGCATCGTCGACCGCTCGCGGAACCCCTGGAGCCCCACGAGGTCGAGGGCCCGGTCGATCCGCTCGTGGATCTCGTTGGGCGGGAACAGATAGTTCTCGAGGGCGAACCCCACCTCCTCTTCGACCGTTAGCGTGACGATCTGGTCTTCGGGGTTCTGGAACAGCATGTTGACCAGCCGGAACCGCTCACCGGCGCTGAGCTCCCGGCGGTTGATCAACCCGCGCTCGGGGTGGTAGACGAGCATGGCGCCCTGGTTGCGACCCCCGAAGTAGTCGGGGTAGATGCCCACCATGTTCAACGCCAGGGTGCTCTTTCCGGCGCCGGAACGCCCCAGCACCAGGACGAACGCCCCCTGGTCGATCTCGAAGTTGACGTCTTTCAGCGCTGGCGGGCCTTCGGGCTCCCCGCTCGGGGGCTTGAACCAGAACGAATAGTCCTGAAGGACGAGTGCCGGCTCTGTCATGGCTGCTCCGATCGGGTGGGTGAGGGGGCCGGACGCGCCGGCCCCCTCCGTTTCTCAGGCGTAACTGACTTGCTCCGGGCCCAGGGCGGGAGGAGTGTCGACCGAGGGGACCCCGGCCTTCTCCAGGCCGCGGCCCAGGTACCAGGCGATGACACCCCAGAGGAGACCGCCGACGAACCCGATGCCGATCGAGACCCAGGCCCAGAAGGTGCTGTCCGCCAGCTGGAAACCGCCCTGTCCGATGAACGTGGCGAGCTGGTTGGCCGCCGCCGTCGCCGCCAGCGAGAGGGCGAACAGCCAACGCCCTCCCTGATGCCGCATCAGCATGAACACGGCGACGCCGAAGATGGCGGGGAACAGCCCGTAGAACAGGAGCACCGGGCCATCGGGATCGCCGGCGAACCAGCGGATCAGGTGGGTGACCAGGGACGCCAGCATGATCATGCCGGCCCGTTTCCGCAGATACGCCCCGGCATAGAACAGGAGCCAGGTGGCACCGTTGTACCAGGCGTAGAGGGCGAAGCCGGCGGCGCCGCCCGCCCATACCGTCCGCTCCAGGAATCCGAGAGCGCCGACGATCTCGATGACGGCTTCGATCACCCCCAACAGCACCGCCACCACGATGTCCATCGTGTTGAACTTGAACTCCTCCGCCGGCCTGTACCTGGCGGAAGTCGACACGGCCCCTGATGACATATTTTTCCTCCTCCTGTCTTCGAGGGCGTTGTTGGACGTTCACCTCACTTGGTGCGTTAGGCCGTCGCTGGCTGGACACCACCTCCTCGTTGGAGACGCTTTCCCCCTCGATCTCGAGAGTCCGCTGAGCGGAGGCGCTCGCGCAGTGCTCCGTAGCTGGCGGTCAGGTGTGCCTCCACCATCGCCTGGACGGCCGCCGAGTCGCGGCGGCGAGCCGCCGCCAGGATCAGCCGATGTTCGGCGGCGATGTCGTTGGCGTCCCGGTCCAGGCGCAGCCAGGTGTAGCGGCGGGTCTGGGCGCGGGCCCTCTCGAGGATCTCGATCATGCGGGGCCGGCGAGAACGGCGATAGAGGGAGGCGTGGAAGCGGTCGTGGATCTCCAGCCAGGCCGGGTCCAGAGAATCGTCCTCCATGTAGGCCAGGCACTCCTGCATCTCGTCGATGTCCTCGGGCTGGAGGTGGGCGACCGCCAGCTCGGAAGCCCGGGGCTCGAGGGCGAGTCGCAGCTCGTAGAGCTCGGCCAGGCCATCGGGGGAGAGGTCGGTGACGACGGCGGTTCGATGCGGGTCGTGGCTGACGAGGCCTTCGGCCGCCAGGGCCCGGATGGCATCCCGCACGGGTATACGACTCATGCCGAGTTGGCGCGCCAGGGATGCCTGATTCAGCTTGGTGCCGGGCGGCAGGTCGCCCGTGAGGATGCGGTCGCGGAGCAGCGAAAAGGCAGTTTCCGCCGCTGTCGTTTCGTCTGCAGATCGCAGACCCAACATGCGTACCCTCCAGGCGATCCTACATGATGTAGGGTATGTGTATACAACCCCACTTGTCAACGGGTTCCGGATAGTGAGCGATCAGGGCAGCGGGACGACGGCTTCGATCTCGACCAAGAAGTCGGGACTGGCGAGGCTCGACACCACGAGGAGCGTGTTGGCCGGCGGGTTCGTGGGCCAGAACTGCTTGCGGACTTCTCCCACCGGGCCCCGATCCGCCAGATCGACGAGAAAGATCGTCGTCTTGGCGACGTCAGCGAGTGAGCCACCCGCCGCCTCGACGACCCGCTGCAGGTTGGTGAGTGCTTGGCGGGCTTGGGCGGCGGCATCACCGGGACCGACCAATTCGCCGTTCTCGTCTAGGCCCAATTGGCCTGCCACGTACAGAACCCGGGAGGCGTTCTCGATCACCACTCCATGGGAGAAGTGGCCTCCGGGTGGGGCAACTCCTTCCGGCCGGACGATCGACCGCTCCATGGGCACCTCCTTCGCCGCCTGCCCGGGGCGTCGAGACCCGGGCTTGCCGAAGCATGGTTAGCAGAAGGCGAGGCGGCGTGGCGGCGAAAGGAGCATCGTGAGCTATTCGACAACAGAAACCGCCCTCGGTTCGATCTCCTCGGAGCGGGTCGGGGACGGGCCCGACCTCGTCGTCCTCCATTCGCTCCTCACCGACCGCCGGGCCTTCGACCCGGTCGTGCCGGAACTGGGTCGCTTTCGGACCGTCCACCTGGTCGACCTCCCCGGCTTCGGACGATCGACCCCCGTGGAGGGAGGAATCGACGCTTTCGCCGATGCCATCGGCGCTTTCCTCGAAGCCGGCGGCTTCGACCCGTCCACCACCGCGCTCTTGGGGAACGGGCTCGGCTCGTTCATCGCTCTCGGTGTCGCCGTCCGCCACGGCGACCGATTCGGACGCCTGTGCCTCGTGGGGTGCGGGCTGGCGTTTCCCGACGAAGCGCGGGCCACGTTCGGGGCGATGGCCGCCAGAGTCGAAGAGGGGGGCATGGAAGCCATCGTCGACGTGGCGCTGCGGCGCATATTCCCCGAGGCCTACCTGGAGAGCCACCCGGAGCAGACAGAGGAGCGGAAGCGGGTGTTGCTCGACACCGATCCGTCGGCGTTCGTCACCGCATGCCGGGCCCTTCAAACCGTCGACTACCGCCCCCAGGCGCCCGCAGTGAGCATCCCGACATTGGTCGTGGTCGGGAGCGAGGATGGGGCGACTCCTCCGGAGATGGCCGAGGAGGTGCGAGATGGGATTCCCGGAGCGGAGCTGTTGGTGCTGGAAGGCGTCGGGCACGCCCCGCAGCTCCAGGACCCGGAGACCTTCGTGACTGCCGTATCGGAGTTCTTGGCAACCGAGGAGGACGAGTGAACGGAGAAATCATCGAGGAAGGCCGCTTCGACCCGGACGAATTCGCCGAGGAGCTGGCGAAGGCGCCCGCCAACCTGGATGTCGGCACCACGCTCTGGTTCGAGAACGACCGGATTCGGGTCTGGGAGGTGCGGCTCGAGCCGGGACAGCGAGGACCCTTCCACAACCACACCCGCAACTACTTCTGGACGGTCGTCGAGGGATCCCGGGGTCTGCAGCGTTTCGCCGACGGCACCTACATGGTCAGGGACTACCGGGAAGGGGACACCCGTTTTCTCGAGCACACTCCGGAGGACTCCCTGATCCACGACCTGGAGAACATCGGGGACACCACCCTGCGCTTCGTCACCGTGGAGTTGTTGGATTGAGGAGGGGAGCCGAATGAATGCTCGCCGCCCTCGCGTGCTGGTGGCGGGTGGTTCCATCGGGGGGCTGACGGCCGCCTTGGTCCTGTCCGACATCGGCTGCGACGTCCTCGTCTTCGAACGCGCGAGCGCCGCTCTCGAAGAGCGAGGTGCGGGCATCGTGGTCCTCCCCATGACCGAGCGCTATTTCGTGACGCGGGGCATCCCCCGGGTGAGCCTCGAATTGCCGTGGTGGAAGTACGTCGACCGCCGAGGCGATGTCATCAGCGCTGACCTCGACAGGTATCGGTTCAGCGGCTGGAACACGCTGTACCGCGGGCTGCTGGAGGCGTTCGATCCCGATCGCTACCACCTCGCCTCCGAGATGGTGTCGTTCGCTCAGACCGGCGACGGTGTGGTGCTCGAACTGGCCGACGGGCGCCAGATCGAAGGGGACCTGCTCGTCTGCGCCGACGGCTTCGGCTCGACCGGACGCTCGATCCTCCTGCCGGAGATTGGGCCCGAATATGCCGGCTACGTCGCTTGGCGGGGTGTGGCTCACGCCTCGGCGTTGCCGGGGTGGGTCGGTGAGGCCCTGTCGGATTCGATGGTCTATCAGGTGCTCGACGACGGCCATCTCCTCGTCTACGCCATCCCTGGCCCGGAGGGTCCCGCCTCCGGGGAGCGGCTGCTCAACTTCGTGTGGTATCGCAACTATCCGGAGGGAAGCGCCTTCGGGGACATCATGACCGACGCCGACGGTGAGGTCCGCCCATCGACGGTCCCCCCGGGCATGATCCGCCCCGAGCACCTGGAAGAGCTCCACGCAACTGCCGACGAAGTCCTGGCACCGTTGCTCCGAGAGGTGGTCCACGGTGCCGAACAGATCCTCATCCAGGCGATCTTCGACCTGGAGAGCCCGCGCCTGGCGTTCGGGCGGGTCTGTCTGATCGGCGACGCCGCATTCGTCGCCCGTCCGCATCTGGCGGCAGGGCAAGCCAAGGCATGCGCCGACGCCTGGGCGCTCGCAGAGGCGGTCGCCTCGCATCCCGACGACGTCGAAGCGGCGCTGAGAGCGTGGGAGCCCGGCCAGCTCGCCCTCGGGCGACGTGTAGTGGGACGGTCGCGTGAGATGGGACGGATGTCACAAACCGGGCGCATGCGCCCGGGCGACCCGACATGGAAGTTCGGCCTGGCGGAGGTGGAGGTGTGATCGGACGTTCCGTGCGGAGGGTGGAGGATGGCCGCCTCGTCACCGGGCGGGGCCGGTATCTCGACGACATGCGGCCCGAAGGGACGCTCCACGCCATCTTCGTGCGCAGCCCGATCGCCCACGGCTTGGTCGTCGACATCGATGCAGACCGGGCTCGTTCCATGCCCGGAGTCATCGGCGTCTTCACCGCTGCCGACCTGGGATTCGACCGGCCGATGCCGAACATGCACCCATCCCCGTTGCTCGTCGACTCCCGGCAGGGCTACCCGTTGGCCCACGACGAGGTGTGCTACGTCGGGGAGCCCGTCGCCGTCGTCGTCGCCGAAAACCGCTATGCCGCCGCCGACGCCGCCGCCGAGGTCTTCGTCGACGTCGAACCGCTTCCCGCTTGCGTCGATCACACCCGGGCGCTCGACCCCGACGCCCCGCCTGTCCACAAGGGCTCGGAGTCGAACCTGGTCGCCACCCTCACCGCCGAATACGGCGACGTCGACGAGGCGTTCACTGGCGCCGCCCACGTGATCGACGTCCCTTTGAGACAGCACAGGGGAGCGGCGGCGTTCATCGAAGGTCGGGGAGTCCTGGCCGAGCCCGCCGAGGGCGGCCTCACCTTGTGGTCGTCGACCCAGTCTCCGCACCGCCTCAGAGCACTGGTCTCCGAATACCTGGGTGTCGAAGAGCTGCGGGTCGCCACTCCCGACATCGGGGGCGGCTTCGGGCCCAAGGGCTCGGTCTACGCCGAAGAGTACGTGGTACCGGCGCTGGCGTTGCGGCTGGGCCGACCCGTGAAGTGGGTCGAGGGCCGTCGGGAGCACCTGCTCGCCACGAACCAGCAGCGCGATCAGACGTACCGCCTCCAGGTGGCATGCGATGCCGATGGCCGCCTCCGAGGGGTGCGGGGACGAGTGATCCACGACAACGGCGCCTACGTCCCGTACGGCCTTCTGCTTCCTGCTACGGGCCTCAACCTGATCCCGGGCCCCTATGAGCTGCCGGCTCTCGACATCGCCATCGACGTCGTCTACACGAATCTCGTCCCCACCAGTCCCATCCGTGGCGCCGGGCGACCCAACGCCGTCTTCGCGATGGAGCGTTGCGTCGACGCGGTGGCGCGGCGGCTGGGCCTCGACCCCGTTGGGGTGCGGCGCCGCAACTTCGTGGCCGACCCGGCCAACCACACGCTGCCGCTGCCGGCCCGAAATGGCGAGCCGATTCGATACGACGCCGGCGACTACGCCGCCCTGCTCGACGCCGCAGTCGAGGCGGCCGACCGGGCCGGCTTCGAGGAGCGTCGACGCGGATCCGAGGCCCGGGGGAAACGACGCGGATTGGGTATCGCCTCGTATGTGGAGGACACGGGCCTCGGCCCAGCCGAAAGCGCCCGGGTGCGGCTGGACGAAGACGGCCGGGTGGTCGTCGAGGTTGGCGTTTCCTCGCAGGGACAGGGTCACGCCACGGTCTTCTCACAGTTGGCCGCTACCGAACTCGGTGTGGCGGTCGAGGACGTGGTCGTCCGGGCGGGCGACACCGCGGTCCACCCCCATGGCGTCTCCACGGTGGCGAGCCGCACCGCGGCCACGGCCGGGCCGGCGGTGCACCAGGCGGCTGCTGAACTGGCGCGCCGGATCGAGGAACTGGCGGCGGAGATACTCGAGGCGGCGCCAGAAGACCTCCGTCTGGAGCGAGGCAGGGCCGGAGTCGTCGGCCAGCCGGGGACGGACATCCCCTTTTCCGTTTTGGTCTCGGTGGCGAAGGAACGAGGCGTCGAACTCGACGTGACCTCGGAGCAACCGTTCGGCCAGGCGGCCTATGCCTACGGCACCCATGTGGCCGAAGTGGAGGTCGATCCCGAAACCGGTCACGTGCAGATCGTCTCCTACACGCTGAGTCACGATTGCGGGCCGATGCTCAACCCGATGATCGTCGCGGGTCAGATCGAAGGGGGAGTGGCACACGGCGTGGGAAATGCCCTGTACGAGCGAGTCGCCTTCGACGACGAGGGCCAGCCGCTCGTGACGACATTCGTCGACTACCGGATCCCGGCGGCGGCCCAAGTCCCTCCCGTGCGGCACGTCCACAAAGAGACGCCGTCTTACACCAACCTCCTGGGCGTGCGCGGCGCCGGCGAGGGCGGCACGATCCCGGCGGCGGCGGCGATCGTCGCCGCGGTGGAAGACGCCCTGGGCGTCGTGGTCGACCGCTATCCGCTGACCCCTGAAGTGGTTCTCGGGTTCGCCCGGGGATGAACCGACTCAGTCGAGCAGCGCCACCGCCCGGGTGGGCCCGCCATGGCCACCGACCAGTTTCAGGGGGAAGCCGATGAACGTGAATCGCTTCCCCACGACTTCGGTGAGCACCAGGTTCTCGTAGTGGGTGATGTGCTCCCGCCGGCACATCATGTGGATCGGATAGATCCTCGAGGCCGGGTTGTCGGGAGTAGGGGAGTCGACGCCGAACGTCTTGACGCCTTTCTCCACGATCCACTCCGCCGCCGACGCTCCCAGCCCCGGGAAGTCCGTCAAGTAGGCGGGTGTCCCGTGGTGGCGGTCGTAGGTAGCCGTGTAGAAGAAGCACATGTCGCCCGGATCGAGTTCGAGGCCGGAGGCGGCGAGAGCGGCGTCCAGGTCCTCGGCTTCGATGTCCGTCCGAGGGGCATGGTCGGACACGTCGAGGCATATGGCCGGCCCGTAGAACAGGTCGAGGCTCATCTGGTCGATCGTCTGGGCCGAGGGGTCGGGGTCGAGATGGGAGAACGAGTCGACGTGGGTCGGACCGTTGTCGTTGACCATCACGCCCAGCGTCTGGAAGGAGAATCCGCTGTCGAAGCGCGGCGCTGTCTCCTCATGGGTGGCGTGTTGGAACGTCACCGTTTTCAGGTGACCGGGATACACCTGCATCCCCTCGTAGATGGGTTGGGACAGGTCGATCAACGTGGGCACGCATCCTCCTCTCAATACATGACGACGCCGGCGTTGACGTTGAGGTCTACTCCGGTGACGGCCGACGCCTCGGGAGAGGCGAGATACACCGCGGCTGCGGCTATGTCGTCGGGCCGGGTGAACCGCCCCAGCGGCGACAGGCCAGTCATCTCGGCGCGGATCTCGGACTCCGACACCCCGCGTGCCTCGGCTTGGCGGGCGATCACCCACTCGATGCGCGGGCCTTCTGTGAAGCCCGGGGAGATCGAGTTCACCCGGATGCCGTAGGGGCCGACCTCGTGGGCCAGTGTGCGGGTGAGTCCGATCAGGGCGGCCTTGGCGGCGGCGTAGGGTGACCGCCCGGGAGCGGGGCGCTTGCCGCTGATCGAACCGATGTTGATGATCGATCCCGAGCGGGCCTCGATCATGGCGGGAATCACCGCCCGGCAGACGAGGAACACGCCGTGGACGTTCACCGCGAAGGTCTCGTCCCACTCCGACGGTTCGATCTCCCACAAGGGAGCCGAGGGCCCCGTGACACCACTGTTGTTGACGACCACGTCGACTCGCCCGTAGCGGTCGAGCGCCGCCTTCGCCAGGTCCTCGACACTGGCGCGCTCGGTCACGTCGGTCGGCACCACGACGGCGCGTCCGCCGTCCGACTCGATCAGTGCCTTGGTCTCCTCGAGGAGTTCGGCGCGCCGGGCGGCGAGGACCACGTCGTCGCCCTGGGCGGCGAAAGCCCGGGCGATCACCCGGCCGATGCCTCCTCCCGCACCGGTCACCACCGTCACCCGACTCATGGCCTGGACTGTAACGTCTGCGATACCGGCGATGCATTTTGCATGATCTACCTTTGCATCGGCCAGAGAGGAGGACCATGTCGCTGTTGTTGGAGGAGGCACTTCAGATCGCCCAGGAGGTGATCGCCTGGTCGCACGCCAATCAGACCGGTGCCCTGACGGTGGCGGTGCTGGATTCAGGAGGGCACCCGCGGGCCGTCCTGCGCGACGACGCATCCGAGTTCTTGCGGGTCGACATCGCCATCGGCAAGGCGTGGGGGGCTCTCGGCATGGGTGTGCCGAGTCGACTCCTCGCCGAGAAGGCGCCGCATTTCCTCGCCGCCATCGCTGTCACCTCGGGTGGGCGCGTTGTCCCTGTGCCCGGTGGCGTTCTGGTGCGTCGCGAGGGTCAGATCGTCGGCGCGGTGGGGGTGTCGGGGGACACCTCCGAGGTCGACGAGGAGGCCGCGGTCCACGCCATCGAAGCAGCAGGGCTTCAGCCTGACTACGGCCAGAACCCGGAGTGGCGCCGCCCCTGAGCAGGGGCGTCAGCGCTTCGCCCCGAGTCCGGGAATGAATCGGCCCTGCCGCTCATCGAGCGGCTTGCCGCCCTCTGCGATCAATCGGCCTCGCAGGTACGTCGCCTCGATGCGACCTCGGAAGGTCCGGCCCGAATACGGCGACCACCCCGCCTTGGAGATGATCTCGCTGTCTTCGACGACCCATCGGCCGGCGGGGTCGACGAGCACGAAGTCGGCGTCCGCCCCCGGATCGAGCGAGCCCTTGCGTGGCGCCAGGCCATAACGTGCGGCGGGCGCGGCCGAGGTGAGGCGCACCATCTCGGGCAGCGGGAGCTTTCCCGACAGCGCGGCGTCGATCAGGAACGGGAAGGTGGTGTCGAGACCCGGCAACCCGAAGGGCGCCGACCAGATGTCACCGGCGCGCTTCTGCTCCGCCGTCGACGGGGCGTGGTCGGTCGAAAAGTGGTGGAAGGCGCCCTGGCGAACGGCCTCCCACATCGCCTCCCGCTCGTCTTCGCCCCGGATCCGCGCCGGAGGCGTGAACTTGCGGAACGGGCCGTGCTCTTCCACCTCGCGTTCGTCGAGGGCGAAGTACTGGGGGCAGGCCTCGGCGGCGATGTCCGCCCCTCTTTGTCGCATGTAACCCACCAACTCCGCCACCGCAGGCGTGGAGATGTGGGCCAATGTCACCGTGGCGCCAGTGGCGGCGGCGAGAACACCGGCGCCGGCCACCGCAACCTCCTCGGCTTCCCGGGACCTCCACTCGACCAGCACACCCGGATCGAAGCGGCCCTGGTCGCGCAGGGTGCGTTCGGCCACCTCGGTGAGCGACTCGTCCTCGCAGTGGACCAACGCCCGTCCGCCGATGGCGGCCAGGCTTTCGAAGGCGGCGTGGAGCCGGGCCGGATCGAGTCCCGGTACGCCGTGGGTGGTGCAGGTGAACAACTTGAAGAACGCCACGCCCGCTTCCCAGGTGCTCGACATCGTGGGAATGTCCTCGGGCCACAGATGGGCGGCGAGGGCGTAATCGACGTTGGCGCGGTCGGCCAGATAGCTGATCTTCTCGGCCAGGTCGTCGGCCGATCGCACGGGGTGGGCGTGGGTGTGCTCCACGATCGTCGTCGCCCCGCGGGCCGCGGCCGCCCGCGTGCCCGTGGGAAAATCCTCCCGCTCGGTGGGGCCCGGATCCATCAGATGCACATGGGTGTCCACCATCCCCGGGAGGATCAACAGCCCGCTGGCGTCGATTTCTCGGCGGCCTTCGACCGTGTCGGCCACCTCCACGACACGGCCCTCCGCGATCCCCAGATCGGCCCGCCTCTGGCCGGCAGGAGTGACGATCGTTCCGCCTCTGATCGCCAGCTCGGTCATGGCCCCGGATGATACGGTCGGCACCTGTTGTCCCGCAATCGATTGCTGGGTACACTCGCCGCCGGTGGATGGCAGGCGACCCAAAGTGGCGATCCTCGGTACCCGGTTCGCGGATTTCGAACTGGAGCGAGCCATCTTGGGAGACGTCGACCTGCTATCCGGCCCCGGCCGCAGCCCCCAGGAGTTGCTCGAAGTGGCTCAGGGTGCCGACGTGATCCTCGCCGGTGCCGCCCCTCGGTTCGACGCCGACACCCTCCGACGACTGGGGTCCCGGGCGATCGTGCGCCTCGGTGTGGGGGTCGACTCGGTCGACCTCGAGGCCGCCCGGCGCCTGGGGATGTGGGTGGCCTATGTCCCGGACTACGGCACCGAAGCTGTGGCGTTCCACACGCTGACTCTGATCCTCTCCGCCTTGCGTCGCCTGCCCGAAGCCGACCGCCGGATCCGCGCCGGCGAATGGGGGTTCGCCGAACTCCGCCCCCTCCACCTGCCTTCGGCATTGACCGTCGGCATCATCGGTTTCGGTCGAATCGGCCGGAGGGTCGCAGAGCTCCTCGCCGGAGTCGGGTTCGAGGACTTCGTCGTGGCCGACCCGCTCCTTCACGATCAGGGCGCGGTTTCCGCGGGTGTGCGTTTGGCATCGACGAGCGAGGTGTTGGCGGAAGCCGACGTCGTGACGCTCCACGCACCCCCTCCGGGCGACCAACCATTGATCGGGGCGGCAGAGCTCGGTTCGATGAAGGAAGGCTCCGTCCTCGTCAACACCGCTCGCGGGAGCCTCATCGACACACCGGCTCTGATCGATGCCTTGCGGGGCGGGCGCCCCTCACTGGCCGCAATCGACGTCTACGACCCCGAACCACCCGACATCGCGGTCTTCGAGCCCGTCGCCGACCGACTGATCCTCACCCCGCACATGGCCTGGTACACGGAGGAGAGCGAAACCGAGCTCAGGCGGCAGGGCGCAACCGAGGCGCGCCGGATCCTCGACGGCCAAGCGCCATTGCACCCAGTTGTCGTCCCCGAGGAGGCCGCACTCCGATGACGAGTCGCTCCATCTACGACCTGACGTCACCCGATGTCGCCGAGCTCCTCGGCCGGTCGGGCATCGTCGTGATGCCGTTCGGCAGTGTCGAGCAGCACGGGCCCCATCTCCCATGCGGAACCGACACCATGGCCGCCGACCTCGTCGCTTCTGAGGTGGCCGAACGCCTCGACGCTCTCCTGGTGCCCGCCGGTCAATACGGTGTGACTCCGATCCACGCCGGCCACCCTGGCACCATCTCCCTCCGGAGGGATGTCTTCGAGGCGTACATCACCAACCTGTGTGAAGAGTTGGTGGGTCTGGGAGCGAAGACGTTCGTCTTCGTCAACTGGCACGAAGGCAACAACGCCTCTCTCGACGCCGTGGCGACCGACATCCAGGATCGTCACGGCGCCCTCGTCGTCACTGCCCACGCCTGCTATGTCGCCCAACGCGTCTATGCGCCCGAAGGAGGGGAATTGACCCACGGCGGAGGAATCGAGACTCTGGCCGTCCTCGCCTACGACCCCTCCCTCCCTCGCCTGGATCGGGTTGCCGAACCGACCCGCCCCGACGGCGCCGCCGAACTCGACGAGATGCGCCGTTCGAACGAGATCTACGGCTACATCACGGATGTCACCGAGATCGCCGACGACGGGTGGTACGGCAATCCCGGCTGGGCGACCGAAGAAAGGGCAGCCGCCTTCGCCGTCACGGTCGCCGACGAGGTCGCCGCCCGGGTGGACTCGATACTGAAGCTCAGACGGGGCGCCCGGTGACCGTCGTACGCCCGGCCGAAATCACATATCGGCAACTGCCTGGTCGCCGCAGCGCCGATCCGTTCACCGCCGCCGCCGCCGCCGGCGGCGAATCGGTGGTGCGGCAGGTCACGATCGAGCCGGGCGTCAGACGTACCCCGCATCGTCACCCCCACAGCGAAGAGGTCACCTACGTGGTGTCGGGTCGGGGGAAGCTGTGGCTCGATGGGACCTACCACACCGTCGAGGCCGGAACCTGGGTTCGCGTGCCGGCAGGCGTGCCCCATGCCACGCTGGCCGATCCGGGTGACCAACTGCTACTCGTGTGCTTCTTCCCGTACCCAACGTTCGAAGACAACATCGAGGAGCTCGACACGATCCTCGTGACCCCAGACCAGGAGGAACCAGATGGATGAACCGGTGAGGTTGGCGTCGATCGGTCTCGGCAGGTGGGCCAGAGTGCTGGCGCGCGGTGCCCAGCGGGGATCGGTGATCCAACTAGTGAACTGCTTCTCGCGATCGGAGGAGAAGCGCGCCGCCTTCCAAGCCGAGTTCGGGATTCCTCGAGCCTCTTCCACGCTCGACGAACTGCTCTCTGATCCCGAGGTCGAGGGGGTCCTCGTCACGACCCCCAACGACACCCACAAAGACGTGATCCTCCAGTGCCTCGACGCCGGCAAAGCCGTCTACACCGACAAGCCGATCGCCCACACGATGGAAGACGCCGGCGTGATCGCCCGCGCCGTTGCCGCCTCCGGCCTGCCCTTCGCCGTCGGCCACAGCGCCCGGCGTCTCGGTGGTCACCGGGTCATGAAGCAGTGGATCGACGAGGGCCGGATAGGACAGGTGTCTCTGGCCGAGGCGAACTTCTCGAACGAACGAGGCCTCGAGTTGACCCCCGAGACGTGGCGTTGGTACGCAGACAAGAGCCCGGGCGGCGCCCTCATCCAATTGGGCGTCCACCATGCCGACACGCTCCAGTACATGCTGGGGCCGGTGGCGGCGGTGTCGAGCCATGCCCGGAGGCTCTACACCAAAGCCGAGGTGCCGGACGCCATCATGACGATCCTCGAATTCGAGTCGGGCCCTCTCGGTTACATCGGAACCGGCTGGGCTTCCCCCGGTGTCTACCAGCTGAGGCTGCAGGGGACCGAGGGAAACCTCTTCTACGACCTCGACTTCAACAACTGGGACGAGTCCCATCTGGTCGACGACATGAGCACTCTCGTCTCCCAGGCGTACCGGGAGTCGGTGCGTCCTCCAGTCGAGATCCCGCACACCGACATGTTCCGCGAGCAACTCGAGGAATTCGCCCTCGCCATCCGCGGGCAGGCCGAGATCGAGGTCGGGGCGCTGGAGGCGGTGCGGGCCCTCGCTGTGGTCCATGCCGCCCTCGAGTCGTCCCGCCGCAACGGTCAGGCCGTCGAAGTGGCGCCGATGGTGGAGCTCGCAGGCGCCTCGACGTGATGATGGGGTCGGCATGACGTCGGCGGAGGACGCGCTCACCTTCACGCGCTACTCCGAAGGGATGCGCATCGACTACCAGGTCCCCGTGCCGATGCGCGACGGCGCCGTCCTCCGCGCCGACGTCTTCCGCCCGCCGGAAGAGGGCCGATATCCGGTGATCCTGTCTCACGGCGTCTATGCCAAGGGGTTGCCCTTCAACGGCCCCATCTACCGGATGCAGTGGGAGAAACTCATAGAAAAAGATCCCACGGTCCTCGAAGGCTCGACCAACAAGCACCAGGCCTGGGAGGTGACCGACCCCGAACGGTGGGTCCCCGAGGGTTACGTCGTCGTCCGGGTCGACTCACGCGGCGCCGGATGGTCTCCCGGGGTGTTGTGGCCCCGCAACCCGCAGGAGTACGACGACATCCACGACTCGGTGGAATGGGCCGGGACCCAGGAGTGGAGCAACGGCCGGGTCGGCATCCTGGGAATCTCTTACTACGCGGTGATGGGATGGGCCGCAGCCGCCCGCCGGCCCCCACATCTCGCCGCTCTCATCGCCTGGGAGGGCTTCACCGACCCCTACCGCGACGCCTACTACCACGGCGGCATCCTCAGTGAGTTCACCAAACGGTGGCAGGAGCGCCAGATCGATCCCATCCAATATGGCCAGGGCGATCGCGCCCCAGAGAACCCCAACACCGGCCAGTCGGTCGCCGGGCCCGTCACTCTCCCGGAGGAGGAACTCGCAGCCAACCGGATCGAATCCTTCCCCGAGATCAAGGCGCACCCCCTGTGTGACGAGTGGCACCTGGAGAGAACGATCGACCTGTCCCGCGTCGAGGTGCCGCTGCTCTCGGCGGCAAACTGGGGCGGCCAGGGGATCCACCCGCGCGGCAACTTCAACGGCTTCCTGGAAGCCGCCTCCTCACAGAAGTGGCTGGAAGCCCACGGTGACACCCACTGGACGCACTTCTACTCCGCATATGGCCGGAATCTCCAGAAGCGCTTCTTCGACCACTTCCTCGAGGGAGAGGACAACGGCTGGGACGAGACGCCACATGTCCAACTCAACATCCGCTATCCCGGTGAGAAGTTCGTGTGGAGAGGCGAGGACGAGTGGCCGCTGGCCCGGACGCGCTGGACGGAATTCCACCTGCACCCCGACGGGCTCCTCACGCCCTATCCGGCCCCCGCTGCCGGCGCCTCGACCTATCAGGCGCTGGGTGAGGGGCTCCACTTCACCACACTCCCGTTCGAGGAAGAGACGGAGATCACCGGGCCACTGTCGGCCACCCTGTGGATCTCGTCATCGACGACCGATGCCGATCTGTTCCTGATCGTCCAACTGTTCGACCCTGACGGCAACGAGGTGACGTTCGAGGGCTCTACCGACCCGAACACGCCGATCGCCAACGGGTGGCTGCGGGCCTCCCACCGCGCCCTGGTCCCCGAGAAGTCCCAGCCGTGGCGTCCGTTCCATCCCCACGATCGGGTCGAGCCGCTGGAGCCGGGCCAGATCTACCGCCTCGACATCGAGATCGTCCCCACTTGCATCGTCGTGCCGGTCGGCTACCGGCTCGCTCTCTGGGTGAGAGGCCGTGACTACGAGTACCGCGGGCCGCTGGACGAATACGGCGAGCAGTTCTACTACGCCACCCGGGGCACGGGCGGCATGACCCACACCGATCCCGACAACCGTCCAACGGAGATCTTCGGCGGCGACGTGACGGTTCACGTCGGCCCCGACCACCCATCGCATCTCCTGGTTCCCGTAATCCCTCCCAAGGAGGAGACATGACCCAATCAGCCGACTTCGTCATCGCCGGCGGAGGCCACAACAGCCTGATCACCGCCGCCTACCTCGCCCGAGCCGGGTACGAGGTCATCGTGCTCGACGCCCGCGATGAAGTAGGAGGAGGAGCAGCCACCGAAGAGGTCCTCCTCCCCGGGTTCGGGTTCGACACCTGCTCGACCGGACACACCCTGATCCAGGTCAACCCACTCCTCACCCGCGACGAATTGGGCCTGCTCTCGGAGTACGGGCTGGAGTACGTCTATCCCGACCCGGTCGCCCACGTCGTGTTCCCCGACGGCGAGCACTACACGATGTGGCTCGACCTCGACGAGACGCTCGCGGAGTTGAGTCGCTTCTCCAAGCGGGACGCCGATGCCTACCGGCAGATGCTCGACGAATTCGACGCCGTCAAGGGCATCTACGGGCAGTACCGGTTCACGCCGATCGGCTACGGCCCCTCACTCGACGACGCTCTCGCCAACCACCCGGACGGCACCAAGTGGCGGCGGCGCAATGTGATGTCGGCGTGGGAGATCATCCGCAAGGAGTTCGAGAGCCGCCACGTCCAGGCCTTCATGTCCTGGATGGCGTTCCAGACGTTCCAGCCGCTCGACTCGCCAGGATCCGGATATCTCGCATATTCGATCGTCGGAGGGCGCCAGCAGCGGAGTTGGACCATCCCCATCGGGGGGTCGGGGAGCCTGACGCGGGCGCTGGCGGCTGCGATCGAGGACCAGGGGGGCACGATCGTCACCAAGACGCTGGTGACCGGTCTCATCATCGAAGGTGGCCGCTGCGTAGGTGTGGAAACCGCCGACGGCGAGCAGTATCGAGCCCGCCTGGGCGTCGTCTCCTCGATCCACATCAAGCGCCTCGTCGAGATGGCTCCGTCCGACTCGTGGGGCGAGGGCTTCCTCTACGGAGTGGACACGTTCGACGAAGGCCTGTCGGCGTTCGCCGCCTACTACGCCACCACCGAGGCTCCGCTCTACGAGACGACCAGCCGCGGTCCTGTGCCGGTCGTATCGGCGGGTGCCGCCGCCTGGCCGGAGGACTTCATGGAGTTCGCCCGCGGTCTGCGCCGCGGCGCCCTGCATCGTCCCGGAACCTTCCTGCTCTTCGCCACCCCGAGCGTCGTCGACCCGAGCCGGGCACCCGAGGGTCACCACACGCTGAAGATCCTGAGCATGGCCCCCTACGAGTCACCGGAGGAGTTCGGCGACTGGGAAACCGGCAAGGAACTACTCGCCCGTGAGCACCTGGAGGTCCTCCAGAAGGCGGCGCCCAACCTCACCGACGACAAGATCCTCGCCCACAAGGTGAAGAGCCCGGTGGACGTGGAAGCGAGCAACCCGCACATGTGGCGCGGCACCATCCACGGAGGGGATCGAGGACTGGCCTATGGAGGGGCGCAGCGGCCAGTCCCGGGTTGGGCACAACATCGCATGCCCATCGAGGGCCTCTACCAGACCGGGGCGACGACCCACCCGGGCGGGTCCATAACCGGTGGGCCGGGTCGCAACGCCGCGGTCGTGATCCTCGACGATCTGGGCCGCAGCATCGACGAGGTCGTCGCCCATCGGTGACTTCTCAGCGGTTCCGCCGGTCTCGCAATCGATTTCGCAGCTAGGCTCCGTGCCAGGCACAGAGGAGGAAGGGTGACGACCAAAGAACTCGGATTCGCTCCCAACGAAGATCCGTTCGTAGTGGTGCACGGCGGCTTCTATCGCCGTTGGCTCTCCATGATCGAGGACCTCTCCGAGTTGGAGGGGGCCGTCTCCAGACTCGAAGGAACCACCGAGGACAAGTGGGTGCCGGTCTGGCGAGAACTCGGGCAAAACCACGAGACGGAGGGTGACAGATTCGAGGAGGCCGGCGACTTCGCGGCCGCCCGGCGTGCCTACCTCCAGGCCAAGACCTACTACGCCATCGCCCGGTTCCCTGGCGAGATCACCGACCTCAAGCGGGAGGTGAGCGCCGACTGTGCCCGGGCCTATCTCAAGGCCTGCGCCCACCTCGACCCGCCAATGGAAGTGGTCGACTTCGAACATCAGGGAAAGACGATCCGCGCCCACTTCCGCGCCCCGGTCTCCGACACGCCCGTCCCCGCGGTCCTCATCATGTGCGGCGCCGACGTCTTCAAGGAAGACCGAGGCTGGGCCCAGGACATGTGCATGGAGAACGGCCTGGCTTCGCTGGTGATGGACGGTCCGGGCACGGGAGAGAACCCCTTCCCGTGGGCACCCGAGTCGGTGACGGCCTGGGAGGCGGCCATCGACTACTTGGCGTCGCGCCCCGAGGTCGACGCCGACAGGATCGGAGCGTTCGGGATCAGCCGCGGCGGCTACTCGGTCATGCAACTGGCCGGGACCGCTCCCGAGAAGGTGAAGGCGGTGGTGGCGATCGCCGGACACCCCTTTGGATACGTCATGCCCGACGACGAGTTGGAGGAGTTCGTTCGGGTCAGGAACGAGAGGGCCACATGGCGGTTCGGCGGCCCCGACGATCCGCCGTCGTTCCCGTCCACCTCGGTCGAAAAGGAGCGAGAGGACTTCTCCCGTTGGGCGCTCTCCGAGCAGGGGATTCTCGACAACATCACCATGCCGGTGCTGATGATCAACGGCAAGCTGGATCACCTGGCGCCGATCGGCAACATCTACTTCATGCTCGAGACCGGACCGGCGACGGGGAAGGAGGCGCGCGTCTATCCCGACGCCGGCCACTGCGCGTTCAAGTACTTCGATCATTGGGCGCCCGCCACGTTCCGCTGGTTCGCCGAGAAGCTCCGGGCATGACCGCGCTGCCCGGAACTCGGCTGAGCGCGGGGGCCTACTTCGCCAAATACGAGCAGTGGCTCGACCAGATCGCCCGCAATCACCACGCAAGAAATCCGCGCGAACCGCAGCGGCAGGCCTTCACGCCCCTTCGTCGTCCGCTGGCCGAGGCGAGGGTTGCTCTCGTCAGCACCGCTGGAGTCCATCTGGACGATCAGCAGCCTTTCCACGTCGAGACCGTTGCCGGGGATCCGACTTTCCGCTTGATCCCCGATGACATCGACGTCACGCGGCTGCGCTTCAGGCACACTCACTACGACACCACTTCCGCCGAACGGGACCCAAACGTGGTGTTCCCCCTGGATCGTCTGCATGAGGCGGTCG
Source organism: Acidimicrobiia bacterium (assembly GCA_036380875.1). Classification (GTDB taxonomy): domain Bacteria; phylum Actinomycetota; class Acidimicrobiia; order Spongiisociales; family ZC4RG35; genus ZC4RG17. The sequence continues at coordinate 39,588 of DASVDX010000001.1, forward strand.
CGAGCGGGCGGGTGGGGTCGTCCTCACCCATCCACATCGGCCTCATGGGATTCAATCCCGATCCGGTACCCATCGTCGAGGAGACGGCTCCCGCGGTGGCAGACGTACTGGAGGATGCGCAAGCAGATGTCGTGGCGCTCGTCCCCGGTTGACCGATGTGTCACCGGTCGGTCGGACTGGTCCAGGCGGAGCTAGAGGGGCGGGGGATGTCCACAGTCAGCGTGTGCCTTCGTCCCGAGATCACGCTGGCCATGAAGGCACCGCGTGCCGCGTACGTGCGCTTCCCCTTGGGCAACCCGCTCGGCGAGGCAGGACGTCCCGACCAGCAGTCACGGATTCTCGAGGATCTCTTCTGCCTGCTCGAGGCCGCAGAGGAGCCGACTGTGATCGAACTTCCGTATCGGTGGAGGCGCTGGTTGTGAAGCCTCACGAGGTGATGGCCGCCAGGACTCGAGAACTGGAAGATGCCTTCTACGGGCTTCTCGACGTCTGTGATCGCTACCGACGGGCCGCCGAAGAGCTCCTCGCCGCCGAACGTGAATCCACCGATCCACGTCCACAGTTGATCCACCGCCTGGAGCAACTCCTGACGCGGATCGGGCGCATCATCCAGATCCTCGAGGACGATGCGCTCACGGAGATGCTTCCGATCCTCGATCGCCTCTTTGCTCTCGAGAGAGCGGAGCCGGGGATCGACATCTAGATGGAGTCGAGGAGGCCGAGCCGATCCAGGTCGGCGGCCAGTTCTTCTCGCTCGCGGTCGCTGAGCGGGACGAGGGGCGGTCGGACCGGCCCTTGAGGTAGGCCCATCAGCTCCAGCCATGTCTTGAGCTGGGCGATGGGAATGGCGCCCGAGCCCTGGGCTAGCCAGGGCTGGCGCATCCACTTCTCGAATGCTTCCCGTTCGCCCTCCAGGGAGGCGTGGATCTCCCATGCCTCGTCGAGGCGGCCTTCATCGGCCGCCCGTGTGTAGTCGACGATCGGTTTCCGCTCGGGCGTTTGGAACATCGCCAGCGCGGGTGTCGACATCAGCGCCTGGAACCCGTGGCCGAGATGAAGGCCCAGCCACTGCTCTTCGGCGGCGTCACACACCACGATCCGGTCACCGACCCGGGCGTGTAGGGCTGCCACCTGCTCGGCCGGCTTGGGGTTCTTGATGCCGCACACCGTGTCGAGGTCCGCCAGCTCATCGATCAACTCCGGGCTGATCGAATAGCCCGAATAGGCCGTGTTGAAGAGGAACAGAGGGACCGACGACTCGCCCGCCAGGCGCCGATACCAGTTGCGAACGAGGTCGTCGGAGGGGCGGATCGGGAAGTACGGGTTGAGGGCGATGACGAAGTCGGCCCCGATCTGTTCGGCGTGGCGGCTCAGGGCGGCAGAGTCGGCGTAGACGTGATGCCCGATGTGGGGCATGATCGGCACCCGGCCCGAGGCGGCGTCGACCACGAGCTGATGGACGAGAAAACGCTCTTCAAGAGTCAGCGCCCAGAACTCACCCATGATCCCGCCACAGAAGATCCCGTCGACGCCGAGGCCTTCGATGTAGTACTCGACGGCCGATTTCAGAGCCGGTTCGTCCACGGCTCCATCGGCCGTGAAGGGGGTGGGGATGGCGATCCACAGCCCGGTCACCTTTTCGAAAGCGGCTTGCTTGGCGGGGCTGAGCGTGGTCATCGACTCTCGTCCTTTCCGATGGTCCCCGGCTGCACCGAGCCGTCGGGGAGGAACACCGGGTCGGGTCCGGCGTAGACGCCGGCCGTCTCCGGGAACATCGCCTTGATGATCTTGAAGCGCTGCATGTCGGCAGTGCCTTCTGTGTGGCTGAAGATCGTGGCGTCGCGCAGGAACTTCTCGATTCCCGCCTCGAGCATCACCCCGGCGCCACCGTGCAACTCCATCGCCGCCCGGGCCACGTCGAACACGGCCTCGCTGCAATGGAGCTTCGCCATCAGCGACAGGGCCATGGCATCGTCGGCTCCGGAATCGACGGCCCGTGCCGCCCGATAGGTGATCGCCCGGCAGGTCTCGAGGGTCGTGGCCATGTTGGCCAAACGGGCGGCCACGACCTGGTGCTTGATGATGAGCTTGCCACCATGGAAATGCTCCTGGGCATAACGGGCGGAGGCTTCGAAGGCCGCTTGCATGACACCCAGCGCCCGGGCGGCGTTGAGCACACGACCTTGGAGGAGGTACTGGGAGGCGCCTCCCAAAGCCTCGTTCCAGACCAGAAGATGAGAGGCCGGAACACGGCAGTCCTGGAACACGAGTTCGGCGTTCACGACGAGGCGGTGGCCGATCTTCTCGTTGATCCGCCCGATCGAGAACCCTGGAGCATCGCGACCGACGAGGAAGCTGCTCACGCCCTTGCGCACTCCCGCCGTCGGGTCCGTGTTGGCATAGACGATGAAGGCGCTGGCGGTGCCGCCGTTGCTGACGTAGTGCTTGACTCCGTTGATGACCCACTCGTCACCGTCGCGAACGGCCCGGGTCTGCATGGACGCCTCGGGGGCGTTGTAGGGGAGCACCCGGTCCGACGCTCCCCGGGGCTCCGTCAGGCAGTTGGCCCAGAGGAATCCCGGATCGGAGAGAAAACGGTCGAACCACTCCCGGGCGAGCTCGGGGGAGGCGTGGCGGGCGAACTCCGCCGCCACCTTCCAGTTCTGGACGATCGTCGTGGTGAAACCGGGGTCGCCTCGAGCCAGTTCCTCCACCATCAGGGCCTGGGTGAGGGTGTCGACCTCGATCCCGCCGTACTCCTTGGGAATGCCCAGTGTGCGAAGGCCGATCTCGTCGGCGCGCTGCATCAGCTGGCGCGGCAGCCGTTCGCTGGGTGGGGCGTTCCATTCCTTGTCCCGGTTGGCCGCCAGCCAGGGGAGGATCTCCGACTCCGTGAACTCGCGGCACAGCCGCTGGAAGTCGAGTTGTTCTCGAGTCAGGCCCTCGTACCGCGACAGCACCGGGCCGCAGGATACAGGAAAAACGTTTGTGCAGGCGGCCGCTCAGCGATATTTGACGCCGGTGCCGGTGTTGAAGACCACGGTGCGCTCGGAGTCACCGATCCACCCCTCGGCACGCAGCCTCTCATAGGCCGCCCAGGCGGCGCCTCCTTCCGGACAGGCGTCGATGCCGGTGGATGAGGCCAGGGCACGCGCCGCAAGTGCGATGTCCTCCTCAGGAACTGCTACTGCCGTCCCTCCGGTTTCACGGACAGCGCGCAGGCACAGGAAACCTCCGATGGGGGAAGGAACCCGCAAGCCGTAGGCAGACGTGACCGCTCCTTCCCAGGGCTCCGTGCGCTCGGCGCCCGACTCGAAGGCGCGGACGACCGGGGCGCAGCCCGCCGCCTGCACCGACACCATTCGGGGGCGTCGGCTGTCGATCCAGCCCATCGCCTCCATCTCGTCGAAGGCCTTCCACATGCCGACGAGGCCCGTCCCTCCACCGGTGGGGTAGACGATGACGTCGGGGAGCTGGCGACCGAGCTGCTCCCAGATCTCGAATGCCATGGTCTTCTTTCCCTCGATCCGATACGGCTCTTTGAGGGTGGAGAGGTCGAAGTCGTCGGGCGTTCGGTGGGCTGCCAGCCATTTGCCGGCGTCGGCGATCGTGCCGGCGACGAGCTCCACCGACGCGCCGAAGTGGCGGCACTCCTCGATGAACGCCCGCGGCGTGTCCTCCGGCATCGCAACGAGGACGGGAACGCCCGCGGCCGCCCCGTATGCAGAGAGGGCACCGGCGGCGTTGCCCGCCGAGGGAGCCACCAGCCTGCCGGCGCCCAAGGCGACGGCTGCGGACACCGCCATGCTGATTCCCCGTGCCTTGAACGAGCCGGTTGGGTTGCGGGCCTCGTCCTTGACCCACACCCCGGGACCGGCTTGGAGGAGCGGGGTCCACCCTTCGACCAGCGTCACCGCTTTGGCTCGGTCCACCGCCAGGATCGGGCCATAGCGCCACATCGAGCACACAGACACGTCGATGACCTCGTCGGGGCCACCGACTGCGGCGAGGTCGAGATCCACACGCAGAGGCATGCCGCAGCTCGGGCAAGTGGTCTGCAGACGGTCCGCCGGCCAGGTCTGGCCGCAGTCGAAGCAGGTGAGCTCGGTGATCGAAGGGGATGGAGTCATGGTCACAGGTTGCCAGGTCGGGGGAGGGGTCGATTCCGGCGCGAGAAGGGGTCCGGCGGTCGCCGGACCCCTTCAGTCCGATTTCGGATCAGAGAGCGTCGGGGTCGGGGTTCCGAGGAATCCCGAGGATGTCCTGGGCTTCCCACAGGTACGTGAAGTCCACGTAATCTCGCCACTCGGCGCCCTCGGGCACGTCACCCGTCTGCTTCAGCTCCTCGATGAAGGTGTCCATCGCCTCGACGTCGAAGCCGCCGTCGGGGCTGAACTGGTCGATCTCGACCTGGTACAGCTCCCGGAATTCGTCAGGGATCTCGAAGCCACGCTCGACCATCATGTCGAACGCCTGGTCCTTGTTGGCGGGGTCCATGACGAACTGCCGGCCGCGCAGCTCGGCCACGATGAAGGCGACCGCCGTGTCGTGGTTCTCCTCGAGCCAGGGACCCATGGCGGCGAAGCATTCCTGGGGAGCGGGGAACAACTCCTCGTAGATGAACTTGCCGCCCGCCTCTTCCAGGGCGAAGCGATGCCGAGGGAACACGCTGGCACCCTGCACCGTGTTGGTGATGAGCGCCTGCAGGCGGGCATCCGACCCGCCGGACGTGGGGACGAAGTTCACCTGGCTGGGATCGATACCCATCCGCTCGAGGATCTGACGCTGCACCACCGTATTGCGGCCTTCGAGCTGGCCGCCGGTGATGTTCTTCCCGATCAGATCCTCCGGCTCTTCGATTCCGGCGGCGACGCCCATGATCTGCCACTCGTTGACGCGGTACAGCGAGATGATCTTCAACGGCTCGCCACTTTCGTGCGCCGAGCCGATGATCACGTTGGTGTCGGCATGGGCGAGGTGGAGGCTGCCGCCGATGAGGCCGGGGACGTACTCCTCGGAGAGGACGTACTCGATATCTTCGATGCCCACCTCGTCGAAGTACCCCAGCGCGTCCGCCATGTGGTATCCCCACTGGGCGGCATAGTTGGGGTTGAAGTCGCCGATGCTGATCGACGACAGGTTCGCCGTGATGCCTCCACCGGCGGCGGCGGTGGTGCCCGGGGCGGCGGTCGTCGCCGTCCCGGCCGCGGTGGTCGTCGTAGAGCCTGCGCCGCCACCACAGGCCGCGATGACAGCCCCGGCTAGTCCCATGCCTCCCAGCTGGAGGAACCGGCGTCGGTTCACAACCAACTTGCCGTTTTCCTTCGTCGTCATCCTTCCTCTCCTCTGCTTCCCGGCCCCATGGAAAGGGCTGTCTGCCTTTACCGTCCCAGGCGTGAGATCACAGCCGGTCGAGTCGCCGCCAGGGGGCGACGGTCGCCTCGAGCCAGCGAGTGAACTGAATCAGTGTCAGCGAAACCACCACCAAGAGGAACAACACGGCGTAGAGCAGAGCCGAGTTGAACGTGTCGGCGGCGCGTTGGATGAGATAGCCGAGGCCTTTGGCTCCGCCGAATATCTCGGCGATGATCACGCCGACGAGGCCGCGGCCGATCCCCTGCTGGATCCCGGAGATGATGAACGGAAGGGTGTAGGGGAACACGACCTTCGTGTAGAGCTGGTGCCGCTTGGCCCCGAACACTTTGGCGGCCGCCAACAGCGACTTCTCCGTGGTCTTCACGCCTGCCCAGGCGTTGATCATGATCGGGAACACTGCGGACAGGACGATGATCGTCACCTGCATCGTGCGGGTGAACCCGAGGAAGAGGATGAACAACGGCACCAGGGCGATGCGGGGCATCGAGGAGATCGCCCACACGTACGGGCTGAGGATGGCGTCGATGTACTTGTTGGCACCCATGAGCAGACCGAACGGGATGCCGATGAGGCAGGCGATCCCGACGCCGATCCCCAGGTTGCTCAGGCTGAAGAAGAGGTGGTCACGGATGCTTCCCGACACCACCGCTCCGGGCGGTGCGGAAGTGGTGAGGCCCTCCCACAAGGCGGCGAGCATGTCCGTCGCCCGAGGGAGGAACAAGGGGTTGATGATGTTGAGGCGGGCGATCAACTCCCAGAGGGCGAAAAAGGCCGTCAGGTTGATCGCCGTGACGACCCACGCACCCCAGCGTCGCCACCAAGTGCGGGCGGTGTATTCGACATCCTGGATGCGGTCGGAAGCAGTGGTTTCGGTCGGTTCGGCTTCGGTGCGTTCGGAGACACTCATCGGACAGCCCCTCTCGCCGATTGGATGGCCTCGTCTTTGACGAGGTGCCACACGTGGTCGCGGAGCTCGGCGAACTCCCGCTCTGTCTTGAAGTCGTATTCGAACCGAGGACGGGGCAGGTTGACGTCCACGATTTCTTTGATCCGGCCCGGTCGATAGGAGATGACGACCACGCGGTCGCCGAGGGCGATCGCCTCGTCGATCGAGTGGGTGATGAACACCACGGTCTGGTGGGTCTCGGCGACGAACCGCTCCAGCTCGCCCTGCATCGCCTCCCTGGTCATGGCGTCGATGGCGGCGAACGGCTCGTCGGCGAGGAGGATGTCGGGCTCGGACACGAGCGCCCGGGCGATGCCGACCCTCTGTTTCATCCCGCCCGACAACTCGTAGGGATATGAGTTCTCGAAACCCTTGAGGTCGACGAGTTCCAGGTAGCGATCGACCCGTTCGCGTTGCTCCTCGGGTGAGAGGCCCAGGTCCTGGAGCTCGAATGCCAGCCGGATGTTCTGCTCCACGGTTCGCCACGGCATCAGGGCGTAGTCCTGGAACACCATCGCCCGGTCCGGGCCCGGTCCCTCGACCGGCTTCCCGTTGACTTCGATGGTTCCTTCCCAGGGTTTGACCAGCCCGGAGATGGCGTTGATGAACGTGGTTTTGCCGCAACCGGAAGGCCCGACGAGGACAACGAACTCGCCGCGGCCGACGGTGAGGCTGATGTCGCGGAGGGCCGTCAGGCGTTGTCGTTCCCGGTGGAGCTCGTACCCGACGGTCAGGTTCTGTGCCACGATCACGGGGGTGGCAGGTGGCTCGGCGCCGTTGGGAGTCGACATCGCAGGGATTCCGTCCGGGTCGCTCACTGTATACAGTCCAGCAATCGATTCGACAATCGTTTGTACAGGGACGCTATCAGAGTCGGGCAGAGAGAGTTGGCCAATCCCATGATTTTGTTCCGGGCTCGTCGCTCTTCACTCGACAATAGGTTCCGGCCGTGATCTCTGTCTGGCAGAAGCTCCGCCACCGCTTGGCCGCGCACGAGCGGGTGGTGATAGTGTCGCTCGCCACTGCGCTGGTCATGACCGGCCAAGGGATCCTCGGCCCCGTGCTTCCCGTGTTCGCTCGGCGTTTCGGGGTGAGCGTCGCCGCCGTCGGAGTCGTTGTCGCCGCATTCGGTCTCGCCCGTCTGCTGCTCAACGTGCCGCTCGGATGGCTCTCCGATCGCTGGGGACGTCGGTTTCTGCTCGTCGGCGGTCCGCTGGTGGTGTCGGTGTCGATGGTCTTCTCCGGTCTGGCCGGGAGCATCACCTCGCTCACCGTGTGGCGGTTCGTGGCCGGTGCCGGCTCCTCGATGTACATGACGGGAGCCCTCGTCTACATCGCCGACATATCGACTCCCGCCAACCGGGCCCGGCTCATCGGCTTCAACCAGGGGGCGCTTCTGTTCGGGCAGTCGATCGGTCCCGGGCTCGGCGGGCTCATCGCCGAACAGCTAGGAATCCGGGCGCCGTTCTTCTTCATCGCCGCCCTCACCTTCGTCGCCGGTATCTACGGCTTCTTCCGCCTTCCCGAGACGCGGCCCGACGCCGACGAGGGCCCCGCCTCGGGTCCTCGGACCACGCCGACCTGGCGGCGCCTCCTGATCAGCCGCCTGTTCGTCGCCGCCGCACTGGTCAACTTCGCCGTGTTCTTCACCCGGGCCAGCACCAGGACCACCCTCATGCCACTCTTCGGCGTCGACGTCCTCGGGCTGAGCGTGGGTCAGATCGGTGCCCTGCTGACGGGCATGGCCGTGGTCAACCTCGCCCTGTTGCCGAGTGCGTCGACCCTGGCGGACAGGTTCGGCCGGGTGCGGGTGATCGTGCCGGCGACGCTGGGAATGGCTGTCGCCCTCGCCCTCATGGCGATCGCCCACAGCGTCCCCGGCTTCCTCGTCGGGTCGGGGCTGCTCGCATTGGCCACGTCGATATCAGGACCTGCTCCGGCCGCCCTGGCGGCCGATGCCGTGCCCGCCGAATCCCGCGGGTTCGCCCTGGGCTTGTTCCGCACGGTCGGTGATCTCGGCTTGCTCGTCGGCCCGCCCGCCCTGGGGTTGGTGGCGGACATCGCAGACTTCGGCGGCGCTTTCGGGGCGAACGCCGTGGTCGTGGCGCTCATCACTGCCGTGTTCATCTGGGCCGCCGCCGGCCGGGAACGACGGGCCTCATGAAGCCCCTACCGTTGCGTGGCCCGAGACGGAGTCGCTGACGGTGGCCAATCGGTTCGTGGTCGACATCACCCCGCTGCGGGAGTCGAGTCGCTTTCGACGGCTCTATTTCGGTCACTCGCTTTCGTATCTAGGCCGTGAGCTGACGGTCGTCGCCGTGCCCTACCAGGTCTACGTCCTCACCGGGTCGACGCTGGCGGTGGGCGCGCTCGGGATCGTCCAACTCGTCCCCCTGCTCCTCGTCTCCCTGATCGGCGGGGCGGTGGTCGATGCCGTCGACCGGCGCAAGGTACTGGTGTGGAGCCAACTCGGGCTGGCCGTCACCGCCGCCGGTCTCGCCGTCAATGCCGCCTTGCCCTCTCCGGCCGTGTGGCCGCTCTATGTGCTCACCGGGCTGAACGCGGCGCTCTCCGCCTTCGGAGGGCCGGCGCGCATGGCCGCCTTGCCGACCGTGCTGCCGCGCCGACTGCTCGCTTCGGGGTTCGCCCTCAACCAGACGATATCCGAGGTGGCGTCCGCGGTCGGCCCGGCCCTCGCCGGCTTTTTGATCGCCCGCTTCAGCCTGACCCTGAGCTACTCGCTCGAATCGTTGGCTTTCCTCCTGGGGGCGGTCGCCATGGTGGGAATCGGTCCTCTCCGGCCCGAAGGCGGAGGTCAGGCGGTGAGCCTCTCCTCGATCCTGGAGGGATTGCGTTATCTCAAGGGTGAGAGGCTGATCCAGGCGTGTTTCCTCATCGACATCAACGCCATGGTGTTCGGAATGCCGCGGGCCCTCTTCCCTGCCATCGGGACCGGGCTTTTCGGTGGAGATGCCAGCACGGTCGGGCTGCTCTACGCCGCCCCCGGGGTCGGTGCCTTGGTCGCCGCGGTGACATCGGGCTGGGTGGCGGGTGTGGGCCGGCGGGGGAGGGTGGTCGTCGCCGCGGTCGTCGCCTGGGGGCTTTCCATCGCCTCGTTCGGAATCGTCGGCGCCTTGCCCCTCGCCCTCTTGCTGCTGGCGATCGCCGGGGGTGCCGACGTGGTGTCGGCGGTGTTTCGCAACACGATCCTCCAGCTCACGGTTCCCGACAGGCTGCGTGGACGGCTCTCGGCCGTCCACGGCGCCGTCGTCGGTGGAGGGCCTCACCTCGGTGACGTCGAGTCGGGAACGGTGGCGGCTCTGACCTCGCTGCGGTTCTCTGTCGTCTCCGGCGGCATAGCCTGCGTGCTCGGGGCCTTCGCCATCGCCCGATTCATGCCCGAGTTGTGGAACTACCGGGACGAGGCGGTTGCCGCCGACTAGCCGGTGTATCGAACTACGTGCAGCCCGTGGTTCTTGTCGGTCAGGTAGGCGAACCCGCGTGAGTCGACGAGCACATCCTCGGACTGGGTGACCAGCGCGGTCTTCGGGAGGAGCCCGCGCCGCTCTGCGGGGTCGTCGGGAAGGAACCAGGCGACCTCACGGGGCACGTACGGATCCGAGATGTCGTACAACCGCAACCCGGCGTTGAACCACGTCAGATACACCAGCTGGTCGGACTGGAACAGGTGGGGGTTGCCCTGGTGGTGATGTTGGTTGTGGGGGCCGAACCGCCCGCCGCGAGTGTTGTAGTTGGGATAAGGGGCGTTCGGAGGGGGAACGGGGAGGGGGAACAACGAGATCAGCCGAGGTGAGGCGAGGTCCGACACGTCGACGATCCCGGCGAAGTTGTACGCCTCTTGGCTCAACTCGGCGATCGCCTCCGTGTTGACCACCACCAGTCCTCGGTCGGGGAGGGGGATCGCCGTGTGGACGGCGATCGCGCTCGAGAACGCCTCACCGAAGTCGAGCCGCGACACGAGGCGCGGGTCGGTCCGCTCCGAGATGTCGACGATGACCAGACCGGCCCTGCCGTAAGGCAAGAAGACGGTGTCGCCAACGGGATACGGGGGGCCGTGGAGGGAGTACCTGACGTTCGTCGGTGCCCCACCGGCGGCGAATTGCTCCGGCAGGAACCAACGGGAGACCTCTCGAGGCTGGGTGGGGTCGGCGATGTCGAGGAGCGAGTAGATGTAACCCGCCATCCCTGGCACCTCGGCGGTGACGTGCACGAAACGGCCGCCGTTGTAGAAGTTGCGATGGGTGCCGCCCGCCCCGTATCGGTACGACGAGAGATGGACGGGTCGGTCCGGGTCGGACACGTCCCAGATCTGGATGCCCTCGTCTGTGGCCTGGCTGGGATCGCCGCCCCAAGCGGGCGGCCGGTGCTGCAAACCGTGGATCAAGAGCCCCTCGGCCACCTGTACCTGCCACGTGGCGACGTTCGGGTCGTCAGGTCCGGCTATCTCACCCACCACCTCTGGATTCGCCGGATCCGTGACCTCGATGATCGTCGTGCCGGGCTCCCAGAAGCGGGTGGCGTACAGCAGCCAGCGTTCATCGACGACTTGCAGGGCGAGCTTGAAGCAAGGTCGCCCCTCGAGGTCGTGGTGAGCGACGAGCTCGAAACCCTCGCCCGAGTAGCCGGGTGGGCGTGTCACCGCCGGATCCCGGCGAGGATCATTTCCACGTTGCCGCCGAGGATCGCCTCTCGTTGTTCGTTGCTCAGCCCCGGGATCGTCTCGACGGTCTTCACGGGATCCGGATCACCCATCTCGAAGGGATAGTCGGTGCCCAGGACGACTTGGCCGGCGCCCATCTTCTCCACGAGAAACGCCAAGGCCTGCGAGTCGTGCAGCACCGTGTCGTAATAGAGGCGGCTGGCTAGTTCGACCGGCGACGTCTGGATGTGACGGGCCGTCAGGTGGGGGACCGCCGAGAAGCCACGTTGCATCCGTCCGAGTTGATACGGGATGAAGCCGCCCCCGTGCACGACACAGATCACCAGATCGGGATATCGCTCGAGAACTCCGCTGAACAGCAAGTGGGCGACCGCAATCGAGCTCTCGGCCGGTCTGCCGACCATGTTGTCCAAGAAGTTGCGGCTCAGGTCCACACCAGCGAGGGGGTTGCACGGGTGGATGACGATCAGACAACGCAACGACTCCGCCGCCTCCCAGAACGGGTCCAGGCCGGCCTGGTCGAGATCGGTTTGGTCGACAGTCGTAGCGATCTGGACTCCTGCCATCCCCAGTTCCTCGACGGCGTGGCGCAACTCCTCCGCCGCACGGCGAGGGTCCTGGAGCGGCACGGTGCCGAGCGGGACGAACCGTTCGGGGTGCTTTTCGGCCTCGTCTGCGAGGACCTCGTTGAATGCCCTCGCCCACCGTGCCCCGGCTTCGGCAGGAAGCGAGTAGGCGGTGAGATCGATCCAGCCTGACAACAACTGCACGTCTACTCCGGTGGCGTCCATCGCTCGGAGGCGGGCATCCATGTCGGTCAGGAAATCACGGAAGGGAGCCAGCTTCACCCGACCGGCGAGGACCGCCTGCTCACCCTTCTCCCCGGCGACCACCTCGATGCCGAAGTCGGAGCCTCGCTCACGGAGCAGGTCGAGCACCGCCTGGGGAATGCAATGGGCGTGGACGTCGTAGATCACGCCTTCACCTCCTCGGTCCACGCCGCCTCCGCCATGCGCTTCGAGAGGTCCGGTGTGGGGCGGAGGATGTAGACCCCGCCATTGACCCGGTCGGTCACATAGACGGTGTGGTCGGCGTCCACGAAGACGTCGTTTATCTGGCATGCCACCTGGCCCGGAGGGCACTCTGGGATCCAGTGGGCGATCTCAGTCGGGTTGTCAGGATCTGCGATGTCGAACACACGCAGTCCGGCGTTGAAGTACGTGACGAAGACCACCTCCTGGCTGCGGTAGCTCCCCGGGCGGTTCTCGTGGAGGCAGTGGGCGCCGAACCGCAGCCCTCGATCGCAGAAGTCGCCTTCCGGCACGGGGCATATCGAGCGGACGAACGGCTGGTTCTCGTCCGAGACGTCGACCACCCGAACCATGTGCCGGGGCCCGTCACAACCGTCCGTGATCGCCTCGTCGCTCACGACCACGAGGTCACGGTCGGGCATGGGCAGACACGTGTGAGTGTGGCCACCCTCCTCCCAGGTCAGTCGGGAGATCGTTCGGGGCTGGGACAGATCGGATATGTCGAGGATCACCATCCCGCTGTCCCAGAAGCCGACGTAGGCCCGGTCGTTGTGGACCATGGCGTGATGGACGATCCGTTCCTCGCTCTCCGGCCAGTCCGGGGTCTCGCCGCCATCGGTCCACATCCCCGGCCACCACCAGCGCCCCACTTCCTTGGGATCGGTGGGGTCGGAGACGTCGACGATCATCCAGATGCGGCCGGTGTACCCGGGCGGCACCGCCGACACGTAGGCATAGGGGCCACCCTCGTAGACGATGCGATGGACGCCACGGCCGCCGGTGTCGAAGAAGCCGATGCGTTTGGGGTCGAAGCGATCGCTGAGGTCGTAGATGGCGAACCCCACCGGCGCCGGGCCCTCGCTGCGGAACAGTTCGTGGTTCACGAGCAGCAGGCCGTCGGCCACCTGGACCTTGTGGGTGTGCGAACCGGGCGGCGCCTCCCATTGGCGCACGACGCGGGGCGATGTCGAGTCGGATATGTCGAGGATGGAGGTCCCTTTGCCGGAGGGCCCGAAGTGGGCGACGTACAGGGCGTCCTCCAGCGGCATCACCTGCATCCCATCCCCGAAGCCGTTGAGGTCGGAATGTCCGATCAGTTCGAAGCCGTCGACGTCGGCCGGATGCATCACACCTCCTCACGATCCGGGAGACCGCACAAACGTTTGTAGCATGCCGGTTTCGAGCATGCGAGACTACGTGGCGCAACTCCGGGCGAGAGGCGGGCTGAAAGAGCCCGCACTCGTGGCCATCGCGGTTCTCGGTCTCACTTCCTTCGCCTTCTTCCGCGTCGCCTTGCTGCCCGAGTTCGGGGAGGAACTGGGCATGTCCACGTTCCAACTCGGGGCCGTCACGACGATCTTCGCCGCGGGACGTCTCGTCGCCGACCTTCCCGGCGGCCACCTGGCGGACCGCTTCCGGGCATCCGCCATCCTCACCATCTCGGCACTAGCTGTCGCCACCGGGAGCGTCCTGCTGGGCGTCTCGAACGGCTTGTTGTTGCTGTACTCCGCCTCCCTGCTCCTGGGCGTCGCCTCCAGCACCACCAATGCCACCGGAATGACGTACTTCTCGAACGTCACCGGTGCCGAGTTCCGGGGCACCTCGATGGCCATCTTCTCTGCCTCCTTGCTGGGCGGTCAGGCGCTGGGGCCCTCGGCGGCAGGTCTCGTCGCCTCGGTGACGGGGTGGCGCAACGCCTTTTTCATCGCCGCCGCATGCGCCGCCCTCCTCGCCGTCGTCCTCCTCGTCTCAGGAGGGCGCAGCCGGGTGGTCGAAACTCGATCGAATCACGAGAAGAGCGCCGACGAGGGCCGAGGCGTGACTCTGCGGGCGATGCTGATCCTCCAGAGTGTTTCGTTCGGGGTGTTCCTCACTCTGGGGTCGATCCCCCAGACCCTGGTCCCGGTGGTGGGGTCGGACGTGCTCGGCTTGGGTACCGCAACGATCGGCCTGGCCCTGGGGCTCGGCGGCGTCTCGCGGTTCGTCGGCACACTGATCGGCGGACGGCTGTCGGATCGACTCTCCCGCAAGGCCGCCTTGGTCCCGGCTCTCGTCGTCCAGGGTTTGGGCGTGGGCCTCCTGGCTCTCCCTCCGTCGGTGGCCACCTGGCTCGCGGCGATCGTGCTCATGTCGGTGGCGAGCTACGGGGTGTCGGTGGCCGCCACCATCGTCGGCGACCTGGCGGAGCCGGGGCGCGTCGGGCGCCATCTCGGGCGCTTCCGTTTCGTCGGCGACCTCGGCCTGATCGTGGGGCCGATCACCGTCTCGGCGATCTACGAAGCGCTGGGAAGAGAAGCGGCCTTCCTCTTCGTCGCCGCCATCCTGATCACCGTAGGGCTGCTCTGTCTTCGGTTCCTTCCGGAGACGACGCGCGTCGGCTGACCGTCAGCGCACCCGCCATCGGACGACGAGGGCACACAGGGTGACGATCGCCGCCGCCGTCCAGGCGGCGGCCCGTGGCGAGGCGAGGTCGGCGATCGTCCCGTCGACGAATGCGGCGATGGGCCGGGAGCCGAGGAAAGCGATTCCCCACAAGGCCATGATCCGCCCCCGCAGCTCTTCGGGGATGCGGACATGCATGGCGCTGGTCAGCGACGTGACCCCGAACAGGAATCCGATTCCCCCGAGGACGAGCGAGGCGAGGGCGAACCAGGGGGTCGGCGAAGCTCCGAACCCCACCATGCCGGTGCCCAGAAGGAGCAAGCCCGTGACGGCGAGCCGTGTGTGACCGAGACGTGCCCGCACTCGCCCGACGAGAAAGGCTGCCACCATCGCCCCCGCCCCGAAGGACGAGATCATCGCTCCCACCAGTCCCTCGCGGCCCATCGAGCTCTGGTCGACCAAGGCGTCGGCGATCGACGGGCTGAGGGTGAGCACCGGGTCGGCGCCGAAACCCAGGGCCATGACTCCGACCAGCAGGAGAGCGAGGGTCGGGTCGGTGCGGAGATGACGGAACCCGACCCAGATGGAAGCTCGGGGAGCGCGGCTGACCGGGCGAGGTCTCACGAGTGTCAGCCCGAAGATGAGAGGCAGGTACGAGGAGGCGTCGATGGCGAAGGCCCAGCCCGGCCCCCACGCTACGAGCGCCGCGGCGCCGAGGGCCGGCCCGATGGCCCGAGCGAGGTTGAACGTCACGGATGTCAGCGCCACGGCCTGATCGAGGTCGGCGGGCGGCACCAGTGCCGGTACCAGCGCCTGCTGGGCGGGTGTGGCCGTGGCATGGGCCAAACCGATGACGAAGACCGCCGCCAGGACCGGCCACCCGCGCGGAAAACGTTCCAGGCCGATGGTGAGAGTGACCACCGCCAGCGTCGCCGCTGCCACCGCCGCGGTGGACTGGGCGGTCATGAGCAGCTTGCGACGGTCGAATCGATCGGCGGCGGCGCCGGTGAATGGCGCGAGGAGCAGCGACGGCAAGAACTGGGACACCCCCACCATGCCCACCATGAACGTCGACCCGGTCAGGTCGTAGATCACGATCGCCGAGGTCACCTGCTGGAACCAGGTTCCGATGTTCGACGTGAGGTTGCCGACGAAGAACGGCCCGAAGTTTCGGTCACGGATGACGGCGAAAATCGAGCGGGGCGGGGCGGCGGTAGTCAATGGCCGGTACGATACCGCCCCGCCACTGGACAATCGATTGTTCAGGGCCCTGCGAGGAGGAGAGGATGGACTACCTGAGGTTTTCGGAGGAGGAGTTCGAGCGTCGACGCCAGCTGGTGCGCCGAATGATGGATGACAGCGGCCTCGATGCCCTGGTGGTCTTCGGGTGGTCGGCGATGGGCCGGGCAGCACAGGCCGATGTCCATTACTTGTCGGGTTATCTCGGCATGCGTGACAACTACGTGGTGTTCCCCCGTCACGCCGAGCCCGTCCTCTACGCCCAGAGCTACAACCACGTGCCCAACGCTGCCCGGGTCGCTTCGATCGAAACCCGCTGGGGCGGGGTCGACTCGGGAGTCACTGTGGGCGAGCACCTGCGGTCGATCGGAGCGAGGCGGGTGGGTGTGGTCGGGATGATGCCCTACCAGCACTACGACGCGATGAGGCGGACCCATCCGGGATCGGAGTACGTAGATGCCACACGCTCCTTCCGCGTTCTCCGGGTCGGGAAGAGCGACGAGGAGCTCGAGTGGCTGCGGCGCGGCGCCGAGTTCACCGACCGGGCGCTCGAAGCGCTGGAGAGGGAAGTCGCCCCGGGCATGCGCGAGTACGAATTGGCCGAGGTGATCGAACACGCCTATCTGAGGGACGGCGGGCTCACCGGCTTCTACTACCTGACCACGACACCGATGTCGGCGCCCGAGAGTTGCGTTCCCGCCCAGATCCTGTCTGGCAGGATCATCCAAACCGGGGACCTCCTTTCCACCGAGATCAGCATCGCCTACGGGGGATACGCCGGCCAGGGGCTCCGCACGTACACCATCGCCTCGGATCCGACTCCGGAGGTCGCCGACCTGGCGGCTGTCGCCGAGGAGGTGTACCGGAGGGTGGCGGCGGCGATCCGCCCGGGCGCCACCCACGAAGACGTTTGGGATGCCTCCGACATCATCGAGGAGAGCGGATTCACGATCCGCGACGGCCTGGTGCATGGATTCGGCATCGGCCTCCTCCCTCCGTCACTACGGACTCGGGCCGACACCCACCAGGTCGACGAATGGGCCTTCGAGGCCGGCCAGACCGTCGTGATCCAACCCAACGTCATCACCCTCGACGAGAAGCTGGGTGTGCAGATGGGCGACCTGTGTGTCGTGACGGAGGAGGGGGCGCGCTCCCTCCACCGCCTGCCGATCCGGCTGGTGCGGGCCGGCTAGAGCTCGATCAGGCCTTCGACGCGGCCGCCTCCATCGCCTCGGCCAACTCGCCTTGCTGGGCCTGAAGGGTCTTGAGCCAGCGTTGGCCGCCGAACGTGAATCCGATCCAATAGCCCAGTTCGACCAGTTGTTCGTCGTCGAAGTGGGAACGGAGCCGATCCCACAACTCGTCGGTCACCGATTCGGGGTCCCACATGATGGCGTCGGCGTACTCGAGGGCTGATTTCTCCCGGTCCGTGAAGGCGTCGGACTGGCGGTGATTGAGGAGCGTGTCGAGGCGGGAACGGTCCTCCTTCCAGTCCCTGGCGACGCCCTGGTTGGAGCAGTAGGTGCACCCGGCGCTCAGGGCGATGTAGGCCCGCAACATCTCCTTCAGGTCGTAGTCGACTGCGCCGGAGTGGAAGATCCACTCTCGGGTCTTGGTGAATGAGCGCATCACCCCCGGGCTGTGGGCGCGTATCGACTGGATCTCGGGTCCCGGCTTGCCCTTCGCTATGGCCGCTTCGAGCCACCCCCTCATCTCGGCGTCCTCGATCTCGTGAGGCAGCACGTACCGGATCCTCGCCATCCTTCCTCCGTTCGGTGATGGGGAGAGGGTATCGGCCCGGCGGGCCGGAGGGCGGGCGGGTGCCTTGTTAGGCTCGGGCCGATGTCGAAGTCCGGCGAGACCGCCGACCTACCGAAAGCTCGCCGTCCCCCGGGCAGCCCGACGCTGCGGGATGTGGCCCGAGAGGCGGGCGTGCACGTCTCGACCGTGTCGCGCATCCTCAACGGCCAGGCGGCCGCCGGGCGCATAACACCGGAGACGGAGCAACGCATCCGAGAGGTGGCGGAGCGTCTGGGGTACCGTCGCAACGCCCTGGCCCGGGCGCTGCGCACGCGACGCACCCATGTGGTGGGCATGGTCGTCCCCGACGTGTCGAACCTGCACCAGGCCGCCATGACCCGGGCTGTCGCCGACACCCTCGACAGCGACGGCTACTCGCTGCTCCTCGCCAGCACCGGCGACGACCTCGAGAGGGCATCGCGGCAGGTTTCGGCGATGCTGTCCTCCCAGGCGGACGGTCTGCTGTATGGAGTTGCTCGCGAGAAAGACCCGGTCCTGAGCGGGATCGTGGAATCGGGGACGCCCGTTGTCCTCTTCAACCGCGGCGTTCCATCGCTGTCATCGGTGTTGCCCGACGACCGATCCGGGATCCGCCAGGCGGTGGAGCACCTCCTCGAGCTGGGTCACAGGAAAGTCGCCTACGTGGGCGGGCCGGAGGACGTCGCCTCGACCATCAATCGCCGCGCCGCCTTCGACGAAGCACTCGCGGCTGCCGGTCTCGAAGGGAGCCACGCCTACGCCGACCGCTACACGGAGGAGGCCGGTCTGGCGGCGACGACGGAAGTCTTCGAGACCGACCCGGACCTCACGGCCGTCGTCGCCGGCAACGATCGCTTGGCGCTCGGCGCGATAGACGCCATCCGTCTCCGCGGGCTCGACTGCCCGAAGGACGTGTCGGTGGTCGGGTTCAACGACATGCCGTACGCCGATCGGGTCTCACCCGCCCTCACCACCGTCCGGGTGCCATCGGACGAAGTGGGGCACCGCGCCGCCTCCCTTCTGCTGGAGCTGATCAGCGACCAGGGAATGCGGCCCCGCCACATCCTCGTTCAGCCGGAATTGGTGGTGCGGCAGTCTACGGCGGTGCCGCCGGGCTAAGCTGCGCGCACAACCGTTTGTGCGGCGACCCGTCGTGTCCTCGAGCGAGAGAAGGCAGACCATCCGGCCCCATCCTCACTACTCGATCTTCGGCCCTGTCGAGTGCACGTGCTCCGAGCAGGAGGCGGAAGCGCTCGCCGTCGTCGCCGCCTACCGCGCCGCCCGAGTGTCGGAACGCAGCCAGTTTCTCGCCCCCGGATTCGTGCGACATCGCGCCGGCTTCACCCACATCGGTGAGCTGTTCGGTCACACCGCTCCCGGGGGGATGGACGACCGCTCCATCGAGGATCGCCAGAACATCCTCCTGGAGTTGACGGCCAAGGACGACAAGGTCTGGGGCATCTTCCGGGTAGTCGGAACCCACACGGGGTCGATCTACGGCATCCCCGCCACAGGGCGTCACGTCGACGTGATCGAGGTGGGCCTCTGGCGGGTGGACAACGGGCTCATCGCCGAGGCGTGGTACTTCGGGGATGAGTTGGGGATGCTCCGCGCCCTCGGCGTGAACCCTCCCGATCTGGCGGAGAGCTGAGATGGACACCGAACTTCTCCTCGTCGTCGGCGGGGTTGCGCTCGGCTTCTTCGTCAAGGGCGTCACCGGGATGGGCGGTCCCATGCTGGCGACGCCTCTCATCGCTTCGGTCAGTTCGGTCGAGCACGCCGTGGTGGTGGTGTCGTTCGCCAACCTCCTGTCCAACCTGTGGCTGATCTGGGGCAACCGGGACGCCCGGCACGGCCTCAGGTGGCTCCTCGTCCCGATGCTCTCCGCCGGGGTGGTGGGGGCGGTGATCGGCACGTGGCTCCTGACCGAACTGGATGACCGCGTCCTGGCCTGGGTGCTGGCTGCGGTCATCACGTCCTACATCATCCGCTACCTCACCAGGCCTGACTTCAAGTTCGAATCGTCCACCGCGCGGAAGCTGACGGTCCCAGTTGGCCTGGCGGGAGGGGTCCTGACCGGCGGCACCGGTACCGGCGGGCCGCTGTTCGCCACTTTCATGCACGGCCTGCGACTGGAAAGGTCGGCGTTTGCGTTCGTGTCGGGGATGATCTTCGGCATCCTGAGCCCGGTGCAGGTCGGGGTCCTCACGTCACTCGGGGCGTTCACGCCCGAACGTTTCCGACTGGCCCTCTTCGCCATCGTCCCCACGGTGATCGTCATGCCGCTCGGCATGGCAGTGGCCCGGCGGATCCGCCAGCGCACATTCGAGTACGCGGTGCTCGTCTTGTTGGCCTACTCGGCCGTCAACTTGGTGGTGTAGCCGGGGTCGACGTCCCGACGCCGGGACGTGTAGAGGACACACGAGGTGAGGTGGCTGCCACCGAGGTCCTCGAGTTCCACTCGCTCCACGGGCCGCATGCGGATCCGAACCCGCTGGCCCTGCGGTTCCACCGCCTCCGTCGCCGCCGCCATCGGGGGCGGCACGGCTCCCGCGGTGAGGCGCCCCGCCACCTCGGCGGCCGACTCTTCGTCTTCGAACACGAGCGTGGCGTCGAACTCGGAGAGCCGCTCCACGGCGGTGAGCGTGTCGAACAGCCGTGCCTGATCGGTGAGCCACTGCACTGCGTCGTCGACTTCCCACCCGCAGATCGGCGTCGCCACCGGGCAACGGGTGTGGAACCGGCAACCCTGCGGCGGGTTGGCGGGATCGGGCACATTGCCCTCGAGCCCGCGCATCGACTCGCCCGGGGCGGCGTTGATGTCGGGGTTGGCGGCGAGCAGGGCCTCCGTATACGGGTGGAGTGGCCGTTCGAAGATGTCTTCGACGGTGCCCTGTTCCACCACCTCGCCGAGGTACATGACCGCGATCCGGTCGGCCATCAGGCGCACCACACCTAGGTCGTGGCTGATGAACAGATAGGTGAGGCCTCTTTCCCGCTGCAACTCGTGCAAGAGGTTCAAGATCTGGGCCTGGACCGAGACATCGAGGGCACTGGTGGGCTCGTCGAGGACGATGAACTCAGGATCGAGGGCCAGGGCCCGGGCGATCGAGATGCGCTGGCGCTGGCCCCCCGAGAACTGGTGCGGATAGCGGTACAGGTGTTGGCGTCCGAGCCCGACGCTCTCGAGGAGAGCCACCGTCCGCTCCGTCAACTCGTGCCCGGACGCTTCCCGGTACACGCGCAACGGCCGGGCGACGATGTCCTTCACCAGTTGGCGGGGGTTCAGTGAGCTGAAGGCATCCTGGAACACGACCTGGCAGTTCCGCCGGTAGATCCGCCGCTGCTCCGGGCTCATGCGGTCTATGCGGTGGGCTCGGTCGATCCGATCGATGAACGCTTTGTCTTCGGCCGAGAGCTGTTCGGGTGGGGTGTCGAGCAGCGAGTCGAGCCGGGCTCGGTCCTCCGTCGAGAGGCGGAAGTAGATGCCGCCCGCAGTCGGGTCGGTGAGGCCGCTGATGCAGCGGCCGAGGGTCGTCTTGCCGCAGCCGCTCTCGCCGACCAAACCCACGGTCTCGCCGCGGTGGATGTCGAGGGACACCCCGTCCACGGCACGGACGTGGCCGACGACTCGCTGGAGAGCGCCCTCCTTGATGGGGAAGTACTTCTGGACGTTGCGCAGCGTCATGACCGGCGCGCCGGCGCGGGTCGAGTCGGTCACATCTGGCGTCATCGTCGTCATCGCGTTCTGCGCTCGAAGCTCGGCATCGGTCCTTCACCTACGGCCCCGGGCGGAAGGCCGTAGATGTGGCAGGCGACACGGTGGCCGGTTTCGTTGGTCTCGACGAGGGCCGGGTCGATCGTGGCGCACACTTCGGTGGCGAATGGGCAGCGAGTGTGGAAACGGCACGACGGGGGAGGGGAAACCAGTTCAGGGACGGCTCCCTCGATCGCCGTCAATTCACCCCGCTTGTGGGCGGCCGAAGGTACTGCCGCCATCAAGCCCCGTGTGTAGGGGTGGAGCGGATCCCCGAAGATCACCTCTGTGTCGCCGGTTTCGGCGATCCGCCCCGCATACATCACTGCCACGCGGTCGCAGATCTGGCGAACGAGTGAGAGGTCGTGGCTGATGTAGAGGACCGCCGTCTGGTGCGCCTCCTGGAGCTGGCGGATCAACTCGAGGATCTTTGCCTGGATAGTGACGTCGAGAGCGGTGGTCGGTTCATCGGCGATCAGGAGGTCGGGGTTGCAGGCGAGGGCCTGGGCGATCATCACCCGCTGCTTCATCCCCCCGGACAGCTCGTGGGGGTAACTCGCCATGATCTTCTTGGGATTGGGGATCTGGGTTTCGGCGAGGGCGGCGGCGACATGCTCGTCGACGCGTCGCCGCAGCTTCGCTGCCTTCGATCGCAGCGGCGGCAGCTTCAGGAGGAACCGCTCAAGAGCGCGGCTCTGCTGGCGGGCGGCGCGGCGGATGATCCAGGAGCGCTCTTCGTCGAGCCCGTCCAGCAATTCGGCCGAGCGATGTTGATAGAAGACCTCGGCGATTTGCTCGCGGATGGTCAAGGCGGGGTTGAGGGCTTTGCCTGGGTCCTGGAAGATCATCGCGATCCGGTCGCCGCGGACGTCCAGCATCTCGCTGTCGGGGATCTCCAGGAGGTCGATCGGCTCCGCTCCCGTATCGCGGGCCTCCCGCGACCAGAACGAGATCGACCCACCGGCGTAGATCCCCGGAGGGGTCTGGATCAGGCGGAGAAACGACCGGGCCGTGACGCTCTTCCCGGATCCGGTCTCCCCGACGAGACCGAGCACTTCGCGGTCACGGATGTCGAACGAGACACCGTCGACGGCGTGGACCAGGCCGGCCTTGGTCTGGAAGTAGACCCGAAGGTCCTCCACTGCCGCGACACGCGGCGCCGGGTCCAAGGTGACCTGGGGAGGTGTCGGTGCCGAAGCGGTCATCGGCTCTCGGTCCGGGGGTCGAGCACGTCTCGCATGCCGTCGCCCACCAGGTTGAAGCCCAGCGCCCAGAGGAAGACCATGAGCCCGGGGAAGGTCGACGCCCACCACTTGCCGGCGGAGATGCCTGCCTGTCCGTCGGACACCAGGACTCCCCACTCCGCCAGTCCTGCCTCTGACAGGCCGATGAAGCTCAACGTGGCAGCGGTCAGGACGATCCCGCCCATGTCCATCGTCGCCTGCACGATGACCGGCGTGATCGAGTTGGGGAGGACGTCCTTCAGGTAGATCTTCAGCTTCGAGTCCCCGATGACACGGGCGGCGTCGACGTACTCGTTCTGCTTCACGTGGATGATCTGACCCCGGATGATCCGGGCGTACTTCACCCAGAAGACCACCGAAAGAGCGAAGATGATGTTCCCGAACGAAGGGCCCAGGACGGCGGCGATGGCGAGGGCGAAGATGAGCTCGGGGATCGCCAGCAGGATGTCCACGGTCCGCATCAGGATCTCGTCGAGCTTGCCGCCGATGAAGCCCGCCAGGCTCCCCACGATCGTGCCGACCGTGACCGTGATCCCCACCACGATCACGGACAGCTGCAGTGACGTCCGCGCTCCCCACAGCACGCCGTAGAAGACGTCGCCGCCGGTCGAGGTCGTGCCCAACGGATGCCCGGGAGTGCCCGGCGGGGCGTCGCGTGCTCCCCAATCGCGAGGCATCTGATAGGGATCGGGGACGTTGGGCTCGGTGAGCACCGGGGCGAGGATCGCCAGTGACAGCAGCGCCACGATGATCAGGAGGCCCGCCAGCGTCGTCGGGTTGCGGAGGACGCGGCGCGTGATCTCGGCGAACCGGCGCAGGCGGACGATCCACGGGCCTTCTACCCGGATGCGAGTCGTTTCAGGGATCGGGACGTCGACCACCTCAGGCTCCCAGCACCACTCGGCGGTCCAGGTAGGCGTACATGATGTCCACCACCAGGTTGACGGTCAGGAACAACACGCTCGTGAAGAGGACGTAGGCCATGATCGTGGCCTGGTCTCCCCGCAGGACGGCGTCGGCCATCCACCGGCCGAGACCCGGCCAGCGGAAGATGATCTCCACGACAACCGTGCCCTGGAGGAGGAAACCGAAGCCCAGGCCGATGACGGTGACCGTGGGGATGAGGGCGTTGCGTCGGGCGTGACGGCGGAGGACCAGGCGTTCCGGGAGGCCCTTGGCACGGGCGGCATCGACGTAGTCCTCGTTCAGTTCCTCCACGAGGGAGGAGCGCATCATCCGGGCGATGATCGCCGTGGCGCCGAAGCCCAGCGTCACCGAGGGCAGGATCAGGTGATGCAGGGCGTCGAGCAACGCTTTGAAGTTCCCGGCGAGGATGGCGTCGAGCGTGTAGATGTTCGTCGGATGGGGGATGCTCTCGAAGATCGTCGGGTCGGAGCGTCCCGTGGAGAACCAGCCGAGGTTCACCCAGAAGACGATCAAGAGCAAGATGGCGAACCAGAAGATCGGCATGCTGGCGCCGCTGATCGACAAGACCCTGGTCATGTGGTCGGGCCACCGATCGCGTCTGGCCCCCCCAAACGTGCCCAGTCCCACCCCCAAGGTGATGGCGACGATCGCGGCGAAGATCGCCAGTTCGAGAGTGGCGCCGATCCGATCGATCAGCGCCTCGGTGACCGGCTGAGCCGAGACACCCGACCAGCCCATGTCGCCCGTCAGCACACCCCTCGCCCATGCGAAGTATTGGACCGGAAGCGGTTCGTTGAGCCCGTAGCGCTCCTCCAACTGCGCCACCTCTTCGGCGCTCATCTCGTGCTCGAGATAGATGCCGACCGGGTTGCCTCCGACCCGAGAGAGCACGAAGACGATGATCGACGTCCCGACGATGATCAGCGGGAAGATCATCAATCGGCGGATGAGGTACTCCCTTATCTGCATTCAGCTCCCTGCAGAGACGGTAACGGAGTGGGCGCGACGAGGCCCGCCCACTCCTGATCCTCCCGCTACTTGTCGAAGTACTGGAACTTCAAGCTGGGCCGCGGCCACAGCGGGTTCATCTGGAAGTTCTGCACCCAGCTCCGGTGAGCCATCAGCGCCCGCTCGTTGCCGGGAATCAGCCACACCGGATCCTGGTAGAGGATGTGGGCGAGCTCCTGATAGATCTCCACCCGGCGATCCTGGTCCAGCTCCACCGCCGCCTCGTCGACCAGCGACGCGATCCGGTCGGGATCCGCATAGGCGTTGCGGAAGCCGTGGACCGAACCCCACTCCCCGTCGGGGTGGATGTAGGCGTCGAACAGCGCCGCCGGGTCGGCGAACGGGTCGGCGTTCTTGATCCACGCCGCGTACGGGAACGGGTCCTCGGCATGGGCGGCGTCGAACTGGGCCTCGACCACGGCCAGCACCCGGATGTGGAAGTTGGGATTGAGCTCGGCCATGGAGTCCGCCAGGACGAGGCCGGCGATCTCGAAGATGCCGCCCTCTTCGGCCAGCACCGTCATCGTGAAGCCCTCGTCCCAGTACCCGGCCTCGCGGAACGCCTCTTCGGCAGCGGCGAGGTCCCGTTCGAACCGCGGGAGCGAATCGTCGTAGCCGAGCATCCCCTGCGGCAGATAGTGGGGGATGGGCGCACCCAGTCCCGCCATCGCCCCTTCGACGAATGCTTCGTAGTCGAACGCCAGGTTGAAGCCGCGGCGGACATTGACGTCGTGGAAGAAGTCGAGCGGGATCGTGTCCTCGGGCGGCAGCCCTCCCTCGGGGATGTTCATGTTCATCCCCATGTGCACCGGCTCCAGCAGGAAGTCGCCCGAGTAGATCTCGACTCCTTCGGCCCCTTCCAGGTCGGTGATGAACGTCGGATCCGTTTCGATCGAGTCGTAGTCGCCGGCCTGGAGGCCGAGGGCGCGGACATCCGAATCTGCCACCTGGTCGATGCGGACGTCGAGCTTGGCCGGCTCGCCCCAGTAGTCCTCGAACACCTCGAGTTGGATGTTCTCGCCGCGGTTCCATGCGACGAGCCGGTACGGACCGGTCCCGACCATGTTCGAGGACATGAACTGGTTGGGTTGCCCGGCGGTCACGCCGCCGTTCTCTTCGACCGCTTGCTGGCTCACGATGGAGGC
Source organism: Acidimicrobiia bacterium (assembly GCA_036380875.1). Taxonomy (GTDB): domain Bacteria; phylum Actinomycetota; class Acidimicrobiia; order Spongiisociales; family ZC4RG35; genus ZC4RG17. The sequence continues at coordinate 65,103 of DASVDX010000001.1, forward strand.
GACCGCCGACGTCACCACCGAGCTCAGGAATGCGGCGTTGCGTTCTTCCAGGTGGACGATGAAGTTGTTCCCGTCGACCTCGGTCGATTCGATCTGGTCGGCGAGGAAGCTGGCGTTGCTCTCCGGGAGGTCCATCTCGAGGACCCGGTCCCAGGAGAACTTCACGACGTCCGCGGTCAACTCGCTCCCGTCGTGGAAGACGACGCCTTCGCGAATCGGGAACGTGTAGGTGAGCCCGTCTTCGGAGATCAGTCCGTTTTCGACGGACGGGACCTCCGTCGACAGACCCGGGATCAGCTCGGGGCCGCCCGGTCCGATCTCGACCAGGCGCTCGTACACCTGGAGGATGATCGTTTCACCGGCTTCGCCGGCCGCCACCTGGGCCGGGTCGAGGCTCAAGGGCTCGTCATCGGCGGCATGCACGTACAGGCCCGGATTCTTCACCTCGCCGCCCGAGGTGTCACCCGGGGTGTCGTCGGGTGCGTCCGTGGTCGCCGGTTCTTCGGTGTCGTCGGGGGCGGTGGTCGCCGCCGTGTCGCCCCCCGTGTCGCCGGTGGTGGACGTGGTGCTCCCCGTGCAGGCGGCGATGATCACCACCAGGAGAGTGAACACCCCCCAGAACCCCAGGCTCGATCGTCGATCGGATCGTCCCATCCTCATCCTCCTCTGGGATCGTCAGCAATCGATTGCTGACCGATGTTGCACGATATAGGACCTGTACGCCGGACGCAACAAGTTTGGTTCAGGAGGGTTTCGGGATCCGCTCCAAACCGTGGGGAAGTGTGTGGAGGCTCTGCCAACCACTCCCGGTGACGATCCCCAGTTCACCCACCTGCACGCCGGCCCGTTCGTCGGGTGTGATCACGTTCGGCTGGACGACGAGGGCCATGCCCTCGGCCAGTGTCATGTCGGGGATGGGGCGGTGGGCGCGACTGGCGCTCCCCAGTACGGGCGGCAGGTAGCCGCCCCCGTAGCCGTGGACGAGGTCGTCGTAGATCGTGAAGCCGCGCTCCTCGATGACCGCCGACGCTTCGACCAGGTCCCGGGCGTGGGCCCCGGGTCGGATGGCGCTCGTGATCGTCGTGAACGCCGCCTCTGCCGTGTCGTGCAATTCCACGAAGAGGGGCTCGGGGTCGGCGTCGACGGTGAACGTCCGCAGCACCTGACCGGCGTAACCCCAGTAGTTGGCGCTCACCTCGCAGAACAGGATGTCCCCGGAGCGGATGCGGCGGTCCGAGAGGAACTGGGCCGGGACGCACATCGTCGGGTCCTCCATCGACGTGACCGCGAAGTAGTGGATGTGGTTCGTGGCCCCCTCCGCCAGGTAGGCCGACTCCGCCAGCGCAGCGAGGGCGCGCTCGTCCATGCCCGGCTCGATCCCGGTGGCGACGGCGGTCACGGCAGCATCGGACAGGCGGGCGGCATGGCGCAGGCGTTCGATCTCCTCGTCGGACTTGATCAGCCGCAACGACGTGTACTCGGCGTCGAGTCCCACCACCGAGCGGCCCTCGGCCAGGCCCGCATGGGCTTTCCATCCGAGCGGGCCGATCACTCCCAGCCGTCGATTGTTTCGCTCGACGAGCAGTTGAGCCACCGCTTCGATGGTCGACACCCCACCCCAACGGACGTCGGCGCCCGTGGCGATGCGGCGAGCGTTGGGAAGGTGGTTGTAGTGCTGGACGAGCAGGACGTCCGTCTCGCCGGGGCGGAACAGGAGGGCGGCCTCCTGCGTGACCGGCCACTCCGAGATCCACTGGACCGCGGTGCCGGTCCGGTTGTGCCCGTACAAGAGCAGATCGTCGACGCCGGCTCGCTCCATCACTTCGGCTAGGGCTCGCCGGCGACGGTCCAACTCGGTGGGAGAGAAGCGGGGAAAATCACCTGTGGGCGCGCTCATAGGACTCCGAAATCGCCTTGCACGAACGATCGTGCAAACATAGCCCGCCGCATGGCACCCTCGCCGAACAACTCGGGTAGTACCCGCCCATCGAGTCTGTGGTCGTTGCTCCTCGTCGGGGTGCTCGCCGGTCTGTTCAGCGGTGTGCTGGGCGTCGGCGGCGGGATTGTCATGGTGCCGCTGATGGTCGGCATGCTGCGCTTCGATCAGCACCGGGCCCACGCCACCTCCCTGGCCGCCATCGTGCTCATCGCGATCTCCGGCGTCGGGCGGTTCGCCTTCGACGGCGAAGTCGATTGGGCGGTGGGTCTGGCGTTGGGGGTCGGCGGGGTAGTGGGCTCGACTCTCGGCGCCCACTGGATGAACCGGCTCTCGCCCACTGCTCTCCGAGCCGTTTTCGGAGCGATCATCGTGCTGGCCGGTGTCCGCATGATCTTCTCGGGCGACCCCGGCCTGGGGCAGCAACCGGATCCGGTCGTCGGCGCGATCATCGGCGTGTTGATCGGGCTCGTCGCAGGCGTCGCTTCGGGTCTAGCCGGGATCGGCGGTGGCGTGGTCATGGTCCCGGCGATGGTCTTCCTCCTCGGCCTGCCTCAGCACGCCGCCGAAGGGACTTCGCTCCTCGCCATCCTCTTCACCTCGGTCGCAGGCACTCGCGTCAACTTGAAGAACGAGCGGGTCGATCTGAAGGAGGCGGCGATCATCGGCGCGGCCGGCATCCTCTCTGCCCAACTAGGCGCGGCGATCGCATTGGCGATGTCGGCTCCGAGGCTGTCCCAGCTCTTCGGGGCGTTCGTGATCCTGGTCGGGATTCGTATGCTCGCTTCGGTGTACCGGGCGCGCCGCACTTCGGGGAGTTGAGATGCGGCTGGTCACTTTCCGGCTGGGAGGCGAGAGTCGAGTCGGTGTCGTCGTCGGCGACGAAGTGGCCGACATCGGCGCCGTCGATCCGCGGATCGCCGAAATGGTGGACCTGATCGCCGCCGGCTCGGACCGACTGGCCGAGCTGGCGGCGTCCGCAGCGCCGGTGGCGAGCCTCGACGACGTCCAACTCCTCGCTCCTGTCCGGCCCAAGAAGAACGTCTTCGCCGTGGGCCGCAACTACCTGGAGCACGTGCGGGAGGTGCCCGGGCCCGACTCGGCCACCCGGCCCCCTCCCGAGAACCCGATCATCTTCACGAAGCCTCCCACCTCGATCATCGGCCCGGGTGAGGCGATCGTCACGGCCAACGACCCGTCCGGGACGACCGACTACGAGGGTGAGCTCGCCGTGGTGATCGGCAGGCCCGGGAAGCGGATTCCGGCACCGCAGGCGTGGGACCACGTCTTCGGGTACACGATCCTCAACGACGTCACCGCCCGGGCGCTCCAGAGGAAGCACGTTCAGTGGGTGATCGGGAAGGGCCCGGACACGTTCTGTCCGATGGGGCCGTGGATCGTCACCGTCGACGCGTTGCCCGACGTCACCCGATCCGAGGTGCGGACGGAGGTCAACGGAGAGTTGCGCCAGAGGGGAAGCGTCGCCGACCTGATCTTCGACATTCCCACCCTGATCGCCACCCTGTCGCGAGTGATGACGCTCGAGCCGGGTGACGTGATTGCCACCGGCACACCTTCGGGGGTGGGCGCCGGGTTCGACCCGCCCCGCTACTTGTGGCCCGGTGACGTGGTGTCCGTGTCGGTCGACGGCATCGGGACCCTGACCAATCCCGTGATCTGAGAGGAGGGCGGCGTGGACTATTTCCATCTCGTCGAAGAGCAGGAGTTCGACCCCGAGCGGCATGTCGAGAAGATCCTCGCCGCTCATCCCGACGGCGATGTTTCGGTCGCCTGCTGGGAACCCGGCCAGGTCAGCCCCGACCACGCCCACCCGGAGGCGACCGAGATCTATTTCTGCTTCAGCGGTGGCGGCACGATGCGCACCGACGACACCGAGGTAGCGGTGACGCCGGGTTCGTTCGTAGTGCATCCCCGCGGTGAGTTCCACCAGTACGTGAACGGCGACCAGCGCACACTCCTGTTCCGGGTCCGGTACGGAGACGACATGCGCATGGTCGAGAGATAGGAGGAGGGCTCGTGGGACGTTTTGCGGTCAAGACCGCCACCCATCACATCACGTGGGAGAAGATGCTCGAGCTGTGGACGGCCGCCGACCGGTTCGAGGTCTTCGAGTCGGCCTGGAACTTCGACCATTTCTATCCGATCCGCGGCGACACCAACGGTCCCTGCCTCGAGGCGTGGGTGACGTTGTCGGCGCTCGCCCAGGCCACGGAGCGGATCCGGGTGGGGACGATGGTCAACGGGATGCACTTCCGGCACCCGGCGGTCACCGCTTCGATGGCCGCATCACTCGACATCGTCTCCGGGGGCAGGCTCGAGCTCGGGCTGGGGGCCGGCTGGTACGAGCTCGAGGCGGACGCCTACGGAATCGATCTCGGCACCGTCGACGAGCGGATGACCCGCTTCGAGGAGGGCACCGAGGTGATCCATCGGCTGCTCACCCAGGAGCACACGGACTTCGAGGGCCGGTTCTTCCGGCTCACCAATGCCCGCAACGAACCGAAACCCGTGCAGTCTCCGCGTCCGCCGATCGTGATCGGCGGGAGAGGGGAGAAGCGCACGCTGCGCGTGGTGGCTCAGTACGCCTCGATGTGGGACGCGCTGTTCGTGGAAGAGGAGAAAGACGAGTGGCTCCGATTGCGGGAGGTGATGTGGCGCCATTGTGAAGACGTCGGACGTGACCCGTCGGAGGTGAGCTGCTCGAGCCACCTCAGCCTCCCCGCCGATCCGGATCCCGCCGAGGTCGCCGACCGGGCGGCGAGGATGTTCGAAGCGGGCATCGACGTGGTGATCTTGAGTCTGTCTCCCGCCCACACGGCGGACACCGTGGCGCGGCTGGCGGAAGGACTGGCTGGGCTGAAGTGAACCCCGGGGTCGTCTGGGCCCTGGTGGCGGCGACCGGATTCGCCTTCCTCCAGGTCTCCAATCGCAAGTCGAATCAGCAGATCGGTGCCTACCGCACCGCCTTCGGCCTTCTCGCTGCCGTCGAGGTCCTTCTCCTGCTGCGGGCCGCGGTGCTCGGTGAACTGGGCCTGATCTTCACCGCTCCCGTCGGCGCCGTCGCCTTGTTCGCGACCGCCACGTTCTTCCACTTCGTCGGCGGTTGGACGCTGCTCGCGCTCAGCCAGCAGCGGATCGGCGTCGCCCGCACCGGGGCGCTGGTCTCCGCCGCGCCCCTGCTCGGAACGCTCCTCGCTGCGGTGTTCCTCGACGAGCCCCTCACATGGACGATCCTCGTGGGGGTGGTGCTCGCCACCGTCGGTGTGGCCCTCATCTCACTCAGCGGAGGCGCGGCGTCGGGTGAAGGGTGGCGCAACCCGTGGCTGGCGCTGACCGTGGCCACCATCTGGGGCGCCTCGCCGATCCTGCTCCGGATGGGGCTGGAGAGATTCGAACATCCCGTTCTCGGCCTCACGATCGGGCTGGGGTTGTCGGTGCCACTCCACGGGCTGCTGCTCGCCGCGTTCGGCATGTGGCGGGAAAAGCGCCCGCCGTGGTCCGCCGTGCGATGGGTGCTCTTCGGCGGTGTCGCCGGCGCCATCGCCGTGGCGGCCCAGTGGATCTCCTTCGACCTGACGACGATCGCCATCGCCATCACCGTCCAGCAGTTGGCGGCGCCGATGGTCATCGCCCTCGTCCCGCTCATGTTCAAGGAGCCGTTCGAGCGGATGAACCTCCAGTTCTTCGTCGGCACGGCGGCGATGCTCGCCGGCTCGGCTCTAGTCGTCCTCACATGACCGCGGGACTCAGGTCTGGTCCGGCGGCGGGACCACCGGTAGCAGGAGAGAGGCCGGGTCGTCGGGGCCTATGTGGATCGTGGTGCGCCCGCCGAAGATCTCCGGCGGTCGATTGTTCGGGTCGTCGTGCAGGAAAGGGCCCACGCCGGTGAACCGGTTCTTGAACGTAGAGATGTCCACGCCGGAGTCGTCTTCGTCCTCGTACTCGTAGTCACGCCCACGCACCGTCAGGGTGAGGCGGTAGCCGGGCGGGATCACGATCGACGTCGGCCAGATCTCGATGTCCAGCCGGTAGGGATGGCCGGGCTCGAGAGGCTCGGAACGTGTGTGGGGGTGCCACGGCCGCCAGGGCAACGAACGCTCCTCGTCCAGTTCGCGGTGGGAAGCCCGGAGCCAGCCATGGGCGATCGGCGAGTGGGGATCGAGCGCTCCTTGGAACACGACCTCCTTGCCTTCGGGGTCGACGAGGCCGACGACCACGAAGACGTCGGCGTCCGTCGTGGACGACGAGACGGTGATGCCGAGCGAGGACGGACCGGTCACCTCGGTTTCTTCGGTGAACGGGTCCGTCGTGAAGACCACTCCGTCGCCGAGGGCGTCGAATTCGACCGTCGCTGCCTCCGTGGGTGGCTCAGTCGACAGCCGTCCGTCGCCGTGCAGGTACATCCGTGTCCAGCGGGTGCGGGGGATCGGCCAGTCGTCCTCCGTACGGTCGACGAATCCGTCCACCCGCCGAACCCGCAGCATGACACGGGGCCTGCGGTCCCAGCCGTTGTCCTCACCCTTGAGGAAGTGGTCGAAGAACTCCAACTGGAGACGGCGGCCGTAATCGGTGTAGAAGTGTGTCCAGTGCTCCTCGCCGTGGACTTCCAGCCACTTCTGGGCGGAGGAGGCGCGCATGAAACCTTCGAAGTTGCCGCGGGCGTGGAGGCCATGCCCTCCCCAGTTGGCGGCCGACAGCAGAGGCACGGTGATGTCCTCTAGTCGGGCAGACCGCTCCCGGTGGTATTCGTCGTCGAAGGGATGGGCGGCGATCTCGCCCCCGAAGTCGACGCGGTTCTCGGCCAGCGTCTCCTCGTCGAGTGTCTCGTCGCCGCAGACGTTGAGGCCGGTCGCCACGTGGCGGGGGCCGTTGTCCCCGAGGCCGTACTGGACCGTCTTCACCTGCATGTCGTACCAGTTGGGGAAGAAGGTCGACAGGATGCCGCCGTGGTAGGTCATGTCCCGGTAGAAGTCGGCTGCCCCCTCCCACGGGCAGATGGCGGCCAGGTGTGGTGGGTTCAGTGCCGCGACCTGCCATTGGTTGATGGCGTAATACGAGATCCCGGCGAGCCCCACCTTGCCCGTTGACCACGGCTGCACCCCCGCCCATTCGATGCATTCGTACAGGTCCTGTGTCTCCCGGGCCGAGAAGTGGTCGATCACCCCCGGTGAGCGGCCTGCTCCCCGTGAGTCGACACGCACGCAGACGTAACCCTCGGGAACCCACTTCTCGGGGTCGACCACCTCCCACGCCTGGTACTGGTTGGTCGACCCTTCGGCGACCTCCGGATAGGCCGACACGAGGCGCCGCCACTGATCCGGGTACCCGGTCTGGAAGGACAGTCCCTTGGCGTACGGCCCGTAGCTGAGGAGGACGGGATGCTTCTCGTCGTCATCGGGTCGGAAGACATCCGCCTTCAATTCCACCCCGTCGTCCATCGGGATGGAGACGTCCCAGTCGATGCGCATGCCGTCACGGACTTCGCTGAAGCCCACCGTTCCTCCAATGCTGCTGAGCCAGAAGCGGATCATACATATTGCACGATTCACCTGCTCGGTGGCGTTGCGAGCGGACCTTCGCCGCCTCCTTCGGGACCTCTGGACACTCCCGCCCTCCCCCTCGGCGCCTGACACTGACATCGATGACGCGAATGCGTTGGGCTCTCGCCGTAGTGCTCGTGGTTCTCGCCGGCCTGCTGATGCCCGCCACTGCCTTCGCCGGTGAGGAGTCCGTGACGATCGAGGTGTTCTGGGCGGAGGGATGCCCGTATTGCGCCGCCGAGTTCGAGTTCCTCGCCGATCTATCCGCTCGCTACCCCGAGATCCGGATCGTCGACTACGAGGTGAGCCGGTCCCCGGCCAACGCAGCCCTGTTCGAGGAGACGATGGCCGTCCGTGGAATGGAGGCGGTCGCCATCCCCACCACGCTCGTCGGCGAGCAGGTCTGGGTCGGTTTCGACGCTTCGGTCGCCGAGGAGATCGAGGCCGTGGTGGCGGAGGCATCGGCATCCGCACCCGAGCCGATCGCCGAGACGGAGGCCGGGGAGATCGTCGATCTCCCGTTCCTCGGTCCCGTGGATGTCGGCTCAGCCTCCCTGGTCGTCGCCACCTTGGTGATCGGCCTCGTCGACGGCGTCAACCCGTGTTCGCTGTGGGTGCTGTCGGTGCTCCTCGCCCTCGTCCTCCGCACCGGCTCCCGGCGCCGCGTCCTGGCGATCGGGGGGACATTCCTCGCCGTCACCGCCGCCCTGTACGGCCTCTACATCGCCGGGATGTATGGGGCGCTGTCGTTCCTCGCCCACCAGCAATGGGTGCGGTTGGCGATGGCGGTGGTGGCGCTCGCCTTCGGGTTGGTCAACTTGAAGGACTTCTTCGCCTTCCGCCGTGGCATCTCGCTCACGATCCCCGAGAGCCGTAAGCCGAAGCTGTATCGGCGGATGCGAAAGGTCGCCGTCGAGAACGAGGCCCTTCTTCCCGCCCTCGGCGGCACCGCCGCCTTGGCGGTCGGGGTGTCGGTGCTCGAGACTCCGTGCACGGCCGGGTACCCGCTCTTGTGGGCCGATCTCCTCGCCTACCACGGGGTGGGCATGCCGGGCGCGGTCGCCCTCTTCAGCCTGTACATGGCTGTTTTCCTGCTCGACGAGCTCGTCGTGTTCGCGGTCGCCACGTTCGCCATGCGCGCTTTCAAGCTCGAGGAGAAGGCGGGCCGGACCCTCAAGCTGATCGCCGGCCTCGTGATGGTGGCGCTCGCCGGCGCCCTGGTCTTCGCCCCGGAGGCGATGAACACGGTGAGGGGAGCGGCGGCGGTCTTCGGGGTGGCCCTGGCTGCGGCGGTGGTGGTCCTCGTCGTGGACCGGATCAGGTCGCCGAGGCGGCAACCCGCCGCCCGTTGAGAAGGCCTCAGCCGACCGCCTTCTGCATCAGTTCCCACAGGTTGCGGACGTGCTCGATCGTCGTTGTCGGCGCCCCGATTGCCACCCGGATCGTGTAGGCGCCGTCGAGGACGGTGTGGGTGACGTAGGCCTCGCCGGAGGCATTGACCTCCTCCACGATCCTCTTGTTGATCGCGTCTCCGCCCTTGTGGCGCAGGCACACGAGGCTGAAGGGATGGGGAGCGGCTATCTCGAAGTCAGGGTGCGCCTCCACCCAGGAGGCCAGCTCCTGGGCGAGCTCGATCCCGCGGCGGACGTGGGCCCGGATCCCCTCCACGCCGAACGAGCGGATCACGAACCACAACTTCAGTGCCCGGAAGCGGCGCCCGAGGGAGATCTGCCAGTCCCGGTAGTCGATCACCGCTCCCGACTCCGTCGCCCTGTTCCGCAGATACTCGGGCTGGATCGACAGCGTGTTGATCAGGTGGGCCCGGTCGGCGACGTAGAAGGCCGAGCAGTCGAAGTTCGTGAGCATCCATTTGTGCGGGTTGAACACGTACGAGTCCGCCCGGTCCAGCCCGTCGAGGATCCACCGCATCTCGGGCAGCACGGCTGCCGTCCCGGCGTAGGCCGCGTCCACGTGGAGCCACAGGCCGTGGTTCGTCGCCACTTCCGCCACCTCGGCGATGGGATCGATGGCCGTCGACGAGGTGGTGCCGATCGTGGCCACCACGGCCGCCGGGGTCAGCCCCTCCGCCTTGTCGGCGATGATCGCCTCTTCCAACGCATCGGGATCCATCGACTGGTCGTGACGGACGGCAACGTGGCGAAGGCGCTCGGCTCCATAGCCGGCGATGCGGACCGCCTTGTCGATCGACGAGTGGCCGTGGACGGACGTGTAGACCGTGAGGTCACCGCCGGCGCCGTGTCGGTTGGCCTGGCCATGGGTGGCCCGTTCGCGGGCGGCGAGGAGAGCGACGAGGGTCGCCGACGAAGCCGAGTCCTGGATGACTCCGCCTCCCGTGGACTCGGAGGAGAAGCGCTCGGGAAGCCCGCATATCTCCGCCAGCCAGTCGAGCACATGTGTCTCGAGTTCGGTGGCTGCCGGTGACGTCGCCCACAGCATTCCCTGGACACCCAGGCCCGACGACAGGAGGTCGCCGAGCACGGCTGGGCCCGAGGAGTTGGCGGGGAAGTAGGCGAAAAAACCCGGGGATTGCCAGTGCGTGATGCCGGGCAAGATGACTTCGTTCAGGTCCTCGAGGATGGATTCCCATGACTCACCGGTCTCCGGCGGCGACGAAGGCAGCCTGCGCCGGATCTCTCCCGGCTCCACTCTGGAGAGGACTGGGAGCTCGCCGACCGTCTTCATGTAGTCGGCGATCCAGTCGATCATCTCATGGCCAGCCCGGCGGAACTCTTCGGGGGTCATGCAGGAAGCCTACCGGGATGGCGTATCCGTCCGATCGGGTAGGATTTCCCCCGGCCGCAGGCGCTGGCGACCGTCGTAGTCACTCGGGCGAAGGAGAGGGGTGAGTCGCTTTTCCCTGTCGGAAAGTCGCACGCGGTGGGCACTCTTCGTGCTCGCCATAGCTCTCTTTGGGGTGTTGGGGTGGTTCGCCGCCTCGGCTTTCCGCGCCTGGAGCGGCCTCGGGCGGGTGGACCTCGACCGGATGACGACCGTGGCCGCCGAGGAGCCCGACGAAGAGCCGAGCCCGGACGACACGGCCGTGCCAGAATTCCGGCTACCGCCCATTCCGTCGGCCAAGGACGGCATCGACACCTTCCTGATGGTGGGCACCGACTCCCGGGACCACCTCGAGGACCTCGAAGGGTTCGGTGACTTCGAAGGCGCCCGCGCCGACGTGCTGCTCCTCTTGATCCGGCCACGGAACGATCAGGAGAAGGCCGCCATCGTCTCGCTGCCCCGGGACCTGTGGGTGTCGACTCCCTGCGGCCAGATGAGGATCAACGACACCCTCCAGGGCTGCGACGACATGAACGGCGAGTCGACCCTGCTCGCCACTGTCGAGTCGCTCACCGGCCTCGGCGTGGACCACGTGGCGATCGTCGACATGGCCGGGTTCCAGGAGGTCGTGGACCGCCTCGGCGGCTACGAGATCTGCGTCGAGCATCCGGTGCGCGACCGGAAGGCCAAGCTCGACCTTCCGGCCGGCTGCCACCTCGCCGACGGAGCCGACACGCTCGCCTGGCTGCGCAGCCGCAACACCCAGGAGCAGTTGGAGGACGGCCGCTGGGTGCGCATGGACGGAGTCAACGACCTGACCCGCAACGAGCGCCAGCGAAAGTTCCTGATGGACATGCTCGGCCGCCTCGGCAATTTCCAGGATCCGCAGGAGGCGCTCGAAACCGCCCAGGCGATCGCTCCGTTCGTCACCGTCGACAGGGAGCTCGGCCTGACACAGGCCGTGTCTTTGGCGTGGTCGATGCGGGGCCTCGACGACGACCTCACCGAGATCGACATCCCGGTGGAGGACTACCAGACGGAGGCCGGCGCCCAGGTGCTCATCGCCTCGGTGGACATCGAGTCGATCATCGCCGACGTGATCGCAGTGGAGACCGTGGGCCAGGCGGAGCGCCACCCTGCCGGCTGAGCCAGCGCCAGGTACAAAACGTTATTCTCCGCTCCGAGGCGCACTCCAAGGAGAGAGATGAACATCGTCGTCGGCTATATCAACACTCCCGAAGGGGAAGCCGCGGTCGAACACGGCCTCCGAGAGGCCCGGCTGCGCGGGGGAAAGCTGGTGGTCGTGCACTCCATGCTCGGCGGGGACCACGAGGACATCGAGGAGTACCGGGAGAGCGCCGAAGCGATGGAGCGGATCCGCCAGCGCCTGCACGACGAGGGCGTCGACCACTGCACTCACGAGTTCGTGCGCGGGCAGCGCCCCGTCGAAGACTTGCTCGAGGCGGTCGAGAGCCACGACGCCGGGATGATCGTGATCGGCATCCGGTCCCGTTCGACGACCGGCAAACTCCTCCTGGGATCCAACGCCCTGGAGATCCTCCACGACTCCAAGGTGCCCGTCTTGTGTGTCAAGGCTGACGGGGCATCGGACTGAACCGACGGCTCAGCGCCAGCCCGCCGATCCCTGCCAGGAGCACGCTCGCCAGCATCACCAGGTAGACGATCCCGCCCACCGAGCCCCACGCGAAGTCGCCAGGGAAGCGGGCGAGCGCCCAGACCTGCATGATGCCCAGGGCCGTGTAGGCCCACACCGCCGGCCGGAGCCGCACGAGGCAATTCTCACCCAGCGCGTGGAAAGCTGCGAGGCCGAAGCTCACCAACCAGGCGCCGATCGCCCGGCCCGTCAAGGCGGTCAACTCCCACGGCCACCAACTGGCGCTCTCGGGGGCGGCGAGGAGGACGATTCCGGATGCGGCGAACACGACACCCTGGGTGCCGACCAGCACCCGCAGGCCCACCGGCAAGGGACGCTCTCGATGCGGGTCACCGCCGGGTTGGCGGGCTTGGAGCCACCAGACCACAGCCATCACCACCGGCACCGTGGCGTAGATCGCGATCCATGCCCAGGTCACGGCCCGGGTGCCGACCTCGAAATCCGAGCCCAGGTGGAAGCGGTCGATGTGGAGCATCGTGACACCGAAGGTCAGGATCGTGAACAGGAACACGGTCGGCACCGATATGCGGGCGAAAGCCCAGAGGCGCTGACGCGCCGCCGAGAACTCGAAGAACGCGCTCGCCCAGTACGAGCCGCCGAGGAAGGCGGCGGTGAGCGGCGGGTCGATCGTCCAGGCGAAGAATCGCTCCGTCCGCTCCGAGAAGACGAACAGTTGGATGCCGGCCAGTGCCACCAGCACGCCCGCCACGATCAGGAGTCGGCGCATCGCCGGGGTCACGACGCGGAGGTCCCGGGTTGTGGTTTCGGTGGTCATGGATACACCTCGAGGGGTTTCCAGCCAAGCTCCGCCCCCTCGTCTCATCGACGCTGCGGCGCCACCCCCGGGAGACAGGCCGATGCTAGGTGCGGACGATGATCTCCGGCGGGTGAATTGCGCGCCGCTCGGGTAGTGGGCCTTCCCATTTCTCGACCCGCACCAGGCAGGTCATCGCCGCCGGCCCCTGAGCTAGACCCGATGTTCCACGGTCGTATGTGAGCACGTTGGGGTTACCGGCGGTGTCGAGGGAGTCGGGGTCGGACGGGTCGACGGGATCGAACCACGCCCCGGTCGCCAATTCCACCACCCCGCGCATCACGCCGTCGTCGATCCGCACGCCCGCCAGCGTGGCGCCCCGGTCGTTCCACACCTTGACTACGTCGCCGTCGGTCAGCCCCCGGACGGCAGCGTCATCGGGGTTGATCCGAAGCGGCTCCCGCCCGCCGATCTTGTTGCTTTCGCTGGTGCGGCCGTGGTCGAACTGGGAGTGGAGCCGGGTCCGCGGCTGATTGGAGATCAGGTGGAGCTGGTCGGGAGCAGCGTTGCCCAGCCACTCCGCTGGCTCCAGCCAGGCAGGATGCGGTGGGCATCCTTCCGGCTCAGCTCGGGCGATGTCCTCCGACCACAGCTCGATCCGGCCCGACGGGGTAGGCAGCGGGTGCTCCTCCGGCGCGGCGCGGAAGTCGGCGAACAGCACCTTCTCTGCCTCCGGCGTAGGGGGCTGGCGGTGGACCCCCTTCTCCCAGAACTCCTCGAACGGGGGAGCGGCCGGGTCGCGCTGGCGGATCCTCTCGTACAGCCAGCGGATCCACTCCTCCTCGTTGCGGCCTTCGGTGTACTCGTCGGCGACGCCGAGGCGCTCGGCTAGCCCGGCGAAGATGGCGAAGTCGGAGCGGGCCTCGCCGTAGGGCGGGACGAGCCGACGCATGGCGATCAGGTAGTCGTCGGGCGGGGCGCCGCCGATGTCGTCGCGTTCCACAGTCAGTGTGACTGGCAGGACGACGTCGGCGCGGCGGGCGGTGGCGGTCCACCACGGTTCGTGGACGACGATCGTGTCGGGAATCCGCCAAGCTTCGACCAGGCGGCCGAGGTCCTGGTGGTGGTGGAAGGGGTTGCCGCCTGCCCAGTAGATCATGTGCACCTTCGGGTAGGTGCGCTCTTGCCCGTCGTACGTGTACTTGCCGCCCGGGTCGAGCAGCATGTCGGCGATCCGGGCTACCGGGATGAACTCCGAAACCGGGTTCGGGCGCCGCGGCACAGAGGGCAAGGGGATGCGGGTTACACCGTTGCCCACCGAGCCCACCGCCCCATAGCCCAAGCCGAACCCGCCGCCAGGCAGGCCAACCTGGCCGAGGGCGCACCCGAGGGCGACGATCGCCCAATACGGCTGCTCGCCGTGGTCGGACCGCTGCAATGACCACGAGCCGTTGACCATCGTCCGGTGGCTCGCCATGTCGTTGGCCAGGGACGAGATGCGCTCCGGTTCGATGTCGCAGATGGCGCCCGCCCACTTCGGGTCTTTGGGCGTGCCGTCGACGTCGCCGATGACGTAGGCGGCGAGACGGTCCCAGCCGACGGTGTAGCGGTCGAGGAAGTCCTCGTCCACGAGGTCCTGGCGGATGAGCTCGTGGACGAGGCCGAGGATCATCGCCGTGTCCGTGTTCGGACGGATCGGCAGCCACTCGGCCTCCGGAAGGTCGTCGCGGACCGGGCTCATGTTGACGAAACGGACCCCGGCCTCGACGCATTGCCGGAGATAGCCGGAGAGCAGATGGCGGCCTTGGCCGCCCGCCTGCACCTGGCTGTTCTTGCGGGGGACGCCTCCGAAAGCGACGAAGAGTTCAGTGTTGCGGACGATCACCGGCCAGGACGTGTGGTTGTCCTGGACCCACTCGTACGAGTACCCGAGGACATGGGGGATGAGCACCTCGGCGGCGGCGTGGCTGTAGGTGTCGCGTTTCGACGTGGCCCCGCCGATCAGGCTGAAGAACCGCCGTAGCTGGCTCTGGGCGTGGTGGAAGCGGCCGGCCGACGCCCACCCGTACGAACCGGCGAAGATCGCCTGGTTGCCGTAGGTCTTGCGCACCCTGTCGATCTCGGCTGCCACGAGGTCCAAGGCGGTGTCCCAGTCGACCTCGACGAACGGCTCCACGCCCCGCAGGACCGGCGCCGCTCCCGGGCCGTGCTCGAGCCACGACTTGCGAACCGACGGCCGGCGAACCCGCAGCGGGTGGTCGTGATCCTGGAGGGACTGGCCGATCGGGGAGGGGTCGGGATCGTCGCGGAACGGATGCACGGCGACGATCCGTTCGCCGTCGGTCTTGACCTCGTAGGCACCCCAGTGGGTGACCGTGAGCGTACGCGCCATGGCGGCAGGTTATCTATTACACCCGAGAGGGTCGCCGCCAATTATCGGGCCAGCGGGTCCTCGGTGGCCGAACTGCGGAGCAAGCCGACGACGATCCCGTCCGACAGGGCTTCCCAGGAGGCGTCGATGATGTTCTGGTGGACGCCGATCGTTCCCCACGAGTCGGTGTGGTTGGACGTCTCGAGCAGGACGCGCACGGTGGCGCCCGTCCCGTCGGCGGCGTCCAGCACCCGCACCCGGTAGTCGGTGAGACGCAGGTCGGCTACCTGGGGGAACACCGGTCGCAGAGCCTGGCGCAGGGCCGTGTCGAGGGCGTTGACGGGTCCGTCGCCCTCACCGGTGGTGATGCGACGCTCGCCGCCCACGACGACCTTGACGGTCGCCTCGGCCGTCACCTCCTCGCCGGCGCGGCGCTCGATGTTGACGCGATATGACTCGACGTGGAACAGGTCCTGGGTCCAGCCGGTGGCCTTGCGGACCAGCAGCTCGAAGGACCCGTCGGCTGCCTCGAAGTGGTAGCCGCGGTGCTCGAGTTCTTTCACCTCGTCCAGGACCTTCCGAGCGGTGGCGTCGTCGATCTCGAGTCCCAACTCCTTGGCCTTGTTGAGGACCGACGCCCGGCCTGCCTGCTCGGAGACCACCATCCGGGTGCGGTTGCCCACCTTCTGTGGGTCGACGTGCTCGTAGGCGTCACGCCGCCGGGCCAGAGCAGACGTGTGGAGACCCGCCTTGTGCGTGAACGCCGAGGATCCGACATAGGGACGGTGGGGGTCGAGGCTGATGTTGACGAGCTCGGCGATGTGGTGGCTGATCGGCGCCAGCATCTCGAGCTGGTCGGAGCTGACCACCTCCCGGCCCATCTTCAGCACCAGGTCGGGGATGATGCTGCACAGGTCGGCGTTGCCGGTGCGCTCGCCGTAGCCGTTGATGCATCCCTGGATCTGCACCGCCCCGGCTTCCGCCGCAGCCAGGGACGAGGCCACCGCACAGCCGGCGTCGTTGTGGAAGTGGACCCCGAGTGGGACGTCGATCTCGGCCTCGACCTTGCCGAGCACCTCGACGATCTGGTTGGGGAGGGTGCCGCCGTTGGTGTCGCAGAGGACGATCCGCTCGGCCCCCGCTTCAGCTGCGACGCGAGCCGCAGCCAACGCGTACTCGGGGGTGGTGCGGAACCCGTCGAAGAAGTGCTCGGCGTCGAAGAAGACTCGCCGGCCGTGGGAGCGGAGGAACTCGACCGACTCTCCGATCATGGCCAGGCCTTCGTCGAGGTCGGTGCGCAGCGCCTCTCGCACGTGGTAGTCCCAGGACTTGCCGACGATGCAGATCGTCTCCGTCTCGGCGTCCAGCAAGGCACGGAGCTGAGGGTCCTTGTCGGCGGTCGTGCCAGGACGCCGGGTGGAGCCGAACGCCACCAGCTGGGCGTGCCGGAGATCCAGACGGCTCTTCGCCAAAGCGAAGAACTCGTCGTCCTTGGGGAGCGCCCCCGGCCATCCTCCCTCGATGTAGGCGACGCCGAGGTCGTCGAGCAGCTGGGCGATGCGCAGCTTGTCGCTGACGGTGAGCGAAATCCCTTCCTGCTGACTTCCGTCTCGCAGTGTCGTGTCGTAGATCTCGAGCGTCGTCTCCATGGGGTTCTCCGTGCCGTTCGGGAATGAAAAAACCCCCTGCGATTGCAGAGGGCGGAAGGCGCGGGCCGGGATGTGGCCAGCGCCTCAGTCGATAATGATGATGCCGTCGGCGAAGTAGTGCATCGAACGAACAGTATGCCCTCAGCCTCAGCCGGGGTCAACCCGGCTCGGGCCGAGGGCATGGGTCTTTCAACTCACCGCTTTTTCGATCAGGCTGGCTACCTGCTTCTCCACCTCGGGGGTCCACTCGGTGATGGCGTAGGTGACCGGCCACATCGGCCCGTCGTCGAGGTTGGCGACATCGTTGAACCCGAAGGTGCCGTAGCGGGAGTCGAACTTCGATTTCGCCTGGAAGAAGCACACCACCTTGCCTTCCGCGTTGGCGTAGGCCGGCATCCCGTACCATGTGCGGGCCGACAGATCGGGCGCACGCTCGAGGACGAGGGCGTGGATCCGCTCGGCGATCAGCCGGTCCTCGTCGGGCATGGCGGCGATCGCGTCGAGGGCGGCCTTTTCCATCTCGGCCTTCTTCTTGCCGCCCTTCTCGGCCTTGAGCTCGGCGGCCCGCTCCCGCATCGCCTGCTTCTCGGCTTCGGAGAATCCGGTGGTCTTTTCCTTGGCGCTCATCTGAAGCTCCTTTCCCGTCTCGTCTTCGTTCGCTCCGGTTGTACCCGGGGAGGCGATGGTGAAGCTACGCGATGGCACAGAGCCGACGCTTCTCGATTCCTGATCGATCGGCGGTCACTCGGCGAGGGCCCGGCTCAGCGCCAGGTTCTGAACCGCCCGCTGGCGATCGCGGCGGCCGAGACCGCAGGCGGCGGCGATGTCCACGGGCCGGCCCACCAGGGTCTCGATTCGGTTCCGCAGGTGCTCGAGCTCGTCGAGCTCTCGGCCCTCGTGGACGATCCCGGCGGCGAACCGCACCTCCGGCGGGAGGCGCAGCTCGGCGAGTGCGGCGTAGAACTCACCGTCGATCGGTGGGGGCTCAATGCCTCGGCCGAACGGAACATGCACGAACTCCAGCTTCTGGGCCTCGGGCCATGCCTCGACGAGGGCGTTTGCCAGCAGCACGGCCGGTCGGGTGTCCTCCGGGTCTGCCATCGACCGATGGTTCATGTCGCCGTAGCAGAGGTGGACGCCGAACCGGGTTCCTTTGCGGGTACGGCGGACCACCTTCAGCAGCTCGGCGGCGAGTCGTCCCGCCGCCAGCGGCCTGACTCGCGAAGGGATCCTGGTGAGCAGGATCAGGGGGATCGGTATCTCCAGTTGAAAGACGACGTCGTCTCCCGCCGTCGCCTGGATCAGCGTGATCTCGCGGACGGTGGCATCCCGGAACGGCGCCACGTTGCGGAACGCCGCCGCAGGCTTGAACCCGAACGCCCCCAACGCCAGATCCAGGTGCCCGGGGATCCCCACCTGCAGGCTCACCGGGCGGTCGAGCGAGTCGCGGAAGGCTTCGAAGGCCGGCCACGACTCCTGGAAGTACTCGAAGTAGTCGAGGTCGAGCGTCGTGAACGAGCGGCGCGGCGCCACCGTGAAGTAGGGCGTCTTCTCGTAGTCGCTCCAATCGCCGTCCCGGGCGAGCCGGAGATCAGGATGGTGGCGCAGGCCTTCGATGATCCGCTGGATCCAGTTCAGTCGAGCACCGGTCTCGCCATCGGGCACCCACGGCGGGAGCCGGTCGCCGAGCTCTGTGGCGAACAACTCGAGCGCGGCCTTGGCGTCGTCGGCGGGCACGGTGCCGACGAGATGGACGTGGCGGTCCGTCATGCGGTCTCCTTTCGCTCTTCCCCAAACGCGCTCGGAGCGCCGCACGACGGCGTGCGAGCAGCTCATCGATCAGGCATTGGCACCGAATCGGGTCCGGTTGCCGCGGCTTCTTTGGGCCTGTCCCTCCACCGCTCTGGATGAGCGCGTTGGCGCCAGGATGTCGTTCCTGTCGGTCCACGTCAACTACTTCAGTTGCGATTTATATAAAGCGCTACTTAAATGTCGCCTGTGAATGCACTCGACGTGCTCGGAGACCCGGTCAGGAGGCGGATCCTCGACCTGCTCTCCCGGGGTGAAACAGCTGCCGGTGAGTTGGCGGTCGTCGTCCAGGGCGAGTTCGGGATCTCCCAGCCGGCCGTTTCCCATCACCTGCGGGTGTTGCGGGAGAGCGGCTTCGTCGCCGTGCGCGTCGACGGGCCCAGGCGGCTCTATCGGCTCCGCCCCGACGGATTCGAAGATGTCGATGAGTGGCTCGACAGGTTCCGCCGCCTCTGGGCCGGACCGTTGGAAGCCCTCGCCACCGAGGTGGCGAGGGGCAAGCGAGAGAGGAAGCAGACATGACGCTCGACGTCGCCCACCACATATCCGAAGTCAGCCGGACGGTCGGAACCAGGACGTTGGAGTCCGGGGAGGCCCGCGTGCTCACCGCCAGCCGGGTCTATCCGACCGACGTAGACGACCTCTGGGACGCCGTGACGAATCCCGACCGGATCGCCCGGTGGTTCCTGCCCGTCAGTGGCGACCTGCGAGTAGGTGGCCGCTACAGCCTCCAGGGCAATGCCGACGGCACCATCGAGGAGTGTGAGCCGCCCAACCGGTTCGCCGCCACGTGGGAGTTCGGCGGCCAGGTGTCGTGGATCGAGGTTCGGATCGAGGAAGAAGACGACGGGCAGGCACGCTTCACGCTCGAACACGTCGCCCACGTCGACGACGACATGTGGACCCAGTTCGGCCCGGGAGCGGTCGGTGTGGGCTGGGACGGGGCGCTCATGGGCCTGGCTCTGCACGTATCGAACAACGAGGCCGCCAAGCCCACCGACCTCGAGGCGTGGGCGGCTTCGGACGAAGGCCGGGCTTTCTATGGAGCGAGCAGCGCTGCCTGGCGGGACGCCAGCATCGCCGCCGGGACGGATCCCGCAGAAGCGGAGGCCGCTGCCCAGCGGACCACGTCCTTCTATACGGGAGTCGAAGCCGGCTGATCCGCCGGCACGACCGTGGTTCCCGAGGCGACCTCGTGGAGGCCTCGCTTCCCGAACAGGGGAGGCAGGGCAACGGCGGCGAGCAACACCATCGACACCACGAAGAAGACAGTCGCCGAGGTGGTCGCCTCGGGAGCGGTGGCGAACCGTGTTGCCGCCAGGTGACCGAACTGCCAAGGCAAGAGCTTGACGATGTTGCGAACCAGGGCGGCGCCGACCAATGGTTCTCCGTCAGCGGCGACCCGCAGGCCGCTCTTTCGCTTGCCCCAAGTGGCGTGACGTGGCCCCGCCTCGGTGGCGGTGAAGTACACGAGTGTGGGGATCACCGTCAGCACCGTGATGGCCACATCCGAGAGTGTGCGGTCCGACCAGATCGCGGCGAGGTCCAGCCAGCCGAGAAGCATGGGCAATCCGAACACGACGAAGACGATCCCGATCAGCCCCAGGATCACCAGGTAGTCCCATGCCCAGGACCGGAGTCGTTTTGCGAACACTGTCGTCGAGTCCTCATGGCCACGGTATCGGCAGGATGTCGCTATCTCGCCCGGATTTGGCGTGTCACGACCCTCTAGTCGCCGCGGTGTCGTCCATGTACGTTCGCCGGCATGGCCCACTTCAGCCCGCGCCTGTTCGCCTTCCTCCGAGATCTCGCCGCCCACAACGACCGGGAGTGGTTCGCCGCCCACCGCGACGACTACGAGCGACACGTTCGGCTGCCGGCATTGCGGTTCATCGCCGACCTGGTGGAGCCGTTTGCGGCCATCTCTCCGCACTTCATCGTCGAGCCGTCGGTGGTCGGAGGGTCGCTGATCCGGATGGCGCGCGACATCCGCTTCTCCGTCGACAAGTCCCCGTATCGCACCTATCTGGGAGTCGGCATCCGGCATCGGATGCACGAAGAGGCGGCCACGCCGCGGTTCTACCTGGCGATCCAGCCGGGTCGGTCCTATTTGGGCGTCGGTTGTTGGCGCCCCGATGCCGCCACCGCCGCGAAGATCCGCCGAGCCATCGCCGACCGGCCCGACGAGTGGGAGAAGACGGTCGGCGCTCCCGACTTCGAGCAGCGCTTCACCCTGGAGGGTGAGCGCCTGGCGCGCCCGCCGCGCGGTTTCGACGCCGATCACCCCCTGATCGACGACCTTCGCCGCAAGGACTTCGCCGCCTCCGCCAGGTTCACCAACAAAGCGGTGACGTCCAGCGACTTCATCGATGTGTTCCTGGAGCGCTGTCGAGTTGCCGCGCCGTTCGTATCCTTCCTGTGCTCGGCCCTCGACGTGCCGTTCGACTGACCACCTAGCCGGTTTCCGCCTCGCCGCCGGGGACGATGTGGCGCAACAGGGTCACCGCCATCACCGCCGAACTGATGTGCATGCCCTCCACGAACGCGTCACAGGGGGGCGATGACCGCCAGTCCCAGCCACTCCCGCCGTGTCGCGCGATGCTCGGTGGTCACCTCGACGTTCGTCATGTCGGCTCGCCTTCCCACATGACGTCGGTCAGGTGGAGGGTCAGGTCGTCGAAGGCCTCCGCCCAGCCGCTCTCGTGTTCGTCGCGGTCTTCGGTCGTTTCGAAGGGCGTCTGGTGGAACACCATCTCGGTTCGGTCGCCGACGGCGGCGAAGGTCACGGTCACAACGGTTTCGTGGCCCCGGGTTCCCGGTGGCTGCTCCCAAGCGAACGTGAACACGAGACGGTCTGGCGGAGACACCTCCTGATAGCGGCCGCTGCACCAGTACTCGGTGGCGTCGTCGTCCTGGGGGCGGATGCACGTTCGCCAGGACCCGCCGGGCGCGACGTCCATGTCCACCGCCACCGCCACGAATCCTCGCGGCCCCCACCAGGCACCGAGGTTCCGGGGGTCGGCCCACATCTGAAAAACCAGGTCCTGGGGTGCGTCGAAGACCCGCCTGATCGTGAGTTCATGGCCTGCTGCTTCAGCCATCTCGGTCTCCTTTCTGGATCTCTCGGAGGTGCTCTTCGAGGCGGTCGAAGCTGCCCTCCCAAAAAGGCTGGTAGTCGGCGATCCACTGGGCGGCGTCCTTGAGCGGCCGGGCGTCGAGCCGACACGGACGCCACTGCCCATGGCGACCGCGCCTGATCAATCCCGCCCGCTCCAGCACCTTCAGGTGCTTGGAGACCGCCGGGAGGCTCATCTCGAACGGTGCGGCGAGTTCCTTGACCGTCGCCTCACCGGCAGTGAGTCGGTGGAGGATCGCCCGGCGCGTCGGGTCTGCCAGGGCCGCGAATGTTCTGCTGAGTTCGTCGATCGCCATATTCAACCAATCAGTTAATTAACCAATAGGTTGAATATACGGGAGACAGCTGAAGAGTGCAACCCGGGGGCTGTGGCGGCGCGACGCCGATGGCGTTAGGATCCCGGGCGAGATGTCGAGCAGCCGTAGCTGGTGGTGGTGGAGCGACTGCAGTTAGCTCCGCGCGCCAGTCTCGATTGCCGAGCCGCCGGAGCGATCCGGCGGCTTTTTTCGATTCAGACCCTTTGGAGAGCCGACATGACGACAGAAGTGAAGAAAGTCTTCTCCGGGATCCAGCCCACCGGCGACCTGCACCTGGGCAACTACATCGGGGCCCTGGCCAACTGGGTGAAGATGCAGGACGAGTACGACGAAACTATCTACAGCGTCGTCGACCTGCATGCCATGACGGTCCCCTATGACGTTACCGAGTTCCACACGTCCCGGCTCAAGACGGCCAAGAACCTCCTCGCCGTGGGCATCGACCCGAACCGGTCGCTCCTCTACTACCAGTCCCAGGTACCTCAGCACGCCGAGCTCGCCTGGATCCTGGGGACGATCACGGGCATCGGCCAGCTCGAGCGCATGACCCAATACAAGGAGAAGGCCGACAAGGCCGGCCAGAACCTCGGTCTGTTCTCCTATCCCGTTCTGATGGCCGCCGACATCCTCGTCCACCGGGTCCATGCCGTTCCGGTCGGCGATGACCAGACCCAGCATCTGGAGCTGACCCGCGACCTGGCCCAGCGCTTCAACAGCCGGTTCGCTGATCTGTTCCCGATCCCCGAGCGGATCACTCCCGAGATCGGCGCCCGCGTGATGTCGCTCCAGGACCCGACATCGAAGATGTCGAAGTCGGACCCCAACCCGAACTCGCGGATCCTCCTCGTGGACGATCCCGACGTCATCCGCAAGCGAATCCGGACGGCAGTGACCGACTCCGAGACCACGGTCGCCTACGACTGGGATCGCAAGCCGGGCATCTCGAACCTACTCGAGATCTTCTCGTTTTTCTCGGGCCGCAAGATCGACGACCTCGTCGACGAGCACGCCGAGGGCGGCTATGGCCGGTTCAAGGAGGCGGTGGCCGAGGCGGTGATCGACGGTCTCACCCCGATCCGGACCCGCTACAAGCAACTCGACGACGCCGAAGTCGCCCGCATCATGGAGCGAGGGGCGCTCGACGCCCGGGCTAAAGCCGAGAAGTCGATGGTCGAGATCCGAAGGGCGGTAGGACTGGGCGGCTACTGAGCTCCCGCCTGGCCCAGCTCCTCGAGGAGCTCCGGGGGCAGCAGCAGGACGATCGCCGCCACGAGGTTGAACCCCGAGTGCACGAAGATCGCCGGGCCCAGCCGGCCATGGCGCAGCGTCACCTGCGCCAGCACCAACCCCACCAGGAAGATCTGGACGAACACGAGCACGCCGGCGCCGACCGATGTTACCCCTAGCAAGTGGAACGTGGCGAAGACCGCGGCCGTCACGATCATGATCAGTCGCCGGGGGCGGTCGGCCAGCGCCCGCAACAAGAGGCCCCGGAACATGAGCTCCTCGGACAGGGGGGCCAGAAGCGTGGCGATGGCCACCATCGCCAGCCGGGCCCCGGTCCCTTGCAGGGCGATGAAGATCTCGGCGATCTCCTGGCTGGGTCCCTCGTCGGGGAGGAGGAGCTGCTGGAGGGGCGCAAACAGGAGGGCGATCGCGATCTGAAGGGCAACGCCGAGTCCCAGGTAGATGACGTCGGTCGGGCGGACGTCGAAGCCGAGGCTGTCGACACCGAGACCGCGACTCCGTCCGATCAGCCACAGGACACCGAGCGTGCCGACGTACTGGCCGCCGAATGAGGAGAGCAGGACGACGTCGTTCGGGGCGCCGGACAGGGTCGCCACAGTGCCGGCCGCCAGCGCGCCGCCGACCGAGCCGAGCACGACTAGGACGAGATCGATCACCGTCCACCGGGGTGCCATGGCGGCTGAGCGTAACGGTCCGGCCGGACGGAGCGCGCTGGTACCCTTCGTCGGGCACGACGTTCGGCGGAGGATCCTCGTGGAAATCGACATCGGTATCGGCAAATCAGGCCGACAGGCTTTTGGATTCGACGACATAGCCATCGTCCCCAGCCGGCGGACCCGAGATCCTGACGATGTCGACATCAGCTGGCAGCTCGATGCGTTCCGTTTCGAGCTTCCGATGATGGGATCGGCGATGGACGGCGCCCTCAGCCCGGCCACCGCCATCGAGATCGGCCACTTGGGCGGCCTCGGCGTGCTCAATCTCGAGGGGCTGTGGACCCGTTACGAGGATCCCACGCCCTACTACGAGGAGATCGCCGAACTCGAGCCCGACAAGGCGACTCGGCGCATGCAAGAGATCTACCTCGAGCCGATCAAGCCCGAGCTCATCGGGCGGCGTATCGAGGAGATGAAAGCTGCGGGGATCGTCACGGCGGCCAGCCTCACCCCGCAGCGGGTGAAGGAGCTGTCGCCGTACGCCCTCCAGGCGGGTCTCGACATCCTGGTGATCCAGGGCACCGTCGTCTCGGCGGAGCACGTGTCGTCGAGGGGTGAGCCGCTCAATCTCAAGCAGTTCATTGCCGACTGCGAGGTGCCGGTGATCGTCGGTGGTTGCGCCTCCTACTCCACGGCTCTCCACCTGATGCGCACCGGGGCGGTTGGAGTGTTGGTCGGCGTCGGTCCCGGTGCGGCCTGCACGACCCGCGGCGTCCTCGGCGTCGGTGTCCCCCAGGCCACCGCCATCGCCGACGCCGCCGGAGCCCGGATGCGCTACCTCGACGAGACCGGCCGTTACGTGCACGTCATCGCCGACGGCGGCATGCGCACCGGGGGAGACGTCGCCAAGGCGATCGCCTGTGGGGCCGATGCCGTCATGATCGGCTCCCCTCTGGCGGCGGCCGCCGAAGCTCCGGGCAAGGGCTACCACTGGGGAATGGCCACGTTCCATCCGACCCTGCCCCGCGGGGCTCGGGTGCACGTCGGCTGCCTGGGCACGCTGAAGGAGATCCTCGTCGGTCCGGCGTACGAAAACGACGGGCGCCGCAACCTGTTCGGGGCGCTGCGTGTGGCGATGGCCACCACCGGGTACTCCGACGTCAAGGAGTTCCAGAAGGCGGAGGTCATGATCGCCCCGTCCATCCAGACCGAGGGCAAGGCCCTGCAGCGCAGCCAGAGGGTGGGGATGGGGTGAGCGTCCCCGACGCCGACACGGTCCTCGTCGTCGACTTCGGAGCCCAATACGCCCAACTGATCGCCCGCCGGGTACGCGAAGCCCACGTCCGCTCCGAGATAGTGGGCCGCGACATCGATGCCGATGAGGTTCGGCGTCGCCGCCCGGTCGGGATCATCCTCTCCGGCGGTCCCGCCTCGGTATACGCCGAGGACGCCTACCGGCTCGACCCTGACGTGCTCGACACCGGGGTGCCGGTGCTCGGCATCTGCTACGGCCACCAGCTTCTGGCCGACGTGGCCGGCGGAGTGGTGGAGAACACGGGAACCGCCGAATACGGCAAAACCGCTCTCGAGGTGACGGGCGACTCGGTCCTGATGCGGGACCTCCCCCGCCAGCAGGAGGTGTGGATGAGCCACCGCGACATGGTGGCGCAGGCGCCTCCGGGCTTCGACGTCGTCGCTCGCTCTCCTGGGGCCCCGGTGGCGGTCATGGAGAACCGGGAGCGCCGTCTCTACGGCGTCCAGTTCCACCCGGAAGTGGCCCACACTCCGCGAGGAGGGGAGATCCTTCGCCACTTCCTCTACGACGTGTGCGGGGCCCGGCCCACCTGGACCTCCCACTCGATCATCGAGTCGCAAGTCGAGAGGATCCGCGCCCAGGTCGGCGATGCCCGTGTCATCTGTGGCCTGTCGGGAGGCGTCGACTCGGCGGTCGCCGCCGCCCTCGTCCACGAGGCGATCGGCGACCAGCTGACGTGCATCTTCGTCGACCACGGTCTGCTGCGAGCCGACGAGGCCGAGCAGGTCGAGGAGACATTCCGGGGGCATTTCGACGTGGACCTGATCCACGTCAAAGCCGCCGACCGCTTCCTCGAGAGGCTCGAAGGAGTGACCGACCCGGAGCAGAAGCGCAAGATCATCGGCGAAACGTTCATTCGGGTGTTCGAGGAAACAGCCCGGGAGGTCGGAGACGCCCGATTCCTCGTCCAGGGCACCCTGTACCCGGACGTGATCGAATCGGGGAGTGCCACGGCCGCCACCATCAAGACCCACCACAACGTCGGCGGCCTGCCCGAGGACATGGAACTCGAACTGATCGAGCCGCTTCGGGACCTGTTCAAGGACGAGGTGCGGGTGGTGGGCGAGGAATTGGGGCTGCCCCCCGAGATCGTCTGGCGACAGCCGTTTCCTGGACCGGGTCTGGCGGTGCGCATCATCGGGGAAGTGACCCGAGAACGCCTCGACATCCTCCGGGCCGCCGACAAGATCGTTCTGGAGGAGATCCGCCGCGCCGGCCTGTATCGGGACATCTGGCAGGCATTCGCCGTGCTCCCGGCGGTCCGGACCGTCGGAGTACAGGGAGACGGACGTACCTACGCCTACCCGGTGATCATCCGCGCCGTGACGAGCGAAGACGCCATGACCGCCGACTGGGCCCGTTTGCCCTACGAGTTGCTGGAGACGATGTCCTCGCGGATCATCAACGAGGTGCCACACGTCAACCGCGTGGCATACGACATCTCCTCCAAACCGCCCGCCACGATCGAGTGGGAATGACGTCGATTCCGCGAACATCGAATCGAGCGGTCCGGTAGCGTTGTTGCACCCAGACAACCGATAACTCTCACGGTGTCCAAGGGATGATGCGGGGGACCTAGTCCTCAAGAGGCCCGGCACTCCGCCCGATACTTTCTGTGTGCCCACCGAGTCAAAGGTGCAAGTGGATCCGCGGCAGTCACCCGAGCTGACGGAGCTTTTTCGTCAGGAACTCGAGGAGCGTTCCGACGCTCTGCTCCAAGCCGCCCGGGCACTCCTGATCGGCGATCTCGATCCGTCCGACTTCGACGACATCGTCCGCCACGCCCACACCGTGAAAGGCTCGGCGCGCCTCATGGGCGAAGAGGCAGTCGCCTCGGCGGCGGCCATGCTCGAGCAGACGTGGCGCGCCCTGCGCGAGCAGCGCGTAGAGGCGACCACCGAGCTGGCTTCCTCCCTCATCGAGCTCTCCGAAAGGCTCGGCGAGGCCCACCAGGGCGACAACACGGTGGAACTCGCCCGGGCCGTCAGCCGGGTGGAGAAGGCGCAGGGGGCCGAAATGAAGCCGGCGGCGAACAAACCGTCCCAAACCGATCCGGGCGCCCTCGGCGGCCTCCTCTCGTCGGTCACCACCTCCCTGCTCGAGGGCGTCACCCGTGTCGACACCGGTGAGCTCTACCGGCTGATCAACCGCCTCGTTGAGGTGTCACTGGACACCGCCGTGCTCGCCGACCTGTCGCTCGTCAACCTCGAAGGCGCCGACCCGAAGAAGGTGCTCTCGGCGTGGCGGACCCACATGCAGCGCCTCACCAAGTCGATGGAGGAGTTGCAGGACCAGGCGGTGGCGCTCGCCAACGTGCCTTTCCGCGAGGCGGCGGAGACCTTCCCGCAGTTCATCCGCTATCTCGGCCGCAAGCTGGGCAAGGACGTGCGGTTCGAGATCACCGGCGAAGACGTCTTGATGGACCGCCAGATCGTCGAGCAGCTGCGCGAACCGCTCCGGCACCTCCTCGTGAACGCCGTCGACCACGGGTTGGAGCCACCCGACGTGCGCACCGCCAAGGGCAAGTCGCCCACCGGCACCGTCTCCATCCACATCCAGCGCCGCGACGACAGGGTGCAGATCTCCGTGGCCGATGACGGCAGCGGCATCAAGTGGAAGCTCGTCGAGGAGCGGGCCGCCGAACTCGGGCTCGTCATCCCCGACGACCCGACGCCACTGCTCATGCGGCCCGACTTCTCGACCCGCCTCGTCTCCGACGACTTCAGCGGCACCGGGGAAGGCCTCAGCGTCGTCGCCGATGTCATCGAGCGCCTCCACGGGGGCATCCAAATCGAGAGCATCCCCGACGAGGGGACCACCGTCGTCCTCACGTTGCCGGTATCGCTCGTGATCCAGAACATGGTCGTGGTCGCCGTTGGCGACCAGTTCTGGGGTCTTCCGGAGGCGTCGGTGGTGGGCACCATCGTCCTCAACGACACCGACATCGAGGTCACCGATGCCGGCCGGGAGATCCGCTACGAGGGCACCAGCGTCCCGGTTGTATCCCTCGCCCAGGCGGTCGGCATGACGGCGATCGAACCCGAGCGGGAAGTCGTCGTCCTCACCGGTCGCTCCGGTCTCGTGGCGGTCACGGTGCCCGAGATCATCGACCGGCGGAGGGTGGCGGTCAAAGACCTCGGTCCGATCCTCGAAGGTGCAACTCACATCACGGCCGCCGCCTTCCTGGGCGGTGGCGAGGTGCTGGTCGTGATCGACCCGCACTACCTGTCGGAGTTCGCCCGCAGCCAGCCGCAGTTGGATGGCAAGCGGCCGAGCGTGCTCGTCGTCGATGACTCCGCCGGGGTCCGCCAGCTGATTGCCGCCACCCTCGCCGGTGCCGGTTTCGACGTCTCCGTGGCGGCGGGAGCCCGCGAGGCGGTTCAACGTCTGGCCGAGTCGCCGACCGATGCCCTCGTCGTGGACTACTCGATGCCTCGTTCCTCCGGCGTCGACCTGGTCCGGGCGTTGCGGGCGGCCGGCGTGAAGATCCCGATCGTGATGGTTTCTGGTGTCGCCACACCGGAGGAACAGAAGGCGGCTTGGGAAGCAGGGGTCAACGCCTACATGGACAAGTTCGACCTCCGCAAGGGCGTCCTCACGACCACCCTCCGCCGCCTTCTCGCTGAAAATGTTGCCCAGTGAGCACGGTACGCTGCGTGGCTCACTAGTCGAGGGCGGAGCTCATGCCTGATTGGGTCGACCTCGCCATGTTCATCAGCGGCCTGGTGGCCTTGGGCATCGCGATCTGGCTCGTCGTCAAGGCCAATCTCCGTGTGCGCCGCGCCGAGCAGGCCGCCGAAGAAGCCCATTCGATCAAGAACGACTTCGTGGCGATGGTCAGCCACGAACTGCGCACGCCTCTCACCTCCATCGCCGGCTTCGCCGACACGCTCATCTCGGGCTGGCGGGATCTGCCCGACAGCGAGGTCGACGAGTTCCTCTACTACATCCACAAGCAGTCTCTCTATCTGGGCGACCTGGTAGAGGACGTCCTCGTGATTCCCCGTCTCGAGGCGGGGCGGCTGCGGTTCCGGCCCGACTTGTTCGACCTGGGCAAAGTGGTTCACGAGGTGACCGAGCTGCTCGTGGCGACCGACTCCAGCCGGGACGTCGTTGTGTCGATGCCGACCGGCGTCATGGTCGAAGCCGACCCGAAGCGGGTTCAGCAGGTGATCCGCAACCTGTTGGAGAACGCCCGCAAGTACGGCGGTGAGCAGATCCTCGTCGAGGGCTTCGGGTACGGGGATCACTATGTGGTGGTCGTCGCCGACAACGGCCCGGGTGTGCCTGATTCCGCCGTCGAGAAGATCTTCGAGCACTTCGAGCAGCTCTCGAAGGGCGACGCCCGTTCCTCGTCGGGTATCGGCCTCGGGCTTCCCATCGCCCGCCGTCTGGCGCGAGCCATGGGCGGCGAGGTGTGGTACGAGAGGCGATTCCCCACCGGCAGCCGCTTCTGCTTCTCCCTCCCCTTGTCGGCGGGGGAGAAAGACATCGACGGGAGCGTCGCTCCCGTCCCCGAATCCGCCGAGCCCCGCCGTCCCCCCGGCCTGGGCTTGGCAACGGAGTAACCCCCGGTCCACGGCGTCGTTGCCGTCTGCCGACTGAAAAGTTTCACGCGTGTGATTCCCGTCGCCCAGGCCTGTAGCATCGACCTAGATGCAGACCCACTGGTTCGCCCAGGACGAAGACTTCGAGGTCGGAGGGGAGTGGGTCGGGCCCGACGCCGACGCCCCCACCGATTCCCCACTCTTCGAAGGGCTCAACCCTGCCCAACGTGAGGCGGTCGCCGCCACCGAAGGCCCGCTGCTGGTCGTCGCCGGCGCCGGGTCGGGCAAGACGCGGGTACTGACACATCGCATCGCCCATCTGATCCGTGACCGGCGGGTACCGCCCGAGCAGATCCTCGCCATCACCTTCACCAACAAGGCTGCCAACGAGATGAAGGAGCGTGTCGCTCACCTCGTCGGCGGGCTGCGGCGGTCGATGTGGGTCTCGACCTTCCACTCCGCCTGTGTCCGCATCCTCCGAGCGGAGGGGCACCGCCTGGGCTATCGGAGCGGTTTTTCCATCTACGACGAGGCCGACTCCGTCCGCCTCATCACCCAGGTGATAAAGGACCTCGACCTCGACACCAAGCGATTCCCGCCCAAGGGGGTCAAGGCGGCCATCTCCAACGCCAAGAACGAGCTCGTCGACTTCGAGACCTTCGCCTCCCGGGGCGACGGCTTCTACCACGAGCAAGTCGCCGACATCTACCGCCTCTACCAGCAGCGCCTGCTGGAGGCGTCGGCGATGGACTTCGACGACCTGCTGATGATCACCGTCGAACTGCTGGGCGCCTTCGACGACGTGGCCGAGCAGTACCAGAACCGCTTCCGCTACGTCCACGTCGACGAATACCAGGACACCAATCACGCCCAGTACGTGCTGATCAAGCAACTCGTCGCCATCCATCGCAACCTGTGCGTCGTGGGCGACGCCGACCAGTCGATCTACGGCTGGCGGGGCGCCGACATCCGCAACATCCGCCACTTCGAGCAGGACTTCCCCGACGCCCGGGTCGTGATCCTCGACCAGAACTACCGGTCCACCGAGACCATCCTCGAGGCGGCCAACGCCGTCATCGCCAACAACAGCGGGCGCACCCCCAAGAACCTGTGGTCCGACAAGGGCGAGGGTCAGCCGATCGTCCGCTTCGAAGCGGAAGACGAGCACGATGAGGCCGGGTTCGTGGCCGACCAGATCGACACCCTGATCGACGAGGGCTACAACCCGTCCGACATCGCCGTCTTCTACCGCACCAACGCCCAGTCCCGGGTGGTGGAGGACGTGTTCGTCCGCCGCGGCATCCCCTACACGGTCGTCGGGTCGGTCAAGTTCTACGAACGGAAAGAGATCAAGGACGCCCTCGCCTACCTGCGGACGCTCGTCAACCCGGCCGACCAGGTGGCGGTCAAGCGGATCATCAACGAGCCGAAGCGGGGGATAGGCAGCACCACCATCGCCCACGTCGATCGGTTCGCCGACGCCAATCGCATCCCTTTCCTGGACGCCCTGCGGCGGGCCGACGAGATCCACGCCCTGAACAGCCGGGCGAAGAACAGCCTGGCCGAATTCGTGGCGATCATCGACCATCTGGGCGAGGCGCTCGGCGAAGGGGGCGTCCCCGCCGCCGTCGACGCCGTCCTCAGTGACACCGGCTATATCGCCTCTCTGGAGGCGGAGCGGACCATCGAGGCAATGGGCCGGGTCGAGAACCTAAAGGAGCTTCGCTCGGTGGCGGCCGAGTTCGTCGAGTCCAACGAAGGCGCCGTCATCGGCGACGAGCCGTGGGACGAGATGCCCCCGCAGCGCCAACTCGAGGTGTTCCTCGAGACCACCGCCCTGGTGGCCGACGTCGACGAATGGGAAGAGGGCGGGGGAGCCGTGACCCTCATGACCCTCCACACTGCCAAAGGCCTCGAGTTCCCGGTCGTGTTCATGATCGGGATGGAGGAGGGCGTCTTCCCGCACATGCGCACGCTAGGCGAACCCCACGAACTCGAAGAGGAGCGGCGCCTCGCCTACGTCGGCATCACGCGAGCCCAGGAGCGGCTCTTCTTCACGTCCGCCGCCAGCCGAATGCTGTACGGGGGGACCAACTACAACCGCCGGTCGAGATTCCTCGACGAGGTGCCGGAATCGCTGATGGAGCGAGCGGCCAAGCGCCGTCGCCAGCCCCGGTCCGAGCAGGTGGCTGGGCCCCGTACCACTGTCAGCCCCGACCAGATCGGCGCCGGCGATCGTGTCCGCCACGACAAGTGGGGCCTGGGCACGGTCCGTGAGGTGACCGGCGTCGGCGACCGCGCCGAAGCCGAGGTGGTGTTCGACGTCGGCGGCAAGCGCCGACTGCTGCTCGCCTGGGCGCCGCTCGAGAAGGTGTGACCGTTCCGGCTGACCGACCGGCCGGAATACGCTGACTCTCCGTGACACCGATCACCCGACCCGCCGCCCGTGTGATCCTCATCGGTCCCGGTGCCCGCACTCTGCTTTTCCGGGGAGGCGACCCGCATCGGCCTGGTGATGGCACCTGGTGGTTCACCCCCGGAGGCGGTGTGGAGCCCGACGAGACCACGGAGGAGGCGGCGCGTCGGGAATTGTGGGAGGAGACCGGCCAGTCGAACGTCCAATGGGGGTGCCTCGTCGCCAGGCGGGAGGTGGTGTTCGATTTCCTCGGCGCTACCTATCTCTCGATCGAGGATTTCTACGTAGCCCACACCACCGACCTCCAGGTGCGGCCGGCGGGGCTGACCGACATCGAGATCGCGTCGGTGGAGGAGTACCGCTGGTTGGACGCCACCGACTTGCGTCGGCTCTCCGAACCGGTCTATCCCGCGGAGTTGCCGTCGGTGCTGCCTCGGCTGGCGGCCCACGACTATCCGCAAGAGCCGTGGTCGTGGTCCGAATGAACCCAGGAGGAACATGAGCGACCAGCGTCCAGCACTGGATCCCGTCGAGGGCCGCGTCCTCGGGGTCCTCATCGAGAAGGCGATGACGACCCCTGACAACTACCCGTTGACCCTTTCCGCCGTGGTGGCGGGCTCCAACCAGGCGACCAACCGCAACCCGGTCATGTCGCTCGACGAATACGAGGTCGAGCAGGCCCTGGTCCGGCTCCACGACGCCGGGTTGGCCACTCCGGTGCGACGCTCGGGTGACCGGGTCACGAAGTATCGGCACAAGGTGGGAGAAGCCTTCGAGATCGGCCCCGAGCAACAGGCGATCCTCGCCGTGCTGCTCCTGCGGGGACCGCAGACCGCAGCGGAGTTGCGCAGCCGCACCGAGCGATACCTGACGTTCTCGTCCACCGCGGAAGTGGAGAAGACGATCGACGACCTCTGCGAAGCCGGACTGGCGGTCAGGCTGCCGCGCAGCCCGGGTCAGAGTCAGCGCCGCATCAGCCAGACGTTGGTGGCCGGCGACTCCACCCCGCCCGAGCCCTCGGCCCCGTCGGTGTCGATCGAGGGGCGGATCTCAGAATTGGAGACACGATTCGAGGCCTTGCTGGATAGGTTGGGCATCGACGACATCTGATCTCTCCCCGAGGCTCCTCATGCAACTCGCCCCCTCCCTCCACCGCATCGGATCCGACTACGTCAACGTCTATCTGGTGGCAGACGAAACTGGCGTGACCGTGGTCGACGCCGGTCTCTCCGGACTCTGGAAGGAGTTCCTGGCCGAGCTCCTCGCGATGGGTCGTGAACTCGCCGACGTACGTGCCGTTCTCCTCACCCACGGCGACAGCGACCATCTCGGGTTTGCCGAACGCCTCCGACGCGAGCACGGGGTGCCCGTCTACGTCCACGGTGGCGACGCCGCCCGCGCAAGGGGCGAGGAGAAGACGAGCCCCTCGTGGGGCAAAGTGAAAGTGGGTCCCCTGTTGAGGTTCCTCACATACGCCGGGTTGCGGGGCGGACTGCGGACCCGATTCGTGACGGAGCTCCGCGAACTGGAGGGTGGAGAGGAACTCGAGCTTCCTGGTCGGCCGCGGGTCATCCCGATACCGGGCCATTCCCCGGGTAGCGTCGCCTACCACTTTGCGTCGGTGAAGGCGGTGTGCGTGGGCGACGCATTGACGACCGGACACGTCCTCACCGGCGAGCAGGGACCCCAGCCGGCGCCGTTCACCGACGACCCGGTTCTGGCCCTGGAGTCACTGAGCAACATCGAGTCTCTCGACGCCACCTGGGTGCTCCCCGGCCACGGTCCTCCCTGGAGCGGGGGCGCCGCCGAGGCGGTCCGCCGGGTTCGGGAGGCGGCTGCTCAGGCGAAGTAGCGCCGGAGGATCTCCAACGCGTCCGGTCGTGCGTCGGGCCAGTCGGTTCGCAGCACGTCGTTCACCGGGGCTGCTGCCAGCGCCGCGCCGGCGCCTCTCACCTGCACCGCGGCGGCGCCGAGCGCCGTCGCCAACACCGCCGCCGTCGCGGTGTCGAGTCCCTGGATGTGGGCGGCGACGAGCCCGGCGATGAACGAGTCCCCGGCGCCGGTGGTGTCCTCCACCGGCACCCTCGGAGGCGTGATCCAGAGAGTCTCGTTGCGCCGCCGGATCTCGACCGAGCGTGAGCCATCGGTGATCGCCACGAAGTCGCACGTCGTCGTCAACGGCTCCGGGTCGCCACCGGGAACGATCCGCTCGAGAGAGCGGCGTCCGACCGTGAGCACGGTGACACCCTGGAGGCTGGGCAGCAGGTCGGGCCCGCGCACTCTGGCCACTCCGGATGGAACGTCCACCGAAATCGGGACCCCACGCCGCTTTGCTTGCTCGAGGATGGCGAGAGCAGATCCCCTCTGCTCGCCTTCGAGCAAGGCGTAGGCGGACACGTGGAGCCAGTCGCCCTGGCCGGACCAGCGGTGGTCGAACGATCGGTTCGCTCCTCGCAGGCCGATCATCGTCCGCTCCCCATCCGGGTCTATGACGACCACGTTCATTCCGGTGACCTCACCCGGACGGCGGACCACCCATTCGGTGCCGACGCCGACCTTCTCGAGTTCGCCGAGAGCCCGCGCCCCGAACTCGTCGTCTCCCACCTGGGCGAGCATCGTCGTCTGTGGTCCGAGGCGGGTGAGCACGATTGCTGTGTTGACCGCCGACCCTCCGAGCCCGATCTGAGCTTCCTCGGCAAACGACTCCTCGCCTCGTCGTGGATAGCGGTCGACGGTGACCAGGAGGTCGATGTCGATGTCACCCAGGCACGCGATCGTGGTCATCGTCCGGCACGCTACCCGGCGGCCATACCCTTCTCGGCATGCTGATCCAGATCTACACGGCCCAGAGCCCGGAAGAAGCGGAAGCTCTGGCCGACCTCGGCGTGGACCACGTCGGGGTGACGATCTCCGAGCGCGGCCTGCCCGGAGAAGTCGAACTGGAGACCGGCCAGGCGATCGTCGAGCGTCTCCGCGGCAGAGCCAGGAGCGTCGCCCTGACGGTCGAGACCGACATGGTCGCGATCCAGGCGTTCGTCGCCGCCGTGCGCCCCGACATCCTGCACTTGTGCGGCGACACGGTGGCTTTCCCGCCCGCTGCCGTGGCCGACCTGCGTGCCTGGCTGGATCGACGCGGGATCCCCACCGAGCTCATGCAGGCCATCCCCATCACCGGACCGGAGGCGGTCGGGGAGGCCCGGCGGTTCGCCCACCACGTCGACTGGCTGATCCTCGACTCCGTCACCGACGAGGTGGAGGGGATCGGCGCCGCCGGGACGACCCACGACTGGACGATCAGCCGGGCGATCGTCGAACAGAGCCGAGTTCCCGTCATCCTCGCCGGCGGGCTCGGGCCCGACAACGTCGCCGAGGCGATAGCGGCGGTGCGGCCGACGGGCGTCGACTCACTAACTCTCACCAACCGACTGCTTCCGGATGGCGGCTTCGAAAAGGATCTGGACGCCGTGCGGCGATTCATCGAAGCGGCTCGTCAGGCGGAGAGCTGAGCCAAGACTTCGCTCACCAGAGCTTCTGGATCGGCGCTGGCGCCTTCCTGCCAGGCCGTTGCGTACGACTCTTCGTCGACGGACAGGGAATGCAGATGGGCATGGATGTCGGCGGCAACGTCGAGGGGCGGAGCATCGCTCTCGCGGATCCGCCTAGCGGCGGCGACGAGCCGAATGGCGTCTTCACCGTCCACGTGGAGCGCCAGTACCGAGAGATTCTCGGCCATCCCGCGTGGGTCGGGGACCGAGGAAGCCAGGGACCACCCCTTCTCGACTGCTTCGAGCGAGGCTGCGATGTTCCCGCGGCGAAAATGGAGCAGCGCCTGCTCGGCGAAGCCCCTTCCCGCGCAACGAACGTCACCGGTGCTCACCAGGACGGGGATGGACGTCGAATAGTGCTCCTCAGCTGACTCGAGATCGTTGCGGCGCAGCGCCACCCGTCCCAAGAATCGAGTCGCTTCGGCTTCCTCGTGTCGGTTGTCGAGCCGCCTGGCGAGCTGGCGCGCCTCGATCGCAAAGCTCTCGGCGCCATCGATGTCTCCCTCCAGCAGGGCGGCTGAGGTGAGAAAACGAGTCGCCATGAGGTAGAGATGCATGTCGCCCACGGCCCGCAGGAGGCTCCGCGCGGTCGCGGCGTCGGATCTCCCAGAGGGAACCAGGTCGCTTCGGCGGAGCAAGGCCAATGCTTGCCACCAGCGGTCGCCGGTGCTCTCGAAGAAGGTGATCGCCTCGGAGAGGAGGCCGATGGCGGTCGCGATGTCCGAGTGGAGTGTCACCCATGCCAGGATCACCTGGGCGCGGTGGAAGCCGGCGTCATCACCGATCCGGCGCGCCTTCTCCATCGCCTGCTGTGCCTCGGCAGCCACGAGCGGAGCATCGTGGGAAACGGCGAGCCAACCGGCCATCGTCGCCGCCCGAACGGCCAGCCGCGACTCGACCCCCTCGACCAGGTCGAAGACCTTGCGTGCCCAGTCGACACCTTCCCAGCGCCGCCCGGTGTACTCCCAGAAGGGCGCGACCGAGACGAACAGCTTCAATGCCAGATCGGGCTGGTTGGCCACCGCCCATTCGAACGCCGCCTGCAGGTCGCCGACCTCGTCCTGGATGAGGCCGATCCATTCCTGCTGTGCTCGTCCCCGGAGGTGGCTGGCCGCCTCGGCGGTGAGATCGGCGAAGTAGGCGGCATGCCCCGCCGACACATCCACGGTGCCACGCTCACGAGCGAACGCACGGATCGGTTCCAGGAGGCGGTATCGGCGGCCTCTCCCTAGGTCGACAGGGGTGACGAGGGAATGGTCGACGAGCCGGCTCAGACTCTCTGCTACGAGGCGCTCGTCCAACTCCCCGTCGGCGCAGATCGACTGGGCGGCGGCGAGTGTGAACGAGCCGGCGAAGACGCTCAGCCGGGTGAACAGGAGCTGGTCGGGCGGGTCGAGCAGCCGGTAGCTCCAATAGATGGCGTCGTCGAGGGTGGCATGACGGGAGTCGGGTCGCGGAGCGGCAAGGACGTCGGAGCCGGCTTCGAGTTGGATCAGCAACTCGAGAAGTTCGAACGTCCTGGTCCGGGACGCCGCCAGCTCGAGGGCGAGCGGGATCCCGTCGAGGCGCCTCACCAGGTCCCTGATCGTCGTCAGTTGGTCATCCGGGGAGAAGCCGGGCGAGGAGGCTTCCGCTCGGTCGGCGAACAGGCGGACCGCCGGGTTTCCGCCGACGTCTTCGTCCGTCGAGGGCAGGGGGAGCGGGTCGACCGCGAAGACGACCTCGCCGCTCCCTCCGAGAGGAACACGGCTCGTGGCGAGAATCGTCACGTCGTCGGCCGTGGCGACGACACGCTGAGCCATAGCCGAAACGGCCTGCTGCAGGTGTTCGCAGTTGTCGAGAATCAGCAGGCATTGCCGCTCGCGCAGGGCTTCGGCGAGGGCAGCGGTCGGGTCAGCGCCAGGCGCCGCGGCTCCTTTCACGACGGCGAGAGTCTGGAGCGGCACGAGATCGGGGTTGCTGAGGCCGGTCAGTTCGACCATCCAGGCTCCGTCTCGGAATCGGTCTATCGAGGAAACCGCCGCCTCGATCGCCAGCCGAGTCTTCCCGACTCCGGGTGGCCCCAGCAGCGTGA
Organism: Acidimicrobiia bacterium; assembly: GCA_036380875.1. GTDB lineage: Bacteria > Actinomycetota > Acidimicrobiia > Spongiisociales > ZC4RG35 > ZC4RG17. The sequence goes on from DASVDX010000001.1 coordinate 102,911, forward strand.
CCAGGTGATGGCTCTCGAGCAACCGGTGGAGGTCTGCAATATCAGCCTCGCGGCCGACGAAGGAGTCACGGCGGACCGGGAGGTTGTGGCGGGGGCGCCGCAGGCTCAGATCAGCGGCCAACGCCGCGAGTTGTCGTCGGTTCTCCGCTCCGAGTTTGGCGAGGAGCGTCGACACGTGGCTCTCCACCGTGCGCACCGATATGTAGAGCCGGTCGGCGATCTCCCGGTTGGTGAGGCGGTCTCCCAGGAGGGCCAAGACCTCCTGTTCGCGCCCCGTGAGCGGTGGCGGGCCCCCAACAGGCCCGGATCGAAGATCCGTGGTTTCCACGGATGACATTGTCGCCGTCGATGGCGGATGCTGCCGGACAGTTGACTCGAAGGAGGAACGAATGCGCACTATTGCGGAGATGGTCGCCGAGGCGAAGTCCCGGGTGAAGGGTCTGAGTCCCAGCGAGGTGGCTGCCGCCCGAGACGCCGGAACCCTGCTCGTCGACCTGCGGGAGCCGGAGGAGCGGGCGGCGAAGGGCACGATCGCCGGAGCAGTGTTCGCTCCGCGAGGAATGCTCGAGTTCTGGGCCGATCCCTCGAGTCCGTATCACCGGCCCGAATTCGACCCGGAGGTGCCCCTCGTCCTGTATTGCGCGTCGGGCGGCCGTTCGGCTCTGGCGGCGACGGTGTTGGAAGAGATGGGTTACCGGCAGGTCGCCCACCTGGAGGGCGGGCTGGCCCATTGGGTCGAGGAAGGCATGCCGGTCGAGGTCGAGGACGCGTCGTGAGCCGACGCGTCCTCGACCACGCCTACGACGTCTTCTCGACTTCCTCCTCCACGCTGGCGACGACCTCGTTCCAGGAGCCGATGAACTTCTCGACGCCCTCTCGCTCTAGAACGTCCATCACGTCGTCGTAGTCGACTCCGACCGCTCGCATGCGGTCGAGGATCTCCTCGGCCTGGGCCATCTCCTCGGGACCGAAGGGGACCGGCTCCGGCCCGTGGTCCTGGTAGGCGTCGATGGTCTCGAGCGGCATCGTGTTCACGGTGTGCGGTGCCACGAGCTCATCGACATAGAGCGTGTCGCGGTACTCGGGGTTCTTGGTGGAGGTCGACGCCCACAGCGGGCGCTGGATGCGCGCTCCGGCCGCCACCAGCTTCCGCCAGCGTTCCCCGGTGAAGCTGTCGAGGAAGGCGCGGTAGGCGAGGCGGGCGTTGGCCACCGCCGTGCGGCCACGGAGCTCGAGAGCTTCATCGGTCCCGATCTCCTCCAGGCGGCGGTCCACCTCCGTGTCCATCCGGGACACGAAGAACGAAGCGACAGATGCCACCCGCTCCGGGTTGCCGCCCTGCGAGATGTACTCCTCGATCCCGTCCAGATACGCCTCCATGACCTTGCGATACCGGTCCAGCGAGAAGATCAGCGTCACGTTGATAGAGATCCCTTCGGCGATGAGGCGACGGATCGCCGGCAGGCCCGCCTCGGTCGCCGGGACCTTCACGAACAAGTTGGGTCGGTCGATCCGCTTCACCCACTCCCGAGCTTCTGCCACGGTGGCTTCGGTGTCGTGGGCCAGCGTCGGGGTCACCTCGACAGACACGAATCCGTCGCGTCCGTCGGTGTCGTCGTAGACCGCCCGCAGGGTGTCGCAGGCGCGCTGGATGTCGCTCGCCATCAGTGACGCGATGATCTCGCTGGTGGCGGCTCCCCTGCCCGCCATCTCCCTCACCTCTTCGTCGTAGTCACCCGTGCCGACGATGGCTTTGGCAAAGATCGACGGATTGGACGTGACGCCGGTCACGGCGTCTTCTTCGATGCGGCGGGCGAGCTCACCACTGTCGAGCATCCGGCGGGAGATCTGATCGGACCAGGGGGAGACGCCGGCCAGACGGAGGCGGTGGAGATTGGACAGACTCATGTGTCCACCCTACCCGCCTTGCGCCACTGGGCTCGAAGACGAATCCGGGCGCCGATGTCCCACCCGTCGGCCAAGATGGAGACGTGAGTGGAGCTCACATCCTCCACGCCGATTTGGATGCGTTCTACGCCTCCGTCGAGCAGCTCCTCGACCCATCGCTCCGCGGAATCCCGATGGCGGTGGGGGCGGGGGTGGTCCTCGCCGCCAGCTACGAGGCTCGTGCCTTCGGCGTGCGATCGGCGATGCCCACCAACGAGGCGCGCCGCTTGTGCCCGCAATTGAAGATCGTATCCGGGTCGTTCGAGCGCTACCTGGAGTACTCGGACAAGGTGATGGAGATCTTCGAACGGTTCACACCCGATATCGAACAGATCTCCGTAGACGAGGCATTCCTCGACGTCCGTGGGTCGGAGCATCTCTTCGGTCCGGCTCCCGAGATCGCCCGGGAGATCCGCCGATTGGTCCGGGAGGAGGTCGGCCTGCCAGTGTCGATCGGGGTGGCCACTACCAAACACCTCGCCAAAGTCGCCTCCCAGGTCGCCAAACCCGACGGGCTCGTCCACGTCGAGGCCGGAACCGAGGCCGAGTTCTTGAGGCCGCTTCCCGTCGAGATCCTGTGGGGAGTCGGCCCGAAGACGGCGCGCAAGCTCCACGACGCCGGGATATTCACCGTTGGTGATATCGCCTCCACACCGGTCGACTCCCTCGCCGCCTGGCTGGGGCCGGCCTCGGCCGCTCACCTCTGGGCGCTGGCCAACAACAAGGATCCGAGGCCGGTTCGGCGGCGCCCTCGTGCCAAATCGGTCGGCTCGCAGCAGGCACTCGGACGCGGGCTCAACGAACTCGACGAACTCGACCGGGTGATCCTGTCGCTGGCCGACCGCATCGGGCGTCGCCTCCGGGCGAAAGGACGCAAAGGGCGCACCATCCACCTCAGGGCGCGGTTCCCAGGTGGCCGGATCGTATCCCGGTCCCATACTCTCGACGCCGCCACCGCCGCCACCGACGCCATCGACCGGGTGGCCCGGCGCCTGCTCCGCCAAGCGATCGACGATCCCACGGAGCCTGTGACTCTCGTCGGGATCTCGGTTTCACAACTCGACGACGACACCGCCCAGCAGCTCGAGCTGTCGCTCGACGAGGGAGAGGTCGAACGCACCGGAAGCGCCGCTGCAGAAGCCGCCGCCGCCGTCGACCGACAGGTCGACGAGATCCGCCGCCGATTCGGAAAGGGAGCAGTGACCCGGGCCGCCCTCCTGGGGCGGGAGGACCGTGATGCTCCCGAGGAATTCCGTCGCCTCGCCGAAAAGGACTGAGGGGTCTGTCTCTCCACCTCAGCGCGACACGGACTTCGTCGCGACCGCGATCGAGAGGGAATCGACCTGCTCGAGAACCACCGCACGAAGTAGGGTCGCGGGCATGACACTGGCTGTGACCGGAGATCCCGAAGCCGATCGGCTACTCAACACCGACGGCAGCGCTCTCCTCATCGGGATGCTGCTCGACCAGCAGGTCCCGATGGAATGGGCCTTCCGGGGACCGGCGACGCTGCGGGAGCGACTGGGTCACCTCGACGCGAAGCGAATCGCCGAGATGTCCGAAGACGAGGTCGTCGAGGTGTGCGCCGCCAAACCCGCCATCCACCGGTTCCCGAAGAGCATGGGCCAGCGGATCCACCGCCTCTGCGTCCATCTCGCCGACCACTACGGAGGCGATGGCTCGGCGATCTGGAGCGACGGGCCCGACGCCGTCACCTTGTACAGGCGGATCTCCGAGCTTCCCGGGTTCGGGGAAGAGAAGTCGATGATCTTCCTCGCCCTGCTCGCCAAACAGTTCGGGATCCGGCCGGAAGGGTGGGAGGAGTTCGCGGGGCCATTCGCCGACGACACGCCGCGGTCGGTCGCCGACGTCGACTCGCAGGAGGCCCTCGTCCAGGTCAGAGAATGGAAGCGCATGCAGAAAGCGGCCGGGAAGGGAAAACGCGACTGATGACCTCCGAGCGACTCGAGCAATGGATGGACGCCTACGTCGAGGCGTGGGACTCCAACGATCCCGAGGCCATAGCGGCGTTGTTCACCGAGGACGCGGTGTACGACCCCCAGACGTCGGACGGTCCTTGGCACGGGAAGGAGGAGATCATCGAAGGCTGGCGGGACGCCGCCGATGCTCCCGGTAGCTGGGAATTCGAGTGGCAGCCCCTGGTGGAGACCGAAGACCTGGCGATCATCACCGGACGGACCCGCTACCTCGACCCTCCGACCGTCTATCGCAACCTGTGGGTGATCCGGTTCGCGCCGGACGACCGCTGCCGGGACTTCACCGAGTGGTGGATCGAAGAAGAGGCGGAGTGAGCGCCGAAGACACCCGCAGGTAACCTGACGCCGTGCGACGAATCCTCATCGCCAAACCCGGTCTCGACGGCCACGACCGAGGAGCGAAGGTGATCGCCCGGGCCCTCCGGGACGCCGGCCACGAGGTGATCTACTCGGGCCTGCATCAGACGCCTGCCCAGATCGCCGAGACCGCCGTTCAGGAGGACGTCGACGCCGTTGGCCTCTCGTCACTTTCGGGCGCGCACATGTCGCTCTTCCCGAAAGTCGTCGAGGAATTGGCCGCTCGCGACGCCTCGGACATCGTCGTCTTCGGCGGTGGCGTGATCCCCGAGGAGGACATCGAGGCTCTGAAGCAGGCGGGGCTGGCGGAAGTGTTCACTCCCGGAACGCCTCTCGACGAGATCACCGCCTGGGTCGCCGACCACGTTCCCTCGCGCGTATGACCGACCAGGAGATGCTGGAGGTCGCCAAGGAGGAGGCACGCCGGGGCCGCGACTCCGGTGGCATCCCGATCGGAGCGGCGTTGTTCGGACCGGACGGGGAACTGTGGGGGAGGGGCCACAACCGCCGGGTCCAAGACGGCGACCCCACGATCCACGGCGAGACGGCGGCGTTTCGTGACGCCGGGAGGCGCCGGTCGTACCGGGGCACGACCATGGTGACGACGCTTTCCCCGTGCTGGTATTGCTCGGGTCTCGTCCGCCAGTTCGGCATCTCCCGGGTCGTCATCGGCGAGGCCCGGACGTTCTACGGCGGTCACGACTGGCTGGCAGAGAACGGCGTGGAGGTCGTCCTCCTCGACGACCCCGAGTGCGTGGCGATGATGGAACTGTTCATCGCCGAACATCCGGAGCTCTGGTACGAGGACATCGGAGTCGACAACTGACCCGATCACGGCCGGCACCGGGCGGCTGACGAAGGGCGCTTTTCGGCCCGCTACCGTCAACCCGTCATGAAGATCCACGAGTACCAGGCCAAGGAACTGATGGCCGCTCGGGGTATCGCCGTACCGCAAGGCCGGGTGGCGACAACGGTCGAAGAAGCAGTGGCGGCGGTGCGGCCGCTGATCGAAGCGACCGGAAATCCCGTGGTGGTGGTCAAGTCGCAGATCCACGCAGGCGGGCGTGGCAAAGGCACCTTCAGAGAGCATCCCGACATCCACGGCGTCAACGTCGTGACCGCCGGCATCGAAGGGGGCCCGCAGGCGGCGGAGGAGGAGGTGCGACGCCTCGCCGAGAAGATGCTCGGCTCGACCCTCGTCACGGTCCAGACCGGTCCGGAGGGCAAGCAGGTCAATCGTCTCTACATCGAGCAGGGGATCGACATCGCCCGCGAGCTGTACCTTTCGATCCTCCTCGACCGCTCCGTCGGGCGAAACATCGTGATGGCCTCCACCGAGGGCGGCATGGAGATCGAAAAGGTCGCCGAGGAGACCCCCGAGAAGATCCTGCGTGAGGTGATCGACCCCGCCATCGGCCTCGCCGACTTCCAAGCCAACGCCTTGGCCCGCGGCCTGGGACTCGAAGGTGATGCCGCCAAGAACTTCGTCCGTTTCGTCAAGGCGCTGTCGGAGGCGGCGATGGACCTCGACACGGATCTCATCGAAATAAACCCGCTCGTCGTCACGGGCGACGGCCAGGTGATGGCTCTCGACGGGAAGATGGCGTTCGACGACAACGCCCTGTTCCGTCATCCCGACATCGCTGCCATGCGCGACGAGACCGAGGAGGATCCCGCCGAGCTGGAGGCCAAAGAAGCCGGCCTCTCCTACATAAACCTCGACGGCAACATCGGCTGCCTCGTCAACGGGGCCGGGCTTGCCATGGCGACGATGGACACCATCAAGCACGTAGGGGGAGAGCCGGCCAATTTCCTCGACGTGGGGGGCGGGGCCAGCGCCGAACAGGTCGCCAAGGCCTTCACGATCATCACGAAGGACCCGAAGGTGAAGGGGATATTCGTCAACATATTCGGCGGCATCATGCGCTGCGACACGCTCGCCACCGGCATCGTCGAAGCGGTCCGCCGGGTCGGCCTCGAGGTCCCCCTCGTCGTGCGGCTGGAAGGCACCAACGTGGAGGAGGGAAAGCGCATCCTCGCCGAGTCCGGCCTCGACGTGATCACTGCCGACGACATGAAGGACGGAGCCGAGAAGATCGTGAGGCTCGCCTCATGACCCGGGCCGCCGACCGCCGCCTTCCGACTGACGACTGCGAGCCGGAGTTTCGCCCATGAGCATCCTCGTCGACCGCGACACCAAGGTCATCGTCCAGGGCCTCGGCTCCACCGGACGATTCCACACCGACAAGGCCATCGCCTATGGCACCCAGATGGTGGCTGCTGTGCACCCGACCAAGGCGGGTACCACCGAGGTGTTCGAAGGCGAAACCGACCATTCCGGCGTTCCCGGGCGGCCCGATACCTACCGCGTCGAATTGCCGATCTTCGCTTCGGTGGCCGAGGCGGTCGGCGCCACGGGGGCGACGGCCTCCGTCGTCTACGTGCCGCCGGCATTCGCCGCCGACGCCATCATGGAAGCAGCCGCCTCTGACCTCGAGCTAGTGGTTGCGATCACCGAAGGGATCCCGGTGGCGGACATGGTCCGCGTCAAGCGGTACCTGGAAGGTCGCCGCACCCGTCTGATCGGCCCCAACTGCCCGGGTGTGATCACCCCCGCCCAATGCAAGATCGGCATCATGCCCGGCTACATCCACCAGCCCGGCAAGATCGGCGTCGTCTCCCGCTCCGGCACCCTCACCTACGAGGCCGTCTACCAGCTGACGAAGCTGGGCCTCGGACAGACCACCGCCGTCGGAATCGGCGGCGACCCGGTGAACGGGACGAACTTCGTCGACGTGCTGAGCATGTTCGAGGACGATCCAGAGACCGAAGGCGTGATCATGATCGGCGAGATCGGCGGAACCGCCGAGGAAGAGGCCGCCGAGTTCGTCGCCAAGGAGATGTCGAAGCCAGTAGCCGGCTTCATCGCCGGAACCACCGCCCCGCCCGGGAAACGAATGGGCCACGCCGGAGCGATCATCTCTGGCGGTCGAGGCACCGCCGAAGCGAAGATCGCCGCCATGCGCGACGCCGGCATCGTCGTCGCACCCACCCCCAGTGACATGGGGGCGGCGATGGTCGAAGCGCTGGGCTGACCGGCGGCGGCTTCCTGGGCCGGTTACCCTGCTCCCGCTGAAGCGAACAGGAGTCGGGTGACTGATGATCTGGGTCATCGTGGCGGTCGTCGTAGTGCTGCTTCTGGTGGTGCTGCTCTACAACCGTCTGGTACAGCTGCGGAATCGAGTCGACAACTCGTGGGCGCAGGTCGACGTGCAGCTCAAGCGACGCTACGACCTGATCCCCAACGTGGTCGAGACGGTCAAGGGCTACGCCGCCCACGAGCAGCAGACGTTCGAGCGGGTGGTGCAGGCGCGCAACGCCGCCCAGGCGGCCCAGGGGCCGGCGGAGCAGGCCGAGGCGGAGAACGCCCTGACCGCCGCCTTGCGGCAACTGTTCGCCCTCGCCGAGAACTATCCGGAGCTGCGGGCGGCTCCCAACTTCGCCGCGCTGCAGGAGGAACTGTCGGAGACCGAGAACCGCATCGCCGTGTCGCGCCAGATCTACAACGACTCGGTTCTCTCCTACAACAACGCCGTCCAGACGATTCCCACCAACCTGGTGGCGGCGGTGGCCGGCTTCAAAACACGACCCTTCTTCGAGGCCGAGGTCGAAGCCGACACTCCGCCGGTCGTCGACTTCTGATCCGATGAGACGCCTCTCGGCGGCTCTCGCCTTCTTCGCCCTGCTCTCACTGGCCATGCCGGCGCTGGGTCAGAGCTATCTGCTGCCTGACGCCGAGGTCGAGATCAGGGTGCAGCCGAACGGTGCAGTCGAGGTCGTCGAGCGGATCACCTACGCCTTCTCCGGCGAGTTCTCCGGTGCGTACCGCGAGATCCCACTCGCCGCCGGGGAGGCGATCACCGGCGTGTCCGTCTCGGAGGAGTCGATGGTCTATGTCGACGGCGGCTGCACCGACCTGGGCTGCTCGTCGCCGGCGGGCACCTTCGGGGTCCGCGATCTCGGAGGGAGAGTGCGGATCGTGTGGCACTACGAGGCCTCCGACGAGCTGAGGACTTTCGAGATCCGCTACGTCCTGGAAGGGCTCGCCAAGGTCTACGACGACTACGTCGACGTCTACCTGCAGGTGTGGGGACCGGATTGGCCGGTGCAACTCGACCGGCTGTCCGCCTCGATGGCCATCCCTGCCGGAGCCAACCAAGGCGAGGTCTACGTGTGGGGCCACCCCGAGTCCGTCGCCGGTGAGACGAGCCTCGGCGATAGCGGGGTGGAGCCCACCCTCGTGGCGAGCAACATCCCGCCCGGCCAGTTCGTTGAGTTCCGGGTGGCGTTCCCGCGCCGGCTGCTCGCCTCCAGCGATGCGGCCACCACCGTGTCCGGCGAAGGCCTCCCGATCATCCTCGAAGACGAGCAGCGGATCGCCGAGGCGGTGGACCAGCGCAACGCTCGCCTGCGCGCCGGCATCCTCTGGGGGCTCTTCGCAGCATTCGTGCCCGGCCTCCTCGCCGCACTCATCGTCTACCTCCGCTACGGGCGAGAGCCCCGCTCCAGCTTCGATCGGGAGTACGTGCAAGAGCCACCCGACGGCCTGCCACCTGCCGAGGTCGTCGCACTCCTCACGCAGGGAAAGGTCGACGAGCGCGCCTTCACGGCTACCGTCTTCGACCTCATCAGCCGAGACATCATCAAAGCTCGTCCCATCCAGACCACCCGGTCGACGTTCCTCGGCCTGCGCCAGGAGCAGATCAGCGACCTCGAACTGGAGCTGGGCGACGACCCGGGTGAGCTCCTCAACTACGAGCGCAATACCTACACGATCCTGAAGCGGGTGCTCGAAGACGGCCCGCAGCCCCTTCACCAGTTCCGCCGTTTGATCAGGGAGGACGCCTCGGCCAACGCCAGCACCTACCAGGCGTTCGTCAAGGCGGTGGTCGAAAAGCTCGAGAGCCGCAAGCTCCTCGAGCGGACCGGCCGCAAAGTGATGGTGCTCGTCGATGCCGGCTTTTTCCTCCTGGGCGCTCTGGGGATCTTCGCCACTTCGCGGCTCGCCTCTCCGATCGACTACGCCGGCGCCATCCCGATGGGAATCTCGATCGGACTCATCTTCAGCGGAGTGGTTTTCCTTGCCCTCACCGCACCCCGTCGCGTGACGGTGAAGAAGACTCGTGCCGGGGCCGACGTCGCCGCTGCCTGGGAGGCCTTCCGCCGCTACCTGAAGGACTTCTCCCGTCTCGAAGAAGCCCCGGCCATATCCCTCGAGCTCTGGGACAAGTACCTGATCTACGCCGTGGCGTTCGGTGTTGCCGCCGAGGTGCTCGAACATGCCCGCCTCCACGCCCCGCCCGAACTGGTCGAGCAGTCCCACATCTATTGGTACGGCTCTCACGGCTATTCGGGCGGAGGGAGTGAGAACGCATTCGCCGGCTTGGAGTCGGCCCTGGCCGGAGCATTCAGCCCGCCCAGCTCCAGCAGCGGTGGGGGAGGCGGCGGCTTCTCCGGTGGCGGAGGAGGCGGCGGCGGGGGCGGGGGAGGCGGGGCCTGGTAGACCTCCCCACTGGGGATAGACTGACCTGGCGGGGTACCACCATCCCTGCCCAGATTCCCCAGAAGGAGCGTTTCCTTGAAAAAGCGTTTGCTGATCTGTGCTGTCTTGACGACTCTCGTCGCCGCCTGTGGCAGCCAGGCAGAAGACACGACCACTAGCGCTGCCGACACCACCGTCGCCACGCCGGAGACGACGGCGGCGACCACGGTGGACACCACGGCGGCTCCCGACACCACTGCCGCCCCCACCACGACCGAAGGCAGCGGCGGGAGCCTGTCGGGCGACCTCGCGGCTCTCCAGGCCGCTCTGGCCACCAGTGCCGACGCCGCTCCGTCCCGAGTCGAGGGAGTCATGACCATCGAGTCGGCCGAAGGCAACATCGAGATGCCCTTCACCGTGCTCACGGACATCACCTCGGGAAACACGGCGATGACGATGGACTTCTCGGCGATGGCCGGCGCTGGAGGCGAAGACATCCCGGAGGGGATGGGCGAGATGTTCGGGGCGATGGAGGTGCGCCAGATCGGCGACACCGTCTATCTCAAGTTCCCCTTGTTCTCGGCCCTCTTCGGCGCCCAGACGGAATGGATCTCCATGCCGGCCGAAGAAGGGACCGATCTGGCCGGGGACATGGGCTCTGGCTCTGCACCGAGCAACCCCTCGAGCTTCCTCGAGGCATTCGCCAAGGCGGAGGGGACTGTCGAAGAGCTCGGCTCCGAGGACATCAGAGGCATCTCCACCACGCATTGGCGGGTCGTCGTGGAGGAGGGCTGGCAGGAGGCGCTCTCGCCCGAGGAGCTGGCCGAGTTGGAGGAGCAGGGCCCTCTGCCCGAGTCGGATTTCCCGCTCGACCTGTGGGTCGATGGCGATGGCCTCGTCCAGAGGATGGCCATGACGATGGCGGCCGAGGAAGCCGACGCCGACATCGGCGGCACCTTGACGATGACCATGGACTTCTTCGACTTCGGACAGTCGGTCACCATCGAGGCGCCCCCCGCCGATCAGGTGACCGACATGGGCGAGCTGGAGGGGGCTTTCGGAGGCAGCCTGCCTTCCGCTCCTACTCCCTGAGACCAACTCCCTGGAGGTCGTGAAAGGGTGAGAGGATGTCCTCTCACCCTTTCTCTTCGCCGGCTTCCTGAGATCCGGGAATGATCCTGCGCAGGCTGGCGTTCGACATCCAGTGGCCCGCCTCTCTACGGTGTGCCCCAACGGGGAGAAACGGCCTTCACGCTCCGAGGCCCCAATCAAGGAGCACTGCTGACGCAGACCACCACGATCGAACGACCGTCGCCGGAGCGTCATTCGCGTGAGCGTCGGCGACCCACCATCGCCGAGAAGATCGCCTCGATCAGCGAAGCCCGCCTCGGGGCCTTGCTGCTGCTCATCGCCACCGTGGCGGCCATCACCTGGGCGAACCTGTCTCCCGAGACCTATGAGCGCCTCTGGGAGACCCACCTGGTCGTCGGTGTAGACGATCTCACCCTGGAGTTCACGCTCCACGCCCTCGTCAACGACGCCTTGATGGCGATCTTCTTCTTCACCGTCGGGCTCGAGGTGCGGCGCGAGTTCGCCATCGGGGAGCTGACGAGCTGGTCACGGTCGCTGGTTCCCGTCACTGCCGCGATTGCGGGCCTGGTCGTGCCGGCTGCGATCTTCCTGGCGATCGCCGCCGGAACGGGATACGAGCACGCCTGGGGCGTCGTGATATCCACCGACACGGCTTTTCTAGTCGGTGCGCTGGCGATCATCGGCCCCCGGGCACCGGGGCGGCTGCGTGTGTTCCTCCTCGCCCTCGCCGTCGTCGACGACATCGGCGCGCTGAGCATCATCGCTCTGTTCTACACCGAGGAGTTCTTCCCGCTGCCCCTGCTGGTGGCGGCGCTCGGCCTGGCCGGCGTCTATTTCACTCGTTACGTCCCCCGTGGCCGTGCCCCGATCTACGGCACACTTTCGGTCATCGTGTGGCTGGCGTTCCTCGCCTCAGGCGTGCATCCGACGCTGGCCGGCGTCGCCATCGCCTTGCTCGTGCCCGTGTATCGGCCCAACCGTCGCGACGTCGAGCATGCCCTCGACCTGGCCCGGGTGTTCCGCCAGTCGCCCAACAGCGAATACGCCCGTCGGGCCGCGAACAGCTTGCGGGAGTCGATCTCGGTCAACGAGCGCCTGCAATCGGCGTACTCGCCTTACGTGGCCTACGTGATCCTGCCGCTCTTTGCCCTCGCCAATGCCGGCGTGCAGCTGGACTCCGAGATCGTTCGCGATGCCATCGTGTCGCCGATCATGTGGGCCGTTCTCGCCGGACTGGTCCTCGGCAAGTCCCTCGGAATCATCGGCGCCTCGGGTGCCCTGTGGCGGCTGCGCATCGGTGACTTCGGTCCCGGGCTCACTCTCGACCGGCTCGCCGGGGGAGGCGTGCTCTGCGGCATCGGATTCACGATCTCGCTGTTCATCATCGAGCTGGCGATCGACGACCCCAGGGTGCAGAACGAGGCGCGGGTCGGTGTGCTCCTGGCCTCCGTCATCGCCTTCCTCGCGGCAGCGGTCGCCTTCCGGCTCTCCGACCGGCGTCACCCCGAGGGCGAAGCTGGAATGACCCTCGCCCGTCCCGTCGACCCCGCCCGCGACCACATGTGGGGCCGACCGGACGCACCGCTCACGCTCGTCGAATACGGCGACTACCAATGCCCCTTCTGCCTGAAGGTTTCGGGAGCGATCGAGGAGGTCAAGCGGGAGCTCGGCGACCGTCTCCGCTACGTGTGGCGCCACGCTCCCCTCGAGCGGGTGCACCCCAACGCGGTGGCTGCGGCCGAGGCAGTCGAGGCGGCAGCGCTGCAGGGCAAGCGCACTGAATTCGCCAAGAGCCTCCTCGAAGACCAGGACCACCAGCGCCCATCGGACATCCTGCGTCGTGCCGAGGAGCTCGGCCTAGACGTCGAGCGCTTCGAACGCGACCTCGCTTCGCCGGAGGTCGCAGCCCGGGTGCGCGACGACATGCTCGACGCCGAGACGATGAACATCACCTCGGTCCCGACGTTCTTCGTGAACGGCCGACGCCACCAGGGCCCCTTCGACGCCCAGACCCTGATCCAGGCCCTGCTCGAAACCGAACCCGTCTGATTCATCGACGGTTGGGTCGTCCCCGGGACCTGTTAGCCTGGTGTCATCTCCACCGGACCGGCGAGTATGTTCGCGTCCGAGTCGGATGTCGATCCCCGCGTTGTACGGAGTGCGAAGGGTCGAAACCAGCCGTACAACGAGTGCCCCCTCGTAACCCGCGGGGCCAAGGAGACATCCATGAACACCTTCTTCGACTTGGGCGTTCCGCGCCCGCTCGTAGCCAGCCTCGAAGATCGAGGCATCGACACCCCGTTCCCGATCCAGGCGGCCTCCATACCGGACGCCCTCGCCGGGCGCGACATCCTGGGCAAGGCTCCCACCGGATCCGGAAAGACACTCGCCTACGGGTTGCCGGTGCTAGCCCGGGTGGAGCGGGCCGAGTCTCGCCGTCCCCGTGCCCTGATCCTCGCTCCGACCCGCGAACTGGCCAGCCAGATCGCCACCGAACTCCGCCCATTGGCAAAGGAGATGCAGCGGTGGGTGCTGGTCGTCCACGGGGGCGTCGGCTACGACCATCAGCGCCGCCAACTCCGCCGCGGCATCGACGTCCTCGTCGCCACCCCCGGTCGTCTGGCAGATCTGATCGACGAGGGTTCAGTGTCGCTCGGCGATGTCGACCTCGTCGTCGTCGACGAGGCGGACCGCATGGCCGACATGGGGTTCATGCCCCAGGTCCGACGGCTCCTCGACCAGACAGCCACACCCCGGCAGACCCTCCTCTTTTCGGCGACACTCGACGGCGAGGTGGCGGAATTGACCCGGCGTTACCAGACGGACCCCGTCCGCCACGAAGTCGCCGACAGCGACGACCACGGAGATGCCGCCCACTACTTCTGGATGGTCAGCAGGGAGGAGCGGGTCGATCTCGCCGCAGAGGTCATTTCCTCATCGATGCCCGCCATCGTCTTCACTCGGACTCGCAGTGGAGCCGAGCGAGTCGCCCGCCAGCTCAAGCGAGCCGGGGTCGACACCGAGTCGATCCACGGCGGCCGCAGCCAAGCGCAGCGCAGCCGGGCGCTGGCGGCGTTCGCCCAGGGTCGGGTCTCGGCGCTGGTCGCCACCGACGTGGCGGCACGCGGGATCCACGTCGACAAGGTCGCCAGCGTGATCCACTTCGACCTCCCTGCCGATCCCAAGGACTACCTGCACCGCTCAGGCCGCACCGCGCGAGCCGGGGCAGACGGGGTGGTCGTGTCGTTCGTCTTGCCCGACCAAAGACGCCAGCTGTCAGCACTGCAACGATCAGTGGGGCTCGCCCAGCACACCCACGACCCCGAGGACGACTGGCTCACCGGAGAATTCGGCAGTCGCTTGGGCGACGTTCCAACCAGACCCGAGCGTGGACCGCGTCGCAACCGGAGCAGGCGCCGCCGCTAGAGCCGATCGACGTCCACCTCCTCGCCCCCGCAGAACACTCGAGACACGAGCCGGGAGGCAGGGCGATAGGGCAGATGCAGGTAGGACGGGGCGTCGAGAACGACCAGGTCGGCCCTGCTGCCCGGGACGATACATCCTCGGTCCTCCAGCCCCAGCGACAGCGCTCCGCCTCGGGTCGCCGCCCACAATGCTTGCTCGGGAGTCAATCCCATCTGCACCACGCCGAGGGCGACGACGAAGGTCATCGACTCGATGTAGGAGGTGCCCGGGTTGCAGTCGGTAGCCAACGCCACCGTCACACCGGCGTCCCACAGCATGGGACCCGGCGCCTGCGACCCCCTGAGCTGGAACGAGGCCCCTGGGACCAACACCGCGGAGGTCCCGGCTCCGGCCAGGGCGGCGGCGTCCTCGGCGGTGACGTGGTCCAGGTGGTCGGCCGACGCCGCCGCCAGCTCGGCGGCCAATTGCGCCCCTCCGCTGTGACCCAGCTGCTCGGCGTGTACCCGGGCTCGCAGGCCCAGCTCGCCGGCAGCGGTGAGGATCCGACGCGCGTCGTCTACTCCGAATGCGCCCTCTTCCACGAACACATCGCAGTAGTCGGCTTCGGTATGGCAGGCAGGGAGCATCTCCTCGACGACGAGGTCCACGTAGCCCGCAGGGTCCCCTCGATAGTCAGATGGCACGGTGTGCGCCCCGAGGAATGTCCGGCGGATCGTGATCGGAAGTCCCGAGGCGGCTGCGGCCGCGGCCCGGAGCTGGTTCAGCTCGTGTTCGGTGCTCAGGCCGTAGCCCGACTTCACCTCGAGCGTCGTCGTTCCCTGGGCGAGCATCGCCTGCATCCGACGGCGGGTGAGCGAGACGAGCTCTTCGAAGCCGGCCCGGCGGCTCGCTTCGACCGTGGCGAGGATCCCGCCACCCTCCGCCGCGATCTCCTGGTACGACCGTCCGGCCATCCGCTGGGCGAACTCGTCGGAGCGGTCTCCGGCGAACACCAGATGCGTGTGAGCGTCGACGAATCCTGGAATCAGGGTCCGCCCCTCGAGATCGATCCGCCTGGCGTCCGCCCACTCGGACGGCAGGTCGGCCTCGGGCCCCACCCAGGCGACCCCGGAGCCAGAAACGACCACGGCGCCGTTGGCCAAGACACCGGCGAGTCCGCCGTGGCTCGAGTCGTTGGTCACCACCTGGGAGGCACCGGCGAGGACGAAGGGCTCGGTCACAGCAGCTCGTCGAAGGCACCGGCTTCGATCAGCCCGGTGACGACCTCGATGTCGGCGCTCACCGGGCGATCCGCGCTGAGCGGGGGCACCACCGTGCGGATGATCTCGATCGCCCGGGCGGTGCTTGGGGCGGGCCGGAGCGGGGTCCGCCACTCGACGCCTTGGGCGGCGCACACCATCTCCACGGCCACGACCCGGGTGGTGTTGTCGAGCACCTCGCCCAGCTTGCGGGCCGCCCCCCAACCCATCGAGACGTGGTCCTCTTGTGACCCCGACGTGGGGATCGATTCCACGGACGCCGGGTGGGACAGGACCCGGTTCTCGGCTACGAGCGCCGCGGCCGTGTACTGCGCCAGCATGTAGCCCGAATTCAGTCCGGGCCGAGGAGAGAGGAACGGCGGTAGACCCGACGAGCGCTCCGGGTCGAGCAGGCGGTCGGTGCGCCGCTCCGAGATCGAGCCGAGTTCGGTGGTGGCGATCGTGAGGAAGTCGGCGGCGAAAGCCAGGGGCTGGCCGTGGAAGTTGCCTGCGGAGAGGACCTCGCCCGTCTCGGGGAACACGATCGGGTTGTCGACCACCGCTCCGAGTTCGACCTCGACGACACGGCGGACGTGGTCGATGGTGTCCATCACCGCCCCGTGGACCTGCGGAGCGCAACGCAGCGAATAGGCATCCTGGACGGCGTGGGTGAAGTCGTCAGAGTGGCTGGCACCGATCTCCGAGCCCTCTATCAGCCGAGCGATCCTCGCCGCCGACGCCGCCTGGCCGGGATGAGGACGGAGGAGGTGGATCTCAGGGCGGAACGGGCGCGCCGAGCCCATCAGGGCCTCGATGGACAAAGCCGCGGCGAGGTCGGCCACCTTGGCCAGGCGCATCGCCCGGGTCACACCGAGGCACAACATGGCAGTCATGCCCTCGGTGCCGTTGAGGAGACTCAGTCCCTCCTTGGCCTCCAGAGTCAGAGGTTCGAGGCCGACTTTCGACAGGGCGGCAGCCGCCGGCAACACCTGGCCGTCGAGCCTCACCTCCCCTTCGCCGATCAAAGGGAGGGCGAGGTGGGCGAAGGGGGCGAGGTCGCCGCTCGCTCCCACTGACCCGTAGCCCGGCACGACCGGCACGATGCCCAGGTCCAGCATCTCGAGCAAGCGCCGGACGACGACCGGGCGGACGCCGGAGTGGCCCTGGGCGAGCGTGCGGGCCCGGAGCAGAAGCATCGCCCGCACGACTTCGTCGGGGAGTGGGTCGCCCACCCCGGCGGCGTGGCTGCGGAGCAGGTTGACCTGCAGTTGCTGGGTCTCGGATGCGTCGATGCGGGTCGAGGCCAGAGCCCCGAAGCCGGTCGTGATCCCATAGACGACCTCATCTCGGGACACTGCCAGGTCCACGACCTCACGTGCCGGAGCCATCCGTTCGTCCAGGCCGGGCCCGGGGCGGGCCTTCGCCACTCCCCGTGCCACCGCCACCACCTCCTCGATCGTGAGGGGGTCCCCGCTGACGATGACTTCCATGCGGGGCATTGTGGCACCGTTCCCATCTCCGGCCCGGCGACGGTACCGTTCCGGAATGGATTGGCCCGTCACATACCGGCGCAAAGTCCGTTACTCCGACACCGACGCCCAGGGCATCGTCTTCAACGGCAACTACGCCAGGTATTTCGACGACACTCTCACCGATTTCTTCGACCTGATCGGCTACGAGTTCGGAGAGGTGGAGGTGGTGCTCGCCCGACTGGAGATCGACTACCGGTCGCCGGCCCGTCTCGGCGAGACATTGGTCACCGGCGCCCGGGTGGCGAGGTTCGGGAACACGTCGTTGGTGGTCGAGTTGACCACCTGGGAAGAGGCGTCCGAGAGGATCGTGGCGGAGGGCAAACAGATCCAGGTGACGGTCGACGGGAAGGATTTCCGACCCATTCCGGTTCCACCTGAGTTGAGGGCGGCCATCGAAGCCGTCCAGGGAGCGGTGGGAGACTGAGGACACCCGATGGACACACTGGACGACATTCTCAGAAAGCCCGACGCCACGATCGCCGTCGTGGGGGCGAGCGACAACGAGCAGAAGTACGGGTACGTCATCTACCGCGACCTCAAGCGAAAGGGCTACCGCGTCTTCCCGGTCAACCCCTACCGCGACACCGTCGACGGCGACCAGGCGTACGCCACCGTCGCCGACCTACCCGTCACCCCCGACATCATCGACCTGGTCGTTCCGTCCGACGTGGGGGTGAAGGTCGTCCGCCAGGCCCTCGATATCGGCTACGACCGGATCTGGGTGCAGCCCGGCGCTGAGAGCCCGGAGTTGTTGCGGGTGCTGCAGGAGGCCGACGCCGACTACATCGCCAACGCCTGCATCATGGTGCGCTCCCGAGTCGTTCGCTCCTCCTAGGGCTGCATCAGCCGAGACGATCCAGCCGCAACTGGCGGGCGATGATCTCCCGCTGGACCTCGCTGGTCCCCTCGTAGATGCGGGGAGCACGCACGTCCCGGTAGAGGCCGGCTAGAGGGTGGGTCGACTCGAGCGCCCGGGCCCCCAGGATCTGCACGGCGCCGTCGACTGCGTACTGGGCGGTTTCGGTGGCGTACAGCTTGGCCATCGCCGCCGCTCCCTTGAGGCGCTCCCGGTCGCCTGAGTCGTAGGCCCCGGCGGCCTCGTACACGAGGAGACGCGCAGCGGCGATCCGTGTCGCCATCTCGGCGAGGCGATGGGATACGGCCTGGAACTCGAAGATGGCCCGCCCGAATGCCTCCCGCTCCCGGGCGTGTTGGGTGGCGATGCGCAGGGCTGCCTCGGCCATCCCCACGGCGAAGGCGCCGACCGAGGGGCGAAACAGGTCGAGGGTGGCCATGGCCACGGCGAAGCCGGCGTCGACCTCACCCAGGAGGTTCTCCTCCGGCACCGGGACTCCGTCGAAGGTCAGGTGGCCGATGGGATGGGGAGAGAGCATGTCGACCGGCTCGCCGCTCAGCCCGGGGCTGTCTCCGGGAACCACGAAGGCCGACACCCCCCGGGTCCCGGCGTCGGGGGTGGTGCGGGCGAAGACGACGTAGACGTCGGCGTCGGGCGCGTTCGAGATCCACGCCTTCTCCCCGGTGAGCCGCCACCCGGGCCCGTCCCGTTCGGCGGCGAGGCTCAGTGCGGCGGCGTCGGAGCCTGCCTCCGGCTCGGTGAGGGCGAACGCCGGAACCACCTCCCCGCGGCCGACTGCCGGGATCCAGCGGTCTCGCACCTCCGCACGGGCCGACTGGTAGATCGGGTACGACCCCAGCCCCTGCATGGCGAAAGCCGTCTCCGCCTCGGTGTTGGAGCGGGCCAGGCCCTGGCGTATCAGACACAGGTCGGTCGCCGATAGCCCTTCTGGTGGGTACAAGCGGGCCAGGAGGCCGGACTCGGCCAGGGAAGCGATCAGTCGGCGATCCACCCGGCCGCTGTGGCGGCTGACACCGGCCAGGTCGCGACCGACAGATTCGGCTTCTTTCAGCAGAGCCTCTTGCGAGGGGGTGAGCATCTCCCGAAGCTAACAGCCGCCGCGGCCGGCGCGGCGACAGCCTCGGGCGGTTCCACTACCTTTCCCCCATGACCAGTTCCGGCTTGTGTGTAGTGACGGGAGGAAGTCGCGGCATCGGCCGGGCGATCGTCCATCGGATGGCCGCCGACGGCTACGAGGTGATCGCCACGGGCCGTGACGAAGCGGCTCTCGCTGAAACCGCCGCCAGCGCTCCTGCCCCCGTGCAGACGGCGGTGCTCGACGTCACCGACCCTTCCCAGATCGAGGAGTTCTTCGCCGGAAAGGAAGTCGACGTCCTCGTGAACAACGCCGGGATCGCCCCCTCATCTCCCATCCACAAGGTGACTCTGGAGGAGTGGGAGCACACGATGCTCGTCAACGCCACCGGGCCGTTCCTGTGCACGAAGGCGGTGCTGCCGGGGATGAAGGAGCGCGACTACGGGCGAATCATCACCGTTGCCTCCGTCGCCTCCCACGTGGGTGGCCGCTACACCGCCGCCTACACCGCCTCCAAGCATGCCGCGCTGGGCTTCATCCGGGTGGTGGCTGCCGAACTGGCCGGCACCGGCGTGACGGCCAACGCCGTGTGCCCCGCCTACGTGGACACGCCGATGACCGACGCCTCCGTCGCCCGGATGGAGGAGAAGACCGGGATGGACGAGGAGCAGATCCGAAAGACGCTCGCCAACTTCACTCCGCTCGGCCGGCTCCTTCGTCCCGAGGAGATCGCCCATGCCGTTGCTTTCCTTGCCTCTCCGGACTCGTCGGCGATCAACGGCCACAGCATCATCCTCGACGGCGGCGGACTGCAGCGATGAGCCCATTCCGCGCCTCAGCCGGGTTCACAGAGTCGTGGGACCACTTCGACTTCGCCGTCTCCGACGGGATCGCCACCATCACGTTCGATCGACCGGACCGGCTCAACGCCCTCACGTTCGACGTGTACGCCGATCTGCGTGATCTGCTGCGTGAGCTGCCCCATCGTGACGACGTCTCGGTCCTGGTCATCACCGGCAGAGGCCGGGGCTTCTGCTCCGGAGGCGACGTCGACGAGATCATCGGCGAGCTGCTGAAGATGGACTCCCGCTCGCTCCTCGACTTCACCCGGATGACGGGAGCTGTGGTCGAGGGCCTCCGCGAGGTGCCGATCCCGGTCATCGCCGCCGTCAACGGAGTCGCCGCCGGTGCCGGAGCGGTCATCGCCCTCGCTTCCGACTTCCGCATCCTGGCCCGGTCGGCGCGATTCCATTTCCTGTTCACCAAGGTGGGCCTGGCCGGGGCCGACATGGGCTCCGCGTACCTGCTCCCCCGTGTCGTCGGGCTGGGCAGAGCCACGGAGTTGCTGATGCTGGGGGAGAGGGTCGATGCCGACCGAGCCCTCGAAATCGGCCTGGCTAGTCAGGTCGTCGACGACGAGGTCTTGCTGGAGGCTGCCGGAGCCCTCGCCACGCGCCTCGCCGAGGGTCCTACCTTCGCCTACGGAGCGACGAAGAAGCTCCTCACCGCCGAACAGGACATGAGCCTCTCCGCTGCTCTCGAGATGGAGGCAGTGACACAGGCCCTGCTCATGACCACCGAAGACCACGCCGAGTTCCACCGGGCGTTCAAAGAGAAGCGCGATCCGAATTGGAGGGGGAGATGACAGCCACCGTCCACGTCATCCACGAGGGCTACGCACGTGCCGACGGAGTGGCTTCTACCGTCGGCCTGATCCGTGATGGCGACCAGGTGATCGTCGTCGACCCGGGCATGGTGGCCGACCGTGCCCTGATCCTCGATCCGATGCAGCGCCTCGGGGTGTCGCCCGATTCGGTGACCGACGTGGTGATCTCCCACCACCACCCCGACCACACCGTCAACATCGCCCTCTTCCCGCCGGTGCGGGTCCACGACCACTGGGCCATCTACGAGGGAGACCAATGGACCGACCGCCGGGCCGAGAACGCCCAGGTCTCCCGGCATGTGCGGCTGATCGAAACGCCCGGCCACAGCCCGCAGGACCTCACCACCCTCGTCGACACCTCCGACGGTGTCGTGGCATTCACGCATCTGTGGTGGTACGAAGGGATCGAGGGCGACCGGCGGGCCACCGACCTCGACTCGCTGCTCCGCCATCGGGAGCGGGTGCTCGAGATCGCCGATCTGATCGTGCCCGGTCACGGACCGGCTTTCGAGGTGCGCCGGTGAACCGTCTCGTCAACCCAGAAGGCCTCCCGGAGCCGATCGGGTTCAGCCACGCCGTCGAAACCGAGGGCAGCCGCGCGCTCTACTTGGCGGGTCAGATCGGTGAGACCGGCGATGGCCACATCGCCGACGACCTCGTGGGCCAGTTCCGCCAGGCTCTGCGCAACGTGGCCGCCTGTCTCGAGGAGGCGGGGTTCCCGATCGAGTCGGTGGTGCGGATGGAGATCTACACCACCGACGTGGCCGCCTATCGGGAGAACCTGAAGGAACTCGGCATCGCCTACCGCGAGGTGTTCGGCCGCCACTATCCGGCCATGGCCCTGTTCGGCGTCACCGAGTTGTTCGATCCCCGGGCACTCGTCGAGGTGGTGGCCACCGCCAGTCTGTGAAGATCCGCGCGGCGGATCGCCGAGAAAACCTTCACAGACGGGGCTCGCCGCGGGTGGCGCTGGTAGCTTTCGCCCCCAGGCAGACCCAGAGGAGGCAGTCATGGCGGACGTGACGAAGGTGCTGTTGGACGAGTCCGAGATCCCTCAGGCTTGGTACAACGTCGTCCCCGATCTGCCCGCTCCGCCGCCGCCTCCGCTGCACCCCGGCACCCTCGAGCCGCTCGGCCCCGACGACCTCGCGCCGTTGTTCCCGATGGACCTCATCGCCCAGGAGGTCACCGGCGAGCGCTACGTCGACATCCCCGGCGAAGTCCTCGACGTCTACAAGCTGTGGAGGCCGACCCCGCTGTACCGGGCCCGGAGACTCGAGAAGGCACTGGACACGCCCGCCCGTATCTACTTCAAGTACGAAGGCACGAGTCCGGCCGGCTCGCACAAGCCCAACACCGCCGTCCCCCAGGCCTACTACAACGCCAAGGCCGGCATCAAGAAGCTCACCACCGAGACCGGCGCCGGGCAATGGGGATCGGCGCTCGCCCTGGCTACCAGCCTCTTCGGGCTCGAATGCGAGGTGTGGCAGGTCCGCGCCAGCTTCGACCAGAAGCCGTACCGGCGCCTCATGATGGAGACGTGGGGAGCGGTGGTCCACCCGTCGCCGTCCGACATCACCGAGGCAGGACGGGCCATCCTGGCGGCCGACCCCGGCAGCACCGGCAGCCTGGGGATCGCTATCTCCGAGGCGGTAGAGGTGGCGGCGAAGAACCCCGACACCAACTACTCGCTCGGGTCGGTCCTCAACCACGTGCTCATGCACCAGACGGTGATCGGCGAAGAGGCGCTGCTCCAGATGCACAAGATCGGCGAGCAGCCCGACATCCTCATCGGCTGCACCGGCGGCGGCTCGAACTTCGGCGGCCTGTCCTTCCCGTTCCTCCGGGAGAAGCTGGCGGGGAACATGGATCCGGTGATCCGCTGCGTCGAGCCGGCGGCATGCCCCTCACTCACCAAGGGTGTCTACGCCTACGACTTCGGCGACACCGCCGGGATGACGCCGCTGATCAAGATGCACACGCTCGGCCACGACTTCATCCCCGACCCGATCCATGCCGGCGGCCTCCGCTACCACGGGATGGCGCCTCTGATCAGCCACGTCTACGAGTTGGGACTGGTCGAGGCCGAGGCGATCGGCCAGGTGGAGTGCTTCGAGCGGGCCGTCCAGTTCGCCCGCAACGAGGGCATCATCCCCGCCCCCGAGCCGACTCACGCCATCGCCTCCGCCGCTCGCGAGGCGGTCAAGGCGAGGGAGGCGGGCGAGGAGAAGGTGATCCTCACCGCCCTGTGCGGCCACGGCCACTTCGACATGGCCGCCTACGACGCCTTTCTGCGGGGCGACCTCGTCGACTACGAGTACCCCGAGGAGAAAGTGGCGGAGGCCCTGGAGAAGATCCCAGCCGTCAGCGGCTGACCTGCTACTCGACGATCCGCGCTTCTGTCACCTCCTCCATCGCCGTGAGGGCGTGGCGGATCGTCTCTGCCGCGCGGGTCGTGACCGCAAGCGTCAGGCGGGCACCGTCTTCGTCGGAGCGGACGTCGAGCAGGTCGATCTCCGGGTCTATCTGGAGGATCCTCTCCCTGACCGCGAGGAACGCATGTGCCGGCACCACGCGGGCCTCCACCCGCACTGCGGGGCGGAGGAGGTCGAGGAGCGGATCGAGCAAGCGCAGGCCGACCAGCACCACCATGGCCATGGCGGCGGCTACCACCGCCCACAGGAGCTGGCCGGAGCCGGCTGCCATTCCCACCGCAGCAGCTGCCCACAGCCCGGCAGCGGTGGTCAGGCCCTTGATCAGAGGACCGGAGCGGAAGATGGCCCCGGCGCCGAGAAAGCCGATGCCGCTCACGATCTGTGCGGCCACCCGGGACGTGTCGGAGGCGCCGAAGGCCTCCATCGAGAGCACCGTGAACACAGCCGACCCCAGCCCGACCATGGCGTAGGTGCGGAGCCCGGCCGCCTTCCCGGCGGCCTCCCGCTCGATACCGAGAGCCGCCGCCAATGCCGTGGCGACGGCGAGGCGGATGGCGAGGTCGGCTAGGTCCATCGGATGTCTCCTCGGTCAGCGGGCGGCATCGATCTCCTTGGCGAGCCGGTCGATGTCGTCCTCGTCGTGGTAGATGCCGAGGCCCACCCGCCAACGGTCCCCGCGGTAGTCGGTGATCACACCCCGGGCGTGGAGGCGCTCGTAGATCTCGCGGGCTTCCGTCACACGAAAGGTCAGGAAATGGCCACGATCGGCCACGCTGCGACCGGGAATGAGCCGGCCGACGAGGCCGGAGTCGATCTGGCCCAACAGCCTCTCCTGGAGACGCAGCACATGACGGTGGATCTGTTCGACGGTGATGCCCGTCTCGTCGAGCCAGGTCAAGACCGCCTCGAGGCGGTACAGGCCGGACGGGTCGAACGTGGCACCGGCGTAGCGCTGCCCGCCAGGGGAGTACGGCACGGCGGTCGGCGACTCGGTGAGAGCACCGAAACCGGCGAACCAACCCGTGTCCACGGGCCGGGCCGGAGCCGACGGCGGCACGTGAAGGAAGCAGGCCCCCTCTCCGGCCATGGCGTACTTGTACCCGCCGGCGAGGTAGAACGCCCGGGCGGCGATCGGCCCGAGGTCGGTCGGCAGCGCCATGAAGCCGTGGTAACCGTCGACCACGACGAGCGGTCCTTCGGGCACAGCCCCGATGATGCTCTCGAGATCCGGCGTCACGTATCCGGAGTTGAAATGGACGTGGCTGAAGAAGACGAGGTCGTGGTCCCGGTACGCGGAGACGAAGCGCTCCGGGAACGTCTCGAACGGCTCGGCCGGCACCCTGTCGGCGACCGCTTCGCCCCCCTCTTCCCACCGGCTGAGCTGGCGGGCGAATGAGTGGAACTCGCTGTCGGTCGTCAACACCCGGAACGGCCGGGGGAGATCGGCGGCGATGCGCACCACGAACTCGTGGGTGTTGGGGGCGAAGGTCAACGTATCCGGGTCGGGCAACCCGAGGACGGCGGCGATGCTCCGGCGGACAGACGGCATCAGGGTGTCGAACACCCGGTCCCACTTGTCGTCGGCCAGTTCGGCGGCGTGCTCCCAGGCCCGCATGTGGGCGTCGTAGGTGACATCCGGCCAAGGATGGTGGGAGTGGGCGGCGGCGTGGAGCCGGTTGGGGGCGGCGGATAGGAAACGAGAGAAGGCGGCCTTCAACTCTGGTACCGGAATCTCATCTTCTCGACCAGGCTCCGCGGCAGCTCCGGACGCACCGATCGGGGAACCAGGAAGGTGGGGAGCAACAGGAGGTCGGGGAACGCCCGGTTGCGCTCCGCCAGCCGCAACAGGTACTTGGCGCCCGCCGAACCACCGGTGCCGATCTTGGCGCCGATCATCCGCTGGACCATGAGAGCGTGGCGGTAGCGCCAGGTGGTGAACCCTTCGTCCACGTCGACGAGCAGTTCCAGCAGACGGTGGGGCTCCTGCAGGGCGGGCTCGTCTCGGTAGAGCGAGATGAACAACGCCCCCTGGAACGCCCGATGGGAGAAGCGGCGGGCTCCCGAGGCGACCATCTCGGCGTGACGCTCCGGGTCGAATGCCGCTTCGAACTGCTCGATCGTCTTCTCGAACGAGCGCAGCTGGTCGGCTCTTTCGTCCTCACCCAGGTTGGGGTTGGTGGCGATCACTTCGCGGTCAGCGTCGAGCATCGACCTCACCGCCCGGGCGTATTCGTCCCAGAAGTCGTACTCGTCGAGGAAGGGGGTGCGGGCCAGCCAAGCGTCGACGGCGTCGTGGAGCGTCGGGCCTTTCTCGGCCGCCTCGACGATCGCTCGATGCTCCGGATTGAGTCGATGTGTGTACGGGGCACCTTCGAACAGCAGGCGGTCTTGGGGGCGGACGCCGAGCCGGTTCTCGATCAAGCGGAACTGCCACGACTGGAACCCGGACGCAGGCACCAGGTAGTTGCGGAAGTCGAGGAAGTCGATCGGGGTCATCGTCTCGAGCACGTTTATCTGCTCGAGGAGGAGACGCTGGATTGCGACGATGCGTTGGAGTCGGGACACCACCCGGCCCTGATCCCGCTCGTTCAGGACGTCGCCTTCGAAGGCGCGGAGGACATCGTCGAGCTCCCACAGGATCTGCTTGAACCACAGCTCATAGGCCTGGTGGACGATGATGAACAGCAATTCGTCGTGGACCGGCTTGCCGTGCTTGACACTCTCGAGCTCCTGGACCGAGAGCAGCCCATCCAACTGCAGGTAGTCGTGGTAGTAGAGGCCGGGGTCTTTGTCGGCGTCCATGCCCCCAGACTAGGAGCCGGAGCCGTCCTGGGCCCGCCGTGTGAGCCGGATGGAGCGGTCGGCGTGGGCGAGGCGACGCATCGCCAGGATGATCGGCTCGAAGAGCAGGGTGCCCAGCACGGCATAGGCGACCGCGTTCTCCCCGGCGGCGGGTGGGTCCCAGTCCTCCGGTATCTCGAACTCCGCCAGCCTCTCGGCCACTTCCGCGTACCGGTCCAGGGTCTCCTCGGTGAAGGGGCGGACCCAATAGCTCTCCAAAGCGGTGAGGGCCGACGCCAGGGCCCGATAGGAGGCGAAGTCGGGCTCGACCGCCCATCCTCTCCGTGCGACCAGTTCGGCGACGGCGCGCTCGGCCGACTCCGAGATCTCGCCTTCGGGAGCAGCCACGGCACGTAGGGCGGCGGTCACGGCTTGGCCCTGGGCCGCCGCCTCCGGCTCGTCGAGAGCGGCTACCACCTCGGCGATCACAGCCAGCGGCAGATCGGCCACATCCCGCAACGATCGGATCAGTCGGAGCCGCTCGACGTGCGTGTTGTCGTATTGGGCCTGGTTGGCGGCGGTGCGGTTGCCGCGGGGGAGGAGGCCCTGGCGGATGTAGAACTTGATCGTCGGTACCGGCACCCCGGTCACAGAGCTCAGTTCTGAAATTCTCATTGACAACGGATAGTAGCGCTATCCATAATGGATACTGCCACTATCCATTCTGTCCTCTGTTCAACAAGGAGA
The DNA here is from genome assembly GCA_036380875.1 of Acidimicrobiia bacterium. Taxonomy (GTDB): domain Bacteria; phylum Actinomycetota; class Acidimicrobiia; order Spongiisociales; family ZC4RG35; genus ZC4RG17. The sequence goes on from DASVDX010000001.1 coordinate 129,623, forward strand.
CGTCATGTCATATGCATCACGACGGCTGGCGGGGATCCTCCTCGTCGTCTTCCCGACGGTGATATTCGGCGGAGTGAGCTTGTTGTCGTTCCTGGTCAACGATCCCGCCTATGCGGAGAACGCCCTGCGCCAGGACTTGTGGAGGGCAGGCCATGCCCACGCCGGTGTGCTCCTCGTCCTCTCCCTGGTGCTCCTGCGCTACGTGGACGAGGCCCAACTGGGCCCGGTCGCCAAGGAGATCGCCCGTCACGGAGTGCCGGCGGCGGCCATCCTCATCCCGGCGGCGTTCTTCCTCTCGGTGCCAACGCCGGCATCGACAGAACCGAACATCCTGATCTGGCTGGCCCCGCTGGGAGCGGTGTCTCTGGGCGCCGGTCTGCTCACCCTCGGTGTGGGGCTCCTGCGGCGGCGAGCCGAGCAACCCGCCACTGTTTCCTGAGCGGCGCTAGTTTGTCCGCCGCGATGTCGGCGGTCGAACTTCCGAAACAGCTCAACATCGACGAACGGTTCCTGGGTGATCGCATCGCCGAAGGTCAGGGAGACCGGGAGGCTCTGCGTCTCGACGGCGGATCTCTGGCCTACGGCGATGTCGACGATCTGGCCCGCCGCTACGGGAACGCCCTCCGCTCCCTCGACGTCGGCCCCGAGCAGAGGGTCCTCATCGCCCTCCCGGACGGGGCCGACTACGTCGGAGCCCTCTTCGGCGTCCTCCGCATCGGGGCGGTGGCGGTGATGGTCAACCCGGATCTCCCGATTGAGCAGATGGGCGCCATGGTCGAGCGGTCCCGGGCTGCGGCTGCGGTGGTCCACGTCGACCGCGTCCCGCTGATGGAGGAGGCCGTGGACGCGGCGGGATGGCCGACCAAGCTGCTCGTGGCGGGAGGCGAAGGGGCGGGGCATCCGACGCTGGACGATCTCGACACATCGGGGCCATGCGAGCGCTTCCCGACCCACCGCGACGACCCGGCGATCTGGCTGTTCTCCGGCGGGACCACCGGTCTGCCCAAGGCGGTCCCTCAGACGCACCGGTCGTTCGCCAACACCACGGCTCTGTACACCGCGGCAGTCGGGTACCGGCCAGATGACGTCACCATGGCCGTGCCCAAGCTGTACTTCGGGTACGCCACCGGTGCCAACCTCTTCTTCCCGTTTTCGGTGGGCGCCACGAGCGTGCTCTTCCCGGAGCGGCCGACCCCCGACGCGCTCTACGACCGGATCGAGCGGCACCGGCCGACGATCCTCGTGCACGTCCCGTCGGCGATCAACCAGATGTTGTCCCACCCGCGGGCGGGGACAGCAGACCTGTCCAGCCTTCGCTTCGTGACCTCGGCGGGTGAAGCCCTGCCGGAGAGCCTGTATCACGCTTGGAAGGATCGCTTCGGCGTCGAGATCCTCGACGGGCTGGGCACCGCAGAGATGTGGCACATCTTCGTGACCAACACCCCGGGTGATGTCCGCCCCGGCACTCTGGGCAAGCCCGTGCCGGGCTTCGACGTGCGGGTGCGGGACGAGGAGGGTCGGGATATGCCGGATGGCGAGGTCGGGCACCTGTGGGTGCGGGGCGACTCCCGTGGCCTCGGCTATTGGCAGGACCTCGACGCCACCGCCGAGGCATTCCGCGGCGAGTGGGTGGTGACTGGAGACCTGGTGTCTCGGGATTCGGAGGGCTACTTCATCCACCGGGGCCGGGCCGACGACGCCGTCAAGGTGAAGGGCAAGTGGTTCCGGCCCCAGGAGCTCGAGAGCTGCTTGCTCGAGCATCCGTCGGTGGCCGAGGCCGCTGCCGTTCCCGTCGAGGACGAAGCGGGCCTCCTGCGCCCGGTGGCGTTCGTGGTCGCCAAAGACGACGTCACCGAAGAAGAGCTCAAGGAGTTCGTGCTCGAGCGGCTCGAGCCGTACAAGCACCCCCGCAAGGTGGTGTTCGTCGACTCGATGCCCCAGACGCATCTAGGCAAGATCGACCGCGGCGCTCTTCGTCGCCTGCTCTGACGGCCTCCCGTCCCTCCCCAGAGGTAGGTTGGGTGGGGCCATGCAGTCGCATCGTGTCGACGAGGGGGACACCTCCCAAACAGAGGAGATCGTCGAACTCCGTGTCCACGGCGTCGGGAACACGCCTCCTGACGTCATTCTCGACGTACCTGCCACCCGCCGTGTGGCCGGGGACGATAGTGCCGGGTTCTTTCGGCCCTGGGTCGACGAAGGTGACGTGGCGGTCGAGGCGTATTCGTGGGGCAACCTGACGTCGGCTTCCAGCCTCCGGGCGCTGTGGGTGCTGCTCTTCCCGTTCGCCATCGCCAACCTCGCCGGGTGGATGCTGCGCCACGGCGGGCAACCAACCGACACCGACCGTCGGAGCCGCAGCTTCCTCGAGAGCGCCGCCATGGCGGCGGTGCGCGTCTTCAGCGTCGTCCTCAGCATCGCTCTCGCCGCCTACGTTTCGATCGGCGCCATCGACCTCGTCGGCTACCAGTGCGGAGCCCGCCTCCCGTGTGTCGCCGATCGCTGGTGGCTTTGGCCCTGGGGCAATCGCTTCGTCGCCGGCCAGCCGAACCGGTCCGTCGCCGTGGGTGTGGTCGTGGCCGCGGCGGTGATGCTCTTCGTGGCGTGGCTGGCGCGGCGGTCCCAGATCGCCATCCACGATCTCCGCCGTGAGGACTTCGACGGCACCGACGACCCCGCCTTCGAGTTCAACCTCAACCATCGCGTGGTCTGGAGGTCGCCTCATGTGGCACATCGGCTGGGCCTCACCCATACCGCCGCCTGTCTCACTGTCGTCGGCTTGACTGTGGCGACCGCCGCCAATGAGGTCGATGTGTTTCCGGCCACGGCGGTGTTGGTGGGCTGGGTCGTCCTGATCGCCTGCGTGGTGGTCGTCGTGCGGTTGGCGGGCATCGCCGCTTTCGTGCACGCCACTCTGCTCGCCCTCAGCGCGCTGTACGTCGGTGCCGTCATCCTCGGCTTGCTGTTCGCCGACCCACTCCCGCCTGCCAATGGGCCACTGCCTCGTTCGGGTGACGTCGTCGTAGCCCTGCTCCCTGTTTACGCGGCCGGCACCCTCCTCGTCGGGGGACTGGCGTACGTCCTCTGGCGCTCTGAGCGCAACACCCCGCTCCGCACAGCCTTGACCGGTCCGGTCCTGCTCCTGGCGGCGGCGGGCACCGTCAATGCGTTCGGATCGGGGCTCTTGATCCGCCTGGCCGATCTGTTGGGGAGGGGAGCGTCGGCCTCCGACAATCCGGGAGGCATCATCCGTACGCAGATCGTCTACGCCGACTGGGTCTCCGACGTCGCCGTGGTGACCGTCTTCGCCCTCGTCGTGTTCTTGGTCGCGGGAGGGGTGGCGTGGCTGCGGGCCGGAAGCGGACTGACCTGCGAGCAGATGTGCGAGATCTACCCGGACCTGGACTGCAGCGATCGCGACGACAGACGCTGGGCGGCTCGGGTGGCAAGAGCTCGAGCTATCGCCACGGTGACCGACCAGGTGGGCCCGGTGACGATGGTGTCCGCCGTCGTAGTCGTAGCCGCTCTGGCGATTGCGGTCATCGTCTCCGACGACAGGTCCGGCCTGGGGATCGGCTCGTGGGCCGATCCGCTGGGGGCGCCGGCCTCAGTGGTGTTGGGCCTCATCCCCGTGCTGGCGGTCGTGGCGATCTCCCAGCTCTATCGCAACCGGGCGGTGCGCAGGATCGTGGGGGTGGTGTGGGACGTGGCTACCTTCTGGCCTCGATGGTTCCATCCCTGGTCCCCGCCTGCCTACGGCGAACGGGCGGTGCCACAGCTCGGCGCCCGGATCGACCACCTGGGAGGGCCGGTCGTCCTCTCGGCGCACTCCCAAGGCTCGGTCCTCGCCCTAGCCACGATCACGACGGCGAAGCCGGAAACCCGGCCGAAGGTGGCGCTCCTCACCCACGGGTCGCCGCTCAGGCGTCTCTACGCCCACTTCTTCCCCGAATACTTCTCGCCGGAGTTGTTCGCCGAGGTGGCGAAACAAACGGCGGGATGGATCAACCTCTGGCGGTGCACCGACTACATCGGCGGACCCATCGGCGCGGAAGGCGTAGAGGATCACGAGGTCCTCGACCCCGAGAGCAGCCGGCCTCCTTACCCGGGAGAAGCCCGGCCGGTTCCTCTCCGGCACTCTGGGTACGAGAAGACGGAGAAGTACAGGGCTGCCCTGGGCGAGCTCCTGAGCCGATTGCGCTCCGAGTAGTCGACACAACGCTAGGTTGCGGGGCGATGCGCCGCCGTATACGGGTCGTCCAGATCGCCGATGTGTTCGAAGCGATCAGGCGGCGAGCCGACCTGCCGGATGAGTTCCCGCCGGAAGTCCTCGAAGAAGCCGAACATGCCCGGCCGGCCGACGACGAGCGCGAAGACCTCAGAGACCTCCCGTTCGTCACCATCGACCCTCCCGAATCCCTCGACCTGGACCAGGCGATCCATCTCGAGGAGCGGCACGGCGACGGGATCCGTCTCCACTACGCCATCGCCGATGTCGCCTCCTTCGTCCTTCCCGGCGGAGCTCTGGACGCCGAGGCCCGACGCCGGGGGACGACGGTCTACTGTCCCGACAGGAGGATCCCCCTCCACCCTCCAGTCCTGTCGGAGGGCTCCGCCAGCCTCCTCCCCGGTGACGACCGTGCCGCCGTGGTGTTCCGGATCGATCTCGACTCCTCCGGGGACGTCGAGGGCGTCGATGTGGTCCGGGCCACGATCCGCGTGAGGGAGCGGTTCGACTACCTCACGGTCCAGTCGGAGTTCGACGCCGGTCGTCCTCCCGAGCCGATCTCCCTCCTCCGTCGGTTCGGGGAGACTCGCATAGCCCGGGGCATCGAGCGAGGGGCTTTGTCCGTTCGGCTGCCCGAGCAGGAGGTCGTGAAGGTCGGGGACCGATGGACGATCGTCAGTCGCCCCGAACTGCCCGCCGAGCGGTGGAACGCCGAAGCATCCCTCCTGGCCGGAATGGTCGGAGCGGAGATCATGCTCGACATCGGGACCGGGATCCTCCGCACGCTCCCTCCGGCGATCGACGACACCATCTCGACCTTGCGTGAGGTGGCCGCCCGTCTCGGTGTCGACGGCGCTCGCGACGAGACTCCGGCCGAGATGTTGGCAGGGCTCGACCCTGTACGACCACGCCACCTGGCAGTGTTCGAGGCTGCCACCCGCCTCCTGCGGGGCTCGGGCTATGTGGGGTTCTCTGGCGGGAGGCCCGCGGGTGACCTGCAGCACGCCGGGGTGGCCGCACCCTATGCCCATGTGACCGCTCCGCTGAGGCGCCTGGTGGACCGATTCGCCTTGGCCGTCTGCCTCGCCGCCGCCGCAGGTCGTGCCGTGCCGGAGTGGGTGGAGGAGGCCACCGAAGAGGTCGCCGCCGCGATGGAGAAGCTGGAGGGACGGGCGGGCCAGGTGGAGGCGCAATGCCTCAACGCCACCGAGGCCTGGGTGATGGGGGAGAGGATCGCCGACAGGTTCGAGGCTGTTGTCCTCGGTCGGGACAACAAGGGAGTGGAAATCTGGATCGACGACCCCCCTGTCATGACCCGGGCGCCGGGCGTCGACGCCGAACCGGGAGAGGTGATCGTGGTCGAGGTCCTGGAAGTCGACCCCGATTCTGGCAATATCCGGCTCGCTCGAACCGACTGAACATGTGGCTCCTCGATCCCGACGTGACATACCTCAACCACGGCTCCTTCGGAGCGACGCCGATCCGCGTACTCGAAGACCAGAGCGACTGGCGGCGGAGGATGGAGGCCAACCCGATGAGGTTCTTCGACGAGGAGTATCACCCGGCGTTGGCCGAGGCCCGTCGCCGCCTCTGTGACTTCGTCGGCTGCGACGAGGAGAACACGGTGTTGCTCACGAACGCCACCAAGGGCGTCAACGTCGTGCTCTCCTCCCTGCCGTTGGGTCCGGGAGACGAGATCGTCATCACCGACCACGAGTACGTGAGTTGCCGTAACGCCGCCTACGCCTGGGCGGCCCGGACCGGGGCCCGGGTCGTGGAAGTCCCGATCCCGTTTCCACCGACCTCCCCGAAGACCGTGGTCGAGCAGATCATGACCGCCGTCGGAGCGAACACCCGGCTGGTCATCGTCGACCACGTCACCTCCCCGACCGCCCTCATCTTTCCCGTCGAAGCGATCGTCGCCGCCCTCGAGCCCGAAGTGCCAGTCTTGATCGACGGCGCTCACGCTCCGGGCATGCTGCCCTTGAACATCTCGTCCCTGGGCGCCTCCTTCTACGTCGGTAATCTCCACAAGTGGGTCTGTGCCCCCAAGGGGGCGGCGTTCCTGAATGTGGCCGAGCGCCACGTCGAGATGATCCAGCCGCTGGTGGTGAGCCACGCCTCGGGGGCGAACGCCGCGACGGCGCCGAGGCTGCACGCTCTGTTCGACTGGGCCGGCACCGACGACCCGTCGGCCCGCCTGGCGGTTCCCGCCGCGCTCGACACGATGAGCAACGCTCACCCGGACGGGTGGGAGGGGGTCCGCTCCGCCAACCACACGTTGGTGATGGAAGGGCGGCGGATCGTGACAGAAGCTCTCGGCCTCGATCCGGGCGCGGGGGAGGAGTGGATCGGATCAATGGCCACGGTGGTGCTTCCGGGGGAGCCCGAGGAGGGCAGCATGATGGACGAGCTCACTGTCCGGTTGCGTCACAACCACGCCATCGAGGTGCCCGTCCAGAACTGGAACCGCCGGCGTCTGCTGCGGCTGTCGGCCCAGCGTTACAACCGGCTCGACGACTACCGCCGCCTGGTCGACGCCCTCATCGACGAGCTCGACTGAAGGTCAGCCCGACTGCGCCTCGCTCCCGAGGCGGGCGAACGGCTCCAGTGAGAACACCACCTCGACCGGGACGTCGAAGTAGGCGGCGATCCGCAAGGCCAGGTGGAGGCTGGGAGAGTATTCGCCCCGCTCCAGGTACCCGATCGTCTGGTAGTGGACACCGAGTGCCTCGGCCAGTTGACGACGCGAGATCCCCCGCTCGGCGCGGAGCATCGCGATCCGGTTGTAGACCGCCTCGCTCATCGGACCCACTGCAGCAATTCCTCGCGCGCTGTCTGCACCTGTGAGCCCGATTGGCGCTCGGCCATGCGCCGCAGCACCCGCGGGGCGAGAGCCAGCCCCACCACCGCCCAGGCGGCCAAGACCAGCACCGTCTCGAGGGTACGCCATGAGCCACCGATCTCGAGTGCGGCGGCCGCCTCAGGCAAGAACGCCGAGCGCATGCCCAGCCCGAGCCAGTACATCGGGAAGACCTGGGCGAGGGTCTGGACCCATCCCCATAGGTTGGTGAGCGGGAAGAAGATCCCCGAGATCCCGAACAGGGCCATCATCGGGAGCATCCCCCAGGTGCCCGCCTTCTGGACGCCAGGGATCAACGATCCCATGACCAGTCCGATCGGCAGCACGGCGGGAATGGCCAGAGCCGACACCCACAGGATTTTCAGCCATCCGCCGATCGTCTCCGGGGCGACGCCATCGAAGAGAAGCAGACTCGGGACCAGGATCACCGCGATGGACGGCAGGATCTGGGCGGTCTGGTACACCACCTGCCCGGCGACGTACCCCGCCATGCCGTGGGGGGCTGCCTTGTAGCGGAGCAGCGTCCCGTCCTCTTTCTCCATCGCCAGGGTGGACAGCGGCCCCATGTAGAGGCCGAACACGAGCAGGGCGCCGAGGAGGCTCGGCAGCGTCACCTCCGCATAGCTCAGGAGTGAGTCGGCGAAGGTGTTGTTGCGGTTGAGCCACAGGTACCCGACGGCCAGTGCCGCGGTGAAGAGGTAGAACCACAGATCTTGAGGGCTCTTCAGGCTCAGGATGAACTCGGCCCATCCCCGGCGTAGCCCGTTGCGTATGGCGTGTGTGCGAGCGTTCATCAGCCTGCCTCCGCGAAAGCGTCGATGGGGGCGATGCCCTGGCCGCTCTCGATGCTCTGGACCAGGGCGATGTAGGTGTCCTCGAGCGTCGCTCGCCGGACTTCCAGGTTCTCCACGTTCGGGTGACGCTGGAGGAGGTCCCTGACGAAGGCGGTGGCATCGCTGGTGGAGTGGACGAAATCCTGCCCGTTGAGGCTCCACTTCACCTGGGCGTCCCGGTTGACCCGGCGCGCCAGTTGGTCGGCGTTCCCGGCGGCCACGATCTTCCCCGTGGCGAGGATGAGGATGCGATCGGCGAGCTTGTCGGCTTCGTCGAGGTCGTGGGTGGTGAGGAGGACCGTCGTGTCCTCCATGTCGGTCAGACGATGGATCAAGTCGTGGAACTCGCGTCTCGCCTCGGGGTCGAAGCCGGCGGTGGGCTCGTCCAGGAACAGCAACTCGGGCCGGCCCACGATGCCGATCGCCACATCCAGTCGACGGCGCTGGCCACCCGACAGGGTGCGGATCTTCTGATCGGCCAAGTTCTCGAGGCCCACCATTGCCAGCAGCTCGTCGACGTCGTAGGGTCGCGGACGCTCCGGCGTCGAGTACGGCGCGTAGTAGGTGCCCAGATGCGACAGAAAGGCGCGGGGCGTCCAGCGGCCATGGTCACGCCACGACTGGAGCACGATCCCGATCCGGGCCCGCCAGTCCTCGTCGGCGTCCTCCGGGTCGGCCCCGAGCACCGTCACCTCACCGGCAGAACGCCGGCGGAAACCCTCCAGGATCTCGATCGTGGTCGTCTTGCCAGCGCCGTTGGGGCCCAGCAGGGCAACCACCTGACCCCGACGCACCTCGAAGTCGACCCCCGTGAGGACGTCGTTCTCCCCGTAGCGCATACGGAGGCCGCGGACTCGGATCACTTCCTCGGTCATCAGCACCTCGTATTGTCGGCGCTACGAACGATAGCAGATGTGCTACATATCGTGCAAGGTGTTATACGGGCACCGCCAGATGGATGATCAGGCGTAGAGCTGTTCGATCTCTTCCCGGTAGCGGGACGCCACCACGTTGCGCTTCACCTTGAGCGTGGGTGTCAACTCGTCACCCTCGATGGTGAAGTCGGTGGGCAGAATCCGGAACCGCCGGATCGACTCGGGACGCGAGACGGCCTTGTTGGCTTCGTCGACCGCCTCCTGGATCGCCTCCAGGAGCTTCGGATGCTCCAGAGCCTGCTCCAGGGGCAGGTCGATCTCTTCCCGCTCCGCCCACCGGGGGTACTCCTCGGCGTCGATCGTGATCAGTGCGGCGATGTAGGGGCGGTCGTCTCCCACCACCATCGCCTGGCTGATCAGCGGATGAGCGCGGAGCCGGTCTTCGAGCACTGCCGGGGCCACGTTCTTGCCGCCGGCGGTGACGATGATCTCCTTCTTCCGCCCTGTGATCCGGATGTAGCCGTCCTCGTCCATCGTCCCGACGTCACCGGTGGCGAACCAGCCGTCCTCCTTGAGGACGTCGTCGGTGGCCTCCGGGTTGTTCCAGTAGCCCCGGAACACCATGTCACCTTTGAGGAGGATCTCGCCGTCTTCGGCGATGGCAGCGGACGCCCCCGGAACCGGTTGGCCGACGGTGCCGATCTTCACCCGGCCCGGCGGGTTGACGGCGGACGCCGCCGATGTCTCGGTCAAGCCGTAGCCCTCGAGGACGGTGATGCCGATGCCGCTGAAGAAGTAGCCCAGACGCTCGCCGAGGCCGGCGCCACCGCTGATGCAGTACTGGACCCGCCCGCCGAGGGCATCACGCAGCTTCTTGTAGACGAGACGGTCGAAGATTCCGTGGAGGAGCCGCGTGCCTGCCCGCACCTTGCCCTGCTCACGCTGGCGCGCATAGTTGCCCGCCACCTTGGCGGCCAGCTCGAAGATCCTCCCCTTGCCCTCATCCGCCGCCTTCTGCGCCGCCGAGTTGTACACCTTCTCGAAGACCCGGGGAACGGAGAAGAGCCACGTGGGCCGTACGAGCGCCAGTTCCTCGGTCAGCTTGTCGAGGCCGGTGCTGTAGGCGATCTTGGCGCCGGTGGCGACCGAGCCCACCTGGACGATGCGGGCGAAGCTGTGCGCCAACGGCAAGAACATGAGGGTGACGGCGTCCGGGTGGAGGACCTCGGTCAATACCGACTTGGCTTGGGTGACGGTCCACACGAAGTTGCGGACCGTGAGCTCGCAGCCCTTGGGCATGCCCGTCGTGCCCGACGTGTAGACCAGCGTCGCCAGATCCTGCTGGGTCACGGACTGGGCCCGCTCCATCACCTGTTCGTCTGTGACCTGCTCCCCGCGGGCCAGGAGGTCATCGAGGCCATCCTCGATGACGAACACCTCGGGATCCATGTCGACGTCGGAGAGGGCGTTGTCGAGCACCTTGCGGCGTTCGTCGTCCCCGCAGATGACGACGGAGGCGCCCGAATCGGTGACGATCCACTTGACCTGCTCGGCCGAGGACGTTTCGTAGATCGTGACCGTGGCACACCCGGCCGCCCAGATGGCATAGTCGAGCAGGGTGAACTCGTAGCGGGTCGGGGAGAACAGACACACGCGGCTGCCGGGCTCGAGGCCCATGCCGATCAGACCGGCAGCGAGTCGGCGAACGCGCGCCGCCATCTCGCCATACGTGATCGGCACGAACTCGTTTCCCTGGCGATAGAGAAGGATCGGCTCGTTGGGCGTGTCCTTCTCCCGGCGCCACAGCTCGGTGGTGAGGTTTTCGTTGGGGTCGGGCTCCACCCCGCCAGGGGTGGTGAACTGGCGCGTGAGCGTGGGCATGACCTTGAGCCTAGGAGAAAAAATGCGCCCGTGATTAGGGGAGTTGGTCCCGAGACCTAGCATCCGCCCCATGGCACCTGTCGGGTTCATCGGTATCGGGATCATGGGCTCGGGCATGGCGCGCAACCTGGTCGCCGCCGGCCACGACGTCGTGGTGTGGAATCGGACGCGCTCCAAGGCAGAGGCGATCGAATCGGCCACCGTCGCCGACTCGCCCGCCGACGTCGCCCGCCGCTGCGAGATCGTCACGATCTGTGTTTCCGACACCCCCGACGTCGTGGAAGTGGTGGAGGGTGGGGCGGGGGTCCTGGCCGGGGCGAGCGAAGGCACCCTGATCGTCGACCATTCCACCATCAGCCCGTCGGCGACGATCGACCTCGCCGCCCGCTGCTCCGAATCCGGCGTGAGCTGGATAGACGCCCCCGTTTCCGGCGGCTCCGAAGGTGCCGCCCGCGGCACCCTTTCGGTGATGGTGGGCGGGAAAGCCGCCGACCTGGAGCGCGCCCGCCCCTACATGGAGGCCTACTCGTCGTCCATCACCCACGTGGGCCCGGTCGGTGCCGGGCAGACGGTCAAGCTGGTCAACCAGGTCCTGGTGGTCATCAACCAACTCGCCGCCTCGGAGGCTCTGCTCCTCGCCCAAGCCGCCGGCGTCGACCTGAAAGCGGCGCTGGAGGCGGTGGAGGGAGGGGCGGCCGGCTCGTGGATGCTGTCCAACCGCGGTCCGCAGATGATCGAGCGCGACTGGCGGCCCGGCTTCACGATCGACCTCCAGCAGAAGGACTTGCGACTCGTCCTCGAAGCGGCCGATGAGTTGGGAGTCGCCCTTCCGGGCACGGCACTGGTGTTCCAGCTCTACCGGGCGTTGCAGCGTCGAGGACTCGGGTCCGAGGGAAACCACGCACTCGTCAAGGCGCTCGAAGAGCTGAACGGTCTGAGGCTGGGCGACTGACTCAATTGAGGGCGTCGACGCCTGCCATGGCCATGGCCCGTTTGGGGTCCGTGGTCACATAGATGACCGTGTCTCCCGGATCGATGTCTCCTGTGAACGGCTTCACCTCGCCGGTGCGAACCACGGCGAGGGGAAGGACCTCACGGCTGGCCCGGGTGAGCCACGACGTGTCCTCGTCTCCTTCCACGACGTATTCGCGTTTCGTCGCCGAGCCGGAGGCCAGCTCGTAGTCCCACGCCATGATGTCCACGTCTCCGGGGAACAGTCGCCTGACTCCGGCCTCCTCGAGGATGGCGCCGAACGAGTTCGCCTCGGCGTCGCTGACCAGCATCGCCACTTCACCGACTCCCTGATCGTTGGCCAGCTGGGCAGCGAGCACGTTGACCTCGTTGTTGGGGGTGACAGCGATCAGCGAGGCGGCGTTCTCGATCCCTGCTGCGCTCAGTGTCTGTTCCTCGATCGCCGACCCGAACACCGTTCGGAGGCCAATGGCCCGCGCAGCTGCCAGGTTGCCGCGGTTGGTGTCGACGACTGTGACCGGCTCGTGCTCCGCCAGGATCCGACCCAACTCGCGGGCGACGGGGCCGGCGCCGATGACGATGACTCCCTCGCGACTTCCCACCTTCACCAACTCGCCCCGCCGGCGGAGCCACCGGACACCCTTGGTGAGCAGGATCGGGACCGTGGCGGTGGTGATGATCGCCATGAACACGAGGATCGAGAACGTTTCCTGGTCGATGGTGCCCTGGGCGAGAGCGATCTCGGCGACGATGATCTCCACGGCTCCCCGGCCGTTCATGCCTCCTCCTACGACCACACCCTCCCGCCAGGGCTGTCGGCCCAGGACGTAGAACAGGGTCGTCCCGAAGATCTTTCCCAGTGTGGCGACGACGATGACGGCGAGGACGAGCAGCAGGTCTGTCCGGAACACGCTGAAGCGGACCTGGAAGCCGGCCGTGACGAAAAACACCGGGGCCAGCAATCCCAGCGAGACCGTGGACAACATGCGCTGGACGTCACGGCTGAGGCGGAAACCCATCGCCCGCTCGGACAGGAACAGCCCGGCGACGAACGCCCCCAGCACTGAATGCAGGCCGGCGAGTTCTGCGGCCCACCCGAAGAGGACGCCGACGATCACGACGGCCAAGAAGGCGCTGCCGCGTTCCAGGCGGGAGAGAAGGGACGAAAGACGTGGCACGAGCCAGAGGCCGACGAGGGCGGCCGCCAGGCCGAAGGCGACGGCCTTGAGGCCTGCCACACCGGCGCTCGCCCAGGTGAAGGCCGCGCCTTCTGTGCCGATGACGGCAGCGAACACGACCAGCACCGTGAGATCGGAGATCAGCGCGGCTGCCATGAGGACGTAGGCGACACGCGTGTCGAGGATGCGCAGGTCGACCAGGATCCGGGATTTGGTGGCCAGGGATGTCACGCCCATGGCCAAGCCAACGAAGAGAGCCTCGAGGACGGTGTGCCCGGTGGCCGCCATGAGCAGGTAGCCGAGCCCGGCCGGAACGACGAAGCCGCCGACCGCTGCCATCAGGCCGGGCACGGATGCCCGGCGCAGGTCCGACAGGTCGAGGTGCATGCCGATGTACAGCATCATCAGCAGCACGCCGGCCTCGCCGAGGATGGTGAGCAGGTCGGAGCCCCCGACCCATCCAAGAGCGGGCGGGCCGATGATCATCCCCGCGATCAGCTCTCCGAGGATCGCCGGATAGCCGAGTCGTGTGGCTAGCCGTCCCCCGGCCAGTGCTGCCGCCAGCACGACGGCGAGAGAGAACAGGTCACCGTGCAAGTGGGCGCCCCCTTTCCGTCACTGGACAGCGCGAGGCGCTCGCCCACGCTAGTTGTGTTTCCTCCGGCTTTCGAAGGTCAGCGGCCGTTCGCAGAGAAATGCTGATAGTCCTTCAGCGATGACCAACGCCCTCCCCATCCCCATCCGATGCGGTCGAAAGCCTGGGTGACGACATCGCCTTCGCGGATCATCCCCGGCAACTCTCGATCCCGGTCCAGGTAGTCGCCGGCGAGTTCGGGGAGCACGACGTCGCCCCGCACATAGGGGTTGTGGAAGGGATTGATGTCGATGGCGCGCCCGAAGGCGTGCTCCGACCAGTTCTGACCGCCAGTCACCGGACGGCAGACGAACATCGTGGTGTCATTGCCATCGCCCGTCGGCGGCGCGTCGAGGTCCTGTCGAGAGGCGACACGCATCTGCTCGATCGGGAATCGCTCCTCGTAGAGGGCGCGAAAGACGTCCACGATGTCCTCGGCGACCGACGCCGCCAGCAGCAGTTCGCCTGTGTGATCGCGGCCGTCGAAGCCGACGAACGTCACCGTGACGTAGGCGAGGTCGTCGACGCCCACCGGGCACTCCTCGCTCCACGTCGACCGCTGCAGCACGTCCTCCGGCACCGGCCCGATCGTGGCGTGGAAACCGGGCTCCTCCGGTGGGGGTAGGAGATCCCTCGTCACGAATCGCCGGTCCGAAAGCTCGGGCGGTGTGTCCACGGGAAGTGGATTCCCGGCTTCGTCTACCTCGAGCGGGCGAGTCCCCAGCCAGTCTGGTGGCTCGGTGACCCCATCCGGAAGGATGGTCGTCGTGGTCGACGAGGTCGTGGTCGAGCTCGGCGTCGTGGTCGTCGTTGTGATGGTCGTCGTTGTGGTGGTAGTCGCGGTGACCGTTGTGGTTGGAGCGGTCGCGGTCGTGGTAGGCGCGGCGGTCACTGGGGGAGCTGAAGTCACGGTGTCGACTGACGGTGGGGGAGATGCCGAGGCGCAGGCGGCGACCAAGACACACAGGACGACTGAGCGGCGCACGGAACTCAGGTTGCCAGGTGTCGCCGTTTAAGTGGGGGAGCCGGGAGCCGACGGAGGCCCCCGGCTCCGGGTTCAGCCGTCGACCACTTCGCCGGAGGGGTCGATGACGAACCAGTTGTCCCCCACTCCCTGACCGTTGATGTCTCCGGGGCCGGCGTCGGCTGCGAAGTAGTAGAGCGGCCAGCCGTTGTAGGTCACCTGGGTTTCGCCGTCGTCGCGTTCGGTGGTCCCGACCAAGCTCTCGTCGATACCCTCGCCGGCGGTCACCTCGCCCACGAGCGGTGGCCAGTTAGCCGCGCAGTCGTCGTAACAGGTGCTGGCGCTCTGGTTGTCGGGAAGGAAGATGTAGAGGGTCTTGCCGTCGGAGTCTGTGAGGATCTGGCCGAGTTCCGTGTCGGCGACCTGGACAGCCGCCGCTCCGCCACTGGCGTCGCTCGGCATTCCGTAGCCGCCGGCGTCGCCCATGGCGGTCGTCTCCGTCGCCGCCGTGTCCGCTGCGGTCGTCGTAGGCGCCGCCGTGGTCTCGGATGTCGTGGCAGCCACGGTTGTCTCGGGAGCGGCCGCCGTCGTCGTCTCCGCGGTTTCGCCGCCACCGCATGCCGCCACGAGGACGAGTGCGGCCGCTATCGCCAGGGTGGTGCGTCTCATCGGCTCTCCTCCGGGTCAGAGATCCCCTCAGGACGTTTCCGTTCCGAGGGCTATACGGCGGAGTCGTGTCTGCGGTTCAGGAGATCTGTGACGCTGGCTTCGAGGACGGGGATGGCGTCGATGCCGTGGCGGCGCAAGAGGGAGGCGGCGATAGCCGAGCGGTAGCCGGAGGCACAGGCGACGTACACCGGTTCCGCCTGGTCGATTTCGGACGGCGGCCCATCGAGGAGGTCGGGCACGTAGGCATGGAAGGTCTCGGGAGCCGAGAAGACGGCGTGTTCACCCGGCGAACGGACATCAAGGATCTGGGCTCCTTCGGGGACCTCCCAGACCCGGCTGGTCCGGCTGGCGACGGGGCCGGCCTCGCCGACGATCACGCCGAGAATTTCGTCGATGCCGATCCGAGCCAGCTGGAGAAGCGCTTCCCTGGCTTGGTCGGCGTCGGACACGACCAACACTGCAGGCTCGTCGAGTGGCACCAGCCAGCCGAACCACGTCCCGAACTGGTGGCTCATAGGGATGTTGAGCGACCCGGGGAAATGCCCGGAGGCGTAGTCGTCCGCCGACCGGGCATCGATGACGGGTGTCGATGGGTCGATGGCGTCCGGCTCGAGGCGCTTGGCCACCAGCGAAGGCATGGGCGGCGGCCCGGCGAGGTTGATGCCGCCCATCCGGGCGTAGTAGCGAGGATATGGCTGCAGGTCCTCGAGATGGGCGGCAACGAACGAGTCCTCATCCGGATGAGCCAGCGCCGGGTTCGAACCCACTTCGGCTCCGATCGTCGACGTGTGCCCGCCTGCGGCCGAAGCCGTGCAGAAGGACCCGGCACCGTGGGTCGGGTAGAGGCCCGTCTCGGCGGGCAATGAGGCGAGACGGCGCAGCGAACGGTACTGGAGCCGGGCCAACGACTCGGCTCGCTGCATCCCCAAGAGGTCGCTCCTTCCCGCCGATCCGACGAGCAGGGATCCGCCTGAGAACACCGCCTCCGGCCTTCCCTCCACTACCAGCAAGTAGCTCGTGTGCTCGGGGGTGTGCCCCGGGGTGTGGAGAGGGCGGATGGCTAGAGGGCCGTCGACCAGATCTTCGCCGTGGAAGGCGGGGGTGTGCCGGAATGCGGGCGCAGCCGATGCCGGCAGAACCAACTCCGCTCCGGTGACGCGAGCGGCCGACAGGCCGCCAGAGACGTAGTCGTTGTGGAGATGGGTCTCCAGCACCCAGCGCAGCTCTGCTCCGGCGAGATGGTCCAGGAACCGCTCGAAATCGCGCTGCGGGTCGACGAGCACCGCACGTCCGTCGTACTTCACGAGATAGGAGGAGTCCCCGAGCCCCTCGGTCCGGAAGCTCAGGACCTCGATCACGGCTGCATTCCCAGAGCGTGCATTCCCCCGGCCATGTTCGCCGCCAGTTCGAAGCCGGACATGGTGAGGAAGGCGGCAGCCTGGAGACTGCGACCGCCGGAACGGCAGACGACCAGGGTGGGGCGGCTCGGGTCGAGAGAATCCAGGGAGGACGGAAGGTCGGCGAGGCGGATCTTGATCGCCCCGGGCAACGTCCCGAGTTCCCACTCGTACGGCTCGCGCACGTCGAGAACGACGGCGTCGTTCTCCTTCACCCATTGCTCCCAGTCGTGAGCGGGGATCTGGCTGATCTCCACGCCGCTACGGTAACCGACGCCGCCGTTTCGCGGCCGTCGATTGGAGGGACCCGCGACGCTTTACACTGCCCGCCGTTGAGCCAGCCGATCGACATCGCCGTACTCGCCTCCGGTTCCGGCACGAACCTGCAGGCTCTGCTCGACAACCAGGGCTCATACCGGGTCTCGATCGTCGTCTCCGACAATCCTGATGCCCTCGCTCTCGACCGAGCCCGCGCCGGCGGCACCGAGACGATGGTCGTCCCCTGGCACGGCGACCGCGACGACTTCACCCGTCGGATCTGCGACGTCCTGGAGAAGGCCGGCGTGGCGTGGGTCGTCCTCGCCGGGTTCATGCGCATTCTCGGCCCCGAGGCGATCCAGCGGTTTCCCAACCGGATCGTGAACATCCACCCCTCTCTTCTTCCCGCCTTCCCCGGAGCGAACGCCGTCGCTCAGGCCCTCGCCTACGGTGTGAAACAGACCGGTGTCACGGTCCATTTCGTCGACGAACAAGTCGATCACGGGCCGATCATCGCCCAGGTGCCCGTCGAGGTCCTCCCCGACGACGACGAAGAGACGCTCCACGCTCGAATACGTCAACAGGAGCACGTCATCTACCCAGCGGTCGTCGAGGCGCTGGTCGAGGGCGAGATCGAAGTCGATGGCCGGAGGGTGGAATGGAGGAGACAATGAGCCGGCTGGCAGTGGAACGCGCTCTCGTGTCCGTCTACGACAAGGATGGCCTGGTTCCGTTCGTGAGTCGTCTCGTAGAGGCCGGCGTGGAGATCGTGTCGTCTGGAGGGACCGCTCGAGCGCTCGGCGATGCGGGAATCGGTGTCACACCGGTCGAGGAGGTGACCGGCGCCCCCGAGATGCTGGGCGGGCGTGTCAAGACGCTCCATCCGGCGATCCACGGGGGGATCCTGGCGAACCTCGGCGACGAGCAACACCGCCAGGACCTCGAGCGCCATGACATCCGGCCGTTCCAGCTCGTCGTCGTCAACCTATACCCGTTCGAGGAGACCGTTGCCCGAGGCGACGCCACCCAAGCGGAGATCATCGAGAAGATCGACATCGGCGGTCCGACGATGGTGCGCGCCGCCGCCAAGAACCACGCCTGGGTCGGAGTGGTGACCGACCCCTCCCAATACGACGAGGTGGCCACCGCCGTCGAACAGGGCGGACTCGACGCCGAACTGAGGCGGCGTCTCGCCGCCGCCGCTTTTTTCCGCACCGCTCGCTACGACGCCGCCATCACCTCCTGGCTCAACCCCGGCCCGCTACCCGAGCGAATGGTCATTCCCCTGGAGCGGGTCGACACCCTCCGCTATGGCGAGAACCCGCACCAGCCCGGAGCTTCCTACCGCCAGGCCGGAGCTGCCGCCTGGTGGGCCGACGCCCCCCTACTCCAGGGCAAGGAGATGTCGTTCAACAACCACCTCGATGCCGAGGCGGCCTGGCGCCTTGCCTGCCGATTCGACGACCCCGCCGTGGTGATCGTCAAGCACACCAACCCGTGCGGCGTGGCTCTCGCCTCCGATGCCGCCACCGCCTTCGGTCGGGCGTGGGAATGCGACCCGCTGTCGGCGTTCGGCGGCGTGGTGGGGGTGAACCGTCCCCTCGACGCCGCCACCGCCGAAGCGATCACCGCCAACTTCGTGGAGGTCGTGGTGGCGCCTGAAGTCGACGCCGCCGCCGTCTCGGTGTTGGAGGCCAAACCCAATCTGCGGGTCCTCGCCGCCGCTCCACCCGGAGACGACGAGCTCGACCTCCGGCGGATCGAGGGAGGGTTCGTCGCCCAGGTGCGCGACACGCCCGGCGGGGAGGACTGGCAGGTCGTGTCGCAGCGCGAGCCGACCGTCGCCGAGATGGAAGACCTCCGCTTTGCCTGGACGGTGGCTGCCTCCACCAAATCCAACGCCATCGTCGTAGCCCGGGAGCGGGCGGCGATCGGAGTAGGAGCGGGAGACCAGAGCCGGGTCGGCGCCGCCCAAAGGGCGATCGCCCGGGCAGGGGAGCGGGCCCAGGGGGCTGTCGCTGCCTCGGACGCCTTCTTCCCGTTCCCCGACGGGCTGGAGACTCTGGCGGAGGCCGGGGTCACCGCGGTGGTCGAGCCGGGCGGGGCACGGCGCGACGAGGAAGTCATCGCCGCCGCCGACCGCCTCGGCGTGGCCCTCGTCTTCACGGGCCGACGCCACTTCCTCCACTAGGTCACGTTTCGTCCTCGCCTGCCTCGGGTAGTGCGCGGCGGTCCGCAACCGAAAGGGCTGCCCGATGCTGCTCGCACAGGTTGACTTCTCAGAGACCTTCGCTCGAGCTTGGGCTCGTGTCGTGGAACTGACTCCCAAGATCCTGTTGTTCCTACTGATCCTGATCGTGGGGTGGCTCGTCGCCCGAGCCGTCTCGAGCCTCCTCGACACGGTGCTGGAGAAGATCGGGTTCGACCGATGGGTCGAGAGAGGCGGTGTCAGGCGTGTCCTGGGCGGGACCGAGATCGACGCCAGCGACCTCCTCGCCAAGGTCGTGTTCTACGCCCTGTTCCTGATCGTGCTCCAGCTGGCATTCGGTGTGTTCGGCCCCAACCCGGTATCGGAGCTGATCGAGGGGATCGTCGCCTACCTGCCGAACATCTTCGTGGCGATCCTGATCATGGTCGTCGCCTCCTACCTCGCCTCGGCGGTGCGCGACATCGTCCGGGGAGCGATCGGGGGTGTCCAGTACGGGCGTTTTCTGGCTTCGGCCGCCTATGTGGCCGTCTTCCTAGTCGGGGTGTTCGCCGCTTTGACCCAGTTGCGGATCGCTCCAGCCATCGTGATCGGCCTCTTCTACGCCATCCTGGCGATCGTGGTCGGCTCTGCGATAGTTGCCATCGGTGGAGGCGGCATCGCCCCGATGCGCGGCCGGATCGAACGTTGGCTGGAGAGTGGCGAGCGGGAGATCTCTCGTGCCGCCGCGGAAACACCCGAGGCCCCGGGCCCGACGCCCGCCGCTACTGCGGAGACACCCGGCGGCGAGGTGACGGTGGAGAGTGTGGAGGAGGTACCCGAGGTGCCGGAGGCCGAGGTTCCACGGCGGCGGCGTCGCTGACCATCCCCCTGAGGCGCTACCGTCGGCGCCCATGACTGCGACCATCCTCGACGGAAAGGCGGTCGCGGCGCGGGTGAAAGAGGAAGTCGCCGCCGCCGTCGCCGAGATGCCCAGAAAGCCGGGACTCGCCACTGTCCTCGTCGGCGACGACCCGGCCTCCCACACCTACGTGCGGGGCAAACGCAACGACGCCGCCGAGGTGGGCATACGCTCCATCCACCACGAGATCGACGCTTCGATCTCCCAGGACGAACTGCATGCCCTCATCGACAGTCTCAACGCCGACGAAGACGTCGACGGCATCCTGATCCAGCTTCCGCTTCCCGGCGGTCTCGACGGGGAGGCGGCGGTGGAGCGGATCGACCCGAGAAAGGACGTCGACGGCCTGCATCCGTTCAACCTGGGCCGGCTCGTCCTCGACCGCCCGGGCCTGCGCCCATGCACCCCGAGCGGCGTCATGCGCATTCTCGACCACCACGGCATCTCTGTATCCGGAAAGAGAGCGGTGGTCATCGGCCGGTCCTTCTTGGTCGGTCGTCCCCTGGCGCTGATGCTCTCGGCGCGGGGCGCCGATGCCACCGTCACGCTCGCTCACTCCCGTACGGTCGACCTCGCCGACCTCGCCCGGTCGGCCGACATCCTCGTTGCCGCCGTCGGCGTTCCTCGTATGGTGACCGCCGACTTCGTGGCGCCGGGGGCGACGGTCATCGACGTGGGCATCAACCGGGTCGACGGGAAGCTGGTCGGAGACGTGGCCTTCGACGAGGTGGCGGAAGTCGCCGGCTCGATCACGCCGGTTCCCGGCGGGGTGGGACCGATGACGCGGGCGATGCTGCTCGTCAACACGCTGACCGCGGCGCGCTCCTAGGCCGTCTCCTCATACGCGGCAGCCCCGGGCTCGGTCGATCCGGCGGCTGTCGAGTCCAGGCGAGACGCAATCTGGTGGGCGACGTAGGCGGCGTCGCGCCCCACCCCGTGGAACTGCGACGACGACAGCGCATAGAGGAACTCCAGGCCGACGAAATAGAGGCCAGGAGACTCTTCGACGACGCCTCGCCGATGACGGGGAAACCCGTTGTTGTCCAGCACGTCGATGTCGATCCACAAGAAGCTCGGCTCGAAGCCCGTACACCACACGACATTGGCGACCTCGATCGTGCGCCCGTCCACGAGGAGCGGGAGCCCATGGCTGACACCAGCCATTCTGGGAACCTGCTCGATGCCTGCGGACGCGATGTCACGGGGCTTCGTACGGACCAGTGGCACGCCGTGCCCCATCTTCTTGTCGCGGAATCGACGGCCGATCGGGGTCCTCACACTGAGCAGCCGATGAAAGACGCCTCGCAGCACGAAGAGAACCAGCAACTTGCGGGCCCAGAAGCCGTCGATGTCGAACGGGATGTGTCCGGGGTACTCGCCGGCGAGCCACACGCGGCGACCTTCGTTGACATCCAGGGCGATCTCGACGCCCGAGTTGCCCGCGCCGACGACGAGGGCGTCGCCGGGTCTCAGCTGCGCTGGGTTTCGATAGTGCAGGCTGTGGGTCTGGTAGATCGAAGGGTCCAGCTCGGAGGCGAAGTCGGGGATCTTCGGCTTCTGGTAGTGGGCCATCGCCACCACCACGTTGTCCGCTTCGATCACCTCGTCACCGGCCGCAACGAGGTACTTGTCACCACGCTTGCCCAGCCTGTCCACCTCTACGCCGAGTCGGACCGGGAGCCCGAAACGGTGGGCGTATTCCTCGAGGTAGTCGGCGTATTCGTCCTTGGTGGGGAAGTAGTCGGGATGCGTCGGGAAGGGCATGCCGTCGAGCCCGCTGAACTTGGCCGGGGTGAACACGCGTAACGAATCCCAGCGGCTGCGCCACGCATCCCCGATGCGGGCGTTGGCGTCGAGGATCACGAACTCGATGCCGAGCGAGGCCAGGTGATAGCCGACCGAAAGCCCCGCCTGACCGCCGCCTATCACAACGGTGTTCACGTACTCGGTGTCGAAGGCAGTCACGATGTTCCTCTCCTCGTCTCGGCTTCGGAGACGAAGGTACGGGCCGGCCGATGGCGTGCCTTCGGGGATGTTTCGACTTCTGAGTCGAGCCGTTGGGTGAAACCACCCAATCCGCCGGTCAGACGAGTGCGTTCCGATAGGCGTAGGCGGTTGCCGCCGTCCTCGAAGGCACTCCGAGCTTCGCCAGGATGTTGGAGACGTGGCGGTCCACCGTCTTCACAGCCAGGTGCAACTCGTCGGCGATCTCTTGGTTGGTCATGCCGGAAGCGATGAGCCGGAGAACCTCCGTCTCACGGCTCGACAGCCCATGCGTTGGCCGGCCACCGTCAGCGGAAATGTGCTTCAGCTCGGCGCGTGCACCGAGTCTCTCGAAGATCGAACGGGCCATCTCGAGTTCCATGTCGGCCGCTTCCCTGTCGCCGAGGGAACGACACGCTCGGCTCAGAAGCGTCTGCGTGCGCGCCGCTTCGTAGGGGGCATCGAGTCGAATCCACAAGTCGTGGGCTCGGCGGAGCTTTCCGATCGCCGATTCGGTATCGCCGCGAGCGAGCATGACGGCACCGCGGGCCCGCTCGGCTTCCGCTTCCAAAGCCGACGTCCCGAACACGCGGACTGCAGCTTCGAGTTCTGCGGCGCTCCGGTCGGCGTCTTCGATTCGGGATGCCTCGAGCATCACCTCCACGTGGGAACCCAGGAGCGGAAGCCTCCCGACCACATCAGTCCGTTCGGCTAGCAGCCGGTCGAGCGCGGTTGCCGCGGCTTCGACCCGTCCTTGGTCGAGCCTGAGGAGAGCCAGCCCTGGCTGGGGTTCGTGCCCCGACTCTCGTGCCCGCCGGTAGGCCTCCTCCGCGCCGCTGGAGTCGCCACGCACCCGGTGGACCTCTCCGAGTTCGTAGAAGGCCCGGCCGGCCATGTGGGCGGCCGACGCTCGCCCGAATCGATCCGCCGCCCGGCGGGCTTCCGCTTCTGCCTCGGCCCAGTCACCTCGCCGGCGCATGATCATCGAGCGGTGACACAGGCATTGACCGGTGAAGGTGACCATTCCTCGCTGGCGTCCGCACCATTCCGTGAGGGCCTCTGTCCATTCCTTGGCTCGGGCGAGATCGGCGACCTCTTCACATGCCTCGATCAACGAGCAATACACGGTTCCGGCCGCGGCGGGGCTCAGTTCGCCTGAGACGACCGCCACCATGGCCTCGTCGAGCGCCTGGATTCCCGCCGTCACCGATCCTCTGCGGATTTGGGCACGTCCGGTGTTGTTGAGGCCGAGTGCGTAGAGGTCCGGGTCACCTCCTGCTCTGTTGCCCTCGACGATCCTCGCGGCGAGGGCGATCCCGTCCTCGAAACGACGCTCGACAGCGATCAGTCGGAAGGAATCGAACAGATCGCAATAGTCGTTCGCCCGATCGTCGGGTTCAGCCTCTTCGATGAGCCGCCGACAGCGGGCGATCCATCCTCCGGCCTGGGCGATGTCTCCGCGGCCCGCGAGCATGTGACTCATCCAGAATCCACAGCGCACGGCGTCCAATGAACGACCTGCATCGACGTGGGCACGGTGGGCTGCGGTCATCGCCTCGAGGGCGGTATCGAGCCGTCCGAGCAGAAAGCTGGCAACGGACCACGTCTCCAAGTCGGCCGCCAGAAAGACTTCCCCGTTCGCTTGCGCATCGACGAACGAGTCGAATGCTTCCTCCCAGGATCGGCGTCGCGCCGCGTCTCGCCCTCGGACGAGGTTCTCCTCGTCGGATTGGTTCTGCACTGGGCTCGACTCTATCGGCCTGCCCGCGATCGGATCAGCGAGATCGGCGGACGTCAGGCGACCAGAGTTGCCACGTCGACACCGATGCCGACGATGAGCAACACCCACACCACCGCGATGAAGACCGTGTAGCGCCAGCGGAGGCGGTGGTCTGCGAGCCAGAACCGGCGGAGGCTGTTGTAGCCGAGGACGATCGCCAGCACGGACAAAGCGATGGAGATCGGCGCCGCCACCACGCCCATGAACCCGATCAGCGGCGTGACGATCGGCACGAGCAGGTAGGTGATGATGCACCGGATTCCCGAGATGATGATCGAACTGCGCAGCTTGTTCTGAGCGTCGAACACCGCGCCCGGGACCGGGTCGCCTTCGACCCGCAGCAAGCGCCGCATGAACTGGTCGGCGGCGGGACGCTGGGCGGTCGTCGTGGTCACGGAAGCGAATGCTAGGCCCGTTCCAATACGAGCCGAACCGACGCTCGGTCGGTTCCTGTACCCTGCCGGGCACTGACGTTCACAGCCACCAGGAGTTTCAACATGCCCTCTTCGATCACCATGGGGCCTGACGGCCTCCAGGTCCCCGACGATCCGATCATCCCCTTCATCGAAGGTGACGGAACGGGTCCCGACATCTGGGCCGCCTCCGTGCGGGTATTCGACGCCGCCGTAGAAAAGGCCTACGGCGGAGAGCGCCGCCTGGTGTGGAAAGAGGTGCTGGCGGGGGAGAAGGCCTACAACGAAACCGGATCCTGGCTCCCCGACGAGACGGTCGATGCGTTTCGTGAGTATCTCGTCGGCATCAAGGGCCCGCTCACGACCCCGGTGGGCGGCGGCATCCGTTCCCTCAACGTCGCGCTACGCCAGACCCTCGACCTGTACGCCTGTGTCCGCCCCGTGCGCTGGTTCCAGGGCGTGCCCTCGCCGGTCAAGCAACCGGAGCTGGTCGACATGGTGATCTTCCGTGAGAACACGGAGGACGTCTACGCCGGAAAGGAACTCGAGGCCAACAGCGACGGTGCCCGCAAGCTCCTCCAGTTCCTCGACGAGGAGTTCGGCTGGGAGATCCGCCCGGACTCGGGCATCGGCATCAAGCCCGTCTCGATCACCGGCTCCAAGCGGCTCATCCGCGCTGCCATCAACTACGCCCTCGCCAACAACCGCAAGTCGGTGACCCTGATCCACAAGGGCAACATCATGAAGTTCACCGAGGGCGCCTTCCGCAACTGGGGCTACGAGCTGGTCGAGGAGGAGTTCTCCGACGTCGCCGTCTCCTGGGAGGCCTGCGGCGGAGAGCCCGGTGACAAGCTGCTGGTCCAGGACGTCATTGCCGACGCCTTCCTCCAGCAGATCCTCACCAGGCCCGCCAACTACGACGTCATCGCCACGATGAACCTCAACGGCGACTACATCTCCGACGCCCTCGCTGCCCAGGTCGGTGGCATCGGTATCGCCCCCGGCGGGAACATCAACTACGACAACGGCTACGCCGTCTTCGAGGCCACTCACGGCACCGCCCCCAAGTACGCCGGCCAGGACAAGGTGAATCCGGGCTCGGTCATCCTCTCCGGCGAGATGATGCTGCGCTACATCGGCTGGAACGAAGCGGCCGATCTGATCATCTCCGCCCTCGAGTCGACGATCGCCGACAAGATCGTCACCTACGACTTCGCCCGCCTCATGGAAGGCGCCACCGAGGTCAAGACCTCCGAGTTCGGCTCCGCCATCATCGAGCGGATGTGAGGCAGGTCGTCAGCTGTTGACGACCGCTACCGGGCAAGGCGCGTGACGGACGAGGAACTCCACCCGGGGGCCTAGGTGGAGACGGCTGGTTCCGGCCCGGACGCTCGTGCCCAACACGAGCAGGTCGGGCTGAAACTCCTCGATGGCGGCCATGATCCCCGACTCGGGGTCGTCGGCCCGGCGGATGTGGGTGGCCGCCACCTTGCCGAGCGCCAAGCCGACCTTCTCCATCTCGGCGGTCACCTCGATGGCCAGGTCGCCGCGGGGGACTCCCGGCGAGGGGGTGACTATGTGGATGGCGGTCATCTCGACGTCCTCGTCGGCCATGGCGAAGGCCAGTTCCGCCGCCCGCCGGGAGGCAGCGGTGCCGTTGACCGGCACGAGGATCCGGCGGGGTCGCCAGTCCTCGTCGTTGGCCACCCCGCGCACGAGCATCGTCGGGCACGGGGCCAGTTTGACCAGGTCGTCGATGACGTCGCTGAAGAGGCTCTGGCGGGTCGCCCGAGCCGTAGGGGTTCCGAGGACCATCAGGTCGTAGTCGCTCTCCGCCTCCCGGAGGATGGCTGAGACGGGATCGTCGGACACCACTGCCCGGGTCGACACGTCCTCGCCTTCGAAGATCTCTTTCAGCTGACCGAGTTGCCGCTGGGTGATCGAGCGTTGCTCGGCGGTGGTCACCGCCATCAGAGTGATGCTCATGTCCTGGAGCTCGCCCAATTGACGCAGCAGGGTGGCCTGCATCTCCCGGGTGTAGCCGGGCGAGTCGATGCCCGGCCGCACAGGGACGAGGACCCGGCGGATGCTCCCGACGAACGAGCCTTCGAGCGCCCGCTCCTTCAGCAAGCGGGTCGCCTCCTCTTCGTCGAGTTCCACCCGACGGATCGTGAACCGCAAGGCGATGGGGGTCATGATCGAGGTGGCGACCGCCATCACCACGATGATCGAGAACATCTCCTGGGTGAGGATTCCGAGGGAGAGGCCGATCGAGGCGACGATGATCTCGAGGGCGCCGCGGGCGTTGAGGCCGGCCCCATAGGCCAGTGACGACCACATGTCCTGCTTGGCGAGGTAGCGGGCGCCCAGGTAGGCCCCGACCACTTTCGAGGCCGTGGCCACCGCCACGACCGCGGCGGTGACGGCGAGGAGCCGCGGCTCGATGATCGCCGACACGTCGACCTTGAGACCCGACACGGCGAAGAAGATCGGGGCGAAGATCCCGAGGGCGATCCCTTCGAGTTTGTGGACCGTATCGGGCTGGAGGCGGGTGGAGCGCCCGAAGAGGATGCCGATGGCGAACGCCCCCAACACCGGCTCCAGGTGGAGCGCCTGGGTGAAAGCGCCCCAGGCGAAGGCGAGGACGACAACCAGTGTGAGCATGTGATCCGGGCCGCGGAACCGGTCCTGGACGAACACGAGGCCGCGGTTGACGAGCCACTGCCCGACAGTGACGGTGGAGAGGAGAAAGACGAGCACGACCCCCAGCGTGCGCACGACTATCCCGCCCGTCAGGGCTTCGGCCGAGGCCAATGCGGTGACGAGACCGAGCAGAGTCCAGCCGGTGATGTCGGCGATCATGCCCGAGGCGAGGAGTGTCTGGCCGATGTCGCGGCGCATCAGGTCCAGGTCCATCAGCACCTTGGCGAGCACCGGGATCGCCGAGATCGACAGGGCCGTGGCGAAGAAGAGCGCGAACACCGTCCGCTGCTCGGGCGCTCCGACGAGGTCTATCGGCAGGGCATAGGCGAGGGCCAGACTGGCGACGAACGGGATGACGAGGCTCCCGACCGCCACCCCCAAGGCGGTGCGGGATTTGCGTCGGATCAGGTCCAGATCGGTTTCGAGTCCGGTCACGACGAGGAGGAACATCACGCCGAGCAGCGAGATGACCTCGAGAAGGTTGCCCTGCACCGGGGTCTGGGGATAGATCCACCGCCCGATCTGGGGGACGAGGCCCGCCAGCAACGAGGGGCCCAGCACGACACCGGCGAGGATCTCGCCGATCACCGACGGTTGTCCGAGTCGGTTGAAGAGGCCACCCAGAAGGCGCGCCACGAGAAGCAAGACGGCGATCTGGATGACGAGTTGCAGTACTTCGTTGTGAGACGCCGCAGTGAACGTCTCGAGCATGCTCGGTCTCCTTCCGGATACGCCTTGGGGGTTAGCTGACGGGCTCGGGCTGGAAGGTTGCCCTACCCGGCGGAGCCGGGATTCGCCCCGAGGGGTTGTGGGTCCCCCCACCCGGCATCTGGCCGGGTTCGGCGTGGACGGAGCATGATACCCCCGGTCCCGGTGCCACCCGGGATCGGGTCAGTCGAGGAGACGAGGGAGGCGGCTGCGGGCGAACCACGCCACGACGGCGGAGACGGCGACCCAGGCCAGCATCTGCGGCGCCTTGAAGGTGATGGTGGCGGCCACGCAGATCAGCCCGAGAATGACGGCGGCCACCAGGGTGGCGCGCACGACGATGGCATACAGACGGTTCACGGAAACCCTTCGATTCGTACGCCGATTCATCGGCACGAACGGGGGTGCCGCTTGAGAGGCCGATCGTCCCAGACCACTACCCTCCGCCCCATGAAATCACCGAAACGAGTAGCCGTCACCGGTGCGGCCGGACAGATCGGTTACAGCCTGTTGTTCAGGATCGCGGCCGGTGAGATGCTCGGGCCCGACCAGCCCGTCATCCTCCAGATGCTGGAGATCCCACCGGCGATGGACGCCCTCCAGGGCGTGGTCATGGAACTCGAGGACTGTGCCTTTCCGCTCCTCGCCGGGATGGTGACGACGACCGACCCGCGTGAAGCCTTCGCCGACGCCGACGTCGCCCTCCTCGTGGGGGCCATGCCGCGCAAGGAAGGCATGCAGCGCAGCGACCTGCTGGAGGCCAACGGCGCCATCTTCAAGCCCCAGGGCGAGGCCCTCTCCGAGGTGGCGTCGCGAGATGTCAAGGTGCTGGTGGTCGGCAACCCGGCCAACACCAACGCCCTGATCGCCCTCAACAACGCCAAGGACCTGGATCCTCGCCAGTTCACGGCGATGACCCGTCTGGACCACAACCGAGCGCTGAGCCAGCTCTCGAAGAAGACCGGAGTGCCGGTCAGCGAGATCCGCAAGATGACGATCTGGGGCAACCATTCGTCGACGCAGTATCCGGACTTGTTCCACTGCGAGATCGACGGACGCTCCGCTTACGAGGTGGTGGGTGACCACACGTGGGTGGAGGAGACCTTCATCCCCACGGTGGCGGAGCGAGGTGCCGCCATCATCCGGGCCCGGGGTGCTTCGTCGGCGGCTTCGGCCGCCAATGCCGCCATCGACCACATACGCGACTGGGTGCTCGGCACGCCCGAGAACGACTGGGTTTCGATGGCGGTCCCGTCGGACGGCTCGTACGGCGTCCCGGAGGGTTTGGTGTCCTCGTTCCCCTGCGTCTGCCGCGACGGCGAGTGGCAGATCGTGCAGGATCTCGAGATCGATGACTGGTCCCGCGAGCGCATCGACGCCTCCGTCGCCGAGCTCGAAGCCGAGCGCGAAGCGGTCCGGCAACTGGGTCTGGCATGACCCGCGGAGCCTTGTGTGCTTGCAGTTGAGCCTCTATCCGGCCAGAATCACATTTCTGTAGTTCGATCTCCAAGGAGGAGACCTCATGAACAAGTCTGAGCTTGTGGAGGCCGTAGCCGCTGCCACGAACTCCAGCAAGAGCGAGGCGCAGGCCAGCGTGGACGCCGTGATCAACGCCATCACGGATGCGCTCAAGAAGGGTGACAAGGTTTCATTGACCGGTTTCGGGACCTTCGAGGTGCGGAATCGTGCCGCCCGCACGGCCCGCAATCCCCAGACGGGAGAAACCATTCAGGTCAAGGCCTCCAAGGCTCCGGCTTTCAAGGCAGGCAAGGCCCTGAAGGACGCCGTCAACTGAACTGAGCTACAGAGCTGGATGAAAGGCCCTCACCAAGCGGTGGGGGTCTTTCTTCATGCAGCGATCGGCCCGGCGACGAACGCCCTCACCGCACCGGCGTCGCCTTCGATCGCGATGTCGGGGTCGTCCAACGGGATGCGTTTCCAGAGAGCGAGCAATAGCTGCTCGGCCGGTCCCGAGAGGACTCCGATAGGCGAGACCTCCTCCGTCGTCAGGTCGACACGCCCCGGCTTGTCGGCGGGCACCAGCGTCCAGGCGGATCCGGTGTCCGTGGTCCGGACGACGAGCGGTCCGGCGAGCACCTGCTTTCCCCTCGCCCGGGTGAAGGTGTGGAACAACTCGTCGATGCCGTCATCGGCGAACTCGGTGGCGATGGGTGTGAGGTCACCGGCGGCGGCTTCCACGTCCCAGCGGTGCATGGTCGTCTCGTGAGCCTGCCTCCGGTGCCACCAGAAGACCGTCTCTTGGCTCCCGCGGCTGAAGTTGGGGCAGGGCTCTTTCGGGTCGACACCCAACAAGGTGTCCACCAACTCCTGGGCGCCCTCGTCGAACCAACTCAGGAGCGCCTCGCCCGTGTGCTGCCCGTCGACGTGGCTGCCTTCGAGGAGGCGCGTCCTCACCGTGCGGGCCGCCCAACGGTGCACACCGCCGAGGTGGGCCACCACGCTTTCCATGGTCCAACCAGGAATGTGAGGCACCGGGGCAGTGAGAGGGCCGCGGCGGGCGACCTCGCTGATCCGCCTGCTTTCGGCGGCGACTACGTCGACGTATTCCACGGATGCCAAGTTACGTTCTGGCGAGGACGGTCGGCGTGCGAAGCGGGAGAACGCGAAAAGCAACCCAGAGATTTGGTGCGAACTCGACCGCATCCGCAGGCCCCGCGCCGTAAGTTGCACGCGTTGGGAGGCACTGGACGGCGACAGGAGGGGCCGTATGGAATCGTTGGCTTCGAGCGCTCGGATGTTGTTCCGCGCCGCTCTCCTCATCTTCGTGGTGACGATCGTCATCGGGATCCTCAATGGGCTGGACATCTGGGATCCGCCTCACAACCTGCTGATGACGCACGTCCACGCCGGCACTCTCGGCTGGATCACGCTGGCGGTGATCGGATCGGCGATGCTGATCTTCGACGACGGCGACGAAGAGAGCGGTGCCACGAGCGGGCGCTCGCTGGCGGTGGCGTCCATCGTCGCCACCACTGTCTATGTGGCGGCTTTCGCCACCACCACCGGCGTCCTGCGGCCCGTGGCCGGCGGCGTGATGCTGGCGGCCATCGTCTGGGTCCTCTTGTGGGTGTGGGGCCGCTACTACCGTTCGGCGCGATCCACCGCCCAGATCGGCCTTCTGCTGTCGTTGATTTCCCTCACGGTCGGGGCGGTGCTCGGTGTGATCCTCGGCCTGTTCATCGCCCGTGGTGACGTCCCCGGCCTCAGCGCGAACACGGCGGCTGCAATCGCCGGGGCCCATCCGCCGGCCATGCTGATCGGCTACCTGGTGCTGGCCGGAGCGGCGATCACGCATTGGCTGTTGGGTGGGCCGGAGACCCGACCGGGGCGGCTCGTCATGTGGGCGCTGTTCGCCGGAGGCATCGCCGCCAATCTGGCGTTCATTCTCGACATCGAGGCCCTCGTCCAGGTGGCCACCGTTCTCGAGGTGGCGTCGATCATCACGTTCCTGGTCCACATGCGACGCAGCCTCGTCCCCTCGGCGTGGACCAGGGACACGGCAGAGACCCATGCTCGCATCGGAGCGCTGTTCCTGCTGCTCGGCGTCGTTCTCTTGGTCTACGTGGTGCAGCTGTTCGTGTCCGGCGAGCTCAATCCCGAGACCGGCGAGGGCCCGATCGGGGTGCTCCTCGCTTTCGACCACGCCATGTTCATCGGGGTGATGACCAACACGCTCTTCGGCCTCGTCTCCCAGACGGGCCAGGAGCGAGGGTCGCTGCTCGTGCTGTGGGGCATGAACGTCGGGGTGATCCTGTTCCTCGCCGGTCTCGTGGCCGATGTGCAGATCCTCGAACAGATCGGCGCGCCGGTGATGGGGCTGTCCCTGCTCTACGGGGTGCTCGTGCTGTTCTGGCAGGCGCCGTCGGAGCGCGCGGCCCCTGTCCTCTGACCGGGTCGGATCAGTACTCGACGTCGAGGTCTCGGATCGCCGCTCCCCATTCGGTGATCGCCTTCTGATGCATCATCAGCTTGGCGAGGTTGCCCGACACCTTGATCTTGCCGGTCATGAAGGCGGTCTGGACGTTGAGTTCGCCCTTCGAGATCGCCGAGGCGGTTTCGTAGTTCTGGTTGATGGTGACGTCGGCGTCGGAGGCCTGGCCGAGCTCGAGTTTTGCTTCCCCGCCGGAGGTCGTGAGGTAGTAGGCGATGTCGCCGCTCGGGGCCTCGGTGGTGTTGAACTGGATCGTCAAGTCGGCAGAGCCCATAGCGGTCTTGAACCCGGCGTGGTTGTTGAGCGCGTCGGTTACGGCCTGCGCCCATTCCTCGGATAGGAAACGAACTGCCATGGGATTCCCTTTCTCAGAAGCGGTGGCCGCAAGGCTAGCAGGCCAAACCAACACACTTTGAGCTGTCGTTCAAATTATGCGGATCAGGCGACGGCCACCAGGGCGGCCAACTGATCGGCGATCTTCCCGTCCACCGGCTCGAGCGGCAGACGGGGATAGCCGGGCCGCATCCCGATCGCCGCGGCGGCGGCCTTGACACCGGGGACGCCGTGGCGTTCCACGGCTGCCGAGAGCGCCGACAGCCGGCTCTGCAGATCTCGGTCGGGCGCCTTCTCCACGACCTCGATCACCAGACGCGGGGCGTAGTTGACCGACCCTGTGATCACGCCGTGGCAGCCGACGGTCAGCGCCGCCGTGGCCGCCGCCGACGCCCCCGAGTAGAGGATGAAGTCGTCGGGGGTGGCGTCGACGATCGCCTGGAGGCGGACGACGTCGCCAGAGGAGTCTTTCATCCCCACCACGTTCTCGTGCTCGGCGAGCTCGGCGATGAACTCGATCGGCAACGAATAGGCGGTGTTGGGCGGGACCGAGTAGAGGTACACCGGCAGCGGCGAGCTGTCGGCGACGTGGCGGAAGTACGTCAGCACCGCCTGTTGGCGGCCCCGGGTCAACGTGGTCGGGGTCATCACGAGGACCGAGTCGGCGTGGCGGGCGTCGTCGAGCTGGCGGTATGCCCCCCGCACCGACTCGGCCATGATGCCGACCATCACGTGTGCGTTGGAGGCGTTGTCCCGGGTCGTCTCGACCAGCGCAGCTCGCTCGCCGGGCTCGAGGTAAGGGCCCTCCCCGTTGGATCCGGCGACGACGAACCCCTCGATCCCCTCGGAGGCGAGGAAGCGAACGTTCTGGCCGTGAGCATCGAGGTCGAGTTCCCCCCGCTCGTCGAACGGCGTGAGGATGGCGGGCATGACGCGAGGTGGCGGAGTCATGTCACGAGGCTAGTTCAGCCTCTTCGGCGTTAGCTCCGGCTACTCGCTACTTGCGGAGGTTGACCCTGAAGTCAGGCGTCGCATTCGGGTTGTCTTGCCAGGAGATCTGGAAGTCGGACCCGGACACGTTGACGGTGTAGGCGAAGATCGACCCGTTCAGGCTGGAGGCCGACGAGAAGCTCGGGGTCACCGCGCCGTTGGGGGCATAGATCAACCCCGTCCACGTGACACCGCTGGTGCTGATGTCGACCGCCTGGCCGGTGCAGGTCGGTCCCGACGGTGGTGCCTTGTAGTTGGAGAAGAAGAGCAATCCAGGGTCGTTGGGGCCTCCGATGAGAGGGTCGAAGCCACGGAAGTCGCTTTCGCCCGTGATCTTGATCTGGCCTTCGGTGACGAAAGTCGCCCTGACGTTCGGAGCCATCGACACCTGCTTGAGGTCGATGGAGTCACTGGCGTAGTAGACGCCGGACTTCTTGATCAGGATCTTCTGGCCGCCGAGGGAGTCGGCGTAGCCGCTGTTCTTCATCCAGTTGTTGTCGATCGTCGTCGTGTTGAAATACTGGTCGGCATTGGGGTCGGCGTCGTCGTAGGTCACGGCTTTTACCCCGCCGGGGCGATAGGACTCGATCCTGAGGTCCTCGGGGACCGGATAGGGGAGGGCTTCGAACAGTTGGGTCGACGGGGTGTAGTTGGATCCGCCGAGATGGGTCACCGCGCCGTTGATGTCGGTGTCGGCGCCGGTGATCTTCACCTCGCCGTTGCTATGGATGCCACCGTTGATGATCTTCGAGGCACCGGAAAGGTCGAGTTCGACCCCGCCATTACAGGTCACGGGGCCGCCGGCAAAGATGGCGTATCCGCCGAGGAAGGGGATCTGCTCGCATTCGGCCACCGCAGAGGAGATCACGGTGATCTCATCCCCCGCGTTGGGCGTTGCTCTTCCGAACAGGGCCTCGTTGGTGATCTGGATGTCGACCTGCCATCGTCCGTCGCCGAGGTCGGTCGGGACGACTTCGATGTCGGGGTCCGTATCGTCGTAGCCGTTGTCCGCAGCGGTCTGCAGAGCTGCGGCTTCCGGGTTGGGGCTTCCGGACTGCGGGTTGCAGTCTTCCCATGCCGCGGCGAGCGCAGCCAGGTCGGCGGCGTTCTGGGTCCCCCGTCGGTCGTTGTATCCGACACCGGCGTCGATGGCCAATGCCGTGAACCCGAGGAGGACGAGCAGGGTGATGGCAGCGATGATGGCGGCGGCGCCGCGCTCGTTTCCGCTCTTGTCGTTCATGCGGGACACGTGTCGTAGAACCTTTCAGCTTCTGCCGTCTTGGTCAGATCGAACGAACCAATCCATTGGCCGACGAAGGGAGTGATTGGGTCGAGGCTGTATGACACGGTTACCGAAACTCGGGAGCCGTTCTTCACCGACTTGGGGACGGGAACGCAGGAGACCTGGACGTCGCCCACGTTCAGTGCCGGGCTGCTAGTCGAGTCGACGGCTCGCTGGGCGATATCCGCAACGGTGACGCTTTCGTCGAAGGCGGCGTAGACCGCCGCCTCCTGGGCGGCCTCTTGGATCGAGATGTTCGTGAAGATCGCTCGTCCCACGTCGATGATCCCGGTCACGAGAATCAGCAGGAAGATCGTGATGAACGCCGTCTCCACGACGGCCGCGCCGCGTTCTGGCTTCCGATCAGGTGCCACCGATGATTCCTTCATAGATCGATCGGGTCTGTCGAGAATCGAGGTCCAGGCCGTCGAGGAAAGACTCGAGCAACGGCACGACGGCATCGAACTCCGCCTGGACGTGCACGGTCACGGTGGTGCCACGGGGGATGTCCACCGCCCAGACCCCACTCGTTTTGTCCTTTGGGTCCGGCAAGCCACCAGCCTCGCAGTCGGCAATCGGGGTCCCGGTCGGGTCGATCCACTGGATCGTGACGTCGGAGACGTCGATCGACGTGGTGACGGCCTTCGCTTGGACCGCTTGGAGGATCCCGGCGCAATCACGGAATCGCGGGACGCCAGATGTGACCTCGGATTCCTCAGTCGTGGTTGCGTAGCGGGCACCTTCGCGGGCGCCCGTCCATACCGTCGTGTAGGCACTCACCACGCGAGCGAACTCGATCACGCCGAAGAGCAGCAGGAAGAGGAGCGGCGCTACGACCGCGAACTCCACCAGGGTCGCGCCGCGTTCAGACGCGACCGACCGCCTTCCAGATCCGGACCCTTTCATTTGCGGATTGGGTCTCTGAGCAGGGATTCTCGTTACAGCGAATCCGCCGAATGGGCCGATTGACTCACGCCACGTCGGGCAATTTGACTGAGACACCTGTCCATCGGGGGAAGGCTCTGTGTACGTGGTCCTCTATCAGCCCGAATCGGCCGAACCGGAGGTGTTCGGTCCGTATGGAACCCCCAACGCCGCCGCCAGCGCGTTGCGTCGGATCGCCGCCTCTGCCGGGGCGCAGCTCGACGTCTCCTACTCGTCGCTTCTCGCCACCCTGGACCTGAAGATCGACGGCGAGCGCCACCGCTACCAGCTCCTGAAGGTGGCCTCGTCGGCCCAACTGGACGTCCACTCCGAAGTGATCGAAGAGCTGGCGGCCGAGGGGGCGATCGGCATCGACTTCCGTCACAGCGAGCCGGCTCCGAGCCCGCTGTCGGGATACTGAGCTACTCGACCAGCTCGACCCGGTAGGACGGAGCGCCCGATCCGCCCTCGTAGGGGTTGATCTCGAAGTGGCTCGACGCCAGGTTGATCGTGTAGCCGATGATGGCCCCGTTGCCGATCATCCTGTCGTTGTTGATCCCGATCTTCCCGTTCGGGAAGTAGATCGTCCCTTCGAAGCTGTTGAGGTCGGCGCTCATCTGCAGGCCGTTGTTCCAGCAGGAGGCAGTCCCGCCGGAGTTGCCGAAGAGAAGGAGGCCGTCGTCCTCGTACGGCGACGCCTCGTTGAAGGCCGCCGAGATGGTCATGGTGCCCGTCGCCACGATGGTGGTGTTGTGGAGGGAGTTGCCCGAGCCGTGGGGGCCCCCGGCGGGATAGATGTTCACGTTGCCCTGGACGTAGTTCAGGCCTTCCGGGATGGCAGCCGAGTTAGTGTTCATGCCGCTGGGCCAGTGGGTGTACATGCCCTCGGCCTGGGCGGCGGTCGCCTTGGAGCCGCCTGGGGCGTAGTTCTCGATCACCCAATCGGCGGGGACCGGGTAGGGCTGGGTCGTGGTCTGGCTGTGGCCGGCGAAGAACCGGCTCCCGTACTGGTTCTCCATCCAGTTCGGCATCTCGGTGACGTACGTCGTGTGGCCGTTGAAGAACATCGTGCCGAGCGGACCGGAGATGTTCATCCCGCCATTCGTGTGCACCCCGCCGTTGATCGTCTTCGACGCCGCCGGGAGCATCAGCGTGTTCTCTCCACAGGCCGGCGGGCCGCCGGCAAACAGGACGTAGGGCGAGGTTCCGGCGACCTTCTCGCATTCGGCTACGGCCTCGCTGATGACGGTCATCTCGTCGACGCCGACGGTCTTCCCGAAGGTGGTGGCGTCGGTCGAGGTGATCACGACGTGCTGTTTGCCGTCCTCGGACGTGACTTCCACGTCGACGGAGTCGAAGCCGTTCTCTTGAGCCACCGCCCGCCCGGCCGCCACCGGGTCTTCGCCGTGGCACGCTGCCCATGCCGCCGCCAGCGCCGCGTTGTCGGCGGCGCCCTGGGTGTGACGGCGCTGGTTGTATGCCAGGCCGCCGTCGATCGCCACCGCCGCCACGCCCATGAGGAGGAGGAGGGTGATGGCGACTGTGATGAGGGCGGCTCCCGTGTCTTCTCTGTGTCGTCCGTTTCGCTTCATCGCAACTCTTCGGTTCTCACGCGCCGCACGTCCCGCCGAACACGTCCCCGGTGAAGGAGCGGGTGAGCTCGATCTGTTCGCCGAGGATCTGGCTGATCACCGGCGTCATCAGGTCGACTCGATGCGTGACCGTCACGGTGACCCTCTTGCCGTCGGGGGAGCAGCTGACGGCCACATCTCCCGGGTCGAGTTCCGGGTAGTCGATCGACTCGACGGCGCGCTGGCGTACGTTGTCGATCTCGTCGGGGTGGTAGGAGGCGTACATCGTCCCCTCTTCGGCGGCGTCCTGGACGCCGATGTAGGTGAAGATCGCCCGGCCCAGGTCGGCCACGCCTGTCACGAGGAGGATCAGGAACATCGCCACGAAGGCCATCTCGACGGCCGCCGCTCCTCGTTCGGACGGTCTGTCAGCCACTGATCTCCCCCTTGAAGACGGTCCGGGCCTGCTCGGATGTGATGTCGAACGTCCCGACGATGTTGGAGATGAGAGGAATAGGCGAGGTGAACTGGGTGGTCACCTCTACTACGACCCGGTCGCCGCTCAGAACGGTGCCTTCCGTGGGAGACGGTGTGCCTCCGCACGTCGACTTGACGGGCGTGCCCGGCCCTGTGTCGTAGCTGATGGTGATATCGGTGCGGTCCCAGTCGAGCATCACAGCCTTGGCTTCGGCAGCGCGGCGGATGCCGGCGCAGTCGGCGTAGCGAGGCACGCCGGGGGTGTAGGGGCTCTCGCCGACAGCCGTCGCATAGCGGGCGGCCTCGCGGGCGGCGGTGGATGCCGCCGAGTACGTGGCGACTCCGCGGCCGAACTCGATCACCCCGAAGATGAGGAGGAAGAGGAGCGGCGCCACCAGGGCATACTCGACCACGGTGGCCCCGCGCTGGGAGTGATTGGTTGACGCGAGCGGAAACAAAGTGCCCTTTCCCCGTTGTCGGTAGGCGATGGAGGTTGGGTCGCTCTACCGATCGAATGCCTTACCCACAGATCATCGGCGCCCGAGGCGGGATCTGGAGAGGTCTTTGGTCCCAAACCGGCGGAGATTTCAGCCGCTGAGGGCGAACTCGAAGAAGACCGTGGAGTCGTCGGGAAGACGCTTGCATTTCTCGGCGCCGGTGATGCCGTCGGCGGAGAGCGCGTCGCACGACAGAACGACCGCGCTGGCGGAACGGATCGGTTGGCTCATCGTGCCTTTCCGTCCGGCGTCGTGCCTGCAAGAACTTCCCTCCGATTCGA
>DASVDX010000002.1:0-3180 GCA_036380875.1 Acidimicrobiia bacterium
GGGTGGTTCGTTGCCGGTAGTTCCCGGCGGGAGGAGTTGCACGGACACGAGTCCGGTGTGATTACCCATCAGGCGCTTGAGATCGCCGGACACGACGGCATCCACCACCTTGTCGGGGTCGAAACCGCCGTCGATGAGCTGCCGGATGGCAGAGGCGTTCATCTGCCGCACCTCGGCGGCATCCTTCACGTCGTCAGCGAGGAAGGGGATATGTCGGTCGTCGTACCAGAGCCGTGAGCCGGGAGGGGGCGGGACGATGGACTGGAGCGCGCCGGCCAGTCCGCCCCACAGCGGGCGCAAGGTCTTGTCGGCGGTCAGGCGGCGGGCAGCGCCGAAGTTGCCTTGGTTGAGGCTGGAGCCGGTCAGCGAGTCACCAAGTCCGAGGATGACCGGGTGAATGCCCGAGTCGGACGCGATGCGAACCTCACCGGCTCCCTGGACGGTCTTGAAGTCGAGCTGCTTCATGTCCGCGCCGACCGGGGTTGCCGTGGCCCCGGCAGCGAGGTACAGGGTCTTGTAGGCGTTCGCCAGGCCCTTGTACTCGGTGTCCATCGTCTCGACGAGACGCTTGAACTTCTCGGGGTCATCGAGGTCGAGCGAGACGACGAGGTTGGGGGTGGCCCCGTTCTCGAAGAACTTGACCTTGTGATCCCGCGCCGCCGAGTCTCCGATGATCTCTCGGATGGCCGGGGTGATCCAACTCATGCCGCGATAGGCAGCGATGGGGTCAGGGATGGGTGCCCAGTGTGCAACCTGCTCCGGCATGAGGACCACGGGGTCGCGGTCGGAGTAGTAGCCGCCGGGGTGGTAGGCGTAGCCGATGACCTCGGCGTCGATGTCCCACGAGTCTGCGTCAGGGTCGTTCTCGGAGCCGAGGATTATCGACATCCAGTCGGGACGCAGGCGACGAATCCGGTTTGGTCGGCGAACCGCGAAGAAGTTGCCCGCCAGATCCACGTCCTGCACCGCTCGGGAGATGAGGTCGGCGGTCTGACCATTGGGCCACGGGTTCTCGAGGATGGACAAATCGCGGGTTCCGAACAGATCGCCCGGCTGCCCGTCGCGGAGCTCCTGGAACTGGAACCGCGCTTCGCTCATCAAGAGCTGGCGGGTCGCCATCGCCGCGAAGACGATGCTGTTGCGCTTGAACGCTCCTTCGGCCAGCCCGGAGAAGTCGGGGCCGATCTCCTCAACTGTCCCTTGGAGCGTCTGCCGGATGGTGGGGAATGAGAGCCCATCAAGACTGAAGAATCCCGTCCAGTCAACGAATGGGAGCGGCGGGTGTGATCGGGTGGCGAGCGCGGTACTAGACGCTGCTCGGGAGGCAATCCCCATTAGTCATTCGCCTTCGGCGGCGTGCGCCCTGCCATGAGTCCGAGATAGAACGCCCCGAGGCCAAAGACGACGAGGGCCAGCCCGACGTGAACTAGGCCCGCCGCGAGCGTGAGGCTGCCCAGCCCCGAGAACAGGAGGATGTCCGCAGGATCGGTGGCCCGAATGGCTCTGCCGATGGCGCGGGGAATGGTGGCTACCTTCTTCATCGCCATGCCAGCAGAGGCTCCTTTGCCTTCGGTGGGGTCATCGTCATAGCGGCCTCGTAGGCCAGGACATCGGCCACCGCGGCGTCGTTGGCCCGCCGGCCCTCGCCCTTGTCGAGTCGGTAGCGAGTGCGTCCGTCTGTGGGGTCGTCGGCCAGCCGGACTTGCTTGAGCACAGCCGAGGTGACGTGATCGGTGGTCAACGGGTCGCCGTCATGGGTGTGAATCCCCTCCCGGATGGCGGTCAGCCAACGGTCGACGGCCGGGACGAACTTGGTGTTCTGGTTGGTGTCGAGAACGACGACGATCGGATCGTCGTTGCCGTCGTTGCCGTACTTCGAGGTCCATTCCTCGATCTCGCTCTGCCACTTCCACGGGTCGCAGAACATTCGACCAACCGTGTAGCGGCTGAAAGCGGCGTCGAGAGCCTTGTGGACCTCCTCACGCGGCACAACCCAGTCGTGCGAAGCGTCTTGAGGTCTCTGCCAGATACCGAGAACAAAGCTGTATCCGTCGGCGGTACACGCCCTGAGGGCGGTGGCGTCGCGGTTGTTCGAGCCGTCGAACCCGATCCCGATTGGAGTGCCCGCTTCGACCTCTCGAGGGGCCTTGAGGGCTTCCCAGACCCTCGGATCTACTGCTCTACCGGACCCGACGGTGCGGATGTTGAAGTAGAACCGCAGGGAGTCGTCCCAGGCCGTGGCCGGGTCGCGGATTTCCTTGAGGATGCGCTGCCGGTCGATCCAGTGGGCGTCCCCGTAGGACACGTCGAGAGCTTCGATGAGCTTGTCGTCGTCCCAATCGGGGTGCGGTTCGGTCTTCGGGCGTGCCGCGTAGTGCAGAATCCCCGAATATCCGCGCTCTACGTCGCTCTCAGAGCGTTCTGCGACCGATTTACCGCCGATGGTCGGAGCGTTGGTGGTCTCGATCGACCGCCCGTTCATCTTGCCGACGTTGCGGCGGAGGGTGGCGGCGAGCTTCACTCCCCCGTTCTGCGGGGTCCACAAGTGGGTCTCGTCCATGACCCCGAACGTGAGCCGCTGGCCCTCTCTCGAGCCCGCCGAAGCGGTTACGGGGTGAAGTTCGCCGGGCCGGTCCTTGAGATACAGCCTCGTGCGGCCAATGTCGATGCCCAAGTCGTCCGCCGCGCGGCCCTGGTTGGCATTGAGGAACCCATAGATGGCCCCGTAGGTGTTCTCGGTCTGCTCCTCGCTGACGGCCGCGATCTGGATGAGCGGAGGAACGTCGCCCTGCCCTCTCGGGCGGCCCACCGGCTCCCCGTCGGCGTCCCAGCCATCGAAAATGACCGGCCCCGCGAGCTCTGGGAGGGCCATCGCCCCTGC
Source organism: Acidimicrobiia bacterium (assembly GCA_036380875.1). Classification (GTDB taxonomy): domain Bacteria; phylum Actinomycetota; class Acidimicrobiia; order Spongiisociales; family ZC4RG35; genus ZC4RG17. The sequence goes on from DASVDX010000002.1 coordinate 2,882, forward strand.
CACGAGCGGTGACTTGCCCCACCCCTTGGCTCGCTCGATGATCCCGCGGCGATAGACGAAGATCCCGGCGTCGTCGACGGCGTACCAGGCCAGAATCAGCCGGGCTTGCTCATCGGTGACGACAAACGGCTTGCGCTCGTCGTCGGGACTCGGGAGGTAGGCGTGCATCCATTGGAGCACGGTCCATCCGAGACTGGCTACTCGTTCACCACGCGAAGATGCTGGTACGGATCGTCGCCTTGGCGGCGCTGCGGTGACGATTTGGCTTCCTCCTCGTCCTTCGGCCGCGTCCAGCGTCG
>DASVDX010000003.1:0-8274 GCA_036380875.1 Acidimicrobiia bacterium
GTGGGGGTCGACCGAGGCTGACCTGGCCAGCGTGTGGCTCGTCACCGACGTCCCCACGCACGTGGGGGTGGACCCATATCGGCTCGGCGTCGTCCTGTCAAGTCCTAGACGTCCCCACGCACGTGGGGGTGGACCTGGACCGGGATGCCCGCGCCGGCCCCCTCGGTGGACGTCCCCACGCACGTGGGGGTGGACCTAGTCCACGACACCAAGAAGAACCCGTGCGTCGGACGTCCCCACGCACGTGGGGGTGGACCTCGACAACCCGGGGTTGGTGATGCCGCGGCGGTGACGTCCCCACGCGCTTGGGGGTGGACCCGGAGAGATCGTCCGGCTCCCAGACCGGGAGACGACGTCCCCAGGCGAGTGGGGGTGGACTCCCGTAACGGGCAGTTACCCGAAGAGCGATCATGACGTTCCCACGCACGTGGGGGCGGACCTTGACGCCGGGCGCTGCCTGCCCGGCGTCCACCGACGTCCCCTGCCCGGCGTCCACCGACGTCCCCACGCACGTGGAAATGGCCCCGAGAACGGGTTGGGACCCCTGAGGGGTCATTCCGGATAATACAGATTATCCGGAATATCCAGGTAGCCTCTACCGGGGTGGCGTGGTCGGACTCGAGGAGGTCTCGACGATGGGTTCGCCGGTGTCCCAGCGGTATCGAGCCTTCGATCTACACCGAGGACGGTCGTTCTTCTCATTCGTTTCGTCTCTTGGGCCCGTCGGGATGTGCGCAGCGTCGAGGCCGCCACGTCGTGCACCCCGGCCGCCGCCTGGTCGAAGCCATCTCCCAGGTCGCGGAGCATGCCGTGCCCCTCGCCCCTGGTACCTTCGCCGATAACGTCACAGTGACGAAATGTGTCATGTCCAGGTCAGCGGGCCGAGCCGACGGCGAGGGGTTCGAGGGAGATGGTTCGCACCTCGGCGCACGCCCGGTACAGGTGCCAGAGGGCTTGGCGGGTGCCGTCGACGCTCTCGTCCGAGGCCAGGTCGGTGTCCACGTCGTCCATCGCCGCTTCGATCCGATACAGCAGGTCCCGGATCGCATCCAGCCGTTCGACGGACATCAACACCTGACCCTCGGAGAGCTTGTGCGTCTTGGCCAAGGTGCGCGCTTCGTAGGCACGCTGGCGATGAGACGGCCGGCAGTATCGGCGTTTCCTCCCCGGCCCTGGATTAGGGACGAACCTGCGTCCACACCAGGCACATCTCTCCTCTGTCTCGCTCAAACCCGTTGCCTCTCCGTATTCCGTCACTGTGACGAAATTGTACCCCAGGGAACGTCTTTGATTTCTCGCCGGGGTCTGCTGTACTTGCCCGACAACGCGCTCATCCAGAGCGGCTGAGGGACAGGCCCTATGACGCCGCGGCAACCGGCCAGCTCCGCTGGACCACGGTGCCAATGCCTGATCGATGAGTAGCTTCGGCGGTCCTCCGCTCGAAGCGCTCTCAGGAGCGCGACAGAGAACAAGGAGACGCACCGCACATGTCGACCGAGCACCGACCGCTCCCCTCCCCCGTCTGTTTCCTGCTCATGCCCGGCTCTCGGGCAGGCCTGCGCTGTACGCGCTGACCCGCCGCCTGCTCGAGAGACGAGCCCTGCGGCGGGTCACTCGCACCCGTGAGCACCGAGAGACAGGAGAACAGACATGACCACCATCAGCCGCCTGAACGACGTCGACCTCGACGCTGTCGTCAGCCTCATCAACGCTTGCCAGGAGGACGCCGAAAAGGCCGCGACGACTTGGCGCGCCGAAGTCCGCTGGAGGGGCGGGTTCCGCAGCGAAGGCCGGGTCCGTGAGTTCGATCCGCTGCCTTCGGACGAGCCCTACGGCCTGGGAGGAACCGACACCGCCCCCAATCCGGTGGAACAGGTCCTCGCCGCACTCGGCAACTGCCTGGCGGTCGGAGTAGCCGCCAACGCAACCGCTCGAGGGATCACCCTCAGGGATCTCGCCATCGATGTCGAGGGGGACCTGGATCTGTCGACGTTCCTCGGGCTGAGGCCGGGCCACGCCGGGTTCGATTCGATCGTCGCTCGGATCCGTGTGGACGCCGATGCCAGCCCGGACGAGATCGCCGACCTGATCCAGTACGTATCCAGCACATCACCAGTCGGACACACCCTCGCCCGGGAGATCCCGGTCGAAGTCGTCACTGCCTGAAAGGAGCAACCAGACGATGAGCAACTACCGATTCGAAACGCTCCAAGTCCACGCCGGGCAGGAGCCCGATCCGGGGACGAACTCCCGGGCGGTGCCGATCTTCCAGACGACGTCATACGTCTTCAACGACTCCGACCACGCCGCCCGGCTCTTCGGATTGAAGGAGTTCGGCAACATCTACACCCGGATCATGAACCCGACGACGGACGTCTTCGAGAGGCGGGTCGCCGCTCTCGAGGGCGGAGTCGCCGCGGTTGCCACCTCCTCGGGCCAGTCGGCCCAGTTGCTGACCTTCACGACCCTGATGCAGGCCGGAGACCACCTGGTGTCGACGTCGTATCTGTACGGAGGCACCTACAACCAGTTCAAGGTCGCCTTTCCGCGTTTCGGTTGGGACGTGACGTTCGTCAACGGTGACGACCCTGGCGACTTCGAGAAAGAGATTCGCGAGAACACGAAGGCGATCTACGTCGAGTCGATCGGGAACCCGAAGTACAACGTCCCCGATCTGGAGGCGCTGGCCGACGTCGCCCACCGCAACGGCATTCCGCTGGTCGTCGACAACACGTTCGGTGCGGCCGGGTACCTCTGCCGGCCCATCGATTGGGGCGCCGACATCGTGGTCCAGTCGGCGACGAAGTGGATCGGGGGCCATGGCACCTCGATCGGCGGTGTGATCGTCGACTCCGGGAACTTCGACTGGCGGAACGGCAAGTTCCCGATGTTCACCGATCCGGCTCCCGGCTACCACGGACTGGTGTTCACCGACGTGTTCAACCCGGAGTCGGAACTGGGCAACATCGCCTTCGCCATCCGCGCCCGCGTCGAGGGCCTGCGGGATTTCGGGGCGGCGCCGTCGCCGTTCAACTCGTTCCTGTTCCTGCAGGGGCTGGAGACGCTCAGCCTCCGCGTGCAGCGTCATTGTGACAACGCGCTGGAACTCGCCCGGTGGCTGGAGGAGCATCCCCAGGTCAGCTGGGTCAGCTATCCGGGGCTCGAGTCCCACCCCTACCACGAACTGGCCAAGAAGTACCTGAGGAACGGGTTCGGGTCGGTGCTGTCGTTCGGCATCGTCGGCGGCTACGAGGCCGGCAAGCGGTTCATCGACGCCACGAAGCTCGCTTCCCACCTCGCCAACGTGGGTGATGCCAAGACGCTCGTCATCCACCCCTCGTCCACGACCCACCAGCAGCTCTCGCCGGAAGAGCAGGAGTCTGCCGGCGTCACCGAGGATCTGGTGCGGGTGTCGGTCGGCATCGAGCACATCGACGACATCAAAGAGGACATCGACCAGGCGCTTCGAGCCGCCAGCTGAACCGAATCGACCCGACACGTCCACGTCGCCCCTCGCGGGCGACGTGGCGCGTTCACGGCAGGCGGGAGATTCGCTCCACGACCCTCTCGCCGAACTCGTCTCCGTCGATCGCCAGGCCGACTCGGACGTTGGGCTCTTTTCCGGTGACCCGCCAGCGATCGACGACGGTGCGGCCGCGGGTCAGCTCGCCGTCGATCTCGACCGCCACGTGGAACCTGTCCGCTTCGAGCATGTCGGGCCAGATCACGTCGGCCACGGCGACGGCATCGTGGATCGGCGAGGAGTCGAGGCCGTAGACGCGCTGGTGGAACTGGACGAAGAAGTCGAGGAGGTCGGCGACGAAGGCGCCGCAGCGTCCGGTTGGACGGAGGCGGTCGCCGTGCTGCTTGCCCATTCGGGCCTGATGGGTGACGTCCAAGCCGACCATCGTCACGTCCAGCCCGGACTCGAACACGATCGCGGCGGCCTCGGGGTCGGCCCAGATGTTGAACTCGGCTGCCGGGGTCCGGTTGCCGAGGCCGATGGCTCCTCCCATCAGCACCAGACGGCCGATGTTGTCGACGACGTCCGGGAAATGGCGCAACAGCAAGGCGATGTTGGTGAGAGGGCCGGTGGGCACGAGAGTCACCGGCTCCGAGCTGGCGGCGATCGTCTCGGCGATGAAATCCACCGCGTGGGCGTCGACCGGCTCGGTGGTGGGCGGATCGAGTTGCGGGCCGTCCATGCCGGATTTCCCGTGGACGTGGTCGGCGACGATGAGCGGACGAACGAGCGGGTGGCCGCATCCGGCTGCCACCGGGATGTCCGTGCGTTCCGCCACCTCGAGGACGGTGAGAGCGTTGCGGGTGGTGTTCTCGAGCGAGGCGTTGCCGCCGACGGTAGTGACACCCAGTACCTCTACCTCGGGGCTGGCGAGAGCGAGCAGCAAAGCGATGGCGTCGTCGTGTCCTGGGTCGCAGTCGAGGATGATCGGTGTGCTCATCGGTTGAGAATTCCTTCGATCTCGCTGGCGGTGGGCAGTGAGGGTTGGGCGCCGGGGCGGGTCGTGGCCAGCGCACCGGCCGCGCATCCCCAGGCGAGAGCAGTGGCGACGCTCGCTCCCCCGCCGAGGGCGGTGACGAACGCTCCGCAGAAGGCGTCGCCTGCTCCCACAGTGTCGACCGGGTCGACGGAGGGCGGAATGGCCTCTGCCACCAGGCGTCCGGAACGGTAGGCCTTGGCGCCGGCGGCGCCCAGTGTCACGACGACCAGGGCCGAAGTGTGCGCGAGTTCGTCGGCGAGGGCTTCCCGCTCCCCTTCGTTGACGATCACCACGTCGACGCGGTCGAGGATCTCTTCTCCCAAGGGGCGGGCGGGAGCGGCATTGACGCAGAACAGTCCTGTCGCCGTGCGGCCGGCCGCCAGCACCGCCTCATCAGGGATCTCGAGCTGGCACAAGACCACGTCCGCTCCAGAAGCGTCGATCTGTTCGGCGGTAAGTGTGGCGTTGGCGCCGGGGACGACGACGATCTGGTTCTCCCCGCTCTCGTCGACCGTGATGAGGGCGATGCCGGTCGGCGCCGCCGACACGATCACGCGGCTCAAGTCCACGTTGGATTCCCTCAGCAAGGCGAGGGCGGCGTCGGCCTCTGGATCGTCCCCAACCGCTCCTACCAGAATGACGTCCGCCCCGGCCCGAGCCGCGGCCAACGCCTGGTTGGCGCCCTTTCCGCCGGGATAACGAGCGAGGTCGCTGGCGAGCACGGTCTCCCCCGGTCGGGGCAGGCGGGGACAGGCGGCAACCAGGTCGAGATTGATGCTTCCGACGACGGTGACCGTGGCCATGTCGGCGGAGAGTACCCACGGCGAGGGGGCCTAGAGTGCACGAGCATGTCCGCCGACCCGAAGGTGATCGATGCGCTCGAGCGCGCCGGCATCGTTTACGAGGTCATGTACTGCGATCCCGCGCTCGCCGACACGGCTGCATTCTGCGAGGCGTACGGCGTCGATCCAGGCGAATCCGCCAACACGATCCTCGTGGCCTCGAGGAAGCCTCCGGGCCACAACGCGGCGTGTGTGGCCCTGGCGACCACCAAGGTGGATGTGAACGGTGTGGTTCGGCGCCGCCTGGGAGTCAAGAAGGTGTCGTTCGCTCCTGCCGAGCTGACGGTCGAGCTGACAGGGATGGCAATCGGGGGTGTCACTCCTCCCGGGCTTCCGGAGGGCCTGCCGATCTGGGTCGACGAAGCCGTGACCCAGGTCGAGTCGGTGGTCATCGGAGCAGGGACGAGGTCGGCGAAGATCCGCCTACGAGGGTCCGACCTGGCTCGACTGCCCGGCGTCGAGGTCGTCCCCGGTCTCGCCGTTCCCATTGCCTGAGCGCCTGATGGCCCTCCGCAGGAGGAAGCCGTACCCGATCACTCCCACGACGGCGAAGGCGAACCACTGGATGGCATAGCTCAAGTGTGGGCCCTCGTCCGTGAAGTCCGGCAGGGCGTTGACCACTGGCAACTCGGTCGGGTTCGGGTCGCCGACGAGCTCGACGTACACCGGGGCCAGGTCCAGGCCGGCGTAGCTGGCGATCAGGTCCAGGTCGACGCGGGTGAAAACGGGCCCGCTCTGGCTGGGATCGTTGGCAGGCTGTGAGAGGCGGACGATGCCTTCGACAGTCACCTGTCCCTCCGGGGGCGGCGCCGCTGTCACCGGGACTCGGTCGAACTCGAGCGGCACCCAGCCTCGGTTGACCGCCACCGCGGTCCCGTCCTCCAGGATCAGAGGCGTGACGACGTCGAAGCCGGCTTGGCCTTGGAAGACCTGCGAGCGGATCAGCGTCTCGTTCTCGGGGCGATAGACGCCGGTGACAGTCGTTCGCCGATACTCCAGCGAGTCGATGTCGGCGCCCGCCTGCTCGAGCATGTCCTCGAGCGGAACCGGCGGTGCCTCGAGCCGCGCCGCCTGCACCTGGTTGTCGAGCCGACGCTCCTGCAGACGACTCACCTGCCAGAAACCCAGGAACACACAGGTGAAACAGACGGCGAGTACGAACACATGGGCGGCGAGCCAGCGAGGCGCCAGCAGCCGCCGCATGGATCAGGCCGCCAGAGCGAGACTGGGAGGTTCCCCGTCCTCCCCGTCGTCGGGAAGGAGCGAAGCCGCCACGGCCAGCGAGTCCTCCTGTTCGCTTCGGATGGCCACCGGTGCCGACAACCAGTTCGCCACGGCTCGTTCGTCCACCTTTCCGGCGTCGATCAGGAGACGGGCGAGGTCGTCGGTCCAGTACCAGGGCATCGAAGCTCCTCACTCTCGGGGACGGACAAGAGGCGTCGACCGGGCGGTCGCGGTTCCCACGATACCCCCGCTGTCAAGTCGTCGAAATCCTTGCCGTGCAAGGGTTTTCGCCTGCGCGCCGGCTGTCAGCCGGCGATCTCGGCGCGGAGTTCGGGCAGCCCCGGAAAGTCCGGCTCGGCGGCGGCGATGGCGTCGGCGAACCTGCGGGCGGCTTCCGAGTCCCCGGCGGCGTGAGCCACCCGGGCGGCCACGTACCAGCGGCGAAGGGCGCTCGGACGGGGGTTGGCGACCAGCCGGCCGGGCTTGATCACCTTCCACGCTTCGCCCACCAAACCGCGGTCGAGCAGCGACGAGGCGAACACGACTCGGGCCTCGTCGTCGGTCTCGGGACGGGGGTCGAGGTCCTTCAGCATCCGGAAGGTCTTCTCGGCGTCCTCGGTGCGGCCGAGGGCCCGAAGACAGTCGATCTCGACGGGCACCTGGGTGGGCTCGCCGCTGATCCGTCGGAAGGTGCGCAGCTCGCGTAGCGCCTCTTCCCATTTCTCGAGGTTGTAAGCCGACAAACCCAGCAGCTCCCGGATGGTGGCCGCCTGCGGGGCGAGGTCCTTGGCTCGCTTCAACTGCTCGTAGGCGGCGGCGTAGCGCTCGTCGGCGAAGGCTTCGACCCCGCGAGCGAGATGGGTGAGGGCCGGTTCGCGACGGGCCTTGGGGGTCGTGCGGGTGATCTCGTCGCGCACCCAGCGAGGCAACTCCCCCGCCACGGCGGTGATGGAACGGTCGCGTCGCCTCGGGGCTCGGCGGCCGGGAGGCGGTTGCCGGCGACCGTCTCCCTGGCGGCGGCGCCGCTCGGGGTTCCTGTCTTTCGATGACATGTAGCACCCAATCTGTCACAAACGAAGAGAGGCCGCCAACCTCAAGGGCGGCGGCCTCTCTTCAATTTTGAGTCCGGCGGTGACCTACTCTCCCAGGGGGTTCCCCCCCAAGTACCATCGGCGCTGGCGGGTTTAACTTCCGTGTTCGGAATGGGAACGGGTGGTTCCCCGCCGCTATCGCCACCGGACAACTCTGCGAGTCCTCGGCAACCCCGAGAACTCCATAGCGAGCACGAGTCTGTGAAATTCGAATCCAAGCCCTCGGCCTATTAGTACCGGTCGGCTAAACACATTGCTGTGCTTACACCTCCGGCCTATCAACCTGGTCTTCTCCCAGGGGCCTTACCGAGTTACCTCGTGGGAAGTCTCATCTCGAGGTGGGCTTCGCACTTAGATGCCTTCAGCGCTTATCCCGTCCGTACATAGCCAACGAGCCGTGCCCTTGGCAGGACAACTCGCACACCAGAGGTACGTCCATCCCGGTCCTCTCGTACTAGGGACAGCTCCTCTCAGACTTCCTGCGCCTGCGGCGGATAGGGACCGAACTGTCTCACGACGTTCTGAACCCAGCTCGCGTGCCGCTTTAACGGGCGAACAGCCCGACCCTTGGGACCTGCTCCGGCCCCAGGATGCGACGAGCCGACATCGAGGTGC
>DASVDX010000004.1:0-21104 GCA_036380875.1 Acidimicrobiia bacterium
TGGCCGGAATGCTGACGCGAGTCAGAACAGCGCCATCGCCAGCCAGATGCCTCCGGCGAGGAGGATGACGAAGGCGGCGACGAGGGAGAGGATCAGCAGCCAGCGGGTCGGCATCGAGGAGTACGGTACCGTCGGTACGATCTGGCCATGACGTCGCCTCGTTTCGACTACGCCTCCCGCCTCGAGCGCGCCCACTCGGCGATGGCGGACCGGGAGGTCGATGCACTCCTGTTGAGTGTCGGACCCGACCTCCCTTACCTGACCGGCTACGAGGCGATGCCCCTCGAGCGTCTGACGATGCTCGTTGTCACCTCGCAGGACGCGGTACTGGTGGTCCCTGAGCTCGAGGCGCCACGGGTCGAACCGGGCCCGTTCGATACGCGCCCATGGGGCGAGCTCGAGGATCCCATCGAGATCGTGGCCGATGTCGTCGGCAAGCCGAGGTCGGTGCTCATCGGCGATCACACCTGGTCGACGTTCCTTCTTTCTCTGCAGGATGCCCTTCCTGGCTCGCGGTTCGCCTCTGCCGGCCAGCTGATGACCTCTCTGCGCATCCACAAGGACTCGGCCGAAATCGACCTCCTCCGACGTGCCGCCCACGCCACCGACCGCGTCGTGGCCCGACTGGCCGACCTGGAGATGTCTGGCCGCACCGAGCGCGAGATCGCCCGCATCGTCGCCGACTGGACGATCGAGGAAGGGCACGACATAGCCACGTTCAGGATCGTGGCTTCAGGGCCCAACGGGGCATCACCCCACCACGAGCCGACGGACCGGGTGATCCGAGAAGGAGATCTGGTCGTCATCGACTTCGGCGGCCGGCTCGGCGGCTACTGCTCGGACACCACACGGACCTTCGTCGTGGGCGACCCCACGCCCGAGCAGGAGGAGGTCTACGACGTGGTGCAGGTCGCGCAGAGGGCGGCGGTGGATGCGGTCCACCCCGGGGCGATTCCTGCGGAGATCGATGCCGCCGCCCGCCGGGTGATAGAAGAGGCAGGGTACGGCGACTACTTCATCCACCGCACCGGCCATGGCATCGGCCTCGAGGGGCACGAGCCGCCCTACATCATCGAGACCAACGAGGAGCCGGTCGAGCCCGGTATGGCCTTCTCGATCGAGCCCGGGATCTATCTGCCGGAGCGGTTCGGTGTCCGGATCGAAGACATCGTCGTGGTGACGGATGACGGGGTCGAGCCTCTGAACCGCTCGGATCACTCGCTGGTCAGCGTCGTCTGACGGTCGGGTCAGGACCTGGCGCCGACGCGGCTTTCCAGCAGCCGGCGCACCTGCCCGAGCTGGGACAGTCCAGCGTGGCCGGCGTGGCGGCGGCTGATGGCGAGCAGGTACCAGGCCACGACGGCCGACAACGCCGTCGGCGACAGATCCCGGCCGAGCGGCGTCTGTGTCGACAGGTCCTCGATCAGCTCCTCTGCCGGGTATTCGGAGCGGACGGCGCGGGGCTGGAATCGGTAGTGGATCAGGTCGAAGAGAGTCGGGACACCGCCCTCGGAGCGTTCCCAGTCCCACACGATCCATCGGTCGTGTGAGTGTCGGGCCGTGTTCCACGGGGTCCAGTCCCCGTGCCAGCCTCCTACTTCGACTTCCACACCACCCCAACGGTCGAGGGCTTCTGACAGGACTTCGGCGGCCTTCTCGGCTTCTTCGGATGCCGGCCAGACACGCAGCCAGGCCGTCACGGGGGCATCGGCGAGAGGCTGGCGCGTCGTGGGCCAGAGTCGGGCGACTTCGTGGAATGCCTGCCAGGTCGGCGCCGACCGTCCCGGTCGGCCGAGTAGCGGCGCGTACACGGCGAGCCGGAAACCTGCCCACTCCTCGACGGCGATCACGTCCGGCACCATCACATGACGGAGCGATCTCATCGCCGGTCTCGAGAGCGTCGAGGCTTCTTGCTCGACGAGCCGAGCGGTGAGGTCGTTCCAGCCTACCTTGGCGAAGGCCACCGTCCGGCCCCGCCGATCGATCGCTCGGACGACCGGCTTCTGGTTCGGTCGCGGGGGGCCGAAGGCGACGGCGAGCTCGAGAGGGGCGACGCCGAGCAGGTGCTCGAGCTCCTCGTGGAGTGAGGGTCCATCTCCATAGGAGCGGGGTACGGATATCCGCTTCCTCAGCACAGGAGTGAGCAACCCCAGGCGAGCCGCCGCCCAGGCCGCGTTCCGTACGAGGCGCTCCTTGGTGTCCATGGCTGCGTGGTGACGGACCAGGGCCTCGGCGAGGGCGCGTCGGTGTCCCACTGGCAGGAGGTTCGGGGCTCGGCCGCCCGTGACGGCGAAAATGGCCCACTCGTCGGCGTCTGTTTCGGGCCAGAGCCGTCGGTACGGCTCGTTCAACTCCATTCGGCTCCGATTCCGTACTTCTCCAGCAGGCGAGCGTTGCCTTCCCGGAAGCGGTCCTCGAGGTAGCGCCGCACCGACTCCGGCACCGATGCCGGCTTGGTGGCGTTCAGGTGCGGCACCTCGGGGGGTGTCCAGGCGTCGAGAGATAGGAAGTCGAACACCGACTTCAGGGCCGGTTCGGGGTCGGTCCAGAAGCGCTCGGCTTCGAGGACCAGCACCTGTGAGGGATGGAAGTGCTCCATGTAGCGGTCGAGTTGCTCGACGTAGTCGCCCCGTGCCTGATACGAGTGGTGCTGATGGGTGAAGCTGACGTAGGTGGGATCTGACGCCATCCGCTCTACCTCGCCGCGGAGTCGTTCCTCTTCCTTCTCGAACGCGGCCATCATCTCGAGGTCCTCGAAGCCTCGGCGCACCTCGTGCTTGTAATGCGAGATGGCCCGTTCCACCGGGTCCCGGAGGAGGGCGATGATTCGTACGTCGGGTATGAGGGCGGAGATGCGTTCCGGCACGAACGGATGGAACAGGTAATACGGGCTCGCCTCGCCCGTTATCCGAGCGCGGCGTCGGTACGGGAACACCGAGCGGTACCACGTGGGATCCCGGTGCATCCCGGTGTCGAAGTAGTGGATTCCCTTGCGCAGGAACGGGGGCTTCACCTGAGGATGGGAGGCGATCAGTTCCTGGAGCGAAGTCGTGCCGCAGCGTTGTCCGCCCACGATCAGGTAGTCGGGAAAGGAGCGTAGAGGGGCGGTCGGCCGGGCGAGGGTGTCGCGCACCCTCCAGAAGGCTCCGCGCAGTGCCGCCTGGAGCCTGTGCTTGGTCACCTCTTTCACGAAATCCTCCTACGCAGGGCCGAAACGGCCAGGTCCAGAGCCAGTGGCTCACGGAAGCGCCGAACCGCCACGAGGAAACCTGCCGTGAGGAGTGCAGAGGCACCCACGGCGAGGAGAAGGGACGGTCCGAGAGCGAAACGCGCCGCGAACGATGGGACGGCGAAGATGCCTACCGAGAGCCCGGCGGCCAGCGCCCACCCCCGGCTCAATGGGTGCATTTCTTCACTCCTCCACAACTGGATCGCCGGCAGCAGATTGGCAACGGTCCGCCCCACGGTCCAGGCCACGGCGGCTCCGATGAGGCCCAGCCGGGGAATGAGGACGATGTTCAGGGCGAGGTTGGCGGCCAACGAAGCGGCGGTGTTCCACAGACTCCACATGGTCCGTCCGGTCATCACGAGGAGGATGTCGGCCGGCCCGACCGCCGCACCGATGAGCACAGAGACGACGAGGACCAGGACTGCGGTCTCGCCGCTGGCGAACCCCGAGCCGAACACAGACAGCACAGGCGCCGCGAACGCGGCGAGGACGAAATAGATCGGCCAGGTCATCAGCATCAGCCAGGCTGTGGCGACCTTGTACAACTCGGACGTGCGGGCGGATTCTCGGGCGGCCACCGATTCACCGAATAGAGGCTCGACCGCCTGCCCGACCGAGAACGCCGCCAGCATGCCGAGTTGGAGCAGCCGGGTGCACACCGTGTAGACCGCGGCGTCCTCCGGGGTCGACAACGCCGCCACCAGGACGACATCGAACCACTGGAGAGCCGTACGCATGCTTGTGGCGGCGGCCCGGGGGAGCGTGAAGCGCCAGAACGTGCGAATTGCTTCGCGGAGCGGCGTCACGGATTCCGTCAGCGGTTCGTTCTTCTCCAGGTTCTCCAGCCACAGCCAGGCAAACAACATCTGGCCCACGTAGGCCGAGGCCCATCCGAGTGCGGTGATCGCCATCGGGGCGCCGAGAGACGTCGTGATCCAGGCCACGACGACCTGGAACAGTGGACGTGCCACTCGATCGATCACCACCGTGGGGCGCATAGTGCGGTATCCCCGGGTGGCTCCGAGGAGGGCGGCGCTGAGAGCCGCCAGCGGCAGGAACAGGGACATGATCCGTAGCGATGCGGCGGCATCGGCACCGTAGTTGGGGCCGCCGATAGAAGCACCGATCGGGCCGGCGGCGAGCAACATGCCCGTGGCGACGAGTACGCCGAACAGAAGGACGGGGACGAAGGCGATCTTCCAGAGGCGGTGGCCGGAGAGCCCGATCGACTCGTCCGTGCGTCGGGCGGCGACGAAACGGACGAGCCCGGTTTCGGCTCCGAGGCCGGCCACGGCGGCCACCACCTGGAAGAGGGCGACCGAGGAAAACAGGACACCGGCTGGACCCGCTCCGAGCCCGCGGGTGAAAACGAATGTGAGTCCCAGTGTGAGGACGGCGGTGGCGGCTCCCCCGAAGAGATTCAGAGTGCTCGATCGGGCGAGCCCGCGTACGTCTTTCGTGTGCGTCGCCATCTCAGATGCCTCTGCCGAAAGCGTTGGCGAGGCGGACGAGCCATTCGGCCCGCAACGGCGTCAGGGCCACTGCCGCCGTCAGATACGAGCGCAATTGCCGCGGGTCGAGACGGAAAGTGCTCGCGGCCATCGCCAGGGCTTCTCGCCGTCGCCCGAGGCCGGCGAGAGCGAAGGCCTGCTGGCCCCGGATTCTCGCCATGCCCGCACGCGATCCGTGCAACTCCGGTGTCTTCTCGATGAGGTAGTCGATGGCGGCGATGACCATCTCCCACCGGTTCTTGAAGAACGATGTGGGATGCCAGTGCACGATGGCGACCGGGGCGTCCGCCACGTCGATTGGTCGGAGACGCGCCGCCCGGAGCAAGAGATCCCAATCCTCGTAGTAACCACCGGGGATCTCTTCGTCCTCGAGCCCCAATTCACCGAGCAAAGCTTCACGTTTGATCAGGTACGTCGAGGGATGGGCCTCCATGACACGGGACTTGACGAGGCGGCTCATGTGGAGGTGCCTCTCTCCCGGTGTGCGGTCCACCGTCCTCTTCTGGTTGAAGATTCGAATGCCACCGACCACGAAGATGCTGTCGGGGCCGATCACCTCCAACTGCCGACGGAGCTTGTCGGATGTCCACTCGTCGTCGTCGTCGCAGAACGCTATCCAGTCCCCCCGCGCCATGGAGATCCCGGTGTTGCGGGCGCCACACAGGCCCGGTGTGCGGAGGTTCTGGACGACCCGGATCTCCGTCTCGGGGAACTCGGCTTTGAGCTCGAGATCGGGCTCCGCCTGATCGAACACGACGATGACCTCGAGGAGGGCATCGATGTCCTGGTCGACCATCGACCTGATGGCACGCCGCAACAGCTCAGGGCGGTCGCGGGTGGCGATGACTGCAGAAACGGTCGGGGTGGGGTTCACGGTGACTCCATCGACACCCGAGGCAGCGCAGGTAAAGAGCTATCTCGGTACAAGAGACGGAAGGGCAAGGTCACCAGCCCGACGGCGCCACGGATGAGCGGCGTGAGCTCCGACCTCCACGCGTCATCTGCTTCGATCGTCACCGCACCTCGGGAGAACCGAACCGGATTCCCGGAGACGCTGTGGCCCTTTCGGAGGACGATTTGGTTGGCCGACTCGAACGGCGGGGGAGTGAGTCCCATCGCGCGCATCAGGTCAGAGACTGTCCGCCGGGGCTCGGTGCAGAAGTCTTCGTAGACGAGCCGGAGATACGTGTCCTGGCGCCCCCAAATCGCGCTCAACATCAGGTTGCGATAGACCCAGCCGGCGGTCGTGAACGCCCAGGTCTGCCTTGCCATCATCTCTGGAGCGCTCGAGTCGGTGTCGTATCGAAGACTCTTGCGGTGAGAATTGACGACGCCACGGGGATCCCGGATGAGATGGATCAGCCACAGTTCGACGCCACTCACCCGCTCCGTGGCGTCGAGGTGCCAAGGCATCTTCGTCGAGTCCACGATCGCGGCCCCGTCGGTCGCCTCGGCAAGCGCCTCGTGCAGGCGGCTCAAGCCTTCCATGTAGACATCGGCCGTGGCACCGATGCGGCCCGTCAAACGCTGCTTGATCAGACCGTGGTTCGTCATGTGGTCGGCTGCCTCGGTGACGGCCTCGAGGAGTCTCCGCCCCTCGCTGCCGGCGAAGGCGCGGTCCATCACGGGCTTCCAGAACGGACAATCCCAGAACCTCTCCCCGCATGCACACGGACGGTTTTGCCTCGCCCCACGATCCCACAGGTTGTTCAGCTCGCCCACCGAGACGACACCGGGGGCCGATCCCAGGATCTCGGCCAGGATCGTCGAGCCGCTTCGGTCCCAGGCTCCGATTCCGATGATCTTCATGGTTCGGCGTCCTCCCATCGGCTGAGGCGGTGGACGCGCTTTCCGGGAGTCAACCGGACGTATCCCATCGGCATCGTGTCGGCGAACAACAGCATCAGGTCGTCGTGAGTGAGGGCAGTGATCATTTGACCGGCGTGGCGGTCGGGAGCGGCCACTTCGTGGAGACCCACCTTGAGGTGCTCTCCGCGACCTACCGTTGAGCTCTCCACCGTCACGTCCGCGGGACGTTCGGGGTGCATGTCGGCGTACGCGGCGCGTGGTGTGCGTCGCTGCAGCGAAGAGTGCGGACGCTCCCAGTTGTAGAAGTAGGCTGCCGAGACGAGTTGTCTCTGCAGTTCGTAGATGGAGGCGGGATCGCCGTCGTTCGTCCCCAGCTTGCGAAGCGTCTGGGCGAAGCGCTTGGCCAGCATCGGAGGTGTCGACGTGTCGACCTGGAATCCGAGCATCTCGGCGCTGTCTCGCCAGTAGTCGGGGTTGCTGATCAGCTTCGCCGGGGCGACCAATCGAGCCGGGATGCCCCAATTCGGCACAGCCCGCATGAGGGCGCTCCAAACATCGATGTCGCGCCCTGGGCCCGTGGTCGTCATGATCGACACACACGCCCGGCTCGCCTTGTCGATCACGTACACGACCGTGATGGGGGTCCCGTCGGACAGGTTCCAGTCGGTGGACGCAACCTGCCATTCCGCGCCGGTCGACAATTTCGCAACCAGGGCTCCGAGGTCGTCGATCGGGTCCGTCGTGGGCGTTGTCTCCACGGCGGGGAGGCTCTCGGCTTCGGGAACGTCTTCTTCGACACTTGGGATGACCGGGGGAGCGACGACGAGGGGCCAGTTCCTCGGCGAGCCGCCGAACACCAGAGCTCTAGGAGCGGGGATCGCCAATCTCTTGGCTCCCCGGAGGGTGCTCACGGTGGCGGCGGTGACCGCGACCGCCGACACGGCGGCGAGGCCAGTCGGCATGGAATAGGCGCCGGCGGCGAGCAGCAACGTGACGGTCAGGATGTTGGCAGTCAGGCTCGCGGCGACGGTCAATGCGACCTTCGTGAAGGCGTCGGGAACCCGGACCCAATCGAGCAACACCAGCCCCGGGCACGTCAGGTAGAAGAGGAGGGCGATCGGTAGGCGGGCGGCCGAATCGAAATCGAGCGACAAGGCGACCAGGACCATGGCGGTGATGCCGAACACCCACCGAGCTCCTCGTGGGACGACTTGCAGGTCGGAGAACCAGCCGCTCACGGTTTCCCCCTCAGCCGGAACAGCGCCCCGTCGGGTGTGTCGTACAGCGACTCGAACAGGGGAGAGGACCTGAAGTCTTCGACGATCTCTTGGGGGCTGCCCTGAGGCATCTTGCCCCGGCGCGTGACGTCGGCCGCCTGGCTCCTGGTGACGAGGACATAGCCTTCGGTGAACTCGGCGTCAGCGAGCCACCTGGCGGCGACCTGGTCGGGATCAGCCAGGAATCGCTCCTTGGCGGCTGGCGAGAACGTGGAGACCGACAGGGCCGTCAGCGTCTCGTATCGGAGGAAGTTGGTCGGGTAGGCGGTCGAGAGCTGAACGACTCCCGACCCCGGTTCGGCCTCTCGATACATGATCGTGGCGGCGGCCACTTCGTCGTCGGTGAACGTCGTGTAGATGTCGTTGCCGTGCTGGGCGACCACGGACAGGAACGCCAGGACCAGGAGAGTCGCCGACATCTGGACGGCGGTGAACGACTTGTCCTCCGGTTCACGGTGCACGAACCAAATGCCTCCAGCCAGCACCGCGGCGATGGGGAGAATGAACAGGTAGGCGCGGAACAGGATCTCGTCTCCGTAGGAGCTGGCCGCCACCAGCACCAGCGGGGCGGCGCCCAGGATGACGGCGGCCTTCCAGTGCTTCCACATCTTCCGGCGTGAGAGAAAGCCGAGCGCGCCGAGCACCAGTACCAGGCCGGTGGCCCCCCGTGACCCGAGGGAGACCAACTGTTGGCTCGTGTCGACCTGGCCCAGGTCGACGAGTCCGGACTCGACCCGTCCCCCGAGCTCGGCCAGGTCGGCGATCACCTTGGGCGCGTACTCGTCGAAGAACGGGCGAGCGAACCCCAGGAGCCAAACGGCCATCAGCACGGTCGTCACGACACTCGGCCAGCGCACGATCGTGCGGCGGAAGATCGCTAGACCGGCGACGGCGACGAGGAGCATCACCGGCGTGAGCTGGTGGGTCACCACGGTGGCCGCGATCAAGAGGAGGAGTAGGCCGGCGATGAGGGTCGACTCGGTTTCCTCCTGGAGGAGCTCCGTCTGCGGCCGGTCGGCGGTGAACCACTGGAGGAGGACCCCGATGATCACCAGATAGAAGAAGTAGGCCACGGCCTGCGGGGCGAAGTAGTCCTGCCCGACCCAGTTTCCGAGTGTGAACACGAGTAGCCCTGTCCAGATGACTCGGGCATCCAGCGTGAAGTTCCGGAAGACCAGGAAAAGTGCCGCGAGGTAGAGCAGGTTGAAGAAGAGCGGCGCCCACTTCGCCAGCTCGAGCACGTTCTCGATGCCGGCTGTCTCGGCGATGAGGGCATTGAGCCCGAAGAAGCCGGGCCAGTTGTGATAGGCGTTCAAACTCTCGATGGCCGGGTCGACGCCGCCGTGCCGCAGGATGAAGTCGACGATGCCGACGTGTTTCCAAGCCCACGGAAAGCGCAGGTGGTCGTACGCCAGTGGAGCCAGGCCGTGGAGAAGGACGGTGATCGAGACCACATAACCGGCGAGGAGTCCGTGTGACTTCTGTGAGACCGTCGCGATGCAGAAGCCGACTATGAGCAC
Source organism: Acidimicrobiia bacterium (assembly GCA_036380875.1). Classification (GTDB taxonomy): domain Bacteria; phylum Actinomycetota; class Acidimicrobiia; order Spongiisociales; family ZC4RG35; genus ZC4RG17. Next base: position 9,347 of record DASVDX010000004.1, read on the forward strand.
GCCGATCGCGGCGTACGTCTTCCATCCCAGCACGGACGCCAGACCGAGGACACCCAGCTGAGACGGGTCCACGCTCGGAACGGTGGCCAGGCCGACGACGACCGCGCAGATGATGACGATCGCGTGGACGCCCAACGATGGCGTCGCGATCAGACGTTCTCTCAACGAGGAGACCGTTTGCGAGCCCCGCCGCGAGCCGGGCTGGTCCTCCCAGCCGAGGACCGATTCATTGGCCACGGCTCGCGACGGTAGTCCGCGCGGGCTGTCTTCCAGCCTCTGCTCTAACAGGTCTCCGCGCGCCGACACCGCTCTCCCCTCTTGTCGGCGCTCATTCGCAGCCGCTCAGAGCGTAGTCCGTGGCGGCGTCGAACATCGCCCACGCGTCGTTGTTGTACCAGCGCACCGCGTTGGTGAACAGCGGGAAGGAGATCCGACACCCCGGAGCAGGCGTGCCGTCGAAGAGGGCGTCACCGGCGTCGAAGGCGAAGACGGTCGGATCGCCAGCCGCCGTCGCAATCACGGTGGCCGAGGCAGGGACACGACCGAAGGACACCCGGTATGTCCCGGAACGCAGGACGACGGCGCCGCTGCGGCCGGCAGCCAGCGGGTGACCCGGATCCACGATGTCGATGGCCGAGACCGTCTTGCTGCCGTAGTCGACGTCTGCCGCCGGCCCGGTGAGGCCCATGTCGTCGAAGAAGAACGGCTTGGCGACCCACACCGGGACGGAGATGTTGCGGAACGCGGTGTTCGTCGCTCCGGAGCTGACGGAGGCGGAGACGAGCACGAATCCCACTCCCTCGGCGTCGTCGGCCGTCACGCCGTTGTCGTCGGCGACCTCCACGGTGTGGCCGGTCGATTCGAGCCTGTCCACGATCGCCTCATCGTCGGGGCTCAGCGCTGCCGGATCGCCCACGACGAACAGGACCTGGGCGACAGGATCGGAGGAGTTCTCCACCGTGACGGTTATCTCATCGCGGTCCGTCTGGCCGTTCGTGTCGGTGGCGACGGCGGCGAGGGTGTGAGTCCCGTCATCCACCGTCGTGGTGTCCCAGTCGACCGACCAGCCGTTGGAGCCGTCGTTGTCGGTGGCGATCGCCGTCCCGTCGACCTCGAACCGGACGGAGGCGATCCCTTCGTCGTCGGTGGCATCGGCAGTCACGGCGACCGTTCCGGTGACGGTGCTTCCGTCGGCCGGTGCCGTCAGCTCGACCGAGGGCGGCTCATCGGCGGGCGGAGTGCCGCTGATGGCCAGGTTCGCCTGAGTGTTGATGGTCGATCCCGGCACGGCAGAGAGGCCGAGCAGCTTCGTCACCAGATTGGCCGCGTCCGCGTTGCGGATGGGCTGTCCCGGCGCCGCATACGGCGGCTGGCTCGTCCCCGGACCGGTCCGCGTCGGGTTGATGTCGTACAGGTCGACACCGGCCGTCACACCGTCGCCCCAGACGGCGAACGGGATCGTGTAGTTGGCCGGATCGGTGGCCACGTTGTGGAAGGATCCGGTTCCGCCATGATCGCTGGTCACGATCAAGACGGCGTCCTCCATGTTCGGCTCCGATTCGATCGCGGCCAGCAATTGACCCAGGTAGCCGTCGACGGTCTCGATGGCGTCGATGTACTGGTTGGATCCCCACCCGAAGTCGTGCCCGGCGAAGTCGGTGTCGCCGAAGTGGATGAACGTGAGCTCATCCGGGTCGTCGGCCCACCGCGCTTTCACCTCGGCGATGATCGTCGTCGGGTTGGTTTGCCGGAACACGTCGATCTTGTCGCGCCCGTTGTCGTCGCCGGTCGTGTCCGGCGCACCGTTGGTGCCGTTCCAGCTCCGGTCGAAGAAGTTCATCTTCGCCTTCTGCGTGTAGAAGCTGGTCGACATCCCGGCGTCGTGGACGACGTCGAAGATGCTGGCGACGTACGAGCCGGCGCTGGCGTGGATCGTCGAAGAGTTGTCCTCGTTGAATGTCACTCCGTGGCCGCCCGATGCGGTTGCCACTCCTCTACCCGTCAAGATCGAGGCGTGGTTGGGGAGCGTCTGCGTCGACTCGACGACGCTCCGGGCGTTGAGCGTCGAAGCGCCCTCGGCCACGATCTTGTCCCAGGCGGGGGTGTCAGCCGCCTCGAGAGCCGCACTGTTGAGGCCGTCGATCGAGATGAGCACCACCGGTCGGCCTTCCTCGGTCTCTGCCACGTTGTTGACCGTCACCGACACGGGACCAGACTTCGTCGTCTGGTTGTTGTTGTCGGTTGCCGTGGCAGTGATCGTGTGAGGGCCGTTGGAGACAGTGGTGGTGTCCCAGCTCACCGACCAGCCGTTCGACCCGTTGGTGTCGGTGCCGATCGGGTTGTCGTCCACCTCGAACACCACCTGGGTCACGGAGTTGTCATCCGTGGCGTTGGCAGTGATGTTCACGGTGCCGGAGACCTCCGACCCATTGGCGGGAGCGGTGATCGACACCGACGGCGGCTGATCAGTGGGCGGAGTGCCACCTCCGCCGCCAGGCGGAAGGGCGGTGACGGAGAACGGTGTAGAGCCATCCATCGACCAGACGGCCACCTGGTAGGCAGTGCCGGCGGTCAGGTTCGCTTGGATCGTCTTGGGCATGGCCGTCGTCGTGTTGGCCCCCACCCAGGCATTGTTGGACGCCAGTCGGATGTCGAAGCGGAGGTTCGCTGCCGCGTTCGACCAGTCCAACGTCAGCACGTATTGCCCGGATACCGACGGGGTCCAGACGGTCGACACCCAGCGGGGGGCCATCGCCCCGGCAGAGTCCACCATCCCCGAGAACACCGTCTCGACGGCGCCGACGTTGGCAACCGCGACAGTCACCTGATCGGAATCCGTCTGGCCGCTGCTGTCGGTGGCGGTGGCGGTGATGGTGTAGTCGCCGTTGGGGACGGTGGTCGTGTCCCATGTGGTGGACCATCCATCCGATCCGTCATCGTCGATACCCAGAGCGGTGGTGCCCACCCGGAACGCCACCTGGGTCACTTCGACGTCATCCGAGGCGTCAGCGGTGATCGTCACCGTACCCGAGACCTCTTCATCTTCTTCGGGGGAGGTGATCGTCACCGACGGCGGCTGGTCCACGAAGTTGTCCACCGTCACCGACACGGGAGCGGACTCCGTCGACTGGTCGCCGGTGTCGGTCGCGGTCGCGGTGATCGTGTGCGGGCCGTTACCCACATCGGTGGTGTCCCAGCTCACCGACCAGCCGTTCGCCCCGTTCGTGTCGGTGCCCACCACGTTGCCGTCCACCTCGAAGACGACCCGGGTCACTCCGTCGTCATCCGAAGCGTTGGCGGTGATGTTCACCGTGCCCGAGACCACTGCGCCGTTCGAAGGCGAGGTGATCTGTACCGACGGTGGCTGGTCTGTGGGCTGCTCGGACTCCACGAAGAAGTCGAGCCCGGCCCAGGATTGCCCGTCGATGTTCGGTCCGCTGAGCACCTGGACAGTCCCGGGAACGGGCACGCCGTTCTCCATGCGGATCCGTCGCAGGATTCCATCCGTGCGGGTGTAGTACAGGTAGTCGCCGATGACTTCCATGCCCGTGGTACCGCTCGCCTGGAAGCCAGTGGGCTGGCTCGGGATGGAGAAGGTCTCGCTGCCGATGATCCCGCTCTCGAGCGACAGGTACCTGTAGAACAGAGCCGACTGGCCGGAGCGCGTGTAGTAGAGGCGTCCGTTGTGCCAGGTCATGGCCGTGACGCCCTGCAGCGACGGGGCCGTGCCGGCGTAGACGCCGGTCACCAGATCTTCCTGCGGACCGAACGTCGTGCCGTTGTAGGACCGCCGGTAGAGCCGGTTGTCCGACAGCGTGTAGTAGAGGTAGCCGGCCTCGAGGGTCACACCCCGGAGGGTCGACCAGGTGATGCCGGTGCCCGACACCGGGGTCGGTGTCGTCACGTTGTTCGTGTCGTAGCTCCGCCGCGTCAGGGACCCGTTCGACTGGGCCTGGTAGACGGTGACGGGTAGCTCAGCCGGCGTGGGCTGGGGCACGTCCGTGCCGCCGGTGACGGGGAAGAAGGCGAGCTTGCCCTTGTTCTGGAAGTTGACGGTGTCGGTATCCCCGCCGAGGTAGAGCCCGGTCGGGACGACGTGCAGAGTGTGGACTATCGAGCCACGGTCACGTCCGGGGTTCCACCGATAGGGGATGCCATTCGACGGATCGAGAGCCGCCAGACCTTCGCGGCTCACCGCGCCGGCGCCGGCGCTGTCCCGGCCGAGGTGGTTGTTCATCCACCGTTGGTGGCCACCGATGTAGACGGTGGTCTTCGTCACGGCAACAGCCGTGAGGGTGTCACCGCCGGACCAGTTCACCCACGTGGCGGAGGCGTTGGTGCGGTTCGGATCGGTCTCCCACCGGGCAGCAGTGTCGCAGAGGGTGCCGGTGAATGGCCCGCCGGTCGTGGCCGCGACGAAAAAGCTGCCATCCGGCGAGAACTCGATGTCGCGCATGTACGTCCAGAACGAACTGCTGCACGCTGAGGTGTAGCCGGTCGTCGACCAAGGCAGCACCTGGTTGCCGGGGATGTCTATGAGGGCGACCTGGACTCTCGGCTGGCCTCCCACCTCGACGAAGTTGCCGGCGATGACCATCTTCGTGTTGTCAGCGCTGATATCGAGCGAGGCCACCCAGTTGTGGGTCCCCAGTCGGGGCGGGCCCACGGCGACGTTGAAGGAAGGATCGACCGCGCCGGTGGTGGCGTTCAGCTTGGCGAGGCGCTCGCGGTTCACGCCGCCGACGTTCCAGAAGTCACCCCCGATGTAGAGGTCGTTGCCGCGGATGACCATGTCTCGGACACGGCCCTGGGTGGTGGGGAAAGGCAGGCGCTCGCCGTTGCTCAGGCGGAGCTTGGCGAGACCGAAGGAGGCCTGGTTGTTCACCTGCGAGAAGTTGCCGGCGATGATCACCGATTGGCCGTCGGGCGCGGCGACAACGGCGTCGATCACGCCGTTGACCTGAGGAACGAAGGAGGTGCTGACCTGGCCGGTCGACTTGCTGTAGGCGAAGATGTTGGTTCGAGGAATCGAAGTCTGGGAGCCCGGATTCCTCACCGAAGGGAACTTGCCGACGACCACCACCGTGTCGCCGATTTCGACGACACCGGTGACGTAGTCGTTGACCCGTTGCCCGGCGACGAACGGCACGTTGTTGGCTGGGTTGACACGGACCACGCGTTCGAGGGCGTTGCGGTCTTCGGGCGTGCCGGCGGCATCCGCCGGCAGGAATGACCCAGGCCCGAACATGGCCAGCATCAAGCTCAAGATGAGCGCGACAGCGATCGAGCGGGAGATCCCGTTGCTCGTTCGAGTGAGTTGGAGTTGCCCGTGCATCAACCGTTGCCCTTTCCCTTCGGTCCTCCGGGAGCCGATCGACTCCTCAAGATGCCTTCTCCGTTCCAGCGCCGACCCATTCAGGTGCTGTGACGAGTGAACGTCGGTGATCCGGATCCATCTGCAGGTGACCCTGTATGAATCCGATCGCGGTGGCGAAGAGCCCCACGAGGAGGTTCGCCGCCCGCAGAAACTCGAGAGGGCGCCCCATCAGACCCCGGCCGATGTATCGGAAGAAGCCGGCGGGTAGCGTCCTCGTCACATATGTCCGTTCGACTCCGGTGGCGGTGTCGACGCCCGTCCGAACCGACAGCGCCGCCTTCGCTCTTCCTTCGAGCAGGCAACGCCGGATGAAATACGACCATTCGTTGCGTTCGGCCGCCACGCGGTGATCCACCACCGCGCTGGGCTCGAACTCGATGTGACCCCCGAGCTGCGAGGTGAGTCGGAGGCAGAACTCTGTTTCGTCACAACGATCGAAAGGCGGGGTGGCGAACTGCCACGAGAAGCCGCCCACCCTGCTTATCACCTCGCGCGGGTATGCCATGTTGGCCCCGATCGGCGATCGGACCGGGCCCGAAGTCGTCCGATGGCCCCGGTAGTGACACCCGACGACCCAAAGGAATTCGTCCGGGAGCCAGCTGGGTGCCGAGCCCGCCTCCCACTCGGGCACGGCCAAGCCGCCGGCACCCACCACTCCCGGGCGATCCAGCGCGGCCTGCAGAGAGGCAAGCCAGCCCGGGCGCGCCCGGGCGTCGTCGTCGAGGAAGGCGACATAGTCACCGGTCGCCACGGCGGCGCCGGTGTTGCGAGCTCCCGACAGGCCGCGCCGGTCGCGGTTCGGCGTCACGACGACCCTGTCGCCGAGTTCGGCGGCGACCCAGGCGAGCAGCTCGTCGTTGTGGTCGACGACGACGATCACCTCGTGGGGTGGTGGTGATTGATGCAGCGCCGATTCGACCGCGTCGACCAACTCGGCCCACCGCTTCTCGGTATATGTCGCGATCACCACTGAGAACGTCATTGCGTCGCCCCCGCCGTCCGTCGTGACATCCGCTCACGGAGGAGCGTTCGAAGTACCCGCCACCCGTCCCGGAAGGTCTTGAGGTTGCTGACGCCATGTATGCGACGAGCTTCGAACGAGGGGACCTCGGCGATCTTGAGCTTCGCCCGCAGGGCCCGCGCATTCATCAGTGCTTCGATCTCGAAGCCATCGGCGTCGGGCTCGATCACGTCGAGGACGTCCCGCCAGAAGGCGATGTAGCCGTAGCAGAGATCGGAATAACGCTGCCCGAACAGGAGACGCGTCAGCTGGACCAAGCCCCAGTTGCCGGCCTTGCGATGGAACTCCATGTCGACGGTGCCCCCACCCTGGGCGAAGCGCGATCCTTTCACGAAGTCGGCGCCCACCATCAACTGGCCGACGAAGGCGTAGAGCTCAGCTGGGTCCATCGAGCCGTCGGCGTCGATGGAGGCGACGATGTCGCCGGTCGCGGCGCGGAAGCCCTGACACATGGCGTCCCCCTTGCCGCGTCCCTCTTGATGGAGGATGACCGCGTGGGGCCGCATTCTGCGGACGACTTCGATGGTGTCGTCCGTCGACCCGCCGTCGACGACGATCACTTCGGTGACCCACGGCGGGATGCGCGGCAAGACATGGGGGAGGTTGGAGCCCTCGTTCATCGTCGGAATGACGAGAGAGACGGTCGGCATCCAATCCGACCAGCGCCATTCGGTGACGCGAGCTCGAGTCGCGGCCGACCCAGTCAGGTCGATCAAGACGTCGATGTCGTCAGCAGCATGAACGCGATCGATGTCGCGCCCGAGTTCAGCGGTCAATGCCCACTCCCAGCCCTAGTTGTTTGCCCCGGTTGCTTTTAGCCCCGCGTGCAATGTACTGGAAGACGACCGGGATTCCAACGGTGCATTTGACCTATCGACGAATTTCTCGGCGGTGCTACTTTGATCCGCTTGATGCCAAGCGAGTCGCAATCGAGCGAGCCGAAGGGTGTCCGCGGGCGGCTGTGGCTGGCGGGCGTGGTAGTGATCGCCGTAGTGGCACTGGTGGCCTTTCTCTCGGGACGGGAAGAACCCTCCTCCACGACGCTGGCGGGTGCGGCGATGACCACCTCCACCAGTTCATCTGATACGACCGCTCCGAGCACGACATCGCCGACGACCGCACCGGCGACGTCGGATCCTCAGGTAGCCACGACTGGACCCGTGGAGGCGACGGCCACCACTGCACCGTCTCAGCCGGGTGACTCGTCTGCCACCTCGGTGCCCGACACCACCACGACGACCCTTCCCCAGAGCTCCGATCCCGATGCTGGCCGAGACGAGAACACGCCCGTTCCCATGGGGGAGGCGATCGTTCTCGGCACCTGGCGTATCGGTGTTTCCGATGCTCTGCTCGACGCCACAGACTTCGTCCTCGACTACGTCGACTTCAACGAGCCACCCGACGAAGGAAGCCAATACGTGGTCGTCGAACTGAGCGGCGTGTTCCTCGGTGATCCGTTCGGACAGCCAGTGTTCGACTGGGCTCTCGTCGGGCCGGACTTCGAGCACATACCCGCGGGGCTGGAATGTGGGGTCGTCCCCGACAGCATCTACGACGTGGGTGACGTTCCCACCGGAGCCCAGTTCTCGGCCAACGTGTGCTTCGAGGTTCCGAGCGACCAGGTGAGCGATGACCTCCTGCTCACACTCGGGTTGCCGGATGCCGAGGGCCGGCAGCGCTACTTCGCCCTCCGCTGAAGTCGGAGATTTCTTTTCGATTCTCGCGCGCCTCGGCGCGATCCAGGCTACTGTCCCGGCTGCTGGCGGAGTGGAGGTAGCCGATGCGCCGTGGGGGCTATCTGATTGTCGCGGGGCTCTTACTGGGCATGCTGGCCCCGGCGGCGACTGCCCAGGAGGCCCAGCAGATCGAATTCGGTGCCCATTCGGGTGGCACCAACGACGGCCGCATCACCACCGACCAGGCCCTGGAGAGCCGTATCGGGCGCCGGTTGGACTTCGTCCGGGTTTTCGAGGTGTGGGATTCCCCGTTCCCGACGGCGTACCACAACTATCTCATCGACCGGGGCCAGAAGATGCTCCTCTCGGTCCGCGCCAAACGTCTCAACGGCAGCTACGTCCGATGGCGAGACATCGCCGACGCCCAGTCCGGTTCGGCCATCTACAACCAGATGGTGACCTGGATCGAAAGGGTCAGGAACATCGGCCAGCCGGTTTGGTTCACTTTCAATCACGAGCCTGAGGTCGTCGAGAACATCAACAACGGCACCGCACAGGACTTCATCGACGCCTGGCGCCGGGTGATCTCAGAGTTCCGGGCCCGCGGGGTGGACAACGTGGAGTTCGTTTGGATCATGACCGACTGGAGCTTCCACGTTCCGCCGTCCGACCGGCGGCATGCCAACCACTGGTATCCCGGCGACGACGTCGTCGACCACATCGCCGCCGACGCCTACAACTGGTCGAACTGTCGTCCGGGAATCAATCTGGCCTGGCAGAGCCTCGAGCAGATCATTCGCCCGCTCCGCGACTTCGGTGCCCAGCATCCCGACAAGGGTCTGATGCTCGCCGAGTGGGCCTCGACCACCCAGAAAGGCGACAAGGCCGCCTGGATAACCGAGGCCACCCAGCTCTTCAAGCAGCCCGGCTGGGAGCAGTTCATCGCCGTCTCGTACTGGTCGCGGATGCATCCGAGCTACCCCGACTGCTTCTTCCCGCTCAACTCGTCTTCGGAGGTGATGGATGCATTCGCTGCCATGGCCTCCGACCCGTTCTACGGCGGGGGCGGCGGTGGACAGGAGCCGCCGCCACCGCCTCCGCCCCCTCCTTCGAATCTCGTGTTCGCCGACTCGGTCGACGCCGGTGGAGCCGCGGCTCCCCGGTGGGTGTCGGCCGTGTGGACGCCGTCCGTGTCGGGCCCATACCTGCTGACACTCGACTGGACGAACGCGGCGGCGAACCTGCGGTTCGACATTCGCCTGGCGTCGAACGACGCCTGGGTAGGGGCGAACACATCGACTGCCAGGCCCAAGACGATCCAGGCGAACCTCACCGCCGGCACCGCCTACCGGATAGCGGTGTGGTCCATGGCCGGGTCGACGCCGTTCACTGTCACCGCCCAGCCACCCGGTGGCGGTGGCGGCAGCAATGAGCCGCCCTCGGTTTCGATCACCGCTCCGCCTGACGGCGGCGAAGTCGAGGGCACTGTGGACATCACCGCCGACGCGACCGACGACGTCGCCGTCACCCAGGTGGTGTTCCGGGTCGGCACGACAACGGTGGGGACGGACCAGAACGGGTCGGACGGCTGGTCGGTGTCCTGGGACACCACGACAGTTCCCAACGGAACCCACACGATCACGGCTGTCGCTTCCGACGGCAACAACCAAACGGCATCCGACTCGGTCGTCGTGACCGTCGACAATCCAGTAGACGAGCCACCGTCGGTGACGATCACATCACCGACACAGGGCGCCTCCGTTTCAGGAATGGTCGACATCACAGCCGACGCCTCGGATGACGTGGAGGTGGGTCGGGTGACGTTCCGCCTCGGCAACACCGAGTTGGGCACCGACGATGACGGCTCGGACGGCTGGTCCATCAGTTGGGACACCACCACCGTTGCGAACGGAAGCCACACCATCACCGCCGTCGCTGCCGACAACAACAACCAGACCGCGTCCCATCAGGTCACCGTGACGGTCTCCAACGCCGAAACAGCGGAGCCGGTGTTCACGGGGACCGTGAATTCGGCGGGGACGACGTCGCCTCGGTGGGTGTCGAAGGTGTGGACGCCGTCCGTGTCGGGCCCGCATGTGTTGACGTTGGATTGGTCGACCGCGGCGAACCTGAGGTTCGACATTCGGTTGGCATCGAACAACGCGTGGGTGGGGGCGAACACATCGACGGCTCAACCCAAGACGATCCAGGCGAACCTCACTGCCGGCACCGCCTACCAGATCGCGGTGTGGTCTATGAGCGGCGCGGCGGAGTTCGAAGTCTCCGTCACGCAACCGTAAACGCTTCTCGCGCGGGCCAAACAGATCAAGCAAAGCGAACGGCCGGCCGATATCCTGACGCAGTTGCCTGCCCCCAATCCGGAGATTCCGTGACAGTGGCCTCCCCCATTGCCGGAAGCCGAGCCGAGCGGCCCCTCCTCTCGGCGATATTCATCGCCTTGCTGTGCGTCATCACGGCCCTCAGTTCGGTGCCTGCTGCCGGCGCCCCGGCCCCTGACCGGTTCGTCGACGACGAAGACTCGATCCATGAAGGGGCGATCGATGCCATCGCCGCGATCGGCATAACAACCGGCTGCAACCCTCCTGCCAACGATCGGTACTGCCCTGATCGGCCTCTCACGAGGGCCGAGATGGCGTCGATGATCGTCCGGGCGTCCGAGTTCGAGGTGCCGTCGACCCGCCAGTTCGTCGATGTGAACGGGAGCGTTCATCGGGACGACATAGAGGCGCTGGCGGCGGGGGGTGTGACGAAGGGCTGCAATCCCCCGAGGAACGACAGGTTCTGTCCCAACGCACTGGTCACTCGGGCCCAGATGGCGACCTTCCTCGCCCGCTTCTTCGGATTGGAGGATCCCGCTTCCGGCACCCGCTTCACCGATACGGCCGGCAACGTACATGAGAGCGACATCGACGCCATCGCCGCTCGTGGGATCACTCGGGGGTGCAACCCTCCTGCCAACGACCGGTTCTGCCCGGATCGCCCGGTGACCAGAGGAGAGGTGGCTAGTTTCCTGGCGCGTGCCCTCGACCTCGAGGTCCACGACGACGGCCCCGGCCCGGGCAACCCTCCAGGGGAGACCGAGGATGGATCCGACGGAGGCGGCGGATCCGGTGGTGGGTCCGGCGGGGGATCCGGCGGAGGCTCGGGCGGCGGAACCCCGCCACCTCCTCCACCCGGATGGCACCCCGCCTACCCCGGCCAGCCACCGCCCGGAACGGTCCTCTGGGGTGCTGCCGTCGGCGAGAACTCCGATCCGGCTTCCCGCCACGAGATCCCGACAGGCGAGCCCCTCTCTGTTCGGCGAACCTTCTATCAGTGGAGTCACCGGACCGGCTACATGATCCAGACGGCCGCGGAGGACCTCAGCCGCGGTCGCCTTCCCTGGGTGTCGATCAAGACTCCCGGATGGCAGCAGATGGCGTCGGGTGCTCACGATGCCGACATCGACGCCATGCTGAGGGCTCTGGACCGGTTGAACGGACCCGTGTGGCTGACGATCCACCACGAACCGGAGGGTGGGGGAGGGGTCAATTCACCCGACGATCCCGCCGGACCCGCCGGGCACCTGGCGATGAACCGCCGGGTGAGACAGCGCATGGAGGCTCTCGGGGTCGACAACATCGCCCTCGCCCCGATCTTGATGGATTGGACGTGGGATCCAGC
>DASVDX010000005.1:0-28123 GCA_036380875.1 Acidimicrobiia bacterium
CGAGTTGCCGGTGGGGGAGTGGCGGAGTAGTTTCGACGTCGGGGCAGGCGTGGTGTCTGCCGCCGGATAGGGAGGTTGCCATGGCACGTAGGGACGAGCCTGGGAACGTTCCCAGAACGCAGACTCGGAGTCCTCTCTCCGACACCAACGGGTGGGATGTGACCCACCCGGTCAAAGCCCATCGACCCACAGAGGTCTGGTGGGCTTCTTCGTTTCAGAGCCGGCGTCTCGCCGAGCGCCGTTGGAATCGATGCGGACGGCGCGAAACCAGGACGCCAGGCGGAATCCTCTCAACTGCGCACGGCAGGACGGTGCCGGACCTGACTCGTCCAGTCCTGGGCCGCGTAGTCGATCGACATGAGGGGCGGCGCCGAGACGCGCGGGTCCATGGGTGGGATATTCAGAAACTCCACGGCTGGGTAATCGCCCGTCTCGCATTGTCGGTCGACCGGCGTCCGGTTGGGGTCCGAGAGGTATCTCATGGTCCGACTCTGATGGCAGAACCCTCCGAATCGCCTCTGTGGGATTGCCTAGTCACGTCGCGCTGGTTCGTCGAGCGGTTCGCCTGACGCGAAATCCCATTCCTCATCCGTCCGCCGGCCCCTACCGTCGGGGGACGACCCCTAGGAGGGAAGCATGGATCTGCGTCAAATGGTCCACGACGTGTCGGACGCGATGAGCATCCAGCACGTGTTCGGGGAGCCCCGCCACCACGACGACACCACGATCATCCCGGTGGCGACCGTCCGGGGCGGCGGCGGAGCCGGGGCAGGCAACGAAGACGCCAGGCGATGGGGTGGCGGATTCGGAGTCACCGCCCGGCCCGCTGGCGTCTTCGTCGTCAGGGGCGATCAGGTGGACTGGAAGCCTGCCGTGGATGCCACCGCCGTCGTGCTCGGCGGTCAGCTCTTGGCGATCGTGCTGGCTTTGGTCGTCCGGTCGGTGGTCCGCTCGTTGCGCGGCTGACCGAACGTCAGGCGGCCCGCAGTTCCTCGACGTCGGCGAGGAGCTTCGACAGGCGCTCGAGTGCCCGGTTGATGAGCTCGCGGACACGATGCTCGGGCAACCCGAGTTCCTCGGAGATCACCCGCATCACGGCGGGCTCCTCATCGCCCAGGCCGAACCGCATCTCGACTGCCCGGCGCTCCTGCTCGGGCAGGTGCTCGAGGGCCGACACCACCGCTTCGGACAGGATCATCGATTCGACCTGCTCCGAAGGCTCGTTGTCGTCGTCGGAGACGAAGTCGCCCAACACGGCGCCATCTTCGCCCACCGGGGCGTCGAGGGCGACCGTCGGCGAGACCTGCAGGGCACGATCGACGTTGGCGGCGGAGAGGCCGGTTTCCTCGGCGATCTCCTCGGACGTCGGCGCTCGCCCCAGGTCCTGACGCAGCGACTCGGCGGCGGCGCGCACGACCGGCACCTTCTCGAACAGGTCGATGGGAATGCGGACGGAATCCGTCAGGTCGACGCGGGCGCGCTGCATCGCCTGGCGGATCCACCAGGTGGCGTAGGTCGAGAACTTGAAGCCCTTCCGCCAGTCGAACTTCTCGACGGCGGTGATCAGACCGATGTTTCCCTCCTGGATGAGGTCGAGCATGCTGACCCCGTCGCCGGCATACCGGCGGGCATTCGACACCACCAGTCGCAGGTTCGACTCGATGAAGACCTGCCGGGCCTGCTCACCCTTCCGGACGGCCCGCTGGAGGGCAACACGTTCACGTGGTTCCAGCTTCTCGCCCGACTCCAGGCGCGCCTTGGCCGCCCGGCCTTCCTCGATGGCCTGGGCAAGCCGGACTTCGTCCTCCGCCGTGAGCAGGCGGCGACGACCGACACCCGCCAGGTACAAGGCAAGCAGATCGCTGGTCACGCGATCGCGGGCATCGATTGGGCGCGTTTCGTTCTGAATCATCATCCGGAAAGGGTCACCTCCACGTAAGACACAACAATCGTTCGGGTGCGGAGATTCCCGCCAAATTCCTCAACTGATCGCCATGTCTCGCCTCAAAGTAGACCTTCCGGGGGCTGATTGGGAACCGAAAAACCGGGTAGGGGTGCTTCTCGATCCATCGAATCCGGAGTCCTCTTCCTTGTCCGCAAACCTCCATGCCCTCCAGACGCGGGCCGCCGATGCCCGTTGACCCGACGCTCCGCCGAGCCCTGACGACCAAGATCGAGAACCACGACCGCACCGGTGCCCTGGCCGCCGCCGAGGAAGCCCTGGACGGTGGTTCGACGACGATCTCCGATCTGTACGAAACCCTGTCCGAGCTGCTGATCGACGTCGGCTCCATGTGGCAGAAAGGCGCCGCCGAGGTGTGGCAGGAGCACCTAGCCACGGGCATCGTCCGTACGATCGTCGAATCCCTGGCCGCTCGTGTAGAGGCTTCCGCCCCTGTCTCGAGCGGCTCGGTGGTGATACTCGCCGCTCCCGAAGAGGAGTACCACGACCTCGGGCTGCGGATGCTCGCCGATCGATTCACCTTGGCCGGCTGGCGGGCACATTTCCTCGGCGCCGACCTGCCCGTGTCGGAAGTGATCTCAGCCGTCGAAGTGCTGAGCGCCGACGCCCTCGCACTGTCCGCTTCCACCCATTTCCACCGCCTGTCGTTGCGCCAGTACGTCGACGCTGTCCAGATGGCGCATCCCGACGTACGCATCTGGGTGGGAGGGCCCGCCTTCGCCTACGAGCACGACGGCTGGCCTGCCGAAATGGTCCTCGACCCGCTGGCCGTGCCGAGCCCGGAGGAGGTGTGATGCTTCCCCTGATCATCGCCTCCCGTTTCCTGCGGTCGGCGCCCGGCCAGACGGCCCTGATCATCGCCGGGATCGGCGTCGGGATCGCCGTCCAGGTCTTCGTGGGATCGCTGATCAGCAGCCTCCAGGACGACCTCGTCGACTCCACTGTGGGCTCGAGCGCCCACATCACACTGCTGCCCGTCGACGACGAGCAGATCTCTGCCGCTCTCGCTGAAGAAGCCCTCCAACAGAGCGAAGTCACGACGGCTATCCCCGTCCGACGCATGTCCGGCCTCTACGTGTCGGGCGACCAGAGCACGCCGCTGAGCATCACCGGCGGTGAGCCCGAAGACATCGACTCGATCTACGGGCTCAGCGATCGGATCGTCGACGGCGAGTTCGCTCTCGAAGACGGCCAGATCCTCGTAGGCACGACCTTCGCCGACGCTGCCGCCACGGGAGTCGGCGACGAGCTCGAACTCGTCCTCCCCAACGGCGAATCCGCCTCCTACCGCGTCGGCGGAATCTTCGACCTGGGAGCGGCCGCCGCCAACGAGAGGCTGGCTTTCCTCGACGCCGAATCCGTGGGAGAAGCCCTTGGGCTGGGCGACGACGACTACTCGGCGATCGAAATCCAGGTCGCCGACGTGTTCACCTCGACCGAGTTGGCACAGCGACTGGAGAGCCCAGGAGTCGAAGTCATCGACTGGCAATCCGAGAACGAGGAGCTGCTCAGCGGCCTCGCCGCCCAATCCGGGTCCTCGCTGATGATCCAGGCGTTCGTGCTGGTGGCGGTCGCTCTCGGGATCGCCAGCACCCTGGCGATCAGCGCCGTTCAGAAGACCCGCCAGATCGGGATCCTCAAGGCGATGGGGATGACCGACGCCGCCGCCGGCCGCATCTTCCTGCTCCAGGCCCTGATCCTCGGTGTCACCGGCGTTGCCGTGGGGATCGGCTTGGGCTACCTCCTCATCTGGGGCTTCTCGTTCGCTCCCGTCGACTTCAGCGTCCGGCCCAGCCCCACGCTGATCGCGATCTCGGCCGCCATCGGCGTAGCGGTGGCTCTCGCCTCGTCGGTCATCCCTTCGAGGTCCACTTCCCGTGTCGATCCGATAGAGGTGATCCAAGGTGGCTGATGTTCTGGTAGCCGACTCGATCGAAAAGATCTACGGGGAGGGCGAAACCGCCACCCGGGCGCTCGAAGCGGTCTCGTTCGAGGTGGCGGAGGGGGAGTTCGCCTCCATCGTCGGCCAGTCCGGGTCGGGCAAGTCGACGCTCCTCAACCTGTTGGGCCTCCTCGACACGCCCACCAGCGGTGTCGTGAATCTGGCCGGCGAGGACACGTCCGAGCTCAGCCGTCGTCAACGGGCCCGCCTCCGCAGCGACACGATCGGCTTCGTGTTCCAGTTCCACCACCTACTTCCCGAGTTCACGGTCTTCGAGAACCTGACCATGCCGCTCCGCATCTCCGGCCAGCGCGTCGGTGATGCCGAGCGCAAGCGCGTCTCCGAGCTCCTGGAGCTGATGGGCATCGGCGGACTCGAGAAGAAGAACGCCAACCAGTTGTCGGGAGGGCAGAAGCAGCGGGTGGCCATCGGCCGGGCGCTCATCAAGCGGCCGGAGATCGTCCTCGCCGACGAGCCCACCGGCAACCTCGACACCGCCAACACCGACGCCGTCTACGACCTCTTCCGGAGCATCAACCAGGAGCTCGGCACCGGCTTTCTCATCGTGACCCACGACCGGGGCGTCGCCGAGATGACCGACCGGATCCTCGAGGTCAGCGACGGCAAGCTCGTCCAAGACGTGCGCAACGACTACGTCTGACCGCCTCGGCGGCTGCAACGTTCGTGCTGCAGCTGCAAACGTTCGTGCTGCAAACGTTCGTGCTGCAAACGGTCGTGCTGCAAACGTTCGTGACCGCGGAAATCAAACCTCAAGGAAGACCTTTTCCGAGTCGATAGGCAGGGCTGGCGGCGGCACCTGACATCCGGGATGCCGTCCCTGCGTACAGGTCCATTCCAAGGCGACTCGGAGCCCTTCGATGACGGCAGCTTTGCTCGGCCTCGTGCTGAGCATCACAACCGCAGTGACACCCGATCTGACCATCCCGCCGGACGTCACGCACTCGCCCCTCGTCGACCCCTTCCTCGCCGTGACACACGACGCCGACGCCGCCGAGTCCGACCTCCCGCTGGTCGTCACAGAGTGGGGAGTGATGAACTGTCCTGTCGCCGGCGATCACAGCTTCGTCAACTCATGGGGCTACGCCCGCTCCGGTGGACGGCGCCACCAGGGCACCGACATCATGGCGGACCGTCACACCCCTGTCGTGGCGGTCACCAACGGAGTCATCACCAAGGTCGACAGAACCGACCGCAAGGGCGAGCTCGGCGGCCGGACGGTGTGGCTCGAGACCGACGACGGCGTGCGCTTCTACTACGCCCACCTCCAGGACATAGTCGACGACCTCGATCGGGGCGATCGGGTGGCAGCGGGCGACCTGCTCGGAACGGTGGGGAACTCCGGCAACGCTCGGAAGACCGCCCCACACCTCCACTTCGAGATCCGTCCCGGGAGGAAGCCGGTCAACCCCTATCCCACCCTCGCTCAGGTGTGCCGAGGAGCTAGATGAGTCCCTTGGCGGTGAGGCGCCTCCTGGCGTCGATCACGCTGACGTTGCTCGGGGCCGGGATCGGCACTGCCGGTGCAGCAGGCTCGGAACCTTCGGCGGCGGCTGCGGCGGCTTCCGTGTCCCACAGCACGACCACCACGACGAGCCTGCCCACGACCACGGCGATCCCGACCACCACGACGACGACCATCGACCGAGCCGCTCGGCGGCGGTGGGAGGAGGCGCTTCGCGCCGACGTGGAGGCGCTCGTCGAGGCCGTCTCCGCATTCCATGCCGGCTCCGAGCTGGCGGAATCATCCAGCGTGAGGGAGATGTTCGACAAGGCGGCCGAGGAATCCGCCCGCCTGCGTCGGCTGCTCGACGACGTGTCGAACACCGCCGACCGCCTCGAACGTCATCTTCCCCGCGCTGGTCGCCTGGGCCTCGACACGGAGGGGCATCGGAAGCTGGTCAGCGCGACCCGATTGTGGGAGTCGGCGCAGCGGCGGGCGGCCGATCCCTATCCATGCCGGTCGGTGCTCCCCCAAGGAGCGGGGGAGTGGGCTCCGCACCGACTGGGCGACTTCCAGCCCTACGTGGACTGCCTGGCCCGGAAGGTCGCACCGCTCGCCGAGGGGGTCGCTACGGCGGGAGAGCACCTCGCCGAGGCGGTGGCTGCGCTGGACTGACCTGCGGCTATACGTGGAAGCCGGTCAGGGCGAAGAACTCGGCGCGGGTACGCGGGTCGTCACGGAGCTTCCCGAGCAGAGCCGACGTGACGGTCGACGAACCGGTGGCGGCCACGCCCCTCAACGACATGCACGTGTGCTCGGCGTCGAGCACCACTCCGACTCCCTTCGGCTGCAGATGATCCTGCAGCCAGCCGGCGATCTGGCTGGTGAGGCGTTCCTGTACCTGCAGGCGGCGGCTGAACAGTTCCACGACCCGAGCGAGCTTCGACAAGCCGAGGATCCGCTCACCGGGCAGGTAGGCGACGTGGGCACGTCCGGTGAACGGCAGGAGGTGGTGCTCGCAGAGCGAGTGGAACGGGATGTCCCGGGCTACCACGAGCTCGTCGTAGCCCTCTTCGTTGGGGAACGTCGTCAGTTGGAAAGGCCTCGCTGTCAGCATCTCCGCCAACGCGGAGGCGACGCGGCGCGGGGTGTCGCGCAGATGGTCGCTTTCGGGGTCCTGTCCCAACGCGACGAGCAGATCCCTGATCGCCGCCTCGGCCGCCGTCGAGTCGACCTGCGACCCCGCCGGCTCCACCAGGTGAAGCACTCGATCGGCTGCCGAGTGTGCGTCGGCGGTCGGTTGCGTGGCGGTCATACCGCGGCGCCCTGGGTGGCCTGGAAAAGGGCTTCCAGCGCGGCGTCGTCGCCGCCGGCGAAAGCCTCTTCCGCCCTGAGGCTGTCGAGATCACGGCGTATCGAGGCGACGCCTCGGATCCGTCCACCGGATCGCAGCCCGACGAGAACCGATCCCTGGGAGGGGTCGCCCACGACCACTTCCTCGTCCCATCCGGCCAAGAATCCCGTCACCCGGATCGTGGTGTCGTAGTGGCTGCTCCAGAAGAAGGGCGGGTCCGTGAACGGCTGGTCGTGACCGAGGATGTTGCGGGCGGCTGCCTGGCCTTGGCGTTCTGCGGCCACCCAATGCTCCACCCGTACCCGGGATCCGTCGGGTCCCGGGTAGTTGGCGGCGTCGCCCGCCGCCCAGATGTGCGGATCGGAGGTCCGGAGCCGGTCGTCGACCACTATCCCGTTGTCCACGGTGAGGCCCGCTTCTTCCGCCAGTCTGGTCGCGGGCGCCACGCCGATCCCGACGACGACCAGGTCGGCCGGGACCTCGCTGCCGTCATCCAGAGTCACCGAGTCGGCGCCGATCGAGCCGACGCCACGCCCGAGCCGCATGTCGACGCCGTGGGAACGGTGGAGCTCCGCGACGAAACGCCCCAAGGTCGGGCCGACGATCGTTGCCAGCGGAATTTCCTCGGGGGCGACGACGGTGACCGGGAGGTCGCGGTGACGCAGGGAGGCCGCCACCTCGAGGCCGATGAACCCGGCTCCGATCACGACCGTCCGTGTCCCCGGATGCAGCCGGCCGATGAGCGCCTCCGCGTCCTCCCTTGTCCGCAGGTAGCGGACGTGATCGCGTTCGGCGCCCGGCACGGGCAGGCGCTTGGGGACTGCGCCGGGGGCGAGAAGCAACGCCTCGTACCTGTATTCACCTCCGTTCCGGGTGTGGACCGTCCGGGAGGATCGGTCGATGGCGATCACTTCGGCTGTGATCAGGTCGATCCCGGCGTCGGCATAGAAGCCGGGGGAGCGGAGCGGTATCCACTCTTCGGGGGCAGTGCCGGCTAGGTAGTCCTTGGACAAGTTGGGGCGGTCCACCGGGGCCTCGATGCCGAGCAGGCGGATCGGGCCCTCATATCCCTCCCGGCGCAGCGTCTCGGCCGCGGCGGCACCGGCTGCCCCGGAGCCGACGATCACCACCGACTCGGGAGCCGACGGCGGGGTGCGCGAGGGGAGCCGGCGGACGGGGTCGGTGGCAAAGATCCGCCCGTCGCGCTCTTCGACCCGGTACACCGGCACCGGGTCGAGGGCGGGAGCCCCCACTGCTTCGCCGGTCTCCAGGTCGAAGGCGGCGTGATGCCACGGGCAGCGGATCTGGCCTCCGGAGCACAGCCCCTGGGCGAGCGGGCCGCCGTAGTGGGTGCAACTGCCGCCCAGTACGTGGATGGTGTCGGGGGTGCGGATCAACACCACGGGCTTGCCGTCGACGTGGCCGGCGACGGGCTCACCGATTCTCAGTTGATCGCTGGGTAGGCCCTCGTTACCGAGATCCGGTCCGTCGGGATTCGTCTGCTCTGCCATCGGCCCTCCATCCATTCACCACGAGAGCCGAGACTACAGTAAAAATAAAGCAAGTCAACTTTACAGGAGTCGCCCCGGGCCACGAGCTCGGCAATGGAGGAGAGAGAGCGTCGACTGGACCGGGGCGAACGGTGATCAGATGGTTGCGAGGGGGTCGAGATCGGGGGGAGACCACTCCTCTGGCACAGAGTCCTCGCCGGCGAGGCGTCGGTCCGTGGGCCAACGGTCGATCGCTCCGCAGCCACACCGATAGATCGCCACCGGCCCGTCGGGGCCGTTGTGGACGGTGAGGACTTGGCTCAGGGAGAGGAGTTGGCGCTTCCCCGTCAACCCACAGACCACAGCAATCATCTTGGTCCTCCTCTCGTTTGGTGTACGAGGAGGAACGTACGGCCGGGGTGCTCGGTTGGACAGAGCCGTTGGGAGATGAGCGGACTGCTTTTCGCGTCTCAGGCGGGACGCACGGACCGAAGGGTGGGCAGGCCGCGGTATCGGTTCCACGCTTCGGCGAGACGCTCGACTCCCTTTTCGATCACCTCGGGCGGGAGTACGTAGGGCAGCCGAACCGACGAGTCGTGCAATGCCTGAGGGTCGAAGAACGGGCCGGGGATCATCGCCACCCCGTAGCGCATCGCCAGCTGAGCGAACTCGGTGGCGCTGCCCTCGGGGATCTGGACCCACAAGGTCAGGCCACCCGAACTCCTCTCCCAGGTCCAGTCCGGCAACAGCGTTGTCAGCCCGTCTTCGAGGGCGGCCCGGGACGCCAGCAGCTTCTGGCGTCGGTCGGCGAGGATCTCGTCCATCTGGTCGAACATCAGGCGAGTGGCGGCCTGGGGCAGGATGGGCGACGAGAGATCGAACACCATCTTGTAATGGCGCAGCCGGCGGATCAGTTCCGATCGGCCACGGATCCACCCGACGCGCAACCCTCCCCAGAAAGGCTTGCTCGCAGAGCCGATCACGAGACCACCGTCGTGATAGGCGGCGATGGGAGGCGGGGGAGGGTCGCCCTCGAGCGTCAGCGAGACCATGGCTTCGTCCTCCACCAGGACGGTGGATCGGTCCGCCAGATACCGGGCCAGCCGCTTGCGCTCCAGGTGCGACATGACCTGACCGGTGGGGTTCTGGTAGGTGGGGATCAAGTAGGTGATGACGGCGCGTCGGGCGTCGACCGCCTCGATCACGTCGTCGGCGTCCGTGCCCGTCGGTCGGAGTGGGACGGCCCGCACGGAGGCTCCGAGCATCCGGAAAGCGTCGAGGGCACCGGGAAACGAGGGCGTCTCGACCACTACGGGATCGCCGGGCTGGACGTAGGCCGCTGCCACGAGCATCACCGCCTGCTGGCCTCCATTGGTGATGAGGATCTCCGATGGCTCGGTCGGCAGCCCCCGGCGAGTGAACCATGCAGCCACCGCCTCCTGGAGCGGCGGCCAGCCGGACGGGTGGTACCCGGAGCCGTCCAGGCTCGCGGCCAGTTCGCGCGATGCCTGCTCGATGGCCGCCGTGACCGGCGGTGTCGCATCGACGACGGCGACGGTGAAATCGACCATGTCATCCGAGGGAGGGGCATCGAGCCGCGTGTAGAGCGGATTGCGCCCCACCGTGTCGGCGGGGGTGATCACGCCTCCGGCGGGGTTGAATCCCCGCAGCGACCGCACCCAGGTCCCGCTTCCGGAGGCGCTGTCCAGGTAACCGATCTGTTTGAGGTGATCGAGTGCTGCGACGACCGTGCTGCGTGACACGGCGAGGGTGGAGGCGAGCGCCCGCTCCGAGGGGAGGCGGGTCCCGGGCCGCAGATCGCCGACGTCGATGAGCCGGCGGATGGCATCGGCCAGTTGCTTGTAGAGAGGCCCCGAACCGGACGACCAGTCCTCCAACAACTGCAGCAGCTCGAACTGGCCGACTCGCCGATCTGTCATTGCATTCTCCTCCGCACACCCGGGTATACGGGTCGCGGCGCCGGTTCGCAAGGTCCAATTCGGCGGATGTGGACCGATCGGCACCGGCGACGGGTATCGTCCGCGCCGTGGAGGACTCCCTGATCTTCGCCGGCTCGGCCAGCCCTCGGCTGGGGGAGGCGATTGCCGCCCAACTGGGCACCCGTCTCGGCAAATCGGAAGTGGTCCGGTTCTCGGAGGGCAACCTGTTCGTCCGGGTGTTGGAAACGGTGCGAGGCCGACATGTCTTCCTCGTGCAGGGCGTCGCCTACCCGGCGAACGACAACTTCGTCGAGCTCCTGTTCTGGGTCGATGCCCTCAAGCGGGCCAGCGCCGAGTCGGTGTCGGTGGTCATGCCCTACTTCAGCTACGCCAAGGGCGACAAGCAGGACGAGCCGAGGGTGTCGATACGCGCCCGGGTGTGTGCCGACGCCATCGAAGCCGCCGGTGCGGACCGAGTGGTCGTCCTCGACCTCCACGCCCCGCAGCTGCAGGGATTCTTCAAGGTGCCGGTCGACGACCTGCGGGCCATGCCGGTCCTGTGCCAGGCGGTCGCCGAACGAGGCTGGAACGAAGACCTCGTCGTCGTCTCGCCCGACGCCGGCTTCGCCAAGAAGGCCCGGGCGTGGGCGAACCGCCTGGGAGCATCCCGCGCCATCGTCGACAAGACCCGCGGCGACCACACAGAGCGCCCAGTGGCGGTGGAGTTGATCGGCACGGTCGAAGGCAAGAACGTGCTGATCGTCGACGACTTCACGATCTCGGCGGGGACCCTGGTCGAGGCAGCCCGAGTCGTCAGAGAGCGCGGCGCCCGGCGGGTCTACGCCGCGGTGACCCATTCCCTCCTCACCGCCGAGGCGAACCGTCGCCTCGACGACAGCCCGATCGAGACGCTGCTCGTCACCGACAGCGTCGAGACCCAGCCCGACCCTCCCTCATCGAAGGTCGAGGTCGTTTCGGTGGCGCCACTCTTCGCCGAAGCCATCCGGCGGATCCGCCAGAAGGAGAGCCTTTCGGTTCTCTTCGAATAGGCACCCTCGTCTTCCTTTGGTTCGGACAGACGACCCACCGGGAGGGGATCACCGATGTGGTGGAAAAAGGACTACTTCTGGAAGCCCGTGCGGGAGGCGCTCGGGTGGGGCTTCGTCGAAAAGCAATTGGAACTTCGGTCCGGGCTGACCGTGAACTATGCCGAGAGCCCGACGAAAGGAATTCCTCTTCTTTTGGTCCCCGGCCAGCTCCTGCCCGAAAGCGAGGTCGTCGAGATCCGCGGCCCCCACGACTTGCACTTCGCCCGGGCCGCTTCCTGGGGGTCCTGGAGGGGTTCGCGGCGTGCGTGTAGCCGGTGCGGGTGCAGCCCGAATCGGGGGAGTGCGGCCTCCTGTAAGCTCGGGAACTGAGCCATCCGACCGGAAGGATCCGAATGACCGTCGAGTTTCCCATCGACGGCCCACTCCTGACGGCCGGCATCCTCCTGTTAGTCGGTGTCCTGGTGGTGGGTGTGTCGGACCGTTTGCGCGTCCCGACATCCTTGCTGTCGCTCGGCATCGGCATGCTGGTCGGCTCGGACGCCCTGGGGCTCGTCAACGTCGACGACGCCGCCCTCGTCCGCGACATCAGCATCGTCGCCATCATCATCATCCTCTTCGAGGGTGGCCTCACCACCAAACCTTCCGCTCTCAAGGAGGCCGGCCTGCCCGGATTCCTCCTCTCCAACCTCGGCGTGTTGATCACCGCGGCGATCACCGCATTGGGCATCCACTACATCGCCGGGATGAGCTGGGAGACCTCCCTGATCCTCGGGGCGGTGGTCTCCTCCACCGACGCCGCCGTCGTGTTCGACCTGCTGCGCCGGGCCCCGCTTCCCAGACGGCTCGGCGCCATCCTCGAGGTGGAGTCGGGTGCCAACGACCCCTTCGCCATCCTCCTGACGGTTGGCCTGGTGGAGTTCTTCACCGGTGGGGCTGTCACCCCGACCGAGGTGGTGTTCTTCGGCGCCAGCCAGCTACTCGGAGGGCTGCTGGCCGGCGGAGTGGTGGGTTGGCTCGGGTCGCTGCTGCTGCGATTGCCACTTCGCTCCCAGGCGCTCTACCCCCTGCTGGCGACCGGTGTCGCCGCCCTGGCGTACGGCGCCGCCACCTCGATCACCGGTTCGGGTTTCTTCGCCGTATACATCGCCGGCCTGCTGATCGGCGCCTTGGTGCCTCGCGAGCGGAGGGTGATCCGTAGCTTCTACTCGAGCCTCGCCGTCGGCACCGACCTGGTCCTGTTCCTGATCCTCGGTCTCCTGGTGTTCCCTTCGCAGCTGCCGAGGGTGGCCCTGCCCGGGCTGGCGGTGGCCGGTCTCCTCATCTTCATCGCCAGGCCCGTGGCGGTAGTGGTGTCGCTTCTTCCGTTCCGCTTCCACTGGAGGGAACTGACGCTTCTCTCGTGGGCAGGCTTGCGGGGGGCGGTGCCGATCATCCTGGCGACCATCCCGGCCACTGCCGGAGTGCCGGCGGGCGGGGCGATCTTCAACGTGGTCTTCTTCGTCGTGGTGGTGTCCACCCTGATGCTGGGCACCACCACCGCACCATTGGCCCGGCGGCTCGGTCTGGCCGTCGATCGCCCTGCCTGGCAGTCGATCGCCGAGGCGCTGCCGCTCGAGGGAGTGAACGTCGACCTGGTGGAGGTCCACGTCACCGACGATCTGGCGATCGCCGGCCGGCGCCTCGCCGACGTTCCCACCGGACCGGCGATGCTGGTGACGACCGTGGTGAGGGGTCACCGGGCGATCCTCCCTTCGGGCGAAACCGTCTTCCAGCCAGGGGATCTCGTGGTGATGGCAGTCGACCGCGAGCGTGTGCGAGTAGGCGACGTCACTGCCTGGGCCCGCGGTGAGAGCCGGACAGCCGAGGTTCAGCCGCTCCAGCCCGAGATCGCCCTGGACGAGGACCAGCCGGCCTGAGGATCAGCCGGCGCTGGCGCGCTTTTCGGCGAGATCCCGGATCCGGTGCTCGAGGTCCGGCACGTCGGCCGACAGGTCGCGGAAGTCCGCTGCAGTCATGGACAGCATCGACATCACCGACGTCGCCACCACGTCTGCATTGCGGTGGGTGTTCCCGAGCAGGGCCATCTCCCCGAACACGTCCCCTTTGCCCAGGGTGGCGACGACCTCGGAGTCCCGGACCACGTCAGCGGTGCCGGAGAGGATGATGTAGAGCTCGAAGCCCGTGTCGTCGCGACGAACGATGCGGAGTCCGGGGTGGGCGCCGATGAAATAGGACCGCTCTCTGATCTTGTCGCAGGCCGTGTTGTCGAGGCCGGACAAGAGCCCGACCTCGGCGAGCTGCTCGTTGGTCACCCCGTTGAAAAACGACGACATCGGATCGCCTCCTCCTTTTCCTCTCTGGGAAACCTACACCCCGGGAACTCACGGTGACGGTCCGAGTCGTTTCGGAGAACGTGCCCTGTCCCTGCCCTATAACATCGGCTCACGCATGACGTCGTCGTCGCCCGCAAGCCATCCCTTCTTCATCCTGGTCGACGACGACCCGAACGTCCTCGCCGCCATCCAGCGCGACATCCGCCGCCAATACGGCGACCGCTACGACATCATCGCCTTCCCCTCCGGACCCGAGGCGTTGGAGGCGACGCGGGAGATAAAGAGGCGAGGTGGGGACGTGGCGATGTTCCTCGTCGACCAGCGGATGCCCGAGATGACCGGGCTGGAGTTCCTGGGGGAAACGATCGACATCTACCCACAGGCCCGACGCGTCCTGCTGACTGCCTTCTCAGACACGTCGGTGGCCATCCAAGGCATCAACGAGATCGGGCTCCACCACTACTTCGTCAAGCCGTGGGACCCTCCGGAGGAGAAGCTCTACCCGACGCTCGACGAGCTCCTCGACGACTGGCAGGCGTCCAGACCGCCCCCGTTGGACGAGACGGTCAGGATCCTCGGTCATCGCTGGTCGGCTTTGGCCACCCAGATCAAGGAGTTCCTCGGCGGAAACCGCGTCCCCTACCGCATGCTCGACCTCGACCGGGACTCGGAAGCCAAGGAGCTCTTGGCGGCACTGGACGAGGAGCCGGCTCTGCCGGCGGCCATCCTCCCCAACGGGACGGTTCTGGCTCGGCCCACCCCCCGCCAGTTGGCGGAGGCCGTCGGGCTCCCGGTGGCCGCAACCGGAACCGCGGTCCGGGATTTGGTGATCATCGGCGGCGGCCCCGCTGGTCTGGCCGCAGCCGTCTACGGCGCTTCCGAAGGCCTCGACACCGTCTTGGTGGAGCGGTTCGCCATAGGTGGCCAGGCCGGTACCAGCAGCCGCATCGAGAACTACCTCGGCTTCCCCGGAGGAATCAGTGGGTCGGAGCTCGCCCGCAAGGCCTACGACCAGGCTCGCAAGTTCGGCGCCGAGATCCTGACCGCGGCCGAGGCTGCCTCGATCCGGCTGGAGGAGCCACTGCGGGCCGTGTGCCTCGCCGACGGCACGGAGATCCGCACCCGGGCGATCCTCGTCGCCACCGGAATGACCGTGAAGACGATCGACGCACCCGGCTTCGACCGCTTCAACTACGCAGGCATCTACTACGGTGCCACCCCTTCGGAGGCCAACTCCTTCAAGGGGGAGGAGGTCGCCATAGTGGGAGGGGCCAACTCGGCCGGCCAGGCCGCCCTCTTGCTCTCCCGCACCGCCGCCAACGTGACCCTCGTCGTCAGGGCATCGAGTCTCGAGGCGAAGATGTCCACCTACCTGATCGACCAGATCCGGGCGACACCGAACATCGAGGTGCTGACCAACGCCGAGGTGGTCGAGGCTCTCGGAGAGAACCACTTGACCGGCATGGTGATCGCCTACAAGGACGGTCGGCGGGAGACACGACCCGTTTCCGGCCTCTTCATGCTCATCGGCGCCGTTCCCCACACCGAGTTCCTCCGCGGCGTCGTCCAACTCAATGACGCCGGCTTCGTCCTCACCGGACCCGACCTCGTCAAGGACGGAAAGCCGCCCCCGGGCTGGCCACTCAAACGTCTCCCGTTCATGCTCGAGACCAGCGTGCCGGGGATATTCGCCGCCGGGGACGTGCGGCAGGGATCGATCCGCCGGGTGGCGGCAGCGGTCGGGTCAGGAGCGGCGAGCATGACGTTCATCCACGAGTACCTCGCCTCCGTGTGACCGAGATACTGGACCTCCTGAGGGGCGTCGATCCCTTCTCGCAACTCGACGAGGCCGAGCTGTCGGCGCTCGCTGACCGCGTCGCAGTGGTCGACTTGCCGGCAGGGAGGGAGCTGTTCTCGCACGGCGACGCCGGCGACCGGGCCTACGTCGTCCTGAGCGGGGAGCTCGAGGTGCGGGCACCGGGCCCACTCGGGGTTCTCGTCGTGAACGTCCTCGGGCCGGGAACCCTCGTCGGGGAGACCTCGCTGATCAGGGGCACCACCCGCAACGCCACGGTGGCGGCTCGCACGGACTCCCGCCTGGTGGCCATCGCCCCCGAAGATCTCAAAGCAGCGATCGGCCGGGCGGGGAGCGCCCTCATGGAGACCTTGCTCGACCGGTGGGAGGAGACCCGAAACCAGGTCGTGCGAGGCGAGAGGATCGTCCAACTCGGCACCCTCGCCGCCGGAATCGCCCATGAGCTCAACAACCCGGCAGCGGCGGTGCGACGCAGCTCCCAGGTCCTGGCGGAGACTTTCGGGCGGCTGGCCGAAGCCATGAAGACGATGGCCCATGCCGTGCTGGACCCGGAAAAGGCGCAGGCCTTCGCCCAGGCGATGGACGCTGTGATCAGCGCCGACTCAGCCCCCTCCGCCCACGTGGATCCGCTGGAGAGGGCCAACCTCGAGCGGCAGGCAGGAGAAGCCATCGCCCGGCTCGGAATCGAAGACGCCTGGAGTCTCGCCCCCGACGCGGTGGACGCCGGCCTCGACCCGTCCGTCATCGAACAGCTGGGGGCGACATTCGGTCCCGACGTGCTGCCGGCGGTTGTGGAGCTGGCGGTGGCCACTGCATCCGCCCGAAGGCTCGCCCAGGAGATCGGTTGGGCTGCGGGCCACATGTCGAAGGTCGCTCAGGACCTCGGCTCCTACAGCCGCGTCGGTGAGGCGCCGGTTCAGGACGTGGATCTGACAGACGGACTCGAAAAGAGCCTCTCCCTCCTCAACCACCAACTCGAAGGCATCGAAGTGGTCCGGGAGTACGCCCCCGACCTGCCGTTGGTCACCGCCGCGCCGAGTGAGCTCAACCAGGTGTGGACGAACCTCATCGCCAACGCCGCCCAAGCGGTGGGTCCCGGCGGGCGGATCGTGTTGCGGGCCTACCCCAAGGACGACTGCGTCGTCGTCGAAGTGGAGGACAACGGCCCCGGCATCCCCGAGGCGGAACAACCGCGGGTCTTCGATGCCTTCTACACCACCAAACCCCCCGGGTCCGGCACGGGTCTCGGACTCGCCATCTCCCACAAGATCGTGGTGGTCGACCACAAGGGCGAACTCACGGTCGAATCCGGTCCTGGCAGGACCGTCTTTCGGGCTGTGATCCCCGTCACCCCGCGCTGAGCGTCACCGCGGAGTCTCCTGCCGTTCGAACGCGTGTCACCCTCGTTCGCTAGGTTTCTCTCGGGCTGGGGAAACAGAGGGGAGAGAACGTGAGAACAGTTCGACGCCGTTGGGCGGTGGTCCTGGCCGTATTGCTCGTGGTCACTGCCACCCAGACGAGCCTCGTCGCAGGCGCCCAGACGACCGCCGCCGTGTTCATCAACGAGATCCACTACGACAACGCCGGTGACGACACCGGCGAGGCGGTGGAAGTGGCCGGCCCCGCCGGCACCGACCTGGCCGGCTGGAGCGTCGTGCTCTACAACGGCAGCGGAGGGGCGCCCTACAACACCCTGAACCTGGGCGGCACCATTCCCGACGAAGGGAGTGGCTTCGGGGCGGTGGCGGTGCCCGCGCCGGGACTCCAAAACGGCGCTCCCGACGGATTGGCGCTGGTCGATCCGAGCGGCGCCGTCGTCGAGTTCCTCTCCTATGAGGGCGTCTTCGTCGCCAGTGGCGGTCCCGCCGGCGGTCTCACCTCCACCGACATCGGTGTTGTCGAGTCCAGCGACACTCCGGTCGGGTCGTCGCTGCAACTGGTCGGTACCGGAACGGATCCGTCGGCATTCACGTGGCAGGCGGGCGTCACCGAGAGCTTCGGGTGTCTCAACGCCGGCCAGGTCGACATCGCCGGCTCGTGCGGCGGCAGCCAGCCCGAACCCGAGCTCACCCCGATCCATGTCGTCCAGGGAACTGGCGACACGAGCCCACTCGCCGGACAGAGGGTCACGGTAGCCGGCGTGGTCGTCGGTGACTACGAAGGTCCCGGACCCGCCAACCTGCGCGGCTTCTACATCCAAGAGCAGGAGCCGGACGCCGACCCGGCGACGTCGGAGGGCCTCTTCGTGTTCCACGGCGACGAGGATTCGGTCGACCTGGGCGACGTGGTGGAAGCCACCGGCGCGGTGGCCGAGTTCCAGGGCCAGACTCAGCTGAACTTCCCCGAGAGCCTCCAGGTGATCGAAACGGGTGCTTCGGTGGAACCGACACCCGTGACTCTCCCGCTCGACTCACCCGGAGATCTGGAGCGCTACGAAGGGATGCTGGTGACGTTCCCCCAGGAGCTCACTGTCACCGAGCACTTCCAGTTGGGACGATTCGGACAGGTGGTCGTGTCGAGCGGCGGGCGCCTCCAGCAACCGACCGCGGTCGCCGAGCCTGGAGCGGACGCCAATGCCGTGCAAGCCGCCAACAACCTGAACCGGCTGATCATCGACGACGCTCGAAACGACCAGAACCCCGACCCGATCATCTTCGGCCGCGGCGGCCAGCCGCTCACCGCCGGAAACACGCTCAGGGGTGGAGACACCATCACCGGGGCCACCGGTGTGCTCACCTACACGTGGGCGGGCAACGCCGCATCGGGCAACGCCTATCGGCTACGACCACCGAGCGTCTCTGAGACGTTCGTGTTCGAGGCAAACAATCCCCGACCGGAGGGCTCCCCAGACGTCGGCGGGTCGGTGCGAGTCGCCAGCTTCAACGTCCTCAACTACTTCCTGACGTTGGGCAACTCCGGCGACCTCTGCGGTGTGGTCCCCGAGGAGTGCCGGGGCGCCGACGACGAGGTGGAGTTCCAGCGCCAGCGGACCAAGCTGATCGCCGCCCTCGTCGAGCTCGACGCCGACATCCTCGGGCTGATGGAACTGGAGAACACTCCCGGTGTGAGCCCGGAGTCGGATCTCGCCGCCGGACTCAACGACGTCCTCGGGGACGGGACCTACGCCGCGGTCGACGCCGGGACGGTCGGCGACGACGTCATCCGAGTGGGCATGCTCTACAAGCCCGGCGCCGTCACGCCCGTCGGCGAACCTGACATCGTCGACTACGGCGACGGGCGCAATCGCGCCTCGTTGGCCCAGACCTTCCGCGACAACACCACCGGCGAGGTTTTCTCGGTGGTGGTCAACCACTTCAAATCGAAAGGCTGCGACGACGCCACGGGAGCGGACGTCGACCAGGGCGACGGCCAGGGATGCTGGAACGCCACTCGCGTCGCCGCCGCCGAGCAGTTGGTGGCGGCGATGGAGGACCTCGGTCACGGAGATGACGACTGGCTCGTCATCGGGGACCTCAACTCCTACGACTACGAGGACCCGATCGACGTGTTCAGTCAGGCCGGCTTCGTGGATCTGCTCCGCCGATTCGAAGGCGATGAGGCCTACGGCTACGTGTTCGACGGCCAGTGGGGCTATCTCGACCACGGCTTGGCGTCACCGTCGCTCGTGGAGCAGGTGACGGGAGCCGACTCGTACCACATCAACGCCGACGAGCCGAACGTCATCGACTACAACACCGACTTCAAGAGCGACGACCAGATCGAGGTGCTCTATGCACCCGACGAGTTCCGGACCTCCGACCACGACCCGATCGTGGTCGGCCTCGACCTGCGGAGCAGCCTTGGGAAGCTGAAAGCCGACCCCGACGAGCTCTGGCCGCCCAACCACAAGCTCCGCGATGTCGACGTGAAAGCCGGAAACGCCCAGGTCGACATCCTCGATGTGGTCTCTTCGGAGCCCGATGTTACAGGGCCCGATGACGAGCCCGGCGACATCCAGATCGTCGATTCGGACACGGTCCGGCTCCGGGCGGAGCGCTACTCCCGTGACGGCCGCACCTACACGATCAGGGCCATCGTGAGCGGAGACGGCCAGGTGCGCTACGACACGGCGGAAGTCAGGGTGCCGCACAGCAAGCGACGGTCGAACTGACCGGCCCGCAGGGCGAGGGCGCCGCGACCTATTCCGCCTGCGCCGCCTCGTCGGTCCCGGACTCGTCGCCGGACCGACGGACGTGGCGCAGGCGGCGATGGGTCGGCCCGAACGTGTCGCTCCACAGCGGAGTCGTGAACAGCCACACGCCGAGGGCGATGAGAAGCAGCGGAGTCGACCTCACGATCGTCGGGTAGTCCTCGACCCGGTCGGCGAGCAGGCCGCCCAGGAGGGCGCCGATGGGGAGTGTGCCCCACGACAAGGCCCGGGAGGCCGTGATCACACGCCCCAGCATCGCCCGCGGCGTGTACACCTGGCGGATCGTGGCGATCGGCACGTTGACGAGCCCGATGCCGACGAACATCGAAAAAGCGAAGACGAGGGCCATCACCCCGAAGCGGGAGAAGACGAGAAGACCCATCCCTGCTGCCATCACGAGGACGCCGATGACCATCGTGCGGCCCAGTCCGAGGAACCTGATCACCCGGTCCGCCACCGCCGCACCGAGGATCGCTCCCAGGCCGAAGGCGACGATCAAGGTGCCGATCTGGAGGTCGCTCTCCGTGAGCAGCACCTCGCTGGCGAGCACAACGAACGTAGCCTCGATGAAGCCGAAGACGATGTTCGCCCCGGCAGCGGTGATCGTCGAGTCACGCAGCCGGCGCTCCCCGATGAGGAAACGGAGGCCGTTGAGCGTCTCCTCGATGAACCCGGCCTGCTCTTCCTCCTCGGTGGGGATCGTGTCCACCCGTCCGACCATGAACACGGCGATGGCGGAGACGATGAACGTCCCTCCGTTGAACCACAGCCCGGGTGCCGGCCCTCCGAGAGCGGCCATTATCCCGGCGATCATCGGACCGGCGGCGAACATCGCCGACTGGGTGGCGGATATGAGCCCGTTCGCCTTGGCGAGATTCGTGGGGGCGACGAGGGCGGGGATGATGGCGTAGAGGGAGTTCTCGTAGACGGCGGCGAACGAGCCGACCAGGAAGGCCATCGCAAAGATCGTTCCGATGTCGATCCCGCTGCCGGCGTTGGCGGCCAGGTAGAAGAACGCCGCCGCCCGGGCGAGGTCCGCCACGATCATCGCCCACCGGAGTCGAATACGGTCGAGGACGACGCCGCCGACCAGCCCGAAGATCAGCGTGGGGAGTGTCTCGAGGGCGTAGCTGATCGAAAAAGGAAGCGTCTCTTCGGTGCCGCCCACGACCTCGGCGACGAGCAGAGGGATCGTCAGGTAGGCGACGTAGTTGCCGAGGAGGCTGATAGCAGTTCCGGAGTAGAGCGTCCGAAAGCGCGAGCCGAGGCCCCTCGATGAAGGCAGATGCTTCCCCCGCATCGGAGCGGGTCCTTCCCCCGTAGCGGTGGTGGCCATCGGGCCTGCACCTTAGATTCGCCGGTGCATAGGTGCCGTATTTGCGCCGAGGCGGTCGGCGAGACAGCGCCGGACGCGCTCGGCTACCGCTTCACAACGCGGTGGTTGTTAGCCTGCTGCTGATGGCACAGCCCAGTGAGATTCCCGAGCTCGCCACCGAGCTGTACGAGCTCTCGAAGGAATACCTCCGC
Source organism: Acidimicrobiia bacterium (assembly GCA_036380875.1). Taxonomy (GTDB): domain Bacteria; phylum Actinomycetota; class Acidimicrobiia; order Spongiisociales; family ZC4RG35; genus ZC4RG17. The sequence continues at coordinate 21,027 of DASVDX010000005.1, forward strand.
CAGGAGACCGTAGAGCCGATGAAGAAGCTCGGCGCCTACGCCGGGCTCGGTCTGGCCGGAGCGGTCGCCTTCGCGGTGGCTGCGGTCTTCGCCACCCTCGGTTTCTACGGGCTGATGCAGTGGCTGTTCTACGACGCCTTGGGCATGGAGTCGGCCTGGTGGACGGTGGCAGCGCGGGGAGCCACGGTTCTGTTCGCCGGTATCGGCGCCGGGCTGATCGCCTGGAGGATGGGAAGCGAATGAAGATCCAGCCGAGCGACATAGAGGCGAAGGCCCGCGAAATCCAAGACGCCCTGGACCAGACGAAGGAGTCGGCTCAGAACACGGCGGTCTTGGCCGGAGTCGCTGTCTTCCTCTTCATCCTGGTGGCGTTCCTCGTCGGTCGCCGCCGCGGGAAGAAGAGCCGGGCGGTCGTCGAGATCTACCGCTTCTGAGCTTCAGTCGGTCTTCTCGACCAGTCGTAGCCGCGGGGTGCCCGGCTTGGCATGCCGGATCACGATCGCCGAGCCCACCGGCAGGGCCTTGCGATACACGAGCTGGCGCTTCTCCTTGGAGTTGCGCAGCATCTGTAGTGCAATCAATCCCAAGCCGGTCAAAAGGATCGTCTGGTTGCCTTCGCGCAGGCCCCGCAAGGTCCTCGCCCAGCCGAGTGCTTTCAGGTTCATGAGATGAATCCTGTTCCTCTACCGTGGAAGAACCGTAGCCGTCGATTAGACCATGCGTAACAACAAGCGTTTCCAACAGATCGTCGTCTGGATCGTCGTGATCGGCATGATCCTGACGGTGGCCATCGGTGTGATCGGAGGTTATGCATGAAGGTGATCCTCCGGCAGCCGCGCCGTGAGATCGAGGTGGAAGGCGCCAAGCGGGTCGCCGACCTGTTCAAGAAGCTCGACCTCGTTCCCGAGTCGTATCTGGCGATCCGGGACGGCGAGTTGCTCACCGTCGACATGCCCGTCGGCCCCGACGACGTGATCGAGCTGCGGCCCGTGATATCAGGAGGGTCGCCATGAAGTGCCGCGTCTGCCAGCAGAGGGCCGTCATCCAGGTCAGGCGGCACAACGCCAACTTCTGCGCCCCGCACTTCGTCGACCACATCCATCGCCAGGTCGAGAAGACGATCCACCACCACCGCATGTTCACCCCCGAGGACCGCCTCGTTCTCGGCGTTTCGGGAGGCAAGGACAGCCTCGCCCTCTGGGACATCCTCACCGAGCTCGGCTATCGGGTCGACGGGGTCTACCTCCACCTGGGGATCGGCGAGTACTCCTCGGACAGCCTCCGGTTCACCCAGGAGTTCGCCGATTCGCGCCAACTCGACCTGAAGATCGTCGACCTCCCCACCGACGTCGGTTTTTCGGTGCCGCAGGCGGCCGCCGCCACCGCTCGCACGGCTTGCTCGGCTTGCGGGCTTTCGAAGCGCTACATCCTCAACCAGGTGGCTGCCGAAGGCGGCTACGACGTGCTCGTCATGGGCCACAACCTCGACGACGAGGCCGCCACCCTGTTCGGCAACGTCCTCCAGTGGAATCCCGAGTATCTGGCGCGTCAGGCGCCGGTGCTGCCCGCCGATGACGGCGGGCTGATCCGCAAGGTGAAGCCGCTGATCCGGGTGGCCGAGCGGGAAACCGCCGCCTACGCCGTGATCCGGGGCATCGATTACGAGGTGGAGGAGTGCCCGATGGCGGCGGGCAACACCGTCAACCGGTACAAGGAATGGCTGAACGCCCTCGAGGAGCAGTCGCCCGGCCTGAAGGCGAATTTCCTCTTCGGTTTCCTGGACCGTGGCCAGCAGGCATTCGTCGAGCACCGGGGATCCGTCGAGTTGGCGGCCTGCGCCGAATGCGGCCAGCCCACCACGGGTGAAGTCTGCGCCTTCTGCCGCCTCCGTCGCCAGACGCTCGTGAAGATCGGCTCCCGGGCGGCCTCGTGAGCGTCTTCGAAGCCGGGGAGCCCTGCCTCCTCGTGGACGGCAAGGGCCGCCACTACCTGGTCAAGCTCGACCCGACCCGCCAGTTCCAGTACCACCGGGGAGTGGTGGAGCACAGCGAGGTCATCGGTAGGGAGGACGGGTCCTGGGTGGAGGCATCGTCGGGCGACCGGCTCCTGGCGCTGCGGCCCCGGCTCGCCGACTTCATCCTGCGGATGCGCCGCGGCGCCCAGGTCGTATACCCGAAGGACATCGGCCCGATCCTGGTCTACGCCGACATCGCCCCGGGTGTGACGGTCCTCGAGGCGGGAACCGGCTCGGGTGCGCTCACGATGGCTCTGACCCGGGTGGTGGGGGAGAAGGGGCGGGTCGTCTCGGTCGAGCGCCGCGAGGACCACGCCCGCCAGGCACGGCGCAACATCGAGCGCTTCTTCGGCGAAGTCCCGCCGCAGCTCGAACTGCGAATCGGGGAGGTAGAGCCCGTGGTGGCGGAACTCGCGCCAGAGCGGATCATCCTCGACCTGCCCGAGCCGTGGCATGCCGTCGAGCCGGCCGCGAAGCACCAGCCGCCGGGAGGCGTCTTCTGCGGGTACCTACCGACCATCCCGCAGGTCCAGACCCTCGTCGACGCTCTGCGTGACACGAGGGCTTACGCCGAAATCGAGGTCAAGGAGTTCCTGTTCCGGGACTGGAACGTCTCGGGCCGATCGGTCCGACCCGAGCACACGATGGTGGGTCACACCGGATTCCTCGTCTTCGCCCGGCGGGTCGAGCCACGGGCGGCTTCCCAAGACGAGCCGAGCGCTGAAACCCCGGTGGAGCCCGACTGAACGCCGGTCAGTCGACGAGACCCAGTCGGCGCGCCCGGGCGGCGGCTTCGGTGCGGTTGGCGGCGCCCAGCTTCGCGAGGATGTGGGTCAGGTGCCGCTTGACGGTATCGACGGCGATGTAGAGATCTTCGGCGATCTGGCTGTTCGATCGCCCGGCCGCCACCAACTGGAGCACTTCCAATTCGCGGGCGCTCAACGGGTCGATGGGACTCGACTGGGCTTCTTGCGCCCGGGGCGAGCCAGTGCGCGCCATCGCCGCACGAATCCTGTGGAGGTGGTCCTGGGAGGCGGTAGCGGTGTCGGCGATCGAGAGGTGCTCGGCGAGGAGCTCTCCGAATTCGACGCCCTGCTCGGCGAACAACCGCACATGCCCGGTGGTCGCAGCCACCTCCAGCGCCTCTGCCAGGGCGTGGCGGGCTCCTTCGCTGTCCGAGATCGCCATTCGGGCGGCCGCCTCGACCAGCCGGATCTCGATGAGGCTGCGGAGGCGGCCCTCGGCGGAGGCACGGGCGGCGAGGCCGGAGAGTATCGAAAGGGCGCTGTGCGCGTCTCGGCGAATCGGGATCCTGCTCTCGGCCAGGTCCTCCGCTTCCCGAAGGTAGGTAGAGGCCGATGACCTCGATCCGGAGGCGGCCCAGCCCGCAACGAGGGGGTCGTCCCCGTGCACCGACGCGATCCGGGCGCGTTCGGCCCGGATCGGATCCAGCAGCGAAACGACCGGATGGCGCGGTGCCGCCTCCCGGCCCTCCCGATCGAGCACCGTCATCGCACCGGTCACGTCAGCCAACGCCCATTTCAGCCGAGCGAGTGTGGCGAGCCCCGTCGCCCAGGGCGGGCTGAAGGCCAAACCCCGACACAACGGCAGTCCATCTTCCAAATGGCGGCGAGCATCCGCGAGCTCGTCCCGTTCGAGGGCGACGACCGCCAATCCGACGTGAGCCACCCCGGCGGCCGGCAACACGGGTGACCCAGAAGGAGCCGTGACTTCGAGGATCCTCCGGTACGTCTCTTCGGCGGAGCGGAGGTCGCCTCGGGCCAGCGCTATCGCCCCTCGGTAATACCCGACCCAGGCGGAGAGGGAGGGCTGGTCGGCGATCCAGCAGAGGCGATCGGCGGCCTCCAGGTGGGTCTCGGCGGTGTCGAGCCGCCCCTCGAGCCATTCGGCGATCCCCATGTGGCCTCGGGCAATGGCGCGGAGCACGATCTCGTCGTCTCCCGCCAAAGCCATGGCCTCTCCCAAGAGTCGAAGCGTCGACTGCGGCTCGCCGGAGTACTCAGCGGCGATCGCACGGTTGAGGGCGAGGGCGGCAGGAGGGTTGGCGGTGATGCTGAGAGTCGCCCCTACGGACGGCTCGAATCCGTCTCGATCCCCCTCGATTCCATCCAGGGCCTCTTCCATCTTGTCGAGCCAGGCTGCGGCAGAGGCCGGGTTCCCCTGCTGGAGGGCGAGCCTCGCCTGTGCCAGCAGCATTCGCGGGCGCTTCTCTCGCACCGGATTCGAGAACAGGCGGAGCCAACGCTCCAAGGTGGACCGCTCACTGACGAGGAAGAGCTCGTCGACGTGCTCTTCGACGACCTTTGCTGCCCAGTCGATCTCCCCGGCAGCCAAGGCGTGGGCGATGGCCTCGTCGGCGAGTCCCTTTTCCCGGTGCCACCGGGCGGCCCGCCGGTGGATCTCGCTCGCTCGCTCCGGATCTCCATTCTCGATGCGGTCACGGAGAGCGTGGGCGAACAGGCGGTGGTAACGCCACCATTCACGGCGGTCGTCGAGCGGCTCGAGGAACAGGTTCGACCGTTCGATCTCCTCCAGCAATGACTGGCTGTCCTCCCGCCCGGTGACTGCCGCGCACAACCCGGCAGTCAGCCGGTCGAGCAACGATGTCTCCTCCAGAAAGCGCCGGACGACCGGGGTCTGATGGGCGAGCACCTCGTTGGCCAGGAAGTCGACGACGTAGCGGTGGCTGCCCGAAAACGAGGAGATGACGGCGGCGGGATCGCGGTGGCCATCCAACGTGAGAGCGGCCAGATGGATGCCGGCCGGCCAGCCCTCGGTACGGTCCGCCAGCGCCTCGATGGCTTCGCGGGGGATCCTCGTGGCGGCCGGCAAGGACCGGAGGTATTCACCGACCTCCTCGGGTCGGAAGCGGAGGTCTGCCGCGCCGATCTCCCGCAGCTCACCTTCGACTCGGAGGCGGTCGACGGGCAGGGAAGGGATGCTTCGGGTGGTCAGGACGAGCTCGAGGTTGGCAGGCCGGTAGGCCAGCAAGTAGCCGAAGGTCGAGTCGACGGTGGGGGAGTCGATGGCGTCGTAATCGTCGATCACCACGACCACTCTCCGCCCGTCTGCGGCGAGGACATTGATCAGCGAGGCCACTGCCGCGTTGAGGGCGAGCGCCCCGCCCGAAGGCACCGGACCGACCTGGCGGGAGGTGCCGGGCAGGGCGGTGTCGACTGCCGCCAACAGGTAGCGCCAGAACCGCACCGGATCACTGTCCGCCGGGTCGACGGACAGCCACCCGGCAGGCTCCGGAAGCGTGTCGACCCACTCGGAGACCGCCATCGTTTTGCCGTAGCCGGCGGGAGCGCTCACCAGGACCACGCCGGCAGAGACGGCCTCGTCCAAGAGGGAGACGAGACGCGGGCGGGTCAGGAGCCAGCCGGGCAGGGTGGGGGCGCGCAGCTTGGTCGCCACCAGGCTCTCCGCTCGCGCTGGCGCGCCAGTCGGAGCCTCGTACGGGAAGGGACTTCGCGCCACCTGGCTTCGATGATACGCCCATGGGCCCGGCTCGGTCGCGGGCGATACCACCGATGAATCCCACTTTGGTGGGACGACACGTGGGCGACCAGGCCATAGGTTCGGTGTCTGTCAGCAAGCGATCGAAAGGAGCAGCCGATGTCGGCACCGTTCATCTTCGTGACCACACACACCCTCAACGAGGGCGTACTCGACGAGTACATGGCCCAAGACGCCGAGTTCCGTTCCTTCCTCGAGGAGAACGAACCGGACCTCCTCGACTACCAGGTCTACATGGACGAAGGGCAGAGCGAGGTCACGTTCATCTTCGTGTTCCGGGATGCAGGCGCCGCCGACCACCACATGAAGGTGGCCAACGAGTTGATCGGCCGCGGTCTCGGGATCACTCAGACGAGTCGTCTCGAGGTGTATGGCGGCACCCCCGGGTCGGTGCTCGGTGCGGTGTTGGAGGCCAACGCCGAGGCCGGCGTCCCCGTGAGCATCAAGGCGCAGGCCCTCGGTGGGTTCAGTCGCACGCGCACCGCCCGCAACGAAGCCGCCTGAGCTGGATTGCGACAGGGTTGGACGGATCCGGACGCGTTCGGATCCGTCACCCGCGTCAGAGAGAAGATCGGAGAGGAATCAGAGAGGAAGAGCGGATGTGGCCCGCGGCGAGCTCAGGGCTCGAGGAAGATGCACTCCCCGGGGCACTCCTCGGCAGCCTCGATTGTGACGTCCTCCATGCCGGCGGGCACGGTCGCCACGCCCGCGGCCCCTTGGGGGTTGCCCTTGGCTTCGGCGTAGATCTTGTCGCCCTCACGCACGTAGGCAAGACCGTCGTCGAGCAACACGAACACGTCGGGGGCGATCTCTTCGCACAGGCCGTCGCCGGTGCAGAGGTCCTGATCGATCCAAACCTTCATCGTGGGTGCACTCCTGGGGTGCGGGGGGTTTACGTGTAGGTATCCGGGAAATGCATAGTAGTGACAGCAGTCAGGCACCGGTACAGGTCGCCCTGCGGGGGGTCGAAAACAGGTCCTGGGACAAACTCAAACGCTCCGTATACTGCGCGGAGGCTACCGGATTGGAGTTAGGCCATGAGCCGACCGAGCGAGCCAGGCGAGGCGATGGAGCTGCGGCGGACGATCGCAGCCCTGGAAGAAGAGGTGGCTCAGCTGCGCCGCCGTCTCCGAGAGCCCCGGGACCACGAGGTCGCTCGCCTGGAACGTGAGCTCGCCGACGCTCATCGGACCATCGAACGCCTCCGTTCTCAGAACGACAAGCTGGCCACGGTCCTCGAGGAGGCCCGGGAGCAGCTCAGTGTGCTGCGGGCCGAGGTCGAGAAGCTGACGACTCCGCCCAACAACTTCGGCACCGTCCTCCAGGTCAACGAGGACGGAACCCTCGACGTGATGACCGGCAACCGCAAGCTGCGGGTGGCCGCCCAGCCGACGATCGAGGTCAAGCAGCTCTCGGTCGGCCAGGAAGTCCTCCTCAACGAGAGCTACAACGTCGTCGACGTCCGCGGCTTCGAGCGCTCCGGCGAGGTCGTGCAAGTGCGGGAGAAGCTGGAGGACGGCCGCGTTGTCGTCATCGCCCACGC
>DASVDX010000006.1:0-4038 GCA_036380875.1 Acidimicrobiia bacterium
CACCTGATGCCCACGCTCCTCGACGGCGGGAGGGTGGTGTCGGTAACCAGCTTCGCCCGTCTCAACGCCCGCCCCTTGGACCCGGACGACCCGCACCTCGAGAAGGGCTACGACCCGTGGCGGGCCTACGGACAGTCGAAGCTGGCCACTGTCCACTTCGCCGCCGGGCTCCAGGACGAGTTCGACAAGCGGGGTCTGCGGGCGACGAGCGTCGTCGCCGACCCCGGACTCTCCCACACCAACCTTCAGGTACGGACCGTGGACGAAGGTGGCACCGGCTGGTCCGGCCGGTTCTGGCGCTGGGCGGCGGGGAACCTCGGGTCAACTCAGGATGCAGGGGCCCTGATGCTGATCCGCGCCTCCGTTGACCCGACCTTGTCGGGAGGGGAGATGGTGGGCCCCCAGTGGGGCCTTAGGGGGAATCCGGTGGTCCGCCCGATCCGGCGACGGTCAGCGGACGCGATCCGTGTGCTGTGGGAGGTCTCGGAGAGGGAGACCGGTCTCGCTCTGTTCTGACACAAGCGGTGCCTCCCCATGTCGGGGCCGCCAAGCCCCGCGATTGGTTCAGCGACTGAGACGACGAAGGCGGGACCTGATCAAGGCGTAGGTCGCCATGACGACGAGGACGGCGAGGATCGCCAGGGCGAACGTGGCGACGATGGCGACCAGTGGTAGGAGTTCGTGCCGGCCCGGGGCCAGCACGCGGATCATCGCCAGATCGGCCGCGACCAGCACGACGGCCCCAAGCAGCGCATACCCGCAATAGCGCACGGGCGAGCGTTCGCCTCCCACCGACCCCGAGGCTATGACCCGGGATCACCCGAGGCGAGGGCCATCCGTGGGGGACCAATTCGGACTAGTCACTTGCCCGATCGCCCGAGCGATTCCACCCCGCATCGCATGTGCGACACCGCGTAGGCTCCGATGGCGACAAGGGGGTTCGTCTGACACGTGTGGGTGTCTTCATCGTCGGGTCCATCCCGAACGGCGGGAAGGCGGCTCGCCCGTGACCGAGTCGCAGACACAGGTCAAGCTGTGGAGCCCGCCTGCACCCGATGACTGTGAGAACCCGTTCGACGAGATCCCTCCCAAGAAGACGGACAAGTACGTCGTGGTCGACGAGATCGACGGGACGCAGGTCCGGCTCGTCGTGTCCCCCTGGCCCTTGGTCGAACCCGATGGTCACCTCGTCTTCCCCATTCGCCAGTCGAGACGCCGGAAGACCCTCGACGACCCCACCGACGCCGAGCTCATGGTGGAGTACGGCGTCCTCCACCAGAAGGCATCGGAGCACCGCTCCCGATACGAGCAACTCGCCGCGGATCGCCCGCTCCGGGTCGGAGACGTCTTCTGGTTCCGCGGTGAGCTCGACCCCGAACTGGCGGGCCAGCTGATCGATGTCACCTACGGGGCCCGGGCCGAGGCCAAGGCCGCCATGTCGTGGGCGGTGGCCGGCTCACTCGATGCACCGCCCGATCTGATCACCACCGGAGCCGAACTCGCTGCAGACGAGATCCGACCCGAACTCGAGCAGGCAGCATCGGTCGAACAGCAGGCTGCCCGGCCCTCGGCCCCGGGCGCAGTCGCCAGGCCGAGCATCTGATCATGGCCGACATCCCCGCCAACCGGTTCGTGGCCGACGACTTTCTCGGCTCCCTGACCCCCGATTCGTGGGCCTACATCCTGTGCAACGTCGGCGACGGCGACTCCCAGCTGGTCCTCCTCCCCGAGGAGAACGGGAGACGAAAGGCGATCGTGGTCGACGCCTATACCGACAAGGTGGTGAGGCTCATCGATGCCCTGACCACTAGTGGAGCGCTCGACGGCAACATGGACCTCGCCCTGGTGGTCGCCACCCACCCGCATCAGGACCACATCAGCAACATGCCCAACCTCTTCCGTCGGCATGGCGACCGCATCGTCGAGTTCTGGGACCCCGGGTACTTCCATACCATCTCGGCGTACACGTCGCTGATGAAGGAACTGCAGGAGCGACGCGGCACCATCACCTACGCCCAGCCCACCGCCGGGCTCCGCCGCTGGATCGGCGGGACGCTGGTCACCGTCCTGTCGCCGGCGGTGTCGCTGCGCAACCGTTTCGACACCTATGGGACCGAGATCAACGACTCGTCGATCTCGCTGCGGATCGACCACCCGGTGAGCCGGTCGACCAATCGGGACAGCCTGGGCCGCCTGGAGAAGGACGATGTCGCCACCTCCAGCCTGATCCTCGGCGGCGACGCCCAGACGCTGTCGTGGTCCCACGTGATGGTCGACTTCCCGTACCTCCCCGCCTCGAGCAGCGAGGCCGCCCGCGCCATCGCCGCCGCGACCGGGAGCAAGGACTTGCTCAACACGGACGTGGTCAAGGTCTCCCATCACGGCTCGAAGCGCGGCGTGAACTTGGAGCTGATGGAGCGCTTCTCCGCAGGGGTCGTCCTGGTGTCGAGCCGGACCCGGGACGACAGCAAGCACGGCTTCCCCCATCTCATCACCCAGGAGGTGATCCGGGAGGTCAAGGAGCCGATCGCCACCCAACACGCCGGGTCCCGGACCCGGGACGACTGGGAGAACAAGATCTACTACACCCACGACCGGGACAGTGGGGGGACCAAGCTGGGGAGCATCGGCGTCGTCTTCCGGGGTGACAGCCGCAAGATCTGGCGCTTCGGCGACGATCGCCTCCAGCCCATCGACCTGGCGGACGCCAGGAGGCTCGTCGACTGATGAGCCGGAACCTCGTCGTCTGTCTCGACGGGACCGCCAACGAGCCCGAGAAGACCCCCACCAACGTGGCCCGCACCTTCGACCTGGCGGTGAAGGATCCCGAGACCCAGCTCGCCTATTACGACCCGGGGGTCGGCACGATGGGCGCTCGCAACGCCACCAGCCAGGTCGGTCTGGCCCTCACCCGCATCGGAGGTCTCGCCTTCGGTCACGGGATCAAGGACAACATCGCTGAGGCCTACCAGTTCCTGATGAACACCTACCAGCCGGGTGACCAGATCTTCATCTTCGGTTTCAGCCGCGGCGCCTACACGGCCCGGGCCCTGGCCGGGCTGCTCCGCACGGTCGGCCTCCTCGACCCCGGGGCGTCCAATCTCATTCCCTACGCGCTCAAGCTGTACACGGGGTCGCCACCGCAGGGGGCCTCCGAGGAGAGACAGGAGCGCTACTGGGACAAGGTGCAGCGCTGGGAGAACACCTTTGGCAACCCTGGCTTTCGCCGGTTCGGTCGGCCGGTCCACTTCCTCGGAGTCTGGGACACGGTGAAGTTCGTCGGCTGGTTCAACCTGGTGGGGCGGTTCCGCCAGGCCCGCTGGCCGTTCACCCGCAACGTAGACGCGGTGGCCACCGGCCGGCATGCCCTCGCCATCGACGAGAGACGCCGCCCATATGACGCGTACCGGTTCGGCCAGGCGGCGGTGGAGGACCCCGAGCGCGACCTGCAAGAGGTCTGGTTCGCCGGTGTCCACAGTGACGTCGGCGGGGGAGTCGTCGACCACCGTCTGTCCGACATCGCCTTGAAGTGGATGGTCGACGAGGCGAAGGCGGCGGGATTCCAGGTTCGTGCGGCCAAGTACAGGGAGCACGTCGGCGCAAACCCCGATGAGCGGCTGCCACCCGAAGTGCTCGAAGGACCGACCCACCCCGCCGGTCCGATCTGGGCACTTCTCGGAGGCTGGAAACCGCGCGTCGTCTCGTCGGGGTCCCTGGTTCATCGGAGCGTCGAGGTGAGGATCAAACACCCCACCCTCGGATATCACCCCCGCCTCGAACCGGATGTGGCCTTCGTCGATTGACCTAAGGGTCAGGTTGAACCACGTGATCGCCCCACTTCGAAGTCAGGTGGTCTCCGCCAACAATGGCGCCGTGATTGCCAGCGACTGGTGACTTCTAACCTTGACAACAACTGCGTTGTGGTGATGACGAAGAATCGGTCTGCCTCTCGTAGGACGGCCAGCCGAATAACCAAACATCTCCCCTGCGACGGAGCGAGCCACCCGTCAGGAATTCGTCGGTCCTTGCCGATACAGT
>DASVDX010000007.1:0-46322 GCA_036380875.1 Acidimicrobiia bacterium
CTCTGCCCAATACAACGCCACCCGCACCCCACCCACCACAACTTTGGGCGGCGGTCGCAGCCCAGCGGGGCAGCGCAGGCGGTCGATGGGGCCGCCCCACCAGCAGGTTGCCCCTAGTCTCCATCCGCATGGCCACCGTGCTGGTGATCGAGGACGATGCCGACATCCGTCGTCTGGTGGCCGACGCGCTGGCGAAGCAAGGTCATACGGTCGAGTCGGCCGAGGCGGCCCTCCCCGGCCTGAAAGCGGCTGTCGAGCTGCGACCCGACCTGGTGATCCTGGATCTCGGGCTACCCGACCTCGACGGAGCAGAGCTGCTGCGGATGCTGCGGGCGGTGAGCGAGGTTCCTGTCATCGCGGCGACGGCACGAGGCGAGGAATCCGACATCGTCGCCACGCTCGACGCTGGCGCCGACGACTACCTGGTGAAGCCGTTTTCGGTCGCCCAATTGGAGGCTCGGGTGCGGGCGGTCCTCCGGCGCACCCGCTCGAGCGCTGAACCCGAAGTCATCGAGTTCTCCGGCTTGCGAATCGAGCCCCACAGCCGAGCCGTGACGCTCGACGACCGACCACTTTCTCTCACTCCCAAGGAGTTCGATCTGCTCCTGTATCTCGCAGAACGCCCAGGGCATGTCGTGTCTCGGAAGGAACTACTCGCCGAGGTATGGCGTATGCCGTACGGAGGTGGCGATCGAACGGTCGATGTCCACCTCTCGGAGCTACGCAAGAAGCTGGGCGAGTCCGCCGCCTCCCCCCGTTTCATCCACACGGTGCATGGGGTCGGAGTGAAGTTCGTCGAACCCGAGCCGTGAGACGACAGGTCAACTGGCTGGTCCTCGCCGTCACTGGATTGGTGGTGGTCGCCTTCGTGGTTCCGCTCGGACTGCTGGTGCGCCGCCAGGCTGTGGAGCGAGCCCAAGTCGCGGCCGAGCAACGCGCCCAATCCGTGGCGGCGGCGCTGGCGGTGGCGGTGTCCGCCGCCGGCGGTGACGTGACACCGGCCGTTGCCGAGTCGGCGCTGATCACCGACGTGGCGATCCACCTTCCCGACGGCGGCGTGGTGGGTGACGCCGAGGCCCAAATCGACGTAGTGGAGGCGGCCCGCTCCGGGCGCCCGTCCGGAGCGTTCTCCGACTCCGGTAGCTGGACGGTCGCCCTGCCTGTGGCCACACCGAAAGGAGTGGTGGCAGTGGCGGCAGTGGCGTCACCGGACGAGATGAATGCCGGGGTGTGGAGAGCCGTCGGACTCCTAGGTGCCTTGGCGGCTGTCCTCATCGCCGCGTCGGTGTTTCTGGCCGACCGGTTGGGGAGGTCCGTCGTCGGACCCGTCACCCAGGTGGCCACCGTCGCCGATCACCTCGCCGAGGGCGACCTGGCAACGCGGGCACCGGTCGAAGGACCTCCCGAAGTGAAGCGCGTCGCCGCCGCCCTCAACGGTTTGGCGGATCGCCTCTCGGAGATCATCGAGGGCGAGCGGGAGGCCCTGGCCGACTTGTCGCATCGGCTCCGGACCCCGCTGACCGCCCTCCGCCTCCAGGCCGAGCGGACGGTCGACCCCGAGGAACGGCGTGCGCTGGTGGAACAAGTGGACAGGACCGAGCGAGCGGTCGACCAACTGATTCGGGAGGTGCGGTCCCGCGGACACAAACCGGCTCGACCCGCGGCCTGCGATGCCACCTCGGTGATCAGAGAACGCCTGGAGTTCTGGAGGGTCCTCGCCGACGCCCAAGGCCGGCCGCTCCAGATCTCACTCCCGGACACCGACACTCCGGTGCAGGCGTCCGCAGCCGACGTGGCGGCCGCGGTGGACGCACTCGTCGAGAACGTGTTCACGCACACGGAGAAAGGCACCGCTTTCTCGGTGCGACTTCGCCGCGAGGGCGGGGTGCCCGTGTTGGAAGTCGCCGACTCCGGGCGGGGATTCGATCCCACCGCCATCGAGCGTGGCCGGAGCGGCGGCGGCTCCACGGGCCTGGGGCTCGATATCGCTCGAGGTCTCGCCGAGAGCGTCGGTGGTGCTTTCGAAATGGGCGAGGGCCCCGATGGCGGGGCCCTCGTCAGATTGCGACTCGGTTGACGATCAGTCGTCGAGCCTCGCTTCGAGCCGCCCGTCGTGGATGCGGACCCTGATCTCCACGTCGGCGTCACCCTGCGTGAACTCCACTTCGATGTCGTCGGATCGAGCCTTGTCGATCTCGTAGGACCAGCCGCTGTTGGCATTCACCGACACCAGGCTGAGGGAGCCACTCCGGATGCCGACGGTGATGCTGCCGGCGGCACCTGCATCGAACGTGCGGGTGCCATCGGGGATGTCGACAACGTCGTCGTCGATGGTGGTGCTGGTCGACGTCGTGGCGTCGTCATGATCGTCGTCCAGAGTGGTGCTGGTGGTCGACGGTCCGGTGGTCGAGGGGCTGTCGTCGATCGTGGTCGAGGTGGATGGCGCCGAGCCGACAGAGGTCGACGTGGTGCCGTCGTCGTCGACTGTCGTCGAGGTGGAAGGTGTCGTGGAAGACGACGTGGACGGCGTGGTCACGACCGTCGTGGTCGAGGAGTCGTCCTGCAAACGGCGCTCGATCTCCACTCGGATCTCGCCGTCTTCCAACTCGGCGTTGAAGTCGATGCGACCTCGGTCCGAGACCAGGCGGACCTCGACCTCGCGTCCTACCGCGGCCTCGGTGACGACCGTCCAGCCAGGCTCAGCTTCGACCGTCACGATGGAGAGTCCGGCGGAAACGACCTCGAGTGTCACCTCTCCCGCCGGGTCCACCGGTATCACCGTTCGATCGACGACGTTGGTCTCCACCGATGACTCGCCGGAGGCCCAAGCCGCTCCGCCGATGAGAAGGGCGGCTGCGATCAATCCGAGCAGCATCCTGGTCCTGGAAGCCATGTGTTCCTCCTTGGTTTGGCTCACATCGCCAGGATCGGGGCGGGCGCGTTTGCGCTGCCTCAGTCGAATATCAGGAAACCCTCAGCGCCCCGCGGCGCCGTCGGCTTCAGGCCGAGCCGAGTTGGATCGGTTCGTCGACAGGCCGATGAACCGGTCGACGGCGTCCACGATCAGGATGCCGATAGCGAAGGAGGCCACCACGTCGCTCGGGAAATGTTCGCCGAGGTACACGCGGCTGACCGCCATCAATACGGAAACCACGACTCCCATTGCGAGGACGAAGCTTCGCCACCGACTCCCTCGCACCAGTCCGACGAGCAGACCGAAGAAGACCGTGGCGAAGAGTGTGTGGCCGCTCGGGTAGGACGCGAGCGGGTCCACTTCCACCGCCGACAGGGCGAACCGCACGGGACGGGGCCGGTCGACCAGGGTCTTGATTCCGATATTCAACAGCAGGGTCGCAGCGGTGGCAGCCAGGACGGCCCGGGCCGGGCGACGGCGCCCGACGAGGAACAGCACTGCGGCCAGAGCGACGAACAGCGGGCTCATCACGTCCACACCCCCGACCACGTCGAGGAACCGGCTCAGTTCCAACAGCGAACCGCCGAACGCTTCGTTCATCCAAGTCATGATCGAGACCTCGGTGGCGAGCGGCGGGGTGATGAACGCCAGCACTGTCGTCACGGCCAAGACGACGAGGGACACCGCGACCAGCCACGCACGGGATTCCATTCCCGTCGTATCCGGCGACTGGGCCAAGGCGTCGGTTCGCTCCGCCACGAGTCGGCAGGGTACTGATGCGCCTCCCCAATCTGGGATTCCGGCCATGTTTTGGCATGGATCTTCCGTAGGGTGCATGGGGTCCAGCTACAGGAGGATGGATGGACTTTCGGATCGAACTCGTGCCCGTCCCCGTCACCGACGTCGATCGGGCGATCGCCTTCTACACCGAGCAGATGGGTTTCGACCTCGACCACGACCACACCGTCTCCGACGACCTGCGATTCGTCCAGCTCACC
The DNA here is from genome assembly GCA_036380875.1 of Acidimicrobiia bacterium. GTDB lineage: Bacteria > Actinomycetota > Acidimicrobiia > Spongiisociales > ZC4RG35 > ZC4RG17. Next base: position 3,913 of record DASVDX010000007.1, read on the forward strand.
CCTCCGGGCTCGGCCTGCTCGATCACAGTCGGTGTAGGGATCACCGAAATGGCACCGGGCACGCAGCAGATCCAGATGGTCGTGGAAGACATCGAAGCCGCCCGACAGGAGCTGGTCAGCCGAGGGGCGCCGGTCAGAGGAGTCGACTCTCTCCCATGGGGCGACTTCTTGTGGGTCGACGATCCCGACGGCAACCGATGGTCGATCCAGTACATCCGACCCGACGCCGATCGGGTCTGAAGGGCGTCATCCAAAGGGGAAGAGACTCTGGCGAGGGTGGCTCCTGCGGGTTAGAAAGCGCGCAGATCGGTCGACGCTTCTGATCCAGCGTCAGATGAAGGGCTTGCTCGCCTCCTGACCACCGTCTCGGGAACGGAGGCGAACACAGCAGTAGCCTTCTTCAGGTGCGAGGACTGGTTCGAGGTCGCTGCCCGACGCCTCCACCATGCCTTGCACCAGGGCTAGGTTCATGCCGCACGTGACGCGGCGGTCCCGATCGGCCAGGGCGTGGAACGGGCAGTTGCGGAACCGGATCTCCTCGCCTTCCAGGGCGGGTTCGTACCCGCTTTCGATCAGGGCTTGATCGAGCCCCCGGCTTCCCATCTCGCGTCCGGCCTCCCGGGCCACGTCGACCACTGCATCGGTGTCGAGATCTTTCCTTCGGATGGCGTCGAGGAGTATCCGAGCCGCCAGTTCGTAGCGGCGGGGCGGGATGGTGACATCCACCACGCGGGCTGAGCGTTTGTAGAGCTTCGAGGGCCGGCCCGCCCCTGGCCCTTGACGGCCAGTGAGGCGGCGGAACTCGATGTCGAGCAAGCCGTCGTCGGCGAGTCGGTCGAGGTGGTAGGCGGCCACCTGGCGTGAGATGCCCAGCGCGGCCGCGGCCCGGTCGCGGCTCACGGGCTCGGATGCGGCAGCCACGTATTCATAGAGGTCGCGGCGCAGCGGGTCGGCGAGCGAAGCGGCAGCGTGGAGATCGGTCGTCGAACTCACGAGCCTGGATTTCTAAACGTCATCACTCCTGACGTTAGACGGTTTGGGCTCTCACCCGTCGTCAGCCGGTCGGCTCGATCCTCGATCCCAGACCCAGATCTTTCACGACCCCGAGCAGCGAGGCGACATCGTCGGCATCGCCGAGGCGGTCGAAGCGCTCGACTTCACGACCTTCGGCGTCGACCACGACTGCCGAAGGCTCATTCGCTCCGGCCCCGTATGCCGTTGCCATCTCTCCGCCGGCGTCCGCCAGGATCGGCATGACGACATCGTTGGCTTCGGCGAAGGACCGGACCTCGTCGGCAGAGGCAGGGGCCACGGCCAGGATCTGGGCGCGTTCCGACCCGAACCGGGGAAGAGCGTCGTTCATGGCCTCGACCAGGTCTCGGTTCTCGTCGAGGCCGGCGAGGAACACGATGGCGACAGGCACCTTGCCGCGGAACGAGTCCTGCGAGAGTGTCTGGCCAGTGCTCGAGGGCAGGCTGAAGTCGGGCAGGGAAACGCGGGCTGGTTCTCGATCCATGCCTCTCCTTGCCCATCCGGATGGTTGTGGAAACCTCGGCGCCCGCCCTAGCACCTCAGCGTTCGCATTCGGCGGGGCGTAGGGTTGCGGGGAGAAACGGAGCAGCACCAGCCGCCACAGATCGCCCTTTCTGGTTTCCCAGAGCAACGGCGACACGACGCCGGCCCGGGGTCCGCCGGATCCGGCGGTGATGAGCAAGTGCCGAGAGAGGAGACCGGGATGGCAGTTTTTGCGCAGAAGGAAGGGTTCACGCCCACTCCTTCGCTCGACCACAAGTACTCCGTCGAAGTAGTCGACTCGACTCCCGAGGCTGCGACAGCCATCGGGGTGGCGGTCCGTAGAGGAGGTGACCTGCCGCCCCAGACGCTGGTCACCTGGGACGAACTGAACGCCGTCGGCTTCGAAGGAAAGCCCGGGCAAACCCACGTCATCCCCGCCAAGCCGGTCGTGGTTCTGGTCGGAGTAGGCGACGAGCTCGATAAGGCGCAGGTGCGCGATGCGGCTGCCGCCTTCGCCAACGCGGTGCCTGCGCATGGCTCGTTGGCCGTCGCCGTCGGGGAGGTGGCCGGGGTGTCGACCGAGGACCTCGGTCAGGCGGTGGTCGAAGGTGTCCTTCTCTCTCGATACCGCTACGACGCCCTCAAGACCGACGCCAAGACGACGCCGGTCTCCACTCTGTCCCTGGCCATCGATGACGCCCGCTCCGAGGCCCTGGCCACCGGGGTCGCCCGGGGCGTCGCCTGTGCGGAGGCCACGATGCTCGCCCGGGATCTGGCCAACACGCCTCCCTCGCTACTGACGGCGGAGGACATCGCCGAGGTGGCCGTGGCGCTCGGGACAGAACGCGGGTTCGGTGTCGAGGTGTTCGATCGGGCTGCGCTCGAGGAGATGGGATGCGGCGGCTTGCTCGGCGTGAACGCCGGCAGCGAGAAGGAACCCCGCATGATCAAGCTCACCTACGAGCCGGAGGCAGAGCCGACCGGAAGGGTCACCCTGGTGGGCAAAGGGATCATGTACGACGCGGGCGGCCTGGCCATCAAACCCGGTGACGCCGTCCACGCCACGATGAAAAACGACATGTCGGGGGCCGGGGCCATCCTGGCCGCGGTGGCCGCCCTCCCCTCGCTGGGCAGCACGACCGCTGTCACCGGCTACCTGATGTGCACCGACAACGTGCCCTCCGGCTCCGCCATGGCGATGGGCGACGTTCTGGTGGTGCGGGGCGGGAAGAGCGTCGAGGTGCTCAACACCGACGCTGAGGGTCGGTTGGTGATGGCCGACGCCCTCGTCTTGGCCACCGAGGAGCCGACCGACGCCATCATCGACATCGCCACGCTCACCGGTGCTTGCCTGCGCACCTTCGGGGCCGAGATCGCCGGCCTCCTAGGCAACGACCCCGAAATCGTCGAACAGATCGAACGAGCGGCCGAAGCGACCGACGAGCCCGTGTGGGAACTGCCCCTCGCCAGGCGCTATCGCAGAGAACTCGACTCCCCCGTCGCCGACATCGCCAACATGGGCGGCCCCAACGCCGGGACCATCACCGCCGCCCTGTTCCTCGAAGAGTTCGTGGCCGGACGGCCGTGGGCCCACATCGACATCGCCGGCACCGCCCAGAACGCCGCCGACGACAAGTGGCGCCCGGCCGGATGCACGGGGTTCGGTGCTCGTCTGCTGATCGACTTCGTCACGAACTTCAAACCGAGCACGAACGGAGGGACTCCCTCATGAGTACTCCCGTTTCGGAGCCGGTGGCCGCTCCGCCGGCTCGAACTTCCCGGCTGCTCGACGGCATCGAGCGGCTGGGAAACAGAGTCCCGCATCCGGTGATGATGTTCCTGTACCTCATCGCCGTGGTGGCAGTCATCTCGGCTCTCCTCTCGTGGGCGGGTGTGAGCGTGACCGAGGAAATCGCCATACCGGTGCCGATCCAGGAACTCACCGACCTCCACCATGCGTTGGGCGGCTCGATCGTGCCCTACGACGTGTACACGCAGCAGGTCGTCACCCTGCCCGACTACGTCATCCAGGAACAGACCATCCCCGTGCGGAGCCTGCTCGATGTCGAAGGCCTCCGCTTCATCTTCACGTCGTTCGTCGCCAACTTCGCCGGCTTCGGTGTGGTGGCCGTCACGTTTGTGGCGATGGCCGGCGTGGGTGTGGCCGAACACGCCGGGCTGATGGGTGCGCTCATTCGTCGACTGGTGAAGGTGGCTCCGAGGCGACTGATCGCCTTCATCCTCATCTTCGTCGGCGTCCTCTCGAGCGTCGCCTCGGATGCCGGGTACCTGATCCTCATCCCTCTGGGGGCGGCGGCGTTCCTGACCCTGGGCCGTCATCCGCTGGCGGGTATGGCGGCTGCCTTTGCCGGCGTGGGGGCGATCTTTGCGGTGAATGTCCTGATCACGCCGATCGATTCGATGGTCACCGAGATCACGAACGAGGCGATCGGGTCGGGTGGTGAGCCTCTCACCGTGACCGCCAACTTCTTCTTCTCCGTCGTGTCGACTTTCGTGCTCACCTTGGTGGCGGGCCTGGTCACGCAACGGATCGTCGAGAAGCGACTCGGCGCCTACGACCCATCCGAGGGAGCGGCCGATGCGACCGTCGAGGAACTCAGCCCCGACGAGCAAGCTGCCGAGGCGCGTGGCCTCCGCTATTCGATGTACGGGTTGGCCATATCGGTGGCGGCTGTGCTGGCGCTGACCCTTCCGCCCGGCTCCCCGCTCCGCGATCCCGACACCGGCGCCATCGTGGGCCCCACCCCATTCATGGACAGCCTGCTCTTCGTGATCACTCTGATCTTCCTGGTCTGTGGCATCTGCTACGGAATCGGGGCGCGCACCATCTCGGGGAGCGGCGACGTCATCGAGGGTGTGACGAAGACCTTCTCCGGCCTGGCCGGCCTGGTCTTCATGCTGCTGATGATCGCCCAGTTCATCGCCTTCTTCAATTACACGAATCTGCCGCGGGTGGCGGCGGTCGAGATGGCCCATCTGCTCGAGCGGGCCAACATCGGAGGACTGGCCCTCTTGGTGGGGTTCATCCTCGTGATCGTGGTCCTTGACATCATCCTTCCCGGGGTGGTGCCGAAATGGGCGATCTTCGCCCCGGTGTTCATCCCGATCTTCTCCCGGTTGGGCGTGACCCCGCAGACGGTGCTGGCGGCGTATCGGATCGGAGACTCGCCGATGAACGTGGTCACGCCGCTGATGGTGTACCTGCCTTTCATCGTGACGATCGCCCAGCGCTACAAGCGGGACGCCGGGATCGGGACCGTGATCGCGCTGATGATGCCGTTCGTGGTCGCCCTGCTCGTGGTGTGGGTGATCTTGTTCGTGGTCTGGTTCCTGCTCGGCATACCCCTCGGGCCGGGATATCCCATTCAGACGTGACGGAGTGCGATCAGTCTCCGATCAATGATCTCAAGAGCTCGGCTCGTTCCGTATTCAGATCGAGACGGAGCACCTGAGACCATCCGTCGACGTAGCCGCGGGTGTAGGTGTGGCCGTAGCCGGCGGGTACGGCCACGAACTCGGCCATGTCGACGGTCACCTGCCAGAAGGAGATGATCGGCAGCCACGTCATCGCCTCGTGCACCCCGTTTCCGGCCGGTTCGCGGAGCCAGTCGGGGCGGCTCCACATGAGGTCCGTGGACCACCACGAGATGGGGTCCGTGGCGTGCTGCAAATACAGGACACGTGGACCGTCCCAGGGGGCATCGTCTGGTTGCGGCGGCTCACCTCTGTCTCCTGAGAATCGAACCGTACGTCCCTGGCGGAATATCGGCTCGATCTGGAGGCTCGGAAGATCACGGCCCTCGGTGAACTCCAGATGAAGGGTGTTGAAGCCGGGCGCACCGGCGAAGAGGGCGCCGCTGGTTCGGTTGCGGAGGTCGAACTCGCCGCTGAATGCCGTCTCCAAGGAGAAGGAACCCAGGCTGACTCCGAACACGTAGAGGCCGGGTCGAGAGTCGGGTGGGAGCGCGGCCATCTTCTCGTACACGGCGTCGAACAGGGCCCTGCCGGCTTCCCGAGCACGTTGCTGGTCGACGAGGAACGACAGCCACGACGGCAAGTACGAGTACTGCATGGCCACGATCGCCGAATCCCCGCCCGTCAGATACTCGAAGGTTTCGATCGACGGGGCGTCGACCCACCCGGTCCCTGTCGTCCCGGCCACCAGCAGATAGTCCCGCTCGAATCCACCGGCTCGTTCCAGGTCGGCGACGGCGAGACGGGCCCGTTCCTCCACGTCCTCTTCCGAAGCCATCCCCGCGTAGGCGCGGATCGGCTCCATCGCCGGTTCGCCGGTGAAAGTGCGGATGTCGTCGGCGGTGGGGCCGTGCCCGACGAAGGTTCGTCCCTGCCAACCGAGTGTGTCCCAGGGAATTAGCGACTCGGGGCTGCCCGACCGGAGCGGAGTCTGAGGTTCGATCGCGGTCGCATCCGTGGCGGTGTCCTGCACCGCGAAGACGGCGTCGGCGGCGCTGATCAGGCCGTCGAGGAACACCCCATTGACCACCGTAACGGCGATGATGGCGGCGAGCACCCATCCCAACGCCGCTGCCAGCCGCCGGCCCAGCCATCGTCCGAAGAACCTGTAGGTCCGCCGGTAGATCCATCGCACTCCTCGGGCCGCCGCGATCAGCAGGATGAACACCGCCGCTCCCACGAAAGGTGCGGCCACGTGGGCACCTGCGCTCTCAGCGGGAATGCCCAACTCGGCACGGGTTTCGTTCTGCCAGCCGAGCCCGATCACGTACGCAGTCGCCACCGACGCGAGCGCCACCCCAGCGAACACGACCCATGCCCGGGCCGACGCGGCCTGCCGATCGCGTTCAGCCAACTCCCGCCATGCCCAGGCTCCAGCAAGCCCCAGGCCGTAGCCGATGGCGCCCGTGATCCCGCACAGCACGCCTTGCATGACCGCGGCCCTGGGCAGGAGAGACGGGGTGAACGAGACACAGACGAAGACGAGAGCCGTCCACGCTGCGGGGAGGCTGTTGAGGAAGCGCCTCCGCCAGAACCTGCGGGAGGCGGACTGTGGTCGAGGTTCGGGCGTCGCCGGTGGGGCCTCGACGCTGACGGCATCGTGCCCGGCGGGGTCAGGCTCCGACATGCCGCCCTCCTCCGGCGTCGGCGACCCTACGAAACCTAGCGACGCCGGACGCCTACCGCGGCTAGCTCCGGGAGGCAGCCGCTTCCAGTCCGTCGAGCAGCAACTCGAGACCGACCCTCAGGTTCTCCCTGCTGTGGCGATCGACGTAGCTGCCTGGCTGTTCCTCACCAGCGTCCTGGGCGGAGAAGAGCCAGAGCGTGTTGGGAAACCGCTCGGCGAAGTCGGGCACGACCACCGAGACCGCCTCGGAGACCTCCTCCCACCACTCATCCTCGGAACGGCCGGTAGATCGGGCGGCCTCCTGGGCTTCGGCGATCGTGCGGGCGGTTCCCCGCACCGCGTGGAGCAGCATGCCGAGCGCCCGGCGCAAGAGGTTCGGCGGGATCGGGGTCTGGCGGAACAGTCCGACTAGTCGTTCCAGCATCCCCTGTTCGTTCGGCCCGAGCACTGGCCGGGCGTAGGAGACCTGGAGGGACCACGGGTGAGCGACGTAGAGGTCGAGGAGTTCCTCGGCGCAAGCGATCACCGCGCCCCGCCAGTGGCCGTCGAATCGCGATGGGTCGAGAACGTCAGCGTGGATGGCGTCGTACATCAAGGCCAGGAGCATCTCCTTGTTCGGGAGGTAGCCGTAGAGAGCCATCGGGGTGACTCCGAGTCGGTCGGCTACGGCCCGCATCGAGACGTCACCTCTCTCGTCGGCGATGGCGATCGCAGCATCCACCACCTCGTCCACCGTCAGCCGCCGCTTGGGGCCGGAAGTCGGCCGAGACTCGTCGTCGGACGTTCGCCACAGGAGGCGCATCAGATGGATTGCAGCGACCACTATACGCCGTATAGTATTACTCTGTACGCTGTATAGGAAGGAACCCCTATGGTGTCGGCGATCCTGCACGACGGCAGCGAGTTGCCGCTCATGGTCCGCGGACAAGGCCCGCACTGGCTCCTGCCCGTCAACCCCACCCCAATCGAGGGACCGCGAGCCGATGAGATGCGCCAGTGGGGCGCCGACCCTGCTCTGGGGAAGAAGCTCATCGCGGGATTGGAAGACCTCGTCACCGTGGTGGCGTTCGACTACGAAGGCCACGTCATGGCATCTCCCAAGCCTGACACCCTCACTGCCGACAACGTCGCGGCCGACTTCCTCGCCGTTGCCGATGCCATCGGCGCCGACTGCTTCGGCTTCTACGGCTACTCGTGGCTGGCAGCCGCGGGCCTGCAACTGGCGATCCGCACCGACAGGCTGGCCGGGCTGGCCATGGGCGGGTTCCCTCCCCTGGGCGGGCCTTATGCGGAGATGCGGGCCGTGACCGCCGCTGCCCACGCGGCCGCCACAGATCCCCGACCCAAGTCGGCGTCGGAAGTCGAACCGGGTGACTGGTCGAACGCCGAGATGACGCTGACCGAGGCCCAGACCCGTCAGTTCGTCACCCTCTACGAGAGCATCCGGTCGTTCGACGACCGCGTCGCTCTGCGGCAGGTGATCTGTCCTCGCTTGTGCTTCGCCGGCTCAGAGGACGTGATCGACTACGACGAGCGCTGGGGAGGTGTCCGCGTCGACATGGCGTCCCCACTCAGAGAGCATCGCCTCGAGCTAGAGCAAGCCGGGTGGACCGTTCAGATCCTCGACGGCCTGGACCACCTGGGAGCGATGCAGGCCTCCATAGTCATCGCCGTCCTCCGCCCTTGGATAGAGGCGACGATCGCAGACTGAGCCGCCTATCCATGCAAGCGCTCGGCTATCGATCCATCACGGCATCACCGGCCTCGCCGACCTGTGCGGGATCACCGCGACGGCGACCCGCCAGCGGACGGCGTCCATACCTTCGAAGAAGCCTCCGCCGTGCAGATAGAGGATATGACCCTTGGGGTCCCCGTCGCCACGGGGACGCACCGTATAGATGGTCGTCCCATTGAAGGACCGCCGCTCGAAGCGGGCGATCCTTTCGGCTGACGCCGGCGGTCGATCGAGCGTGCCCCTGGACCTCACGCGAAGGACATGACTGCGCAGCGATCGTTCCGACGCGTAGATCGGCTTGCGGGTGGCGCGCAGCACCACCTTCAGAAGAATGTTGCGAATGCTCATCTTCGGTGCGCCTCCGACCTCAGGCCGCCCGCGCCTCGTCGGTGGCGCTCGGGTCTTGGGCGCTGACCTCGGCGAACCGGCCACCTATCCGTTCAGTGAGGGCTATCGCGGCGGCTCCGACGAGCAAGTGGGCGATCCGGATCACCCAGTGGAACCCACCGACGAGGAGGTTCGCCTGCGCCATGCCGAAGATCGGCACTACCGGAGCGAAGACGACGGACAACAGCCCCAGCCCCCGCAGCCCTCTCCGGGAGAGGGCGACGATCCCCGCCGCCAGAAGTGACAGGGTGACTACCGCTCCGAACAGGATGTGGAGCTCGATGAAGCTGATGTTGAAGAACCAATGCAACAACCCGAGGACGAGGGCCCCGATCCCCGCATAGGGCCCCGCCAGAGTGGCGATGCGAATCAAGATGGACATGGAATCTCCGTTTGGTCGATCACAGGGACAGGTGTGAACGATTACTTGGTGTCCGCCGTGATGACTTGAACGGAATGGCTGTTCTTGAAGATGCGCGAGGGGGCGATCCCGAACGTCGCCCGGAAGACACGTGTGAGGTGCGCCGAGTCGGCGAAACCCGCACCGTGGGCCGCTTCCGTGAGCGAGGCTCCCCCGGCCGTGTCCTGCATAGCCGTGAGCAGCCGCTGCCAGCGCAGATAGCTCTGGATCGACACACCCATCTCCTCGCGCCAGAGATGACGGAATCGGCTGGTGGAGAGATGGACATGGGAAGCGAGGGCCTGTATCGGCTGGTCTTCAGCGAGGAGGAACTCGGGAGTGACGAGCGAGCGGGCGGCGGCGACCCGGGGTTCTCCGACGTCATCGAACCCCGACACGAGGAGCCGGCTGACCAGGTCGGACACCAGCGCCTCTTCGGTCTCTCCATTCAGCATCCGATCCCCGACCAGCACTAGATGGGGCCAGAGGCCGTCCAAGAGATCAGAGGGGAGCGGCGGCGTCTCGGACTGGGCTGCCATCCGCAACCGCTGAGCGAGGTCGGCTAAGGCGAGGGCTTCGCTGAATATCTCGATGATCGGGGTTTCCTCTGCCTCGATCCCGTGGGCCACGTTGGGCCCCACCACGAAGCTCTGCTGTCGGCTGACTGAGCCGTTGTGATCGGTGAGGACCGACACCGGCTCTCCCAGGCTGATCGTGATCTGGGTGGCGTGGTGGCGATGGACATCCAGCGACAGTCCGCGCCCGAGGTAGATCGCTTGTGCGGGCGGTCCCTCCCAGAAGACGACCCTGGCTGGCTGCCTGAGGAGTCGTGAGCCGAGGTCGGAGAGGGCGGCCGAATCCAGGGTCTCGGCTCCGCTTCTGCGGATCTCAGTCACGGACCAGGGTGTCCTTCATCGTTGCGGTGTCCATGGAACACTTTCCCGGCCGGTCGAGGCCAGCCGTTTTGTGGTCGCCCCTCAGGTGAAGACGACCGTCTTCGCCCCGATGAGGATCACCCGGTCCTCCGAGTGGTAGCGGACGGCCCGAGACAACACCATGCGCTCGACGTCACGGCCGAGCCTGACCATGTCCTCGACGCTGTGGGTGTGGTCGACGCGGACGACGTCCTGTTCGATGATCGGCCCCTCGTCGAGGTCGGGCGTCACGTAGTGGGCCGTCGCCCCGATCAGCTTCACCCCGCGGGCATGGGCTTGGTGGTACGGCCGGGCGCCCTTGAACCCGGGGAGAAAAGAGTGGTGGATGTTGATGATCCGCCCTGCGAGCGCCGAACAGACCTGGTCGGAGAGGATCTGCATGTAGCGGGCCAGCACCACGAAGTCGATGCCCAACGCCTCCACTCGGCGCAGGAGCACCGCTTCGGCGTCACGTTTGGTCTCGGGAGTGACGGGAACGTGCTCGAAGGGGATTCCGTACCGCTCGGCGAGCGGAGCACAGTCGGTGTGGTTGGAGACGATCAGCGGGATGTCGATGTCCAGTTCCCCGTTGCGGTGCCGGAACAGGAGGTCGAGGAGGCAGTGTTCGACCTTGGAGACCATGATCAGCGCTTTCCGACGCGCCGCCGCCGGCCGCAGCGTGTACTCGGCTTCCAGCTTCTGCGCCACCGGCTGGATCGTCGCCTCCACTCGGTCGAGGTCGACGGGCGAGTCGAAGACGATCCGTTGGGTGAATGTCAGCGTCTCGGGGTCGGTGAACTGAGCCGCCTCGGTGATGTTGGCGTCGACTTCGAGGAGGGCGCCGGTGACCCGGTTGACGATGCCGGGGCCATCGGGGCACTTGACGGTCAGGATGTATCTGGTCATCGAACGGGGAAGTCTCGTCGGTCGCCGGCTTTTCACGAAAGGCGAGCGCGCCCTGACCGTCAGGCTGCGGGCCGGAGTTGGAGTCCGCGGAGGAACTGAGCGTTGATCGCCACGATGACCGTCGAAGCGCTCATGAGGAGGGCTGCAGCGGCGGGTGGAAGCACGATGCCCGCCCAGGCCAAGGCCCCAGCGGCGAGGGGGATGGCGACGACGTTGTAGCCGGTTGCCCACACGAGGTTCTGGACCATCTTCCGGTACCCGGCTTGGGATAGCTTGCGTACGGCCACGACGCCTCGAGGATCGTCTGAAGCGAGGACGATTCCGGCCGACTCGATGGCCACGTCGGTGCCGGCGCCGATGGCGATCCCCACGTCGGCTTGGGCGAGGGCGGGAGCGTCGTTGACACCGTCACCGACCATCGCCACCCGGAGGCCCTGCGCCTGGAGGGCGGCTACCTCGGAGTGCTTGTCCTCGGGAAGCACCTCGGCCAGGACCCTTTCGATGCCGAGCTCGGCGGCCACGGCCTCCGCCACCTGGCGGGCGTCGCCGGTGATCATGGCCACCTCGACGCCGAGTCGCTGCAGTTCCTCGACTGCTTGGCGCGATTCGGGACGGATCTCGTCTTCGACGGAAAAGGCCCCGGTGATCTGCCCGTCCTCGATCACGTACAGCACCGATGCTCCGCGCCGCTTCCAATCCTCCGTGGCGCGCTCCACGGCTTCGGGGATTCGAATGTCCCGTTCGGCCACCAGCGCAGGCCCTCCGACTGCGACCCGCGACCCGTCTACGTCGGCTTCGACGCCCCGACCGCTCATCGCCTTGAAGGCCGAGGCGGAGGGAATCGCGCCGCGTTCGGCGGCGGCCTCCACCACCGCCCGGGCGACCGGATGCTCGGATTCGGCCTCGACAGCCGCCGCCAAGGCGAGCACCCGGCGGTCGTCCCCCTCAGGGGTGAAGATCGACGTGAGCCGGTGGGTGGCGGAGGTGAGGGTGCCGGTCTTGTCGAAGAGGACGACGTCGATGTTCCGCATCCTCTCGAGGGCCAGGCGGTCCTTGATGAGGATGCCGTTGCGTGCTGCGAGTGAAGTGGAGATAGAGATGACCAGCGGGATCGCCAGACCCAGGGCGTGGGGACAGGCGATCACGAGCACCGCCACCGACCGTGTCAGTGCCTCATCGGGTCGGGCGAGGACGAGCCAAGCGGCCACGGTGATCAGGGCGGCGCCGAGCGCCACATAGAAGAGCAGCGCTGCCGCCCGGTCGGCGAGCACCTGGGCCCGGGACTTCGACTGTTGGGCCTGGGCGACGAGTCTCTGGATGCCCGCCAGGGCGGTGTCTTCCCCCACGGCGCCAACTCGGATTCGGATGGCGCTGTCGGTTGCCACCGTCCCGGCCACGACTCGGTCGCCCTCCGTCTTCGCCACCGGCCGGGACTCGCCGGTCACCATCGACTCGTCGACCTCCGCGGTTCCGGACACGATCTCTCCGTCGGCGGGAATGCGGCCGCCTGGGCGCACCAGCACGAGGTCGCCGACCATCAACTCGGAGACGGACACCTCTTCGGTGCCGTCGTCGGTGAGCTTCTCGGCGGCATCGGGGAGCAGTTCGGCGAGAGCGGCGAGCGCACCTTGGGCCTGCCCGATGGCCCGCATCTCCATCCAGTGACCCAGGAGCATGATCGTGACGAGCGCCGCCAGCTCCCACCAGAAGTCGAGGTCCAGCAAGCGCAATGTCGTCGCCAACGACGCCCCGAAGGCGACCGTGATCGCCATGCCGATCAGGAGCATCATCCCGGGTCGACGATCCCGGATCTCTGAGATCGCTCCCTTCATGAACGGCCAGCCGCCGTAGAGGAAGACGACCGTGCCGAGCACAGGTACCACCCAGTCCGATCCAGGGAACCGGGAGGCGGTGTAGCCGAACCACTCCTGGATCATGTCCGAGAAGAAGACCACGATCAGAGTCAGGACGAGCGAAAGCCAGAAGCGGTCCCGGAACATGGCCACACTGTGACCGGCGTGCTGGTCGTGGCCGGCATGCTCACCGTGGCCATGCTCACCGTGGCCATGCTGATCGTGGGCTTCGTGCTGGTCGTGGCCGTGGCCGTAGTGCGCCGTGGATGTGGCATGGCCCAGCGGCTCGTGATGGGAATGGTCGGTCATTCGTTCCTCTCTCCTGGCGTCTTTGCGCCGACCCCTTCCCCCAACCCTGCCCTGACTCTCCCCATTCCACCCACGTGTCGATTCGATGTGTCGATTTGGTCGAGGGTCGCTCGTCTGAGGGGTGGCGAGCTGATAGACGAGCGGTCGGCTCGGAAAAGAGCTCAGTCGTCTCCCGCACAACGAACGACCTAACGTGACCCGCCGAGACGGCGAAAGACGAGGGATGCCCGAATACACGAACCGGGAAACCGCGACCCGGGTGATCAGACCAGACACGCCGAACGAGTGGATCATGCTGGCGGGCGTGGCGGTGTACGTGAACGACCATCAGCCCGGCGAGAAGGCCGATCTGCATACACACGAAGAGGACCACATCCTCGTAATGCGCTCGGGGCGGATGCGTTGGACTGTCGACGGTCAGACCGTCGACACAGGGGCGGGCGACGTGATCGTCGCCCCCGCCGGGATCGAGCACGGCTTCGAAGTCCTCGGTGACGAACCCGTCAAACTCCTGTGTGTCGAAGCACCCAACCCCGAACCGGACAAGCTCGAGGGCTGACCCTCGATAGCGACCCTCGTCAGCCGGTGCCCTCGGGGAAAGCGGTGATCTCCTCGTAGGTCATGGTCGAGAGGTCGATGGCGACGCGAGTGTCTCCAGCTACGGATTCCCAGGAATCTCGAGGTTCGGCTCTAAATCGGGTTCGATGCAGCCGTTCGTGATCCCGTGCGTCGTGAGGTAGACGAAAAAGGATTCGTGCCGCTCCGGCGGAGCGATCCATTGCACATGCCACGATCCGGCGGATGGGGCCATGGTTGTGGCGCCCAAAACACGGTTTGGCGGCCCAGCCAGGAAGAACGCGGTCTCGTTCGTATCACCGTTCGAGAGAACCGCATCGCTGTGGAGGGCTACTCCTGCCCTCTCACAGCTGTATTCGGAACAGACCCTGAGGCCGGATGAAGGTTTCTCGTATTTCTTGCGGGGACGTCTCGGAGGCGGTGACCCCCACCAGCACGGGTGGCTCATGAGAGCTCTCCTCGCCTGTCGGTTGTTCGATCGCCAACGGTTCCGATCTAGGTGGATGCCAGGGCGTCAGGCACATTGGTTCACGCTCCTACGTAGGCGGCCAGGTGTTGTCCGGTGAGGGTGGAACGGGCTGCCACCAGATCGGCGGGAGGGCCCTCGAACACGATCTCGCCGCCGTCGTGCCCGGCGCCGGGGCCTAGGTCGATGATCCAGTCGGCGTGGGCCATGACGGCCTGGTTGTGCTCGATGACGATCACCGACTTCCCCGAGTCGACGAGTCGATCGAGCATTCCGAGGAGGTTCTCGACGTCGGCGAGGTGGAGGCCGGTGGTCGGCTCGTCCAGGATGTAGATGCCGCCGTCCTCGGCCATGTGGACAGCCAGTTTGAGGCGCTGACGCTCACCGCCGGAGAGAGTCGTCAGCGGCTGGCCGAGTTTGAGGTAACCGAGCCCGACGTCCACGAGTCGCAGGAGGATCTTGTGAGCGGCGGGCACTTTGCTCTCGCCCTGGCTGAAGAACTGCTCCGCCTCTTCCACCGGCATCTCGAGAACCTCGGCGATGTTGCGCCCGGCCAGCGTGTACTCGAGCACGGTGGCCTGAAAGCGCCGCCCTTCGCAGTCCTCGCAAGTGGTGGCCACGGTTTCCATGAAGCCGAGGTCGGTGAACGTGACCCCCGCTCCCTTGCAGGTCGGACAGGCGCCCTCGGAGTTGGAGCTGAAAAGGGCGGGCTTGACCCCGTTCGCCTTGGCGAACGCCTTGCGGATCGGCTCGAGCATTCCCGTGTAGGTGGCGGGATTGCTGCGGCGTGAGCCCTTGATGACGCTCTGGTCGACGGCGATCACGTCCGAATCGGGTGGGAGCGAACCGGGCAGCAGCGAGCTCTTGCCCGATCCCGCCACCCCGGTCACGACGCACAACACGCCGAGAGGGATGTCGACGTCCACATTCTTCAGGTTGTGGAGGTTGGCACCGCGAATCTCCAGGTGTCCGGTGGGCTGGCGGACCGTCTCCTTGAGCTGAGCTCGATAATCGAGGTGGCGCCCGGTGAGCGTGTCGCTCTTGCGCAACCCTTCGTACGGCCCCTCGTAGCAGACGGTGCCGCCGGCGGTCCCCGCACCCGGGCCGAGATCGATCACGTGGTCGGCGATGGCGATCGTTTCCGGCTCGTGTTCCACGACGAGAACGGTGTTGCCGTTGTCTCGCAGCCGCAGCAGGAGGTCGTTCATCCGTTGCACGTCGTGGGGATGGAGCCCGATCGTGGGCTCGTCGAAAACGTAGGTGACGTCGGTGAGCGGTGACCCGAGATGGCGGATCATCTTGGTGCGCTGGGCCTCACCACCCGACAGCGTGCCAGAGGGCCGGTCGAGGGTCAGATAGCCGAGACCGATCTCGACGAACGAGTCGAGTGTGTGCTGCAGCTTGGCGAGCAGCGGCGCCACCGACGGCTCGTCGAGGCTCCGGATCCAATCGGCCAGGTCTGTGATCTGCATGGCGCACACGTCGGCGATGCTCTTGCCGTCGATCTTCGAGGAGCGGGCCGCCTCATTGAGGCGAGTGCCGTCGCAGTCCGGGCAGGTGATGTAGGTGACGGCCCTGTCCACGAAGTCGCGGATGTGGGGCTGCATCGCCTCCCGATCCTTCGACAGGAACGAGCTGCGGATCCGCGGCACCAGCCCCTCGAAGGTCAGGTTGACCCCGCCGATGTCGACCTTCGTGGCCTCCCGATAGAGGAAATCGTGGAGCTCCTCTTCCGAGTATTCCCGGATCGGCTTGTCGGGATCGAGGAACCCCGACTCGGCGAAGATCTTCACCGACCAGCCTCCCGCCTTGTACCCCGGAACCAGGATGGCGCCCTCGTTGAGCGACTTGTCCGGGTCATAGAGCTGGGTGACGTCGATGTCGGTGATGTTCCCGGTGCCTTCGCACCGCGGGCACATGCCGCCCAGGTAGACGGCGTTGCGGACGACCTTGCGTTCGCCGGTGTCGCTGGTCATCACGCCGCTCGCCCGCGTGGTGGGGATGTTGAACGAGAAAGCGGTGGGTGGTCCGATGTGCGGCTCGCCGAGACGGCTGAACAGGATGCGCAGCAGGGCGTTGGCGTCGGTGGCGGTGCCGACGGTGGAGCGGATGTTGGCTCCCATCGGCTCCTGGTCGACGATGATCGCCGTCGTCAGCCCCTCGAGCACGTCCACCTCGGGCCGGGCGAGGTTGGGCATGAAACCCTGGATGAAGGCGCTGTACGTCTCGTTGATCAACCTCTGGGACTCGGCGGCGATCGTGTCGAAGACGAGCGAGCTCTTGCCAGAGCCAGACACGCCGGTGAACACCGTCAGGCGCCGCTTGGGGATCTCGACGGTTATGTCCTTGAGGTTGTTCTCCCGGGCGCCCTGGACCCGGATGACATCGTGGGTGTCGGCGGGATGCACCCCGCCGACACTCTCCTTGGACTTCGTGGCCATCGCCGCCCTCAGCCCGTCTGCATTACCCGGATCAGGTTCCCCGACGGGTCCCGGAACGCACAGTCCCTGACGCCGTAAGGCTGGTCCGTGGGCTCTTGGACCACTTCCGCCCCGGTCGCCTCGACCTTCTCGAAGAACTCGTCGACATTGGGAGTGGCGAGGTTGACGCTGGCAAAGGTGCCCTTGGCCATCATCTCGGCCACGACCCGGCGCTCCTCGTCCGTGAGGCCCGGGGTGGCCTCCGGCGGGTAGAGGACTATCGACGTGTCGGGCTGGCTGGGATGACCGACCGTGATCCAGTGCATCCCTTGCCATTCGACGTCGTTTCGCACCTCGAAGCCGAGACCGTCCCGGTAAAAGGCCACGGCGGCCTCGGGATCGTTGTGCGGCAGCATCACCTGGGAGATCTTTGCTTCCATGGCCGCCACCCTATGCGGCTGTCGGGGGAAGTGCTTCTCGATTCCTGATCAGTTGTACCTGGTCAGCTCCGCCTCGAAGTGGGACAGGACGAAGTCCCAGCCCGGCTCGTATTGGTCGCGGAGCCGGACTCCCTCGTCGTCACCGAATTCCTCCCAACCGCGGTGCTCCAGGGTCAACTCGGTGCCGTCGTCGACCTCACGAAACGTGACCTCGACGATCGCGGCCGCCTCGGGGTCGATGCGGGGATGCCACGACATCACGAAGCGATGAGGGGGATCCCACGCCAGGATCTCCCCCCAGGGGTACTCCTGACCTGATTGGGTGAGCTCCACGACCTGCCCGCCGATGTGTCCTTCGATGCGGATGCCGGTCGCCTCGTCTTGGGCGATCGAGTGCGTGGCGAGCGGCCACCAGGTGCCCATCCGGATCGTGAAGAGATCGAATGCCTCATCGGGGGGCAGGGGTATCAGCCGGACCTTCCGCACCGGTGTGATCGGTCGTCGGGTGACTCTCATCGCTCCTGCTCCCTTCGAGCGGCTTCGGTGTACGCGTCGAGGACGTCGTCCCACATTCGGTCGATCCACTCCCGCAACGCCTGGAGACCGGCGGGGGCAGCGCCATAGATCGTCCGCGCTCCCTGCCGCCTGCCGACGACCAGCCCCGCCTCGCCGAGCACTTTGAGGTGCTGCGACACCGCGGGTTGGGACACGGGCACCAATTCGGTGAGTTGTTTCACCGAACGCGGCGAATCCGCCACGAGTTCGAACACCCGCCGCCGCGTCGGGTCGGCCAGGGCCGTCAGTGTCGCTCCGACGTCCACGGGTCGAATTATAAGTTGATACTTATGATAAGTCGATACTTATTCTTGGCCTCCATTCCCGCGTCGGGAGACAGCAATCGGTAGGTTGGACTACCGACAGCTCCGTACCGGCCCGAATCGGGCACAAGCTCGTGGGGGAATTGGGTCGCCAACCCTGGGAACTCCCCGATGGCCACATCACACCCGCCGCTCGATCCCACGACGTCACTCGATGAGCCTCGTCCGGTTCGAGTGATCCGCCCGCTCGTCGATGTGGTCGCCCGAGCCCGAGCCTCGGTACACGCCAAGCTCCTGGCGGGGTTTCTCGTCACCTCGCTCCTCCTCTTGGCGATGGCCGTGCTCAGCGTCCTCGTGATCAACCAGATGAACGCCCAGGTCAATCGGCTCAACGAACTGCAGCAGCAGACTGACCTGGCCCGCCAGGGCATCTATGCCGTCACCGCCCAAAGCCACTACCGGGCGATGGCCCTCATCACGGGCGTCGACTCGTGGAACGACAAGATTCCGAACGCCAAAGCCAATTTCACCGCCGACATGGAGGCGATCCGCCAGATCGGCATCCCGGCGATGATCCCCGTCCTCGATCGCATCGCCGAGATAGATATCCGTTTCGACCGGGCCGGCGAAGAGGTGCTGGCCCTCTACGAAGCGGGTGAGATAGAGGACGCCCTCGACCTCCACATCGCCGCCGAACACGAGATCTCCCACGAACTCGAGGACGAGCTCAACGCCGTCATCTCCCAGTCGGAACAGGCGATAGCCATGCAGACCAACGCTTTCAAGGCGAGCCGCTCGTTCTTGACCGGGACGGTCATCGTCTTCTCGGCTGCAAGTCTGGCCGCCGCCCTGACGCTGGGAGCGATCTTGTCGTGGTCGCTGATCCGGCCCGTCCGCAAGATGGACGTGGCGCTCGCCCGCATCGCCGCCGGCGACTTCGAGCAGAAGGTCGAGGTGCCCAACCAGGACGAGTTCGGGCGGCTCACCACCAATCTGAACCGGACTAGCTCCCGCCTCGCGTCGCTCTACGCAGACCTGAAATCGCTCAACGAGAACCTGGAGAAGACGATCGAAGAGCAGCTCGCTCAATTGCGGCGCACCGAGGAGTTGCGCCGCTATGTGTCACCTCAGGTGGCCGATGCAGTACTGAGCGGTGGGACTGCCGTGTCGCTCGCCTCGACGCGCCGCAATCTCACGGTGCTCTTCTCCGACATCCGCGGGTTCACCGAGATGTCGGAGCGGATGGAGCCGGAAGAGCTGGTGGAGGCACTCAACGAGTACTTCACCGTCATGACCGACATCGTCTTCCGACATGGAGGGACCCTCGACAAGTACATGGGCGACGGGATCCTCTCGTTCTTCGGCGATCCGATCCCCTTCGAAGACCATGCCGGGCGGGCGGTGGCTACCGCCTTCGAGATGCGCGAGGCGGTAGCCGAACTGCGTGAGCGGTGGCTCTTGGACTTCGACGAGGAACTCGACATCGGTGTCGGGATCAGCACCGGCTACGTGACGGTCGGCAACATCGGGTCGCCGACCCGGACCGAGTACACCGTCGTCGGAAACCACGTCAACCTCGCTTCGCGACTGGCATCGAAGGCGGAGCCGGGCCACATCCTCGTCGCCGAGCGGACGATGGCGGCGGTGAAGGACGAGGTCGACGGCGTCCTGGTCGAGGAGATCAGGCTGAAGGGGATCCGGCGCCCGATTCGGATCTTCGATATCTCACCCAAGCTGAGCGACGTCGACGCCTGACTGCTCAGTTGCTTGTGCCTTCGCCTGGCTCGGCTTCTGGCGGATCGGCCGCGTGACCTGTTTGGAGATGCACGGCGGAACGCCTGTCATGATCCCGTCTGCTTGCTGACGGTAGACACTGGGGGGCACGCCCACCAGCTCCGTGAAGCGGGTGCTGAAAGTGCCGAGTGAGGAGAACCCCACTGCGAAGCACACCTCGGTCACCGACATGCCGCCCCGACGCAGCAGCGCCATGGCCCGCTCGATCCGTCGTGTCATCAAGTAGGAGTAAGGCGACTCTCCGAAAGCCTGCTTGAAGAGGCGGCTGAGGTGGCCCGCCGACATGAAGGCGTCGCGAGCCAGAGCCTCCACGTCCAGCGGCTGGTCGTATTCACGATCGATCCGGTCTCGAACCCGACGGAGCGTCGCCAGGTCCTCGAGACGTCGCTCGGAGTTGCTCACGCGCTCGATGCTGCCATGCATCGGGGGCCGGCTCAAGACGTCAGCCTTCAGCGGAGAGGGAATCGACCCCATGAGTGGGGAGCCTGACTGAACGTCGACGGGGAGTGGTTGGCGATACGGCTCGCCAGGGCTACCGTGGGTATCACAGGAGTGGCAATCGCCACCATCGCCTACTCCGCCTTCGTTCCGTCAGTGGAGTGCACGCAGGAGTGACTCGGCCGATTCCGAGTCCATCCCGCGGGGCGCGACAGCTGACGGTTCGAATAGGAGAAGCGATGTCCACCAACCTCTATGTAGGGAACCTGGCCTTCGGCACGAGTTCCGCTGACCTCGAGAAGCTCTTCGCTCAGCACGGCGAGGTGGCCAGCGCCCAGGTGATCGTCGATCGCGAAACCGGACGCTCCCGAGGCTTCGGTTTCGTCGAGATGCCAGATGCAGCGAGCGCCCGCCAAGCGATAGCCGCCCTCGACGGACACGACTTCGACGGCCGCGCCCTCAAAGTGAACATCGCCAGGAAGCGCACTTGAGAAAGCCTTCGCCGCGCACCGTCGACGGTGGACGGCAGCGATGCACTATGTGCGGCCATCCACGCGTGGAACACCGGCCCCTGGTGATGTGTACGGTCCCCCGCTGCCGCTGCCCGGGCTACGTCAACGACTCTGAGCATCCCCTGAGGACTACGGCGAGCGAGTCCTGATCGCGAGGCTGTTCTCGCAGGGTCGAGCGGTGGCGTCAGCGAGACGGCCGGATTGGGGTGCCCTGAAGGCCGCCTAGATTGAGCCGCCGCATGGTCAAACCCTCCATCCGCGCCACGATGGGAGTGGCCGCCACCCTGTGGGCGGCCTTTCTCCTACCGCCCCAGCTGATCGTCTGGGCACCCAGCGACACCCCCGATTGGATCGCTCGCCTGGCCAACGCCGGCGTCTACGAGTGGTTCTCGTCCGTTGGAGCGTCCGTAGGACTGACCGACGCCTACTTCCTCTACGGCGCCGGGGTGGCGCCCTCGTTTCTGCTGATCGGGTTGGTGCTGGCCCATGTCGTCCGCGGTCTCGGCTGGACAGGGCGCCTGTTCGCCGGGCTCACCCTGGCGGGAACGGCCCTCGTTGTCGTGAGCTACGCCGCCGAGAACTGGCAGGAACCATGGCGGGCGTTGTGGGGTGTCGAAGCTGTGCTGTTCATGGCCATCGGCCTCACCGGGCTGGCCGCCGGAATCGCCGCCTTCCGCCGCGGTATCCCGCGCTCGTCGGCGGCCTTGCTTGCGCTCACTCCAATCGTGATCGTCGTGAGCACCTTGCTCATCCGCTACTACCCCCACGGAACCTTGATCGGGATGGGATTGCAGGCCGCGGTATTGGGACTGATGGCACGGGAACCCGATCCCGCGCCCGCCCTGGCGGTGACCGCCTAGACCTCGGCTCCCTGAGTGATCGAACGCAGGGCGGCGATGTAGTCGTCGTATGCCTTGCGGCCGATGTCCGTCAGCGAGAGCCACGTGCGGGGGCGCTTCCCCTCGAAACCCTTCTCGACTCGGACATAGCCCGCTTCCTCCAGGACCGCGATGTGCTTCGAGAGGAGCGAGTCGCTCACCTCCAGGAAGTCGCGCAGGTGGCGGAAGTCGAGGGCGTCGGCCGCCGCCAGCGCCGCCATCACGGACAGGCGGACCGGAGTGTGGATGAGCTCGTCGAGACGGTGTCGAGGGTGCTGGCTGTCGTTCATCGGACGAGCGTCCGCCAGGCTCCGACCAGGCCGGGCACCGCCGTGGCCAACGCGCCGAGCACGAACCAGAGGGGCGCTTCGGAGGTGTCGAAGACGATGACGAGAACAGCCATGACGAACACCACGGCCATATAGGCCCATGTGATCGGCCACTCCATCCGAGCGACGCGTCGATCGACGACGCCCCGCCTGGCCTCCCGGACCATCGCCACGACGGTGATCATGGCCGCCACGATCAGGAAACCGACTGCAACCCAGAACTGAAGAGGTCGCGAGAGCCAATTGGTCCAGGTGCCGAGCCAGAACAGCGGGGTGGCGATGGCGATCACCAGCCATACCCATCCGTTCCAGCGGATTCGCCGGCGGACCGTGGTCCCGATCCGGTCCGCCTCCGCCAGTGCCTGTCTCGGGTCGAGTGGCCTTTCTCGGCTGAGGTCTTTACCACTACTCATGTAGTTGAATCTTATTCAAGTAGATGAGTGGAGTGCAAGTAGTTGCCGCGATGATTCTCTCCACCGTCTGAATGGAAGGAGCGGCGACTGAGTCACCGCTCCCCTTGCGTCATCGTTCGGCCAGCGGCTGGGCTAGCACCGATTGCAGGACCGGCCGGCTCAGAGCAGCACCGCCCACGGCGGCAACGGCGGCCGCCACCACTACGAAGGCTCCCTGGATCAGGGACGGGATCACGATGGTGACGTCGGGGTCGACGCCGATCATGGTGAGGCCACCGGCGGCCGCACCGAGCGCCACGAAGACCGCCGACGAAATCGTGATCGGTATCGCACTCTGGAGCGCACGGGCGCCCTGGAGTTGTGACGTCGGTGTGCCGGCGAGTGACAGCGCCGCCAATGTGTTGGCCTGTTCCAGCACCGACGCCGCCGATCCGACTCCGGTGGCAAAAGCTGCCTGGATGAGGGCGATCCCCACGACCACCCACATCGCCCGTCTCACGTCCTCGATGAACAGCCGGTTCTCGTAGTCGATCTCCGCTTCCGTGAGAGTAAGTGCTCCTGTGATCTGGGCGATGCGCGTTCGTTCTGCCTCCACGTCGGTCCCCCGAGGGAGAGTGATCGACAACTGTCCGTACGTCGAGGTGCCGAACGTCGCCTCGGGATATTCCTTCGCCAACCGCTGCTGCCACGATTCGATGTCGACCTCTACACCCGGGCCCGGAGCCGCAAGCACCAGCGCCGAGTCATCCGTCGAGATCTCGGGCAGCGTGGCGCTGCTCAGAAGGAGGAACCCCGCCACGAACGCGATGAGCACCAGCCCGGTGGTGGGACGGAAGCTCCCGATGGGGTCGGCCATGAGCCGACGACCGGCGACCAGACCACGTGGACCGCGCGAGAAACGGGTCGTGATCCAGCCCATCACCCAGGCGAAAACCGGGCCAACTGTCGAGATCGACAGGATCACGAC
Organism: Acidimicrobiia bacterium; assembly: GCA_036380875.1. Classification (GTDB taxonomy): domain Bacteria; phylum Actinomycetota; class Acidimicrobiia; order Spongiisociales; family ZC4RG35; genus ZC4RG17. The sequence continues at coordinate 27,105 of DASVDX010000007.1, forward strand.
GGCGAGACCGCCGACGAGCATCACGTATTGACCGGAGGCCTGTGTAATCGGGATGGTGGCGATGAATGCCGCCCAGGCCGCGACCATGACGAAGAACCGCCGCCATCCCGGCCGCTTCCGCCGGGCTTGACGTACGACACCGAGGGGTGTGGCGCGTACCTCTCGCAGTCCGGCCAAGGCGGAACCGACAGCGACGACCAGGGCCCCGATGAGGATCATGGCGAACGCCAACGGGCTGGGAATGAGGTCGGCGAAGCCGAACCGACCTCCGCCCAGCGGGATGCTCGAGGCGACGACCCCCATCCCTGCCAGCGCCACGACCACGCCGAGGCCGATGCCGAGCACCGCCCCGAATGCGGTCTCGAGGGCGGCGAGCGCAGTCACCTGCCCCGAAGTGGCGCCGGCGAGGCGGAGCGCTGCCAAACGCCGGCCACGGCGGGCGGCCGTCAGTCGGGCGCCAGCCCCGAGGAGCGATATCGACGGCGCGACCAGCAGCGCCCCGGCGATCCAGGCCGCGATCGTGTAGAGCAAGGGAAGGCTGGGATCCGTGCCCGATTCGGCGAACTCGGCGATCGGCAGCACATCGGACGGCATGAAACCGCCGCCGTGCCGATGGTCGAACGGAAGCAACTCGTCCTCGGACGTGGGCTCGAGGGAGCCGTTGCCGACGACGGCGACCAACTCGTCGCCGTAGGCGAGGGCCTCCCTGCCGAGGACGCCGACGATCTGGCCTCCCAGCCGCTCCTGGAACGTCGACCATCCGCCGTCGTCGAGGACCTCCTCGAGAGCGGGCGAGATCCAGATCTCGCCTTCTCGCGGGAAGCGTTCCATTCCCGGAGGGACGGGCGGAGTCCCATCTAGCGACTTGAGCTCCACTACGTCCACCCTCTGACCCTGCCACGCTTGGTAGCTGCGCCGTTGTAGCGCCGTCGCCCCGGCCTCGGCAGGAGTCGGCTCGCGCCAGGCCATGGCGTTCTCCCGTTCCCGGAACCCGGTGACCGTGCCCACGACCAGGAGGATGACGGCAACCGGTATGGCGACGCCTACCACCGTGAGGCTGAGGTCGAGAACCGTGCGGCGACCGCCACCGCGCAGCAACGAACCGGCGAGCGAGAGCATGTTCCTCATGCGGCCCGCCTCAGTCGCCCATCGAGGATCGAGATCTGGACGTCGCAGCGAGCCGCCACCTCGGGATCGTGGGTGACGACCACGAGACCAGCGTTGGCGTGACGCACCGCCGACTCGAGCAATGTCATCGTGCGATGGGTGGTCTCGGAGTCCAGGGCAGCAGTGGGCTCGTCGGCAAACACCACAGAAGGCCCGGTGACGATCGACCGGGCGATGGCCACGCGTTGGGCCTGGCCTCCCGACAGCTCGGCCGGACGGCGATGCTCCAGGCCGCCGATGCCGAACGGCTCGAACCAGCGCTGGGCTTCGCGCAGTGCACGCGCCTTCGGCTGACCGAGGAGCATGAGCGGAAGGGCAACGTTCTCCAGCGCCGTCAACTCGGGGACCAGATATCCCTCTTGGAACACGAACCCGAAATGTCGCCGGCGCAGGCGCGATCGCTCCCGGTCCGAAGCTGAGTCGATCCGAACTCCTTCCAGGGTCACCGTGCCCTCGTCGGGCCTGATGATGCCGGCGAGGACGTGGAGAAGAGTGGTCTTGCCGGCGCCGCTGGGCCCGGTGAGGGCGATCGAACTACCCCGCCAGATGTCGATGTCGACGTCGGCGATGGCGGTCACGTCTCCGTAGCGCTTGGTGAGCCCGCGGCCGATCAGCACGGGTCGTTCGAGCGTCATCGAGCGCTCCTTTCTGTCAGCGGGCCCTGCGGACGAAGCCACTCGAGGATCGCCGTCAGGGCCCCGCCTATCAGCATCAGAGCCGTCAGGGACGCGGCGACTACGAGGCCGGTCCCGAGAATCAAGTCGAGGAACGTGTTCATGCCTGCCACTGTGAGAGACCGGCCCGCCCGCCGCATCGGCCGGCGAGACGAATCAGGCATCATCCGAATGGACGATTCCTCTCCGGTCGCTGCCCGATAGGCTCGCGATCGTGGACTCCACCCCCTCACCTTCCGGGTCCGAGCGCGGGTGGGCGCGGTTGCGCTCACTCGAGTGGAGTCGCGCCCTCGACGCCATCGTCCACGGCGGGATGGTCGTCGGCATGGTGTCGTATTCGGCCATCGAACTGATCACGTCGGCCGGCGGCCGCTTCAGCTTCTGGCTCGTCTTGCCGGTGGTAGCCGTGATGGTGTGGGTGGTGCTCGCCACCTTCCGCAATCCGCTCTCTGGCGTGGTCGTCGCATCGGGTCTCAGCATCTCGCTCACTGTCAGTTACTTCGCCCTTCGGGCCGTCCTGGGGTTGGACTTCCACACTCTCGGGCTCGCTGAGGTAGCCGCCATCTCGATCCTCGCCAGCGAGGTGGTCAGGACCGAACTTCCCAGCCGCGCCTCCAACGGGGTGACGATCGCCGTCGTCTCCACCGGCTTCATCGCTCTCCGCAGTCCCGCCCCCCTTCCGATCGTGTTGCTGTATTGGCTGACCCTCACATTGGCCGTCGTGGCGGGCCTGTCTCGCCGGTGGTCGCAGCGCAGCCGGGAGATGAGCGAGGACGCCGCTCGGCGCGAAGAGCGGCTCGCCATCGCCCGGGAACTGCACGACACCGTGGCCCACCACGTGACCGGCATCGTCGTCCAGGCGCAAGCCGCCCGGGCGGTGGGGGACAAGGACCCGGAGGCGGTCCAGCAGGCGTTGGCGAAGATCGAAGAGAGCGGGGTCGCAACCATGAATGCGATGCGCCGGCTCGTGGGTGCACTCCGCGAGAGCAGCGGCGACGAGCCGCTGGCGCCGACGTCAGGGCTCGTCGATTTGGAGACGCTCGCCCGCGAAGCCGCCAAGAGAGACGGATACGTGCTCGACCTGGACATCGATCGTGCCGCCATCCCCCCGTCAGTCGAGCCCTCGATCTTCCGGATCGTCCAGGAGAGTCTGACGAATGTCGGCCGCCATGGCGTGGACGTGTCGCGGGTCGAGGTCAAGGTCCGGCGCCAGGACGACGGAGTCCAGGTGAGCGTGGTCGACGACGGCGAACACCACGAACGCCCGGGAGACCGCGGCTTCGGCCTCACCGGGATGTCGGAGAGGGTCTCGGCGCTGGGCGGGCAGTTCTGGGCCGGGCAGCGACCCGGCCGCGGGTGGTCGGTTACGGCGTGGATACCCGTCGAGCGATGACGTCGGACCGGCCTCTGCGAGTGTTCGTGGCGGACGACCAGGAGCTCGTCCGGTCAGGCTTCAAGCTGATCCTCGAGTCGAACGGTATCGAGGTCGTGGGCGAGGCGGCCGACGGCCGGGCTGCGGTCGCCGAGGCGCGTCGTCTCCGCCCCGACGTCGCCCTCCTCGACATCCGTATGCCGGAGATGGACGGGCTAGAGGCGACCCGCAAGTTGGCCGCCCCCGGCGCGGAGGATCCGATTCCGGTGGTGGTCGTGACCACCTTCGACCTCGACGAGTACGTGTACACGGCCCTCCGCAACGGCGCTTCTGGGTTCTTGCTCAAGGACGCCGGCCCTCAGTTGCTGGTCGAGGCGGTGCACGCCGCCGCCCGCGGTGACGCGCTGGTGTCGCCTTCGATCACTGTGAGGCTGCTGCGGCATTTCTCGAAGACGCGGCCGCAGGAGGCAGCGCAGCCCGTCGAGCCGCTCACCGAGCGAGAGGAGGAGGTGCTGCGGGCGGTGGCCACCGGGCTGACGAACAACGAAATCGCCGACAAACTCTTCATCTCCCTGCCGACGGTGAAGACGCACCTGTCGCATCTCATGACGAAGGTCGGGGCGCGCAACAGGGTGGAGTTGGCCGCCTGGGCATGGGCCACCGGTCGCATGGATCGTTGATCCAAAAGGCGGGCGCGCCCGTCGAGCATGGTGCGGCACGACGGGACACCACCCCGGGAGGTGGCGCGCCCTGGGTGAGGTCAGCGGCTCTCGATCCGAAACACCGGGTAGAGGTGAGCGACGGTGGCGAACTCGGACAGGGACGCTCCCGGAGCTACAGGGATGTGGCGCCGCCCGCTGGTCGCGATCCTCACGTACGCGGCGAGGACTGGAGCCCGTTCCTCGGGCGGGACTTCCACGAGACGGATCGGCTCGCGGGTGCCGTGGCGAAGGGTGGCTTCGCCGTCGGCGGCCTCGACGTTCTTGACCCATTCCGTGTCGGAGCCGAGCATCGCCACCAGGTAGCGCTCGCCGCCGACGGTCGTGACGACGACGGGTGTGGAGCGGATCTGGCCGGACTTCCGACCCCGAACCTCGAGCGTCTGCTGGAACCTCGGCGGCAGACCTTTGGACGCCCACCACCCCGTCATACGATTGGCGATCCGGCCGAGCCGGGTGGGCCGCCAATCCTTGTAGAAGATCCGCAAGACCCCCTGTTCGGCCGGATCGCGGCCACGCTCGGTCATCGATCCACCTCGATCATCCCGCCGAGCGTAACCCGCCGTCCGATGAGACTGTTACGCCGGCTTCCAGCAGCCGTCTCGCCGCCCGGCGCCCGGAGGCGACACATTCGTTGAGGCCGATGCCGTGGTAAGCCGCTCCGGCGATGGCCAGCCTGGGATGATCCCTCAGAGCGGCCTCGGCTTCTGCCACTCGGTCGAGGTGGCCGATCGTGTAGCGGTGCAGCCCACCCTCCCAGGAGGACACTTTGACGAACACCGGATCGGCACGCAGGTCGAGCATCGCCTGCAGCTCTCCGCGGACGATCGCCTGGAGTCGATCAGTAGGTGCTGTGGCGGCCTCCTGGCCGTGCCGCCCTCCCACGAATGCCCGGAGCATGACGAACCGGTCGTCGGGAACACGACCCTCCCATTTGTTGGATAGGAACGACACTCCCGTGACCTGCCGGCCTTCTGCCGCCGGCACCACGAAACCAGAGCCGGTGAGCTCTGGAACCTCGTCCGACCGGTAGACGAGGGTGACGGTCGCTGTCGACACCTGGGCGATGCCCCCGATGGCGCGGCTGGCTCGGGGAACGATCGGACCGAGCAGTTCGGCGGCCGTCTTCGCCGGCACGGCCAGCACCACCGCGGCAGCCTCGAGCCTCGATCCGTCATCGAGGACGAGCCTGTAGCCGGAGCCGTGAGGGTGGAGTCCTCTCACCGCTACGCCGGTGCGCACATCGGCGGGAGCCGTCACCCCGACCAGCGCCTCGGTGAGCTGGCCCATCCCTCGGGTGAAGGTCACGAAGTGGCTGCGTCCGTTCTGCTGAGGCGCCCGCTTCATCGCGGCTCGGGCTGCCAGGATCAAGCTACGGTGCTCCCTCTCCATGGTGAGGAAGCGGGGGAAGCTCGCCCGGAGGCTCATGGTGTGGGGCTCGGCGGCGTGGATCCCGGCGACCAGCGGCTGGGCGACTCGCTCCAGCATCTCGTGTCCCAGCCGCCGGAGCACGAACGACTCCAGGCTCTCGTCCTCTCCCCCACCGCGCGGGAGGAAGAGGTCGCCGAGAACACGCAGCTTGCCCCGCCACGAGAGGAGCGACGATCGGAACAGCGGGGCGAGGCGGGACGGGGTCATGAGCAGCAGCCCTTCGGGCAGGGGATGCAGCTTCCCGTCCCACCACACCTGGGAACCGCCGCCATTGGGCCTGGTCGATCGAACCTGGTCACGCAGACCCAATTCGTCGGCCAGTTCCAAGACGGTCTGCTTTCCGGCGACGAAGCTGTCGGGCCCGCCTTCGACCACGAACCCGTCGACGCGCTCGGTCTGGACCTTTCCACCCAGCCGAGGCGACGCCTCGACGATCGCCACGTCGACCCCTGCCTGAAGGAGATCACGGGCAGCGACGAGGCCGGTGACACCCCCTCCGACTACGACGACGGGCCCGATCTCAGACACCTGCCAGGGCGTCCACCACGACGTCGCAGAGCGCGTCGATCAGAGCCGGGTGGTCGTTGAGGCAGCGACAGCGATAGAAGTCGATGCCGATCTGGTCGGCGTGCTCCCGGTGTTCGACATCGTTGTCGTAGAGCGTCTCGACGTGGTCGGCGATGAAGCCGATCGGGTCGACCAAAACCGCGGTCTCGCCTCTCGCCTTCAGCTCGTCCATCAACTCCTCCACTGCAGGACCGAGCCACGGCTCCCGCGCCGCCGCCGACACGCTCTGGTAGCCGATGTGCCAGTCGGCGAGGCCGAGACGGGAGGCCACCTCCTTCGCCGTGGCGGTCAGCTGGTCGACGTAGGGGTCGCCCTGGTCGATCATCCGCTGCGGCAGGCTGTGGGCGGCGAAGACCACCGGGGTGCCCTCTGGGGCCCGGCGGAGGGCGTCGGACAGCATTTCGACCAGGCCTTCGACATAGCGAGGCGCCAAGTTCCAGTCGGGCGTGAACCGCAGAGTCTCTACCCGACCCTCCAGGGCCGAGCGGGCGGCGACCTCGTAGGCGTCGGTCGAGACCTCGCACCGGTAGGGGGCGAGACTGACGACGGTCACGTCGCGGACGCCGTCGGCGACCATCTGGTCGGCAGCCGATTCGATGGTGGGGTCGGCATGGAGCATGCCTACGTAGACCTCGAGGTCTTCGCCGCGGCGCTTCAGCTCCTCCCCGACCAGCTCTGCCTGACGACGAGTCATGGCCGGCAGCGGGGAACCTCCGCCGATGAGGCGGTAACGCTCCACTGCATGCTCGGTGACATGCGCCGGCGGGGTGCGTCCGAGCACGCTCTCCACGAAGGGCGGCACCTCCTCCAACGATTCGGGACCGCCGAACCCGACCAACAACACGGCTCTCTCACTCACCGAACAACCTCCTGAGATCGTCGACTTTCTGACCTACGTAGAAGGGGCCGAACTCCCCGTATCGAGCGCTGACCTCGTCGAAACGCATCTCGTAGACGAGCTTCTTGAACTGGAGCGGGTCATCGGAGAAGAGAGTCACCCCCCACTCCCAGTCGTCGAGCCCCATCGACCCGGTGACGATCTGTGTCACCTTGCCCGCGTACTTCCGGCCGGTCCGACCGTGTTCCCTCATGAACTGCGCCCGCGCGTCGGGAGCCAGCGTGTACCAGTTGTCGGTGAGGTCCCGCTTCTTGCTCATCGGGTAGAAACAGACGTATCGACTGTGCTCGGGGATCTCGGGTCGAAGTCGGGATCGGATGTATGGACTGTTCTCGACGTTCTCGGCGGCTCCCTCGGGTGCGTTGTGGCGGCTGATCTCGATCACAGACACGTACGAGTAGGGCCGGGTGGTCATGGACCCGAGGAGGGTTCGGTCGAAGGCCCGCTCCAGATCGGCGAGGTGGCTCACCTCGGGCCGGAGATGGAACAGCAGCAGGTCGGCTTTGTGGCCGAGCACGGCGAAGGCGACGCTGCGCCCTTCAGGGGCATCGTCGACCCGTGCGAAGGCGTCGAGCAGGTCACGAGCCTCCGCCAGCGCCTTCTCCCTCGTCTCCGGCGACGCCGATTGCCACGCCGCCCTGTCGAGGCGGCGGAAGTCGTGGAGGGCATACCAGCCCTCGAGTGTCTCGGGGGCGCTCAAGTAGTTGCTCCTTTCGTTGCGGCGGTCGAAAGCGGCCGATCCCAACCGATCACCGTTTCGACCATGGCCCCGACGTTGTCGATGGGGGTGGCCGGGAGGATCCCGTGGCCGAGGTTGAAGACGTGGCCGCTGACGCCCGTGGCGCGCTTCAGCACCTCGGTCGTGGCCGTGGCGACAGTGGCGGGGTCGGTGAGGAGGACGCTCGGGTCGAGGTTGCCTTGGACGGGATGACCGCCACCGAGGCGCCTCCACGCCTCGTCGATAGGTAGCCGCCAGTCCACCCCATAGGCAGTCGCCCCGATCTCCGGCATCGTCTCGAGCAGATGGGGGCCGGCAGGGGCGAAGTAGATCGTCGGCACTCCCAGGTCGGCCAGAGCCGCCCGAGCGGCCGGCACGACGTGGCGGCGGAACACGTCGACCGAAAGAACGCCTGCCCAGCTGTCGAACAGCTGGACCACATCCGCTCCGGCCTCGACCTGCATCCGCAGATAGAGACGGGTCGCCTCGGCCAGACGATGGAGGGAGGCGTCGACCCCTCCGGCGAGCATCGCCCGCCGGAACGCGGGGAACTGGCGCGAACCCGATCCCTCGAGTAGGTAGGCGAGGACGGTGGCGGGACCGCCGGCGAATCCGATCACGGCCACATCTGAGGAAACCTCTGCCCTGACCCGGGTGATCGTCATGGCCACGTGCTCCACCGCCTGGGGGTCGAGGCGGGGCAGACGGGCGACTTCCTCGACCATCATCGGGCGGAGGCGGGGGCCGGGGTCGAATTCGACTTGGACGCCCATCCCTTCGAGCGGGGTCATGATGTCGGCGAAGACGATGGCTGCGTCGAGGGGGAAGCGGCGCAGGGGCTGCAGGGTGATCTCGGCAGCTATGTCCGGCGACCGCATCGCTTCCCCGAACGAGTACCGCTCTCTCAGTTGCCGGTACTCAGGCAGGTAGCGACCGGCTTGGCGCATGAACCAGATGGGAGGCCGGTCGAGGTGCTCCCCTCGCAATGCGGCGAGGAGCCTCATCGAGCGCTCACCTCCAGCGCCTCTTCCAGGGCAGCGAGTGCCCGGTCGAGGGCGCGGTCGAGATGGGCCTCCATCAGGAACCACGCCTCGAACGGCGACGGCGGCAGCATCACCCGACGATCGAGGGCGGCATGGAAGAAACGGCCGAACCAATCACGGTCCACCCCGGCAACTTCGTCCCAGCTCCGGACCTCGTCGATACCGAGGAAGATCCCGAGCATCCCGCCGACGTGGGTGACCACTCCGGGCCGGCCGATCCGTGAGAACACGGCGTTGAGGCAGTCGGCTACTCGCCGTCCAGCGATTTCGAATCGGTCGTACAGCTCGGGGTGATCGGCGAGGTAGCGGAGAGTCGTGAGGCCGGCTGCGGTGACGAGGGGGTTCCCGGCGAGAGTCCCCGCCTGATAGACGGGGCCCTCGGGAGCTACTTGCCGCATCAGGTCTGCTCTGCCCCCATAGGCGGCCCCCGGCGCCCCACCGGCGACCACTTTGCCGAGGGCGGTGAGGTCGGGGGCGACGTCGTAGCGCGACTGGGCGCCTCCCAGGGCGACCCGGAACCCGGTCATCACCTCGTCGAAGACGAGGAGCGTGCCGTGCTCGTCGCACAAGCGGCGCATTCCGGCGAGGAACCCGGGAGCGGGCGGAACACAGCCCATGTTCCCGGCGACCGGTTCCACGATCACCGCCGCCACCTGTGAGTCGGCCAGGCACTCCGCCACCGAGTCGAGATCGTTGTAGCGGGCCACCCGGGTATCGGAGGCGGTGGCAGGCGGCACTCCGGGGCTGGACGGCTCCCCGAACGTCGCCAGGCCGGATCCCGCTTTCACGAGAAAGGAATCGCTGTGGCCGTGGTAGCAGCCTTCGAATTTGACGATCTTGGAGCGACCGGTGGCGGCGCGAGCGATCCGCAGCACGGAGGCCGTCGCCTCCGTCCCGGAGTTGACCATCCGCACCACCTCGACCGCCGGCACGAGCGAGCAGATGAGCTCGGCGAGTTCCACCTCGGCGACAGTGGGAAGGCCGAACGAAGTGCCGTTGGCAACGGCCTCCTCGAGGGCCCTGACGACGACGGGATGGGCGTGCCCGAGGACCATCGCTCCCCAAGAGGCGATGAAGTCGACGTATTCCTCCCCGTCGATCGAACGCAGGTGAGCGCCTTCGGCCGACTCGATGAATGGCGGCGTGCCTCCTACCGCACCGAAGGCGCGCACCGGCGAGTTCACGCCCCCGGGCATCACTTCGATCGCACGGGCGAACCATTCAGTCGAACGAATGCGGGCTGCCGCCTGGGTCATCGCGATCCCTCCAGAATCCGGGCGGCGTCCAGGGCGAAGTAGGTGAGGATGATGTCGGCGCCAGCCCGGGCGACGCCGATGAGCGACTCCATCATGACCCGATCACGGTCGATCCATCCCCGCTCACCGGCAGCCTCGACGAGGGCGAACTCTCCGGAGACCTGATAGGCCGCCACCGGTACTTCCGACTGCTCCGCCACCGCCTTGACGACGTCCAGATAGGGACCTGCCGGCTTGACCATGATCATGTCCGCGCCTTCTGCGATGTCGAGGCGGGCCTCCCGGAGCGCCTCGCGCACGTTGGGGGGGTCCATCTGGTGGGTGCGCCGGTCGCCGAAGGCAGGAGCGGAGCCGGCGGCCTCCCGGAACGGCCCGTAGTACGCCGAGGCGTACTTCACCGCGTACGAGCAGATGACCGTCTCCAGGTGGCCGGCTGCGTCCAACTCGGAGCGGATGGCGGCGACCCGACCGTCCATCATGTCCGAGGGGGCCACGATGTCGGCACCGGCTTCGGCGTAGGTGACAGCCGCCCGGGCGAGGAGGGGCAAGGCGGCGTCGTTGTCGACCACCCCGTCGCGGATGGGCCCACAGTGGCCGTGGCTCGTGTACTCGCAGAGGCACACGTCCGCCCACCGCACCAGTTCGGGCGCGGCCCCCGCCACCGCTTCGAGCGCCCGGGGCACAGGACCGCCGGGGTCCCATGCCGATGTACCCGACTCGTCCTTGTGGGTGGGTACGCCGAAGAACATCATTCCGCCGACGCCCAGTGACTCCGCCTCCTTGGCAACGAGCACCACCTGGTCGACCGACAGTTGGGCGTGTCCGGGCATCGCCTCGATCGGATTGCGTACCCCTTCCCCGTCGACGACGAACACTGGGAGGACGAACCGGGACGGATGGAGGTGTGTCTCGGCGACGGTGCGGCGCAGGGCATTGCGCATGCGCAGGCGACGGGGACGGACGGTGGGGAAAGTCATGCAGGTACCTCCATGAACTGAGCCAGAGCTTCGGCGAGGGCTCGATGGGACGGGCGATACGGGACGATCACGGGCCGGTGGCCGGTGAGAGCCGAGGCGGTGGTGTGTCCGATGGCTCCTATCACGAGGCCGTCGAGCGGACGGGAGAGCAGCCAACCTTCAACCGCCGACGGCGAGGCGAAGGCCACCGCGTGGACGGCGTCTCGGCCGGGGGCGATCGGGACGGTCCGGTAGACGTCGATCGGGACGACGTCGGTGCCCTCACCGCGGAGCTGCTCGAGAGGTACCGGGTCCGAGTTCGCCGCCCGCGGGAACACGATGCGTCCCAGCGGCTCTTCTTTCGCCAACTCTGACACCAACCCGGCGAGGCCGGCCGAACCTACGAACCGCACTCGTCCCCCGACGTCCTCGACGGCGGCGGCCGTCGCCTCCCCCACGGCAGCCACCGGGACCGGCGGCATGCCCCGTCCCCTCCACAACAGGTCGACGGTGCGGGGCGAGGTGACCACCAACAAGTCAGCTCTCGCGGCTGCCGTCCGGGCCTCGTCCAAGACCTCTTCGGAAGCGATGTCGACACGGACACACGGCAACGGAACCGGCTCCAGTCCGTTGGCGGCGAACCAAGGAGCGGCGAGATCGAAACGGTCGGTCGTGACCGCGACGCGTTTCACAGGTCCAATTCCTTCCTGGCCTCGGCAACGACCTCCTCCGGCGAATCCCCGACGACAACGGTGCGGCGGCTCCCTGTGTCATCCGAGACGAAGGCGGTGAGCCGAATCCGACCGGCTTCCCACTCGGCCAGCGCTCCGAGCGCCGACCGGCAGCCGGCGCCGGTCTCGGCCAGCAGGAGGCGTTCGGTTTCGAGCACTGGCCGCAGAGAAGGATCGTCCAGGACGGCTCCTATCTCCGCTCCGAAGGTGTGGGCTGCGGCCTCAACGGCGAGCGCGCCCTGCCCGGGGGCGGGGACCATCCGGTCGATGGGGAAGCGTTCGGCAACGGCATCCAGGCGTCCGAGACGCTCGAGTCCGGCCTCGGCGAGGACTGCAGCAGCAGGCTGGCCCGTCGCGACTTTGTCCAGGCGCGTGTCGACGTTTCCCCGAATCGGGACGGTTCTCAGGTCGGCTCGAAGCTCCTGCAGTTGGGTCGCTCGCCGCGGGCTGGAGGTCCCGACCGAGGCTCTCGCCGGGAGCGCGGTGAGGGCGGAGCCGACGAGCACGTCGTGAGGCGATCTTCGCTCCGGGAAAGCCACCACCTCGAGCCCAGCGGGATGGGTGACCGGCAAGTCTTTCAGAGAGTGCACCGCCAGGTCGGCGCGACGGTCCAGAACCGCTTCCTGGACTGCACGCACGAACGCCCCGACTTCGCTCAACCGGGTCAGGGAACTCGTCCGGTCGTGGTCACCCAGGGTCTGGATCTCGACCAGTTCCACGTCGTCGACCCCGGCCCGGGACCTCAACAGCTCAGCGACCCGGTGGGCCTGGGCTAGCGCCAGCCGGGACCCGCGAGTGGCGATCCGCACCTTGGTCATCGGTCCACCCCGAACGCCTCGGCCAGAACATCGAGGGCCCCCGGTTTCCGGGCCGAGTCGTTGATGTAGGAGATCGGGCCATGGAGGATGCGCCGAGCGACAGTGCGGGCGGTCTGGCGGAGGACCTCCTCTGGGTCATCCGCCGAATGCAGGCGCCCGGCGAACCTGCTCACCTCCTCGTCGACTGCCGACTCAGCCTGGTCGACCATCTCGGCGATGACCGTTCGGGCACGATCGGGTGCGGACAAGCGGCTCCACGTCTTCTGCGCCTCCTCGGCGACGGAGGCCTCGAGATCAGGCGCAGCCAGAGAGTCAGCCAGGTCCGCCACATCATCGATCGTCAGGTGCTCGAGAAGTGGGGTTTCGGGCAGGTGCCTGAAGGCGGGCGGCATGCCGAGGTCTACGAGCACGAGAGGTCGGCGGCGGAACGCGAGGGCCTCCGAGACCCGGTCGGACGGGAATGGCTCCTCGCTCCCTGGAACTGTCGAGACAACCGCAGGGAAGGCGGCGAGGGCGTCGAAGGCCTCTTCCCACGATCGGGTGGCGTGTCTCGTCATTCGCTGCGGGCGACGCGAAAAGACGGTGACCTCTGCTTCCGCCAGTTCGTCGGCAGCCGCTCGTGCCATGGCACCAGCCCCGAAAATCGCCACTCGTCCGAAGCGACTGACTTCCCGAGCTGCGATGGCGGCCAGCGACCCGCGGGGAGACACGTTGGAGCGGCGGCGCGCTGCCCGGGCGACCCCGACGGCACTGTCGAGGATCGCCTTCAGCGGCGAACCGGGGTGGGCACCTGCGAAGGCGGCGACAGCCGAACGGAATTGGCCGAGCACTTCGAGTTCTCCCACGACCGGAGATTCGAGTCCGGCGGCAACCCGGCACAGGTGTAGGAAACCGTCCTCGTCGTGTCTGATCGCGGCGAGGTCCGACAGCCCATCGGCATCGTCGTAGAGGACGCCTAGTGCCTTGCGGGCGGTGCCTTCGTCACCGACGACGGCGAGTTCGACTCGCAGGCAGGTCGAGAGAACGAACGCCTCCACCCCCTCACCGCGGAGGAGGTTGTGGGCGTGTGCGACGGCCTCGCCGACTAGCGCCAGGTCAGCGCGGCGCTCTGCCGGCACGCCGGGATAGGCGAAGGTGAATGTCGTGAGTCTCAGTGGGATGTGCGGGTCGCGGAGCGTCGAAGCTACGAACCGGGCTCGTCGACAGCGAGTCGAATGCAATCCGACGTCGTGTCGCTTCCGAGGCGACTGCCGCAACGCCAAACTGTGGCCGTCTCGTGGATCGACAGGTGAAACGCCCGCCTCCTGACCCTGACCGCGCCGCGCGCCGCTCGCGGCTGATCTGGGCCGTCGCCTCCCCCATCTTCCGCCTCACAGGGCGTACGTTCTTCGGCCTGAAGGTCGAGCGGCAGGCGCCGCTGCCCCGCCCGCCGTTCGTCGTCGCCGCCAATCACTACTCGCATTTCGACGCCCCGTTGATCGGGGGTGTCCTGGACGTGCCCGTCCGATTCCTGGTCGTGGCCGACCTGTTCGGAGAGAACCGACTGCTCGACTGGTTCGTCCTGACCGGGGGCTCCATCCCCCTCCCCCGCAACCGCCTGCCGCTGTCGGCTCTGCGAACAGCCCTCGACTGCCTGGAACGTGGGCAGGTAGTCGGGGTCTTTCCGGAAGGCACGCGTGTCACGCATTGGGGCACGCTGCCTCCGAAGCGGGGAGCGGCGTGGCTGGCCGCACGAGCGGGCGTGCCGCTGGTTCCGGTCGCGGTGATCGGCACCGGAAAGGTGCTCGGGTTGGACAATCGCCTCCATCGCGGCCGGATACGGGTGGTGGTGGGGGCTCCACTCGAACACAGCGACCCCTCCGAGCTCACGAACCGGTGGGCAGCCTGGATGACCCAGACGATCGCCGCCTATCCGGACGCGGAGGTTCTCGGTCCCCGCCGAGCGTTCTACGAACCGGGCTGACGAAGAAGTCTAAAACAACGAGAGTTTGACGTTACAACGGCGACACGTCTAAATTCGATAGTGGTCGTCTTTAGAAGGAGAGCTGATGGCCACGACTACCACGACTGCCCCGAGCCACACGACTGGATCGAGGGCCGCTTATCAGATCCTGCACCTCGGTTTCACCGTTGCTCCGATCCTCTTCGGGTTGGACAAGTTCTTGAACTTGATGACGGATTGGACGGAGTTCCTCCCGGCGTTCGTGACCGACGCCGTCAGCGGGAGTGTCGTGATGGCCGTCGTCGGTGTCGTCGAGATCGTCGCCGGGATCGGGGTCTGGCTGCGGCCGAAGATATTCGCCTACGTTGTGGCCGCCTGGCTCGGGTTGATCATCGTGACTCTGATCCTCGCCGGCGGCTTCTGGGACGTCGCCCTCCGCGACTTCGGCCTGCTCCTCGCCGCGGTCTCCCTCGGGCAATTGGCGGGTGAGCACGCCTGATTCGAGCGAGCCAGCGTCCCAGGGCAACACTCGCTCGAACACCCGGGCGCCCCTCGACTCAGGCTCGAGGGGCGCCCATTAGGGTGTCCACCATGCGATTCGAGAAATCGATCGACATCGACGCTGGACAGGAAGAGGTCTGGGAGGTCTTGAGCGACATCGAGGCGTGGCCCCGCCGCATCGAGACGGTCGATTCGGTCGAGCCGCTCACACCGGGACCGATCGCGGTAGGCAGTCGCTTTCGCCTGAAGCAGCCGAAACTGCCGGAAGGCGTCTGGGAAGTCACAGCGTGGAACCCGCCGTCGTACTTCGAGTGGCATCAGCGGTCCGGAGGTGTGACCAATGTGGCTGGGCACGGCGTCGAGGCGCTGGGAGACAACCGGTCACGCCTCACCCTGACCATCGACATGCGGGGCCTGTTGATCCCGATCCTGGCCTTGTTCATGAAGGGTCTCGTCAACCGCTACTTGTCCCTCGAGGCGGAGGGCATGAAACGAGCCGCCGAATCCGGCCGGTGACGTGAACTCGCTCTTCGCCGAAGAGATTCGCCCGCACCACTCCATGCGGGACCTAGCCCTCAGCCTCCTCTCCGACGGGGATCTCGACTATCGGCTCCCCGGCTGGAACCCAACACTCGGGGAACTGTTCGTCGAGATGGGCGCCATCCAGGGTGTCTACACCCACTCGTTCGAGACGTTCGACATCGAGTGGGACCGCCGCCGCCTCCCTCCTCCCCCAGCACTCACCGTGGCCGGCCTGCGGGCGTGGTTCGCCCAACACGACGAAGCCATGGAGGAGGCGCTGAGCCGCTTCACCGACGCTGAGCTACACAGTCCTCGGATCGACCGTGGCAGCGGCTTCATCGTCTCGCCGTTCACCCAGCACGAGATCTACCGGGAAGCGGTCTACATCTTCTATGGCAAGCTCAGCGTCTATCTGCGCGCTCTCGAACGTGACGCCGGGCCGGATTGGGCTGCGTGGGTGGGTTGATCAGCGATCTGGTTGGACGCCGATCTCGGTGGCCTTGACCGATACCCACACCTGGGATCCGATTTCGATGCCCATCTCGGCTCGCGCCGCCTCGGTGAGCTCCACTGTGAGGGGTATCGGTTGTCCGGTTCGAACCCGCACCCTGCTCCCGAGCTTTTCGACCTGGTCGACGGTGGTCTCCCAACTGTTGCGCGGGCTCCCCTCGGGCTGAGCCCTGTGCAAGGCGATCGATGTCGGATGGATGGTGAGGAGGACGTCGCCGACCACGTCCTCGTCGGCGATCTGGAGGGTCTTGCCGTCGGCGGCGACCACTCCTCCGTCGGCGCGCCCCCGGATCAGGTTGGAGCCGGCGAGGTCGGCGGCATAGCTGGTGCGGGGCCGGAGCCGGATGTCGTCGGCGGTCCCGCGCTGGGTGACGGCGCCATCTTCGATGACGTGGATCTCGTCTGCGAGGAGGAACGCCTCGGTCGGGTCGTGCGTGATGAGCAGTCTCGGCCCGGCGAAGGCGGCGAGGTGCTCGGAGAGCGTGTGGCGCAGCTTCGTTCGGGTCGTGACGTCGAGCGCCGACAGCGGCTCATCGAGCAGCAGAAGATCGGGCTCACCGACGAGAGCACGGGCCAGCGCCACCCGCTGGGCCTGCCCGCCGGAGATGTCGCCCGGCCTGCGGCGCTCGATGCCCTCCAGCCCCAGCCGTTCGAGCCACTGGCGGGCCCGGTCCAGCGCCTCGTGGCGGGGGATACCCCGGGCACGAAGTCCGAACGCCACGTTCTCGAGCACTGACATGTGAGGGAACAACAGATAGTCCTGGAAGACCACGCCGATGTTGCGCTCCTCTGCGTGGACGAAGACGTTGCGCTGGGGGTCGTCGAGCACAGTCCCGTTCAACGACACGGACCCCCGGTCGATCGGCAGCAGCCCGGCGATGGCGGAGACGGCGCTGGACTTGCCGGCCCCGTTGGGCCCCAGCAGCGCCGCCGTGGTCCCGGGAGGGATCTGGAGCCGCAGTTCCAACTGGAAGTCGTCCGACCTCCGGACGCTCAAGTCGGCATGGAGGCCGCTCGTGCTCACAGCGCCCTCCACCAGCGGTCGCGCAGGGCGATCAGCACTGCCAGCGAAACCAGCACCATCACGAGGCTGATGGCGACCGCGGTGTCGCGCTCGCTCTCGAGGGCGACGAACACGGCTAGGGGCAGGGTCTGGGTACGCCCCTGGAGGTTCCCGGCGAAGGTGATCGTCGCCCCGAACTCCCCGAACGCACGGGCCCAGGTGAGGACGGCCCCCGCCACGAGCGACGGGGCGATCATCGGGAGTGTCACCCGCCGCACCACGGTCCATCTCTTCGCCCCCAGGGTGGCCGCGACCCCCTCGTAGCGGCGGTCCATGTTGCGCAAGGCACCCTCCACGGTGAGGACGAGGAAGGGCATGGCGACGAAGGTGGAGGCGACGATCACCCCCCAGGTGGAGAACGGCAGGATCAGTCCTGTCAGCTCCCCCAGAGGCTCCCCGATCAGCCCGCGGCGGCCGAGGGCGAAGAGAAGGGCGGCACCGCCGACCACGGGAGGGAGGACCAGGGGCAACGTCACGATGCCTCGAACGATCGAACGGCCAGGGAACTCGACTCTCGCCAAGAGCCAAGCCAAAGGGATGCCGAGCACGAGCGAGATCACCGTTGCCGAAACCGATGAAACGAGCGACAGCCGCAGGGCATCGATGACCACCTCGCTCCCCAGGAGATCGGGCAAGGCCGTCCATGGGATCCGGCCGAGCAGCCCGATGAACGGGAGCATGAACAGGGCGAGACCCAGGCATCCCAGGACGACCATCGATGCCGGGGGTCGATCCGAGTTGTGGCTTCGTGGCGTCAAGGTGCTGTGAACCCGTAGCTCGTCAGGATCGCCTGTCCGTGCGCCGACAGTACGAAATCGACGAATGCAGCGGCCGTCTGGGGGTTCGGCGCATTGGCGAGCACGGCGATCGGATACTCGGCGACCACGTTCTGATTCTCCGGGATGTCGATGCCCTCCACGGCTTCCCCGGCGGACGCCACGTCGGTGGCGTACGTCAACCCCGCGTCCAGTTCACCCTCCTCGATCTTCGTGAGCAGAGCGCGGACGTCCGCCTCGTTGGTGTCGATCGCCGCCGTGACACCCGCCTTCGCCAGAGCTTCCCGGCCGAACTCCCCGCAGGGGACGTCCTCGGCACACAGCCCGATGAGGAGCTCTTCGCGGGCGAAATCGTGGAGACCGGCGACTCCTCCGGGGTTGCCGGCGGGCACGGCGATCTGGAGGAGGTTGCGGGCGAAGATCTGAGGCTCACCCGCCACCTCGCCCGCCTCCACCAACTGGCCCATGTTCGACGAATTGGCCGAGGCGAACACGTCTGCCGGCGCCCCTTCGAGGATCTGCTCTCGCAAGCCCGAACTGGGGCCGAGGTTCAGCACGACGTCCACGTCGGGATGGGCGTCCTCGAACGCGGATTCCATTTCGGCGAATGCGTCGGTGAGCGACGCCGCCGCCGAAACGAGGACCCCGCCCCCCAACCCTGTCTCGGTGGGGTCGGAGGAGCCCGTACAGGCACACACGATCAAAGACACGAGACCCCACGCGAGCCGAACCCTCAATCCGCCTCCAATATTCACAGTGTGACTACCAAGTAGTCGCAATGAGAATAGCCTTCCCGGGTAGCCTCATCCCGACGCCGTGCCTGTGCCTCACCTCTCGACCACCGAGTTCGCAGTCCTGGGAGTTCTAGCCGAGGGTCCCAGTCACGGTTTCGCCATCTCGAAGGAATTCGAGCCGGACGCCGAGCTGGGGAGGGTGTTCAAGGTCCGCCGGCCCCTGGTCTACCGAGCGCTGGAGAGGCTCGTCGAGGCGGGCTATGCCGAGGCGATCTCGACGGAGAAGGGAGATGCGGGGCCCAACCGGGTGATCCATCGGATCACTCGTTCGGGCCGTCGACACCTCGACAGCTGGCTCGCCGAGCCCGTGAGCCACGTCCGCGACCTGCGGATCGAGTTCCTCCTCAAACTCGCCCTGGTTCGCCGGTCGGGCCGGTCACCTCTCGCGTTGGTAGAGAAGCAGCGTGAGGCGCTCGATACCACCTTCAGCGCTCTCGATGAGGTCGACATCGACGACCACGTCGAGTTGTGGAGGCGGCACAACGCCGCCGCTGCCGCCGCCTACCTCGAAGACTTGTCGAAGCGTTACTCGTAGCGGACTGGAAAGGCCGGTCCGCCGCCCAGCAGCGGACCGGCCTGATCCTCAGCCGGAGATACGCCGATAGAGCCGCACAGCGAGAGGCCCGCAGACCACGACGATCCCCACGATCCAGAGCAGCGCCTGGACCACGAGGCTTGCTGGATCGGCGAGACCCAGGGCCACGCGAGCTCCCTCGTCGATCGTCAGGGCACGCACGGCGTTCGCCACGATCGAGATCGG
>DASVDX010000008.1:0-27599 GCA_036380875.1 Acidimicrobiia bacterium
GAGGAGGAGGTCAAGCGACGCGGTCTCCTCTCGGGCATGAACTCCGCCCTGGAGCAGGCCAACATCCCGATGACCCCGGGCGAGGCGGTGCTCGCCATGCTCGGCATCGCCACCGTGGGGGCCATCTTCTTCGGGATCTTCAACGGGCCGGTTGCCGGGTTGGTCGCCTTCGGTGTCCTGATCCTCTTCTTCATCGCACTGATCAACTACACCGGCAACCGGGAGAAGAAGAAGTTCGAATCGCAACTCCCCGACACCCTGACGCTGCTCTCCACCTCGTTGCGCGCTGGCTACTCCCTGCTCCAGGCGGTCGAGGCGGTGGCGGGCGAGGCGCCCAACCCGACGGCACGCGAGTTCGGTCGGGCCATCGCCGAGGCTCGGCTTGGTCGCACCGTCGGCGACTCCCTCAAGGGCATCGTCGACCGCACCCAGTCGAAGGACTTCGAGTGGGCGGTGATGGCCATCGAGATCCAGCGTGAGGTCGGTGGCAACCTGGCAGAGGTTCTGCAGACGGTTGCCGAGACCATGAGGGCCCGCAACCGCCTTCGTGGCGAGGTCAAGGCCCTCACTGCAGAAGGCCGGATCTCGGCGATCGTGCTGGGGGCCCTGCCCTTCGCCATGGCCGCGTTCCTGTGGGCCACCAACCCCGACTACCTGGCGCCGCTGCTGAACGAGACGTTCGGTCGCATCGCCGTCGGTGTCGGGCTCCTGCTCATGGCAGGCGGAATCATCTGGCTGAAGAAGATCGTGGATATCGAAATATGAGCGACGTACTCGGTGGCGGTCCGACCCTCGTAGTCCTGTCCGTCTTCGCACTGGTGCTGTTCATCGCCGTCTGGGTGGGAATGGGCGTCACCAGGGCACGCGAGGAGCTGAACGAGAGGCTTGCTCTCTATGGCCGCGGCCAGGCGATCCAGACAGCCCGGGAACAGGAACTCGCCAAGCCGCTGGCACAACGCACCGTCGGGCCGGTCGTTCTCAAGATTTCGGCATTCCTGAAGCGCTTCACCCCCGTCGGGTATCTCCAGAAGAAGGAGCGCGAGCTCATGCTCGCGGGTTACCCGGGGAATATGGACGCGCCGGCGTTCGTCGTCGTCAAGCTCCTCACCACGATCGTCGGTCTCATCGCCGGCTTCTTCCTCAGAGGATTCGGGCAGGACGGGTTCATGCAGCTGCTGATGTTCGTCATGCCGATCGCCCTCGGCTTCTTCGGCCCAGACGCCTGGTTGAAGCGGAAGATCGACGAGCGGCGGACCGCGATGCTGAGGGCGTTGCCGGACATGTTGGACCTGCTCGTGATCTCGGTCGAGGCCGGTCTCGGTTTCGACTCGGCCTTGCAGCGGGTGGTCGCCACCGTCCCGGGCCCGCTCTCCGAGGAGTTCTTCCGCATGCTCCAGGAGACCCGCGTCGGTGTCAGCCGTCGTGACGCCATGCGTCATCTGATGGATCGCACCGATCTCGAGGAGCTCCGCTCGTTCCTGCTTGCGATGATCCAGGCCGAGGCGTTCGGTGTCACCATCGCCCGGGTGTTGCGGGTCCAGGCCGACGAGATGCGGGTGAAGAGGCGTCAGCGGGCCCAGGAGAAGGCGTTCGCCGCGCCGGTGAAGCTGGTCTTCCCGCTGGTGTTCTGCATCTTCCCCTCGCTGTTCGTCGTCCTCCTCGGTCCGGCCGCCATCCAGATCGCGGACGCCTTCGCCAATCTGTGATGGACGGTGCCGGGGCGGCACCGACACGCCGGGTATCCCTGGCTCACCTCGCCCTCGTTGCGCCTTGGTTGCTGCTCGTCATCGGGTCGTTCCGACCCATTCGTGACAACTCCTTCCTCTGGCACGTGGCGGCGGGTCGGGAGCAGGAGGCGCTCGGCTCCGTCCTGACAGCCGACCCGTTCTCGTTCACCATGCGCGCGGAGCCGTGGCGGACGCAGAGCTGGCTCGCCGACCTCCTCTACGCCTGGATCGAGGACGTGGCGGGTTTGACCGGCTTCGGCTGGATGCTCCTCGTGGTCGGTGCACTCACTTTTGCCGCCCTCGGCATCATCGCCTGGAAGTTCTCGAGGAACCTCCTCACGACCGCGGCGATGACACTGTTGTCGGTTCCCCTTCTCGCCCCCGTTCTCGTGCCACGGCCCGTGGTGTTCACGCTGCCTCTATTCGCCCTCGTCGTCCTGGTGTGGGAAGACCACCGCCTCAGGTGGCTGCTTCCGTTCCCGATGTGGCTCTGGGCCGCGATCCATGGGAGCTTCTTCCTCGGCCTCGTCTATGTCGGGGCACGGGTGCTGGCACGCCGGGAGTGGCGCTCGTGGCCGGTGCCGGTCGTGGCGGCCGCCGCCACCCTCGCCACCGCCCACGGACTGGGAATCGTGCAGATCGTCGTCGAGTTCCTCACGGCCCGGCCCCACTTGGCCCACATCTCCGAGTGGCGCCCTCCGGAGTTCCTCACCCCGCCTTTGCTCCCATTCGTGGTGGGCCTGGTCTTGCTGCTCATCGGTGCCATCCGGGGACGGTTGGCCATGGGCGACCTGTGGGTCGTGGTCCCGTTCCTAGTGCTTGCCTTGAGCGCAACACGTGCGGTGGCGCCGGCGTGGATCGCGTTGGCCCCGGTGTTGGCAGCTTCCGCCTCCTGGAACCGGGATCGTTTCGGTCACGGCTTCCCGATCCCGGTCGCAGCGATGGTCCTGGTCCTCATCCTCGTCGGACCGTTCCTCTACACCGGGAGCGTCCAAGTCGATCCGGATCGTTTCCCGATCGCGGCGTCGGCGCATCTGCGGCCCGAGCTGCGGACGTTTCACGACGACGTTGCCGGCGGCTACTTCATCTACGACTCGACCCTGGAAGACGGCGTGTTCATCGACGACCGGGTCGAGCTCTTCATGGACCGCATCGACGAGTTCATCGACATCCGGGCCGGGCGGGATGTCTGGCGTGACGTGTTCCGGAGGGACGGGATCGAGCAGGCCCTCGTTGCGATCGACGAGCCGATTCGACTCTTCCTCGAAGCGGACGGTTGGAGAACCTATTACCGCGATTCCAGATATGCGGTGATGCGCCCCGGCTGACCGCCGAATCACCCCGTTAAACGAGAGAAGGGGCCCGAAGGGCCCCTTCTGCACGTGTCTAGGTGTTCCTTACGTGAGAGCGCTACCGATTTCGCTGAAGGTGTTGGACACCTGGCGACCGGCGAGCTGCACCGCCACGATGGCGATGATCGCGATCAGGACGACCAGGAGGGCGTACTCAACCATGGAGGCACCCTTGTCATCCTGAAAGCGGCTCACCAACTTGGTCCACAGAGCGAGCATAAACCCCTCCTTGGGTCCGCTATCTGACTTCCGGCTGCCGGCCCCTTGCCGACAACCGCTTTCCCATGGCTCGAAGCCTTGGGAAACCTGTATGTGATCTCGATTGGTCATCCGCCACGAGCCCCCACGAGACCGCTGCCGATCTCGCTGTAGGCGCCGCTCACCGACTCGCCAAAGAAGTCGACGGCGACGAGGCCGACAATGGCGATCAGCAGCACGAGTAGCGCGTACTCGACCATCGAAGCTCCTCGTTCGTCGAGGCGCATTCTGCTGAGCAACAGGGTCAACATCGTCTCTTCCTTCGGCAGACCTGGGCACAAGGTAAAGCGAATTCGGGTGGCTACCCATGGGTCTGGAGGCCCAACCTCTACGGGCTAATTCGGCTTGGCGATACCGAGACGAATCGCCTCGATCGCGGCCTGGGTCCGGTCGCTGACGGCCAACTTCTGGAAGATGTTGGCCAAATGGTTCTTTACGGTCTTCTGCGAGATGTAGAGACGGTCGGCGAGCTCTTCGGTGGCGGAGATACCGAGGGCGAGTTGTTGCAGGATTTCACGCTCCCGTGCGGTCAACGATGCCGCCCCGGGGTCGAGCTGAGCCTCCCTGTAGGTCTCGAGCAGGTCGTCCCGCTCCTCGTCGGTGAGCGAGAGGAGGTCGTGCCCGTCGGCTACGGCCCGGATGGCAGCGGCGAGCGTGGTCAGGGGGACCCCCTTGGAGAAGAAGCCCTTGGCACCGGCTCGGGCGGCCCGGGTGCGCTGCTCCTCGCCGGCATGCATCGAGACCACGATTGCCCGGGTCCGGGCGCCCAGGGTGTGGATCGCCTCGATGCCATCTCCACCCGGCATCTCGATGTCCACGACGCAAACCTCGGCGGGCTGGTTGGCCAGGAGCTCCCTCAGCTCCGGGCCCGATGCGGCCACACCCACTACGCGGGCGTCGGGAAGGCCGTTCAAAGCCTGGCTCAGACCCTCGGCGAAGAGCTGATGGTCGTCTGCGATCATCACACGGATCATCTGTTGCCCCATTCCACGGTGACGGTCGTCCCCGCTCCCACTTTGGAGTCGAATTTGATGGTGGCGCCGATCTTCGACGCCCTTTCCCGCATCCCGATCAGGCCGTAGTGGCCTTCGGGCTCGTGGTCAGGGTCGAATCCGACACCGTCATCCACGACACTGCATCGGCCGAATGTCCGGTCCACTTGACCTGTAACCACGATCTTGCCGGCCCCGGAATGGATGTGGGCGTTGCGCGCCGCCTCGACGATTATCGCAGTGAGATCGGCGATGATCGCCGCCCGCGGCGGCCTCCTCTCGATCAGGTCGACCACCACCGTGGGCGGCCCCTCGAATTGCCCGAACGCCTGTGCGAGACGTGCGGTGAGTGTCGGTCCCGGTTCGACGCGGAGATCGGCTACGGACGCCCTGACATCCTCGACGAGCTTGGTCACGTTGGAGCGGAGCACCTGGATGTCGTAGGCCACCTCGGGGTTCGACGCCTGCTGCATGGCGGTCAGGTCGAGTGCCAGCCCCAGGGAGGCCAGTGCGGGGCCGATCTCGTCGTGGAGGTCGCGCGCCAGGCGGAGACGCTCCTCGGTGACTGCGGCGCCCACGATCCCCTGGAGCAGCTGATGGTTGGCCAGCGCCACCGAGACCGGGTGGATGACGCTCCGGATCTCGTCGAGGTCCTGCTCGGCTAGCTCGGTGCTCGTGGTGAGGACGAGCTCGCCGACCGTGGAGTCAGAGGTGGCAAGCGGCAGGGTGTAGCTCGACCCGTTGTCGTCGGGGATGCCTCGCGCGGCCAGGACGACGGGGCCAGAGTCGCTGTAGACGATGAGCCGTCCTGCCGAGCCGGGGAAACGGCCAAGTATGTCGTCCAGGGTCGAAGCGGCCACCGCCACGGCGTTGAGACGGCCTGCGGAGGCGTCCTCGGCGAGCTTGACCAGGGCCTGATGGATCTGCTCCAGACGCTCCAGCTGCTGGGTGGCGCTCTCCTTCTCGCTGGCGAGGAGCGTGGCCTCGGTCTGCAGATCCTCGAGGAGACGTCGTATCACCCCGACCAGGAGGACGAAGGCCAGGTAGAGGGCCACCGCCGGCAGTGCTTCGACCAGCTCGTATCCCTGCGCCACCGTGATGATGGCCACGAGCAACGACGCCAGGGTCCCGGACAACAGCCCTGCCCTGAACCCGCCCATGAGCGCGCCGAGGATCGGAGCCCCAACGGTGAGGAGGATGTAAGGGCTGTTGGGCCCACCACTGAGGACGATGACGATGGCGCCCACAACCGCCCCGGCCAGGGTGATCGTTTCGGTGCCGAACCTCTGCCGGTACCGGTCGATCTGGACGGCCCCGTTGCCACCGACGTAGACGGCCGCCAGGGCGAGGGTCACCCAGAAGATCGCCGATCCCTTGGTCTCGAAAGCATGGGAAACGACGCCGGCGACCAGGGCAACCCAGAGACCGATGAGCACCGTGCGGTGGATCCGGGTCTCCCAGGGAGCGGGCGTGGGCATCTTCAGAGGCTACCGTCGAGGCTCGTGAGCAGGGTTGCATGGCAGCTCGGGGGCGGCATCGGTTCCGGGAAGAGCACCGTGCGTCGGATGCTGGAGGAACAAGGCGTCCATGCCATCGACGCCGACTCCATAGGGCACGATGTCATCGCCCCGGACGGTCCTGCGTTCGCTGCCGTGGCCGAGCGCTGGCCAGAGGTGGTGGTGGATGGCCGTGTCGACCGGGCCGCCCTGGCGGCGACGGTGTTCGGAGACAAGGCGGAGCTGGAGGAGCTGGAGGCCATCACCCATCCCCATATCTTCGGCAGGATCGCCTCCCGCCTCCAGGAATTGTCCGGTGTGGTCATCGTCGAGATCCCGCTCCTCGATCGGCCCGCCTTCGAGGCGATGCCGCGGCTGGTTGTCGACTGCGCCGACGAGGTGCGTCTGCAACGGCTCATCGAGCGGGGGATGACGCCAGACGATGCCAGGACGCGCATGTCCATCCAGCCGAGCAGGGCAGCATGGTTGGCGCATGCGGACCTGGTGATCCCCAACCACGACGACCTGGAATCCCTGTGGACGGTGGTGCAGCGCACGGTGCCGCTGCTCGAGAGGGTGTCGGCCGACTACACCGTCTGAGCCGGGTGAGTGGCCCCGGTGCTTGTCACACCCCACCGGTACTCTTCGACAAATGCCCCGCTTCGAGGTGGTCTCCGACTTCGCACCCGCAGGTGATCAGCCCAAGGCGATCGCTCAACTGGCGGAAGGGGTCAACCGCGGGGACAAGTTCCAGACCCTCCTCGGCATCACCGGTTCGGGGAAGTCGGCCACGATCGCCTGGACGGTGGAGCAGGTTCAGAAACCGACCCTGGTGCTGGCTCCCAACAAGGCCCTGGCGGCCCAATTGGCCAACGAGTTCCGGCAGTTCTTCCCCAAGAACCGGGTCGAGTACTTCGTCTCCTACTACGACTACTACCAGCCGGAGGCGTACGTCCCCTCCACGGACACCTTCATCGAGAAGGACGCCACCATCAACGATGAGATCGATCGTCTCCGGCACTCCGCCACCGCGGCCCTGCTGACCCGGCGTGACGTGATCATCGTCGCCTCGGTGTCGGCCATCTACGGCCTCGGGTCACCCGAGCAGTACGAGGGACAGTTGCTCCGGCTGGTGAGAGGGGTCGAGTACCCGCTGCAGGACGTGATCAAGCGGCTCGTCGACATCCAGTACGAGCGGAACGACATGAACCTCATCCGGGGGAAGTTCCGGCTCAAGGGCGACACCCTGGAGGTGTTCCCGTCCTACGAGGAGACCATCGTCCGGGTCCAGTTCTGGGGTGACGAGGTGGAGCGGATCGTCCGGCTCAACCCGGTCACCGGCGAGATGATGGACGAGATGAGCGAGGTTTGGGTCCTCCCCGCCACCCACTACGTCACCGAGCGGGAGCGAATGCTCCGGGCGATCGCCGGCATCGAGGCCGAGATGGAGCAGCGGGTCGCCGAGCTGGAGCGGCAGGGGAAGCTCCTCGAGGTGCAGCGTCTCAGGATGCGCACCAACTACGACCTCGAGATGATGCGCGAGGTGGGCTTCTGCTCCGGGATCGAGAACTACTCGCGGCATCTCGACGGCCGGGCACCGGGAGAGCCGCCCTACACCCTCCTCGACTACTTCCCCGACGACTACCTGACCATCGTCGACGAGTCCCACGTCACCGTGCCCCAGATCGGGGGCCAGTACGAGGGCGATCGCTCCCGCAAGGAGGTCCTCGTCGAGCACGGCTTCCGTCTCCCGTCGGCCCTGGACAACCGGCCGCTGCGGTTCGACGAGTGGCTGGAGAAGACCAACCAGGTGATCTTCCTCTCGGCGACCCCCGGCGACTTCGAGATCAGTCACTCCACCCAAGTGGTCGAGCAGATCATCCGGCCTACGGGCCTCGTCGACCCCGAGGTGATGATCCGGCCCACCAAGGGCCAGATCGACGACCTCTTGGCCGAGATCCGGGAGCGCGCCGCCAGGGACCAGCGGGTCCTCGTCACCACGCTGACCAAGAAGATGGCCGAGGACCTCACCGACTACCTGCTGGAGATGGGTGTGAGGGCCCGGTACATGCACTCGGAGATCGACACCTTGGAGCGGGTGCAGATCATGCGCGAGCTGAGGCTGGGGGAGTTCGACGTCCTGGTCGGGATCAACCTGCTCCGCGAGGGCCTCGACCTGCCCGAGGTCTCGCTGGTGGCCATCCTCGACGCCGACAAGGAGGGGTTCCTCCGATCGGAGACCTCACTGATCCAGATCATCGGCCGCGCCGCCCGGAACGTCGATGGGCAGGTGGTGATGTACGCCGACAACATCACCGAGTCGATGAAACGCGCCATCCACGAGACCAACCGCCGCCGGCAGGCGCAGATGGAGTGGAACGCCGCCCACGGGATCGATCCGCAGACGGTGCGCAAGAAGGTCTCGGACATCCTCGAACTGGTGCAGAGCACCGACGCCCCGGCCGCCAACCGGAGGCGACGCGAGGTCGAGCGCCGGGCCCCATTGGACCTGGAAGGCGATGATCTGGCCCGGCTGGTGATGAGTCTCGAGGAGGAGATGCACGAAGCGGCCAAGGAGCTGCGGTTCGAGTATGCGGCCCGTCTCCGCGACGAGATAGCCGAGCTCAAGCGGGAGCTACGCGAGGTTGCCGAGGCGGGCTGACAGGCCACTGAACTTGACTCCACATTCGGCTTAGAAGCGCCGCGGATTCGAGGCATCGTGAAGATCCGCCTGCAATAGTGCACCATCTAGGGGAGCAATTAGGGGCGGCATTGGAACGGATTCCAGGGCTGGATGCCGTGAGGGGTCTGGCCATCGTCTTGGTGGTCGTTTCTCATGCGGGGCTGGGCGTTCTCGGATGCGCTGGGATCGTCGGCGTGACGTTGTTCTTTGTCCTGTCGGGATTCTTGATCACGAGGTTGTTGCTGGCTGAGATCGACCGGGGTGGCATCAACATGCCTGCCTTTTATGCCCGGCGAGCCGTCCGCCTACTTCCGGCCCTCCTGGTGTATTTGGTCGGCGTGGTGATCATCCTCGAACTGTCCGGTTTCGATCCGCCGATCTGGCACATGTCGTGGCCGGTGCTCTTCTACTCAACGAATTACGTCTTCCTGCAGGATCGCATCCTGTTCGGCAACGATCATTTGTGGAGTCTCGCGGTAGAGGAGCATTTCTACTTGGTGTGGCCTCTCCTCATCGGCTTCGCCGCCGTGCGACGGGTCAGAATCATTCTCCTTGTGGTCATGGCGTTGCTCACATGGAGACTGATTGCCGCCCGGGCGGATCCCATGTGGGCTTATGTGGGCTCCGACACCAATGCTTATGCCCTCGGAATGGGTTGCCTCCTAGCGATGTGGATGAAGGCCTCCGGGGTCTCGAAGGTGCCCCGAGCTCTCGTTCCCTTTAGCTTGCTAGTCCTGCTTGTGCTGGGCAGTGTCCCGTTTGGGGCTATTGGTTGGAGGCAAGTCGCCATACCACCAGCGGCGGCTGTTGCATCGGTGGGGCTGGTGGCCGGCGCCACGTTCGGAGACCAACTGCACTCATCAGTGCTGCGATGGTTTGGTGTCATCTCGTACTCTCTCTATCTCTGGCACAACCCAATCCTTCGCTTCTCCTTCTTTAGCCCGACTCCGATACTGCGATTGTGGGGATGCGGAGTGGCCATCCTGATTGCCTGGATTTCGTGGGTTGTCATTGAGCGTCCGCTGCTCAACAGCAACTTGGCAAGGCGATTTAGGCGGACGCAACAGGTCGCGAGTCTGGAGGGCCGTGACCGTAGATCGAGCGAGCTTAGGTAGCGACGTCCATGGCATGACCGTCAGAGTCTTGAACGCTAAGGAGTAGCAGCAAGACACCGCCAAGCGGGGTGAGCCACCATACCGGAACCACGATCAGGGCTAGGGGTATCAAGCTCCATGGCCAGAATTTCACGAACAAGGGCGCTGCAACCAGGTAGTAGGCGGTCCACGTGACTGGGGAGGCAAGAACCGATGCCACGGAAGAGAGGGTTGTGCTCGCCGATCTATGGGAGAGCACGACAGCGCCGACGATAATCACCAGCACCGCAAGGCTCGAGCTGTAGAACAAGCGAGCCAAGGATTCGTTGAGGGGAGCGCCACTCCAGAAGGCGCCGGCAGCCAGCAGCCCATTGATGCTGTTCGAAAGGTCGATGCCAGGTGCAGCGAGGCCTACTAGGTTCGATCCGATCGCAACTGCCCCTGCCCCCAAGGCAGCCTTGCGGCGTCCCTGAGACCATAGAGCTGCAGCCATGATTCCGGGCCACAGTCTGACCGCTGTGGCAATACCAAGAGGAACACCCACCCACCATGCGTCCCTCTGTTGAGACCAGTACCAGGTAAGAAGCACCAACAATGCCCAAACAAATATCGGATTGCCCAAGCGCCAACTCACTTGGACTAAGGCAAGGGAGGCCGCGGACAACCACCAAACGAACCGTCTTTCAGCGATTCGACAAGCCAGCCAACAGACCGCGACAAACGCAATCGTGTTGATGGTCAGCGATACCCATGGAACCCAACCGGCAGGTACGAGCATCCATGGCAGCGAGACGATCACGGTTGCTGGCGTCTTCGAGGCGGGTCCGTAGTCCAGAGCAGTTATGCCTTGGACTAGCCCTTGCTCGGCCCAAGAGGTGCTGAATGGATCGATGCCCGCCCAGGCGGATCTGGTGAACAACCAATCTGCCATGGCGTCAAAGCCGAATATGAAACGCGGCTGCAACGCGAAGCTGACGTAGATGAGCAGCGCGAGCGTCAGCGGGGGTGCAGACCAACGTATGGCTCGCCCAGCGGAGCGACGAGACTGTTCTGCCCCTCCCTCAGCTCTCATTCGGATCCAATAGGCCCTTCCATGATTGTTCGCCCCCCCGTTCACGATGCCAGGGACTGAGCAGTTTTTTCTCGTTCCGGACCCGATGGCGCTCGAGGAGGGGCCGCTCGATGAGTAGCCACGAGACAGAGGCCACTCCGATTGCGGCTAGGACCCCGAGTCGAGGCTCGAAGACTTGCATGAGATACGGATGCCAGAGGTAAAGCGCATAGGAGATCACACCTAGCCACCGAAGCCAACCCACGTTGAGTACGCCTTCCGGGGACATGGCGGCTCGCACCGCAAGCAGCGATAGCACTACAACGGAGAATGTCCCCCAGAGGTGAAGAACCGGCGTCTCGAACATCCCGAACGCCATTGAGGCGACAACCACTCCGAAGACGGCGAGAATGTCGTACCTCCTTGGGATGAGAGGCTCCTGATGGTGGACAGCTGCCAACCAGCAGCCGGCGAGCAGAGCGAAGGCATTGGTGTCAGTGGCGAAATAGATGCGTTCCGGCAATGTATCCAGCATGAGGTGTAGTCGCCACAGTGCAGCGACAGTCAGTGCAAGTCCGAATACTTGCACTCGGTTCTGGCGAAAAAAGGCGAGGAACCACGGCCAAACCAAATAGAAGTGCTCCTCCACTGAGAGAGACCACAGATGGTCGACTACTGGAGTCGACGGGGGGTGATCGATGCGAACGATGGACGCCACATAAAAGAGGCCCGGCCACACGTCGGCCCACGGAGTGCCGACCAGCAGCATGACGACGCAGAAGATCAACAAGGGAGGTAGGAGACGCATCGCGCGCCGCTTGTAGAAAGCCACGAGCCGTGGTCGTCCCAACAGGATGCTGGTGATTAGGAATCCCGACAGGACGAAGAAGACAGTTACTCCGTAGCTGCCCCCCTTCACCAGACCATAAGGGTCGAGGTGAAACAGGAGTACGAGAAGAATCGCGATACCCCTCAGCCCGTCCAATCCCGGGACTCTCTTTTGCACACCCACCCCATCGACGATCCGCCTCGGGAGCCGTATGGGACTCCGAACTCATGCTAGGAAGTCATGTAGGGATGAGCGTGCTGAAAGGGACATTCGTGCCGAAACTGGACCAGCTCGAAGGCTCTTACACGGTACGCCAGCCTCGCAGTGCTTTGGTTGTCGTCGAGTAAGGAGTTGCCGGTGAAGGCAAATCGGGATGCCTGGCACCTCGAGCAAAAAGCATGGCCGTCACGTGTGTGCCGAACCGCCTTGGGTTCGGCGTTGGTGGCGCTCACACTTGATGACGTCGACTACGTGGCCGTAGCGGACCGTATGCGGAGGCTGATGAATTGGCCGTTGGTATTGAAATTTCGGCAGGTTGCTTTAGAGGGTGGGGGAAGGGCAACGCCTACTGCACTCGCAGCGATTGTGTGGTTGCCGTGTGGAGATTGTTGTTCTGTTCAAGTCTGTGCTCGGCGAGGCCGAAATCGTCGTCCAGCCGCGCCCTCTTGCACATGCGCGGGCAACGCTGGCCCAGCTGAGGTTCACGTTCGGGCCCCTGAATGAGGCCCGCGAAGGGAGAGGGCAGTTGAAGCCGAGTAGTGACGTGGTGAGCGCTTCCAGGAGTGGTGACCTTGTATAGAGGACTCAGAGTCATGGCAATGGCTCCCGTCTTGAACGAGCGCGAGAAGATCGGGTCCGTCATCGACCGCGTTCCCTCGGACGTCGTCGACGAGGTTGTCATCGTGGATGACGGGTCGACCGACGGTTCGCCGGATCTCTGTCGCAGCCTAGGCGCGACGGTGATCGAG
Organism: Acidimicrobiia bacterium; assembly: GCA_036380875.1. Classification (GTDB taxonomy): domain Bacteria; phylum Actinomycetota; class Acidimicrobiia; order Spongiisociales; family ZC4RG35; genus ZC4RG17. The sequence goes on from DASVDX010000008.1 coordinate 12,451, forward strand.
TTGGGACGAACGGTTGGGGTTGGCGCCGCAATCCGAACCGGTTACCGCTATGCGATCGAGTGTGGGTTCGACGTTGCCGTGGTGATGGCTGGCAACAACAAGGACGCACCCGAAGAGGTTCAACTGCTCCTCGATCCGATTGCGGACGATAAGGCCGATCTCGTTCAAGGATCCCGGTGGTTGGAACCGTCCAGTGACTTCGGTGAGATGCCCGCCTACCGCAAGGTTGCAACCCGCCTTCACCCGTGGCTCTTCGGGATCGTCTCCGGAATGAAGATGACCGATACGACTAACGGATTTCGAGCTGCCCGTGTCAGCATGCTTGAAGATCCGAAGCTCGATCTAGATCAGAGCTGGCTGGACGAGTACGAACTCGAGGTCTATCTCCTGTACAAGGCAGCCAAGCTCGGATATCGGGTCATCGAAGTCCCGGTCACGAAGAGATACCCGCCCAAAGAGCTTGGGCAGACGAAGATGAAGCCGATAACGGGGTGGTGGTCGATTCTGCGACCCCTCGTCCTCCTCGGGATGGGCATCAAGAAGTGAAGTAAGGACGTGATGACAGATGATGACCGGCGTTGCCGTCGTTGGGGCTGGGCACTGGGGTCCCCACCTTGTCAGGAACTTCAATGATCATCTTTCGAGTCAGGTGCTCTGGGTGGTCGACACCGACGAGGTGAGGCGTCGTGCAATCGGGGAGCGATTTCCAACCGTCGCGTTGACCGACTCAATCGAGGATGCGCTAGCCGATGCGAGGGTGGATGCAGTGGTGATAGCTACTCCTACCAAGACGCATGCTGACCTGGCAGGACGCGCGCTCCGCTCGGGAAAGCACGTGCTGGTGGAGAAGCCCCTGGCCCACTCGATCGATGCGGCACGGGGGTTGGTCGGACTCGCTGACGAGAACGACCTGGTACTAATGGTGGGCCATGTCTTCTTGTTCAACCCCGCCTATCAAGCAGCAAAAGAACTGATTGACGAAGGCCACCTGGGCCGAGTTCGTTACCTGTCCATGGTTCGCACAAACCTCGGCCCGGTTCGAGTCGATGTGAATGCTGGGTGGGATCTCGCTTCACACGACATTTCGATCGCCAATCATTGGCTGAACGCTCAGCCTGTCGAGGTGTCCGCCACGGGCGGCAGTTGGCTGAACGACGGGGTCCAGGATGTTGTCTTCGCTTCCTTCCTCTATCCCGAAGGGCAGATGGTCCATATCGAGGCATCATGGCTCAACCCGAGAAAGCGCCGTCTGGCGTCAGTAGTGGGATCCGAGCGGATGCTGACGGTCGACGACATGGATCTCAACGAGCCTTTGCGGATATACGACAAGGGTGTTGTCGAATCGGGGTCCGAGCGAATTGCGGACACCTTTGCCGGGTTCCGGGCTCAAATTCGGGAAGGCGAAGTCCGAATACCTCATGTCGTCGCCGGCGAGCCCCTTAAACGTGAATGTGAAGCCTTCCTCGATCGCGTCGCCGGAAAGCCCGATGCCCTGTCGGATGGTTGGACCGGCCTTCGAGTAGTTGCAGCACTCGAGGCGATCGACCGCTCGATAGCGGCTGGGGGAGCTGCCGTGCCGGTGGAGGAGATCGCATGAAGATCCCGTTGGTCGATCTGTCTCGTCAGCACGCCCAAATTGCCGCCAAGGTCGCAGAGGATGTCCTCGGGGTGATGGAGCGATCAGAGTTCATCCTCGGACCGGCTGTGGCTGAGTTCGAGGACAGGTTCGCTAGGTACTGCGGCGTGGCCCATTGCATCGGCGTGGGCAATGGAACCGAGGCGATTGAACTCGCATTGCGGGCTCTCGGTGTCTCTGCTGGGGACGAAGTCGTCGTGCCCGCCAACACCTTCATCGCCACGGCTCTGGCCGCGGTGCGGTTGGGTGCCCGTCCGGTTCTCGTGGATTGCCGCGAGGACTCCTTCCTGATCGACACCGATCTGGTTCCCGAAGCGCTCACGTCGCGGACCAGAGCCATCGTGCCCGTCCATCTGTACGGGCAGATGGCCGAGGCGGAGAAGATCCGTGAGGTGGCGGGTGAATCGATTCCGATCCTCGAGGACGCCGCACAATCTCAAGGGGCATCTCGGCTCGGCAGGTCGATGGGTGGCTTCGGTGAGGCAGCCGCCACCAGCTTCTACCCGGGGAAGAACCTCGGCGCATACGGTGACGGCGGCGCCGTGCTCACCAGCGACGACGACCTGGCCGACCGTCTACGGCGGCTGCGCAACTGGGGATCGACTCAGAAATATCACCACCCGGAGATCGGCTTCAACTCACGCCTTGACACAGTGCAGGCCGTGGTGCTTTTGGCCAAGCTGGAGCATCTCGACATCTGGAACAAGGAACGTCAACTCGCCGCCGATCGGTACCACGAGATGCTCGCGGACCTTGATGTGGTCACGCCCACGGTCGCCGATGGCAATGAACATGTCTGGCACCTCTATGTGATCCGGGTCGCCCAGCGCGACAGAGTCCTCGAAGCTCTAAACCGGCGCGGAGTGGGGGCGGGGATCCACTATCCGACTCCGCTTCACCTTCACGGCGCCCTCGCCGATCTCGGCTACGAGAGGGGAGACTTCCCGGTCGCCGAGCACCTGGCGGACGAGATCCTGTCCTTGCCCATGTTCCCTGGCATCACTGAGGGAGAGCAGCAGTACGTGGTCGAGTCCCTTGCCAAGGCGCTGGAGGAAGTGGGTGTCTGAAGACGCCACGTTCATACATCCGTTGGCCGTGGTCGAAGGCGACGTCGGGGCTGGCACAAAGGTATGGGCCTTCGCCCACATCCTCGCTGGTGCAGTGGTCGGGCGATTCTGCAAGATCGGTGACCACGCCTTCATCGAGTCCGGGGCCAAGCTGGGTGATCGGGTAACTGTGAAGAACGGATCGCTCATTTGGCACGGGGTCGTCATTGGGGACGATGTATTCGTCGGTCCGGGAGCCGTTTTCACCAATGATTTGGCGCCGCGCGTCCGATTCCAGACGGGACCCGAGGACTGGGTGAGCACTCACGTTGAGTCGGGCGTCTCCATTGGTGCTAACGCGACGATTGTGTGTGGCGTCACGCTCGGTCACGACTGCATGGTGGGTGCCGGGAGCGTCGTTACGAAAGACGTGCCTCCGTTCGCTCTCGTGGTGGGCAATCCGGCTCTCCAAATCGGGTGGGCGTGTCTCTGTGGTCGTCGGCTGCCGGAGACCTACACCTGTCGATGTGGTCGGAACTACCGGCCTACTGAACGGGGACTCGAGATTTCCTCAGATGAAGTCGTCAATTAGCTTCAGAGTGGGTCTGGTCGGTCTGGTGGTAGGCGTCCTAGCAGCAGTCCAGATTCTTGTTGCGTTCGAGTGGGATCCTGCAGCATTCGTCAAGTTCGGCGAGGAGGATCCGGTGCTCTTGGCGTATGCCGAGCAATGGATCGGCGAAGACGTTCTTCTCGCTCCGGCTCTGGGTCACGACGGGAAGTTCTTCTTCATGCAAGCGATGGACCCGTTCTATCTGGAGCCGGGCAAGCACGCTGCGTTCCTCGACCGGCCGGCCTATCGAGCGCAACGAATGCTCTATCCGACTTTGGCCTCCTTAGGTGGTCTCTTGGATTCACGAGGGGTCCAATGGGGCTTGGTGATCGTCAACGTCCTAGCACTGTGTATCGGCACTTACTTCACAGCACGAGTCGCACAGTTGATGGGAGGCCCGGCCTGGCTCGGTCTCGCATTCGCGTTGAACCCAGGCCTTCTGTCCGAAATCGCGATTGACGGTGGAGGGGTGGTGGCAACTGCCGGGTTGATGGCCGGTGTCTTCGGAATACTCCGCCGCAACACCTGGTGGGCTGTGCTCGGTTTCACCGCTGGCGCCCTTGCGCGGGAGACGATGATCCTCGCCGCCGTTGGTGTGATCGGATTCCAAATCTGGAAGCAGAAGAAGCTTCCTGGTTGGCCGTGGGCGCTGCCCTTCGCCGCGGTGGGTTGTTGGTGGGTGTTCCTTCGGCTGCGTCTCGAGGAGGGTCTGGGTCAGGATCTTCAGGCTGTGGACCTTCCCCTTGTCGGTTTCGTCAAGGCAATGCGGCGTTGGATGACCGGAGCCGACCTGGCGCTCGACATGGCACTCGGGCTCTTGATCCTCGCTGTCTGCGTCGTCGTCCTCTACCGCGCTCTGACCCGCCCCACCGTCTTGGGCGCGTCGGTCGCCGGCTTGGCAGCTCTCGCTCTACTAATGAGTGAACCCGTCTGGTATCGGTACTTCGACTCGTCGCGTGCGGTCGCGCCGGTGCTCACAGCGTTCATCGTTATGACGATTACTCGCGGACGGCGAGGATCCGAGGAGGCTGCAAAGCCGGCTCTGACGTCTCACGATTGAGGCGTTGAGCGTCCGCCGCTCCCACCTCAACCTCTCCCGTCCATCTACCGTACGGGGCGATGAGCGACATCGACGTCTCCATCGTCCTGCCCGTCTACAACGAGGTGACACACCTGGAAGAGGAGGTGCGTCGCATCGAGAAGGCGATGGACGCCTCCTCCTACTCCTACGAGATAATCGTCGTCGACGACGGGTCCACCGACGGATCGGGTGAGCTCGCCGAGACGCTCGGGGTGAAGACGATCCGCTTCAACACCAATCGCGGCTCCGGCTCCGCCCGCAAGTACGGGACCATGGCCGCCCAAGGCAGGGTCGTGGTCTGGACCGACGTCGACATGACCTATCCGAACGACCGGATTCCCGAACTGGTCGACCAGCTCGACGGCTACGACCAGGTGGTGGGGGCGAGGACGACCGAGGAAGGCACGGTCAAGATCCTCCGCATGCCGGCGAAGTGGATCATCCGCAAGCTCGCCTCCTATCTGAGCAAGACCAAGATCCCCGATCTCAACTCCGGCTTCCGTGCCTTTCGGCGCGACGTCGGCAGCCAGTTCCTCTACCTGCTCCCTCGTGGATTCTCCTGTGTGACCACCCTGACCATGGCGTTCCTCTCCAATGGGTACTCGATCAGATACATTCCCATCGATTACTCGAAGCGCTCGGGTCAGTCCAAGTTCCACTGGCTCGCCGACACCCGGAGGTACCTGCTCCAGGTGGTGCGAATGGTCCTCCTCCACGAGCCCATCCGCTTCTTCGGCCCGCTCTCGGTCCTCACCGGGCTGGTAGGGGTCGGGAAGCTGATCTACGACCTGGTCGATAAGAACTTCCGTGTCGGCACCAACACGATCGTGATCCTCGGTGTGGCCTTCGCGCTCGCCGGCGTCGGCCTCCTGGCCGACCTCCTCGTGCAGTTGAACAAGCGCGAGCACTTGGTGATGCCGGCCACCCGGGACACCAGATGATCTGGCGCTGGTACGAGGAGCGGCGGCTCCGTCTCCTCGCTTCCAGCGTCCACGGGAAGGTGCTCGACATCGGTTACGCCGAATGGCCCAATCGCCACTTCCCGCCGGGGGCAGAGGTGACAGGTGTCGACCACATCGAGGCGCCCAAGCCACCCGGGTACGCCAGGCAGGTGGTCGGCGACTTCCACGGGCACCTGGACCTGGAGCCGGAGTCGTTCGACTTCGTCATCGCGGGCGAAGTCATCGAGCACATCGAGGACCCCTACAGGTTTCTCCGGCAGGCCATGACGATGCTCAAGCCGGGAGGCGAGCTGCGCCTCTCGACCCCCAACCCTGTTTCCTTCCCGGTGGTGGCGTTCGAGTGGGCCCGCAGCACGAGGTTCTTCTTCGCGGCCGACCACCGCCACTACATGACGCCGCGGTGGGTCGTGAAGATGCTGGGAGACGTGGGGTTCGTCGACATCGAAACCCGGCCGGTGGGCCTCTGGATGCCCGGCGTGCCGCTGCCGTGGGCGCCTGTGGGTCTCAGCTACCAGGTGCTGTATCTGGCGAGGCGCCCTTCCTAGAGCGACCCCACCAGACGAACGGCAGCAACGTCAGGTAGGTGAACACCCTCTGCACCAGAGCTCCCAGGAAGCCGGATTCCGGGTCGAGATCTGCGAGCGCGGCCAAGCCTGCCGAAATCGCCTCGTATATGCCCAGTGAGCCCGGGATGATCCCCGTCGCCGCCGCCAGCGGTCCCGAGGCGGCCAGGGCCAGGGCGGCCTTGCCGCTCACCGCGATGCCGAGACCGGACAGCACGAGGTAGAAGCGGGCCGCTGCCGACGCCAGAAAGATCACCTCGATCCCGACCACCGCGGCCAACGCCCGGCGCGAATACCTGTTCCGATACGCCATGGCGCCGGAGGCCACGAAGAGGGCGGCGGTGACCGCGACGACTGCTAGTCGCCAACGGGGGAGCGCAATGGCGACGAGGACGCCGCTCATCGCCAGCCAGACGATCCCCACCAGCAACTGGGCAGCGGCCGCCGTCCGTGCTCGGGCACCCTGCTCCGTCATCGCCTTCAGCTTCACGAGGAATCCGCCCGGTATGGGCAGCACGTTGGCCAGCGTCCCGAAGACCGACACCTGGATGGCGGTCGGCGTGTCCGTGTCCCGGCCGATGAGACGGAGGCCGGCGCGGTACTCGGCGGCGGTGATCACCGGGCCGAGGAGGGACAGGACGACGGCACCGATCAGCGGGAGCCATGAGAAGTCGGCGGGAGAGATCTCGAGGCGGCTCGCCGACCAGACGGCGACTGCCACCACTGCGATGCTCAGGATGGCCATCACCCAGCGGTGGGCCGGGGATCCGGCGGTGATCAGGCCGCCCCACGACTGCCGCAACCTGCCGAGACGCTCGAGGCTTGGGCGGCTCACAGCGTCATCCTCGTCGCTCAGGAGACGGCTTCGAGGAACGCCTCCGCCACCCGGTCGACCTCTTCTGGCGTCATCAACGGGTCCATGGGTAGTGAGATGACATCGTCGGCCGCCTTCTCCGAGGCCGGCAGCGACGGTCCGGCGAGCCAGGGCTGCTGACTCAGCGCCACCGGGTAGTGCCGCCCGGTGCCGATCCCGGCATCCGCGAGCCGGGACGCCACGCCGTCCGGGTCCGGCGCCCTGGCCACCAGGAGATGATGGACTGCGCCTTCCTCCCAGGGCACGAGATGGTCGCCGAGAGCCCGGCGATAACGGTCGGCGTGAGCACGACGGCTCTCGGTCCACTCGGGAAGGTGTCGGAGCTTCACGTCGAGGATCGCCGCCTGGAGCCCGTCGAGCCGGCTACACCAGCCGACGACGTCGTGGGTGTATTTGGAGTGTCGGCCGTGGTCCCTGATGCGGCGAACCTCGTCGACCACGGACACTTCGCGGGAGACGACGATCCCACCGTCCCCGAACGCTCCGAGGTTCTTTCCGGGATAGAAGCTGAAGCAGGCGGCGTCGCCGTAGGTGCCGACGAACTCGCCGTTCCAGGTCGCCAGATGCGCCTGGGCGGCGTCCTCGATGACCAGGAGGCCGCGCTCCTTCCATGCCCGGATGTGATCGAACGGGACGACGTGCCCGTAGAGATGGACGGGGATCACGGCCCGGGTCCGCTCGGTGAGAACGGGTTCCACGGTCTCCGGTGTCAGCAGGAGGGTGACCGGGTCGACGTCGGCGAGGACGGGGGCTGCGCCGGCGTGGACCACGGCCTCGGCCGTGGCGACGAACGTCATCCCGGGAACGACGACCTCGTCGCCGGGTCCGATCCCGAGGGCACGCAATGCCAGTGCCAAGGCGTCGGTGCCCGAGGCGCATCCCGCCGCGGCGGGGAGGCCGTGGGCATCGGCGAAGGCCCCCTCGAAGCGCTTCAGATGGTCGCCACCGATGAAGCTCGAGCCCTCGATGACCGTGTTGATGGCGGCGTCGATCTCGGGTCGGATGCTCTCGTGGAGCCGGCCCAGGTCCATGAACGGGATCTTCATTGCGCGACCATCCTTCCCGGGTTCCCGATGACGGTGGCGCCGGGGGCCACGTCTTTCGTGACCACCGCTCCGGCTCCGATCAGTGCACCAGCGCCGATACGCACACCAGGCAGCAGCACGACCGCGGCGCCGATCACCGCGTCTCGCTCCACATGCACGCCTTCCAGGTTCTGCTTGGTGTCGGGCCGGTTCGGATATCGGGCGTTGGTCACCACCACACCGGGCCCGAACCAGGCTCCGTCCTCGATCACGGACTCCTCGGGCACGAAGCAGTTGGTGTGGAACCGGACCCGGTCACCGACTCGAACCGAAGGGCCCAGGCTGGTGAAGCTGCCCACGGAGACATCCGAGCCGACCGTCGTCTCCTCCCTGATCAGGGCGTGGTGGCCGACGGCGCACCGGTCACCGAATGTCGTGGCGCCATAGATCACGGAATGGCTCCTGACGATGCAATCGTCACCGAAAACGACCGGCCCGGCGTCGGGCAGGTCGACACCGATGACCACGAGCGGCCCCACCCGCGGGTTCCGTCCGAACGAAACGTCCGCCCCGATGATGGCGGTCTCGTCGATCACCATTGGATCTCCACGGGGGCCCCATGGGCCTTCATCGACCGGTCGGCCGCGGCGAGCACCCGGACGACCTCCAGACCGTGTTGGGCGTGCGCACGCGGGGTCTTCCCCGTCGCACAGGATTCGCCGAAGTCGGTGATCTCGACCAACAGCGGCTCCACCAGGTCGACCTTGGGGATGAGGATGTCGCCCGCCCTGGTGCGCCACTGGAACTCGCTCATCGTCAAGTAGCGGCCCAGGTTCTCGTCGCGGGCCACGCCACTGTCGACCAGGGCCAGTGGCTTATCCGGTGAGACGTCGTCATAGATCGCCATCTTCTCGGTTCCCACCACCGTCATGAGTCGGGTCTTGATGGGGTCGAGCCAGCTGACGTGGACGGTGGCGCCGATACCGGTCGAGAACTCGAGGGTCGCCACGCACATGTCTTCGACGCCGGGCTGGACGTAGGAGAACCCCGAGCAATTGACCCGCACCGGTCTGTCGTCGAGGAGGTACATGAGGATAGAGATGTCGTGTGGGGCGAAGTTCCAGAAGGCGTTGATGTCGCGTCGGACGCGGCCCAGGCTCATCCGCTGCGAGCGGACGTATTGGACCCTGCCTAGCTCGCCGTCGCGGATCCAGTCCCGAAGACGGTTGACCGGGGCCGAATAGAGGAACGTGTGGCCCACCATGAGGGTGAGGTCCTTTTCCTGTGCCAGTTCGAGGAGGTCCGTTGCTTCCTCGGGAGTGTTGGCAAGTGGCTTTTCCACCAGCGCGTGCCGGCCGGACTCCAACACCGCGGTGGTCACGACTGCATGGGTGCTCGCGGGCGTGGCCACGACCACCGCCTCGACGCGGTCGTCGTCCAACGCGGCCTCGAGCCGGTCCCATGTGGTGATCCCCGGATAGCGGGCGGCCGCGGAATCCCGCGCCGACTGGTCGGAGTCGATCACTCCGATCAGGGTGGTGGCGGAGGAGGCGACGATGTTGCGCGCCAGGTTGGCGCCCCAATATCCGTAGCCGGCAAGGGCCACTCCGACCGGGGTGGTTTCGGGGAGCGGGGAGGAATTCATGGTGCTCACAACGAGACGGTGATGGTAAAGGCAACCTGGAACGTGAAGTCGCATCTCGGGTGAGGTCCGCTCGCTCTCTAGTCTCAGGCGCGGTCAGACCATGCGAGCGCTCATCGACATCTCCCACCCGGCGCACGTCCACTTCTTCCGCCATCTCTACCGGCGGCTCGTCGACGAGGGCCACGACGTCCTGGTGGTCGGGCGTGACAAGGACGTCACCCTGCGGCTCCTCGATGCCTTCGAGATCGAGCACCTCGCTCACGGCCGCTCAGGTCATGCCGGCATGGCAGACCAGGCGCGGGAGCTCATCGGCCGGGTCTCCTTCCTGGTGCGCCAGGGGCGCAAGCTCGATCCCGACGTCGTGCTCACCCGGAATCCCGCTGGAGTGCAGGCGGCCCGGCTCTTGGGGGCCAAAGGCGTCTTCGACACCGACGACGGACGGTCGGTCGGGATCCACTACTACGCCGCGGCCCCCTTCGCCCATGTCATCACCGCCCCGGACTGCCTCGAACAGGACTTCGGGAGGAAGGGGCGGAAGTACCCGAGCTACAAGGCGCTCGCATACCTCCATCCCGACCTGTACACCCCGAGCGACCCGCGGCACGAACTCGGCCTCGCCCCAGGGGAGAGGTACTCGGTGCTCCGGCTCGTCGCCCACGACGCGTCGCACGACAAGGACATCAGGGGCCTGAACCGGGAAGCCGTCCTTCGCCTTCTCGATCTGGTGGGGTCGATCGGGCCGGTGTTCGCCACCGTCGAGCCCGGTGCCGAAGCGGCCGACCTGGTGCGGCAGCTCGACCTGCCGCCGGAGCGTCTCCACGACGTCCTCGCCCATGCCTCGGTCGTGGTGGGCGACTCCCAGAGCGTGATAGTCGAGGCGGCCATGCTCGGCACGCCGGCGTTCCGGATCTCTACCTTCGCCCGGAGGATGTCGCACTTCATCGAGATGGAGGAGAAGTACGGGATCGCCTACAGCTTCGTCCCCGAGGAACTGGATGCAGCCATCGATGCCATCGAGGCCGCGTTGAAGCCCGGGGCGAAGGAGGAGTGGGCGCGCCGTCGGGAAGTGCTCCTCGCCGACAAGGTCAATCTGACCGACTGGTACTGGGACCTGATCCAAGAACTGGCGAGCTGAAACGAACAATTGTTCGGTGGGTCCTGGTCTACAATCCATGGTCCCGTGTCCACCGATTCCATCGTCATCCGGGGCGCCCGTGAGCACAACCTCAAGAACCTCACGCTGGAGTTGCCCCGGGACAAGCTGATCGTCTTCACCGGGATCTCAGGGTCCGGGAAGTCGTCCCTGGCCTTCGACACCATCTACGCCGAGGGCCAGCGTCGCTATGTGGAGTCGCTGTCCGCATACGCCCGACAGTTCCTGGGGCAGATGGACAAGCCCGACGTCGACTTCATCGAGGGCCTGTCGCCGGCGATCTCCATCGACCAGAAGACGGCGTCACGGAACCCCCGTTCCACCGTGGGCACCGTGACCGAGGTCTACGACTACATGCGTCTCCTCTGGGCCCGGATCGGCGTGCCCCACTGTCCCAACGACGGCACCAGGGTGGAGCGCCAGACTCCTCAGCAGATCGTGGATCGAATCCTCGAGCTCGAGGAGGGGACCCGGTTCCAAATCCTCGCCCCGGTAGTGCGGGGGCGGAAGGGCGAGTTCGAGGGCTTGCTCAAGGAGCTGGCCAAGCAGGGCTTCTCCCGGGCCCGCATCGACGGCGAGGTGCGGGAGCTGACCGAGGAGATCAAGCTCGACCGCTACTACCAGCACACCATCGAGGTCATCGTCGACCGCCTGGTGCGGCGTGACGGCATCGAGCAGCGTCTCACCCAGTCCCTGGAGACCGCCCTCGCGCTCGCCGACGGTGTCGCCGACGTCGAGATCTCCGACGGGCCGACCCTCACCTTCTCGCAGGCGCTGGCGTGCCCGGTCTGCGGGTTCAGCTTCGAAGACCTCCAGCCCCGCAACTTCTCGTTCAACAGCCCCTACGGGGCGTGCACCGTCTGCTCGGGCATCGGCGTCCGGTTCCAGGTGGACCCCGACCTGGTCATCGCCGACCCCGACCTCTCCCTCAACGAGGGCGCCATCCCGATGTGGACCTCCAACCGGATGCGGTACTACTACCGCCTCCTCGGTGGCCTGGCCGAGCACCTCGGGTTCGACATGGACACGCCATGGAAGGACCTGCCCGACGACGTCAAGGAGAAGATCCTCTACGGGACCGGCCGGGAGACCATCCAGGTCAAGTACGTCAACCGGTTCGGGCGGCGACGGCAGTGGAGCACCACCTTCGAAGGCGCCGTCCCCTTCCTGCTCCGGCGGCACGACACGGCCGAGACCGAGTCTGCCCGGGAGTACTACCAGGAGTACATGGCCGAGGTGCCGTGCGATGCCTGCGGCGGGGCACGGCTCAACCCGGTGTCGCTGGCCGTGACGGTGGCGGGGCAGAACATCGCCGCGGTGTGCGACATGAGCCTGGGCGAGTCCTTCGAGTACTTCGACACGCTCGAGCTCAGCGACCGGGACGCCCAGATCGCGGCGATGGTCCTCAAGGAGATCCGGGCCCGGATCAAGTTCCTCCTCGACGTCGGGCTCGACTACCTGACCCTGTCACGGTCCGCGGCCACCCTCGCCGGTGGCGAGGCGCAGCGGATCAGGCTCGCCACCCAGATCGGCTCGGGTCTGGTCGGCGTCCTCTACATCCTCGATGAGCCGTCGATCGGGCTCCATCAGCGCGACAACCAGCGTCTCATCGAGACGCTGCTCCGGCTCCGCGACCTGGGGAACACGCTGATCGTCGTGGAGCACGACGAGGAGACCATCAAGGTGGCCGACCACATCGTCGACATCGGCCCGGGGGCGGGGGAGCACGGTGGTCACGTCGTCGCCCAGGGGACCCTCGATGACATCATGTCTGCGCCGGAGTCGATCACCGGCGACTACCTGGCCGGCCGGCGTCAGATCGAGCGGCCGCTCTTCCGGCGGGAGGGGAACGGGAGCGCCATCGTCGTCGAGGGAGCCACCGAGAACAACCTGCAGAACATCACCGTGCGGTTCCCGCTCGGCGTGTTCACGGCCGTCACCGGCGTCTCGGGGTCGGGTAAGTCGACCCTGGTCGAGGAGATCCTCTGGAAGGGCCTGGCGGCGAAGGTGAACCGGGCCCGCGTGGTCCCCGGACGCCACAAGCGGATCACCGGGGTCGATCTGATCGACAAGGTCATCGACATCGACCAGTCGCCCATCGGGAGGACGCCGCGGTCCAACCCCGCCACCTACACCAAGCTGTTCGACCTGATTCGTGAGCTGTTCTCCCAGACCACCGAGGCGCGGGCTCGCGGCTACAAGCCCGGCCGGTTCTCGTTCAACGTGTCCGGTGGTCGCTGCGAGGTGTGTAAGGGCGACGGCACCATCAAGATCGAGATGCACTTCCTCCCCGACGTCTACGTGCCCTGCGAGGAGTGCGGCGGCAAGCGGTACAACCGGGAGACGCTCGAGATCCTGTGGAAGGGCCACAACATCTCCGACGTGCTGGAGATGTCGGTGGAGGAGGCGCTGGCGTTCTTCGAGAACCAGCCTCGGATCACCCGGATCCTGCAGACCATCTACGACGTGGGCCTGGGCTACATCAAGCTCGGCCAGCCGGCCACCACCCTCTCCGGCGGTGAGGCGCAGCGGATCAAGCTGGCCGCGGAGCTCGGCCGCCGCTCCACCGGGCGCACCTTCTACATCCTCGACGAGCCCACCACGGGCCTTCACTTCGAGGACATCAGAAAACTCCTCATCGTCCTCCAGCGTCTCGTCGACGCCGGGAACACGGTGGTGGTGATCGAGCACAACCTCGACGTGATCAAGACGGTCGACCACGTCATCGATCTCGGGCCGGAGGGCGGCAAAGGCGGTGGCCGGATCATCGCCCAGGGGACGCCCGAGGAGGTGGCCCAGGTGGGGGAGAGCTACACCGGGAAGTTCCTGAGAGAGGTTCTCGGCTGACCTTTTGGGTAAAGCGTCTCATGGGAGGCGCCGATCTTCTCCTGTAACCTTGCCTGAGGAGGGCATCTTGTCTCTGGGTGGGCCAACACGATTCGAAGAGTTCGACGGGAAGCACGCCGTCGTGCTCGGCGGCGCCGGTTTCCTCGGCTCGCACATCTGCAGCTGGCTGCTCGAGTCCGGCGCCAAGGTGACGTGCCTGGACAACATGATCACGGGCAGCCCGGACAACGTCTCCCACCTGATCGGGAACCCGGCCTTCCATCTCATCCACTACGACGTCACCGAGTTCGTCTGGGTCCCGACCGACGTCGACTACGTCCTCAACTTCGCCTCCCCGGCATCGCCCGTGGACTACCTGAAGTGGCCCATCCACACACTCAAGGTGGGTGCGTTCGGCACGCACCGCGGTCTCGGACTGGCCAAGGAGAAGGGAGCGGTCTTCCTCCTCGCCTCCACCTCAGAGGTGTACGGCGACCCGCTGGTCAACCCGCAACCCGAGACGTATTGGGGCAACGTCAACCCGATCGGGCCGCGCGGCGTCTACGACGAGGCGAAGCGCTTCGCCGAGGCGCTGACGCTGGCGTACCACCGGGAGCACGGCGTCGACACCAGGATCGTCCGCATCTTCAACACCTTCGGCCCGCGCATGCGCGCCAACGACGGGCGGGCCGTGCCCAGCTTCTTCAAGGCGGCGCTGGAGAACCGGCCGCTTCCGGTCCACGGCGACGGCAGCCAGACCCGCTCGCTCTGCTATGTCGACGACCTGGTCGAGGGGATCCTTCGCCTCCTTCTGTCAGAGGAGACGGGCCCGGTCAACATCGGCAACCCCGAGGAGGTCACCGTCCTCGAGCTCGCGGAGACGATTCAGGACGTCGTCGGCAACTTCCCGGGAGTCGAGTTCATCCCGAGGCCGGTGGACGACCCGTCGGTGCGTCGCCCAGACACCACCAAGGCCGAGGAGCTCCTCGGCTGGAAGGCGCAGGTGCCCCTGCGTCGGGGTCTCGAGCTGACCCTGCCCTGGTTCGAGAGCCAGGTCGAGCGGCGCTGACCCAGCTTCCCTAGCCTCGACCCGTGCCCTGGGAGCGTCTCACCGCGTGGTGGCTCGACGAGGTGAATGACCCCGCCTATGCGGAGGTGGTCACCCCTTTGGTTCTCGAACTCGTTGAGCGCGTCGAGACCGGGGGAGTAGTGGCCGATCTCGGGTCCGGTGACGGACGGATGATGTCTGTCGTGGCGGAAGCCACCGGGTCGCGGGTGGTCGGTGTCGAGCTCGTCGAATCTCTCGCCCGGCGGGCTGCCTCGCCGGTGGTGATGTCCCGGCTCCCCGTGATCCCGTTCGCCGACGCGTCCCTGCGCGGGGCCTACGCGGTTCTGGTCCTCGACCACATCGAGGACCACGAGGCGTTCTTCGCCGAGACGGCGCGGGTGGTTCGCCCGGGTGGGTTCCTCGCCATCGTGTCGAATCATCCGGTATGGACCGCTCCCGGATCCACGCCCATCGAAGACTCCGACGGCGAGATCCTGTGGCGGCCCGGTCGCTACTTCGATGGCGGCTCGTCGACCGAGCCTGCGGGTGGAGGCGAAGTGGTCTTCTTCCACCGCAGCATGTCGGACCTGCTCAACGCCGCGGCGGACGCCGGATGGAGTCTGGAACGACTGATGGAATTGTCCGATCAAGAATCTGTTGGCTCGGAGGTTCCTCGGCTG
>DASVDX010000009.1:0-14059 GCA_036380875.1 Acidimicrobiia bacterium
GTAGGTTCCGAAGTTGGGAAACGAGAGCCCGAACCGCATCCGCCGATCGTAAGGGACCGGCGATCGTCGCGGCCACCACCGCACCGATGAATGCGCCGGACCGGGAGCGTCGGAGATCACATGTCAGAAGAGACAACGTCCACGTTGGAGATATCCAACCGACGCTCCCAGCCATATGTGGCCATCCCGGTACGAGCCAGCCTCAGCGAGTGGGGGAAGGCGACAGTATTGGTGACCGAAGTGCTCGCCTGGATCGCCGAACGGGACCTGGGACTCGCCGGACCTCCGTTCTTCCGGTACTGGACACTCGGGGACCACGTGACGCCTTTTCGCCTGGCGGTGGGCGCCCCGGTTCAGCGGCCGGTGCCATGCGAGGGGCGTATCGTCTCGGGCGAGATCCCGGCCGGGAGGTACGCGACCGCGATCCACCGGGGCCACCCCGACCGCCTGATCTCGACGATCCGGGAACTGGACGAGTGGTTGGAGCGCGAAAGGCTTCGTCCGCGCCTGGATTCCGTCGAAGGCGAGACGACCTGGATAGGGCGATTCGAGTTCTACCGGACCGATCCGAAAGAAGAACCGGATCTGGAGAACTGGGAGATCGAAGTGGCGTACCTGCTCGACGAGACCGCGCCGAAGGGGTGAGGGCCCGGCGGATCGGCTACGGCCGCTGACGGCCCCTGAGAGCCCAGAGGACCCAGGCGCCGACGAGAAGGATTCCTGTGACGATGAGTGGCATCTGAGTCCGACCCTACCGGCGCGCCGACGCAACGCCCAGGGACTTTCCGCCCTCACCACCTCCATCGGGGAGATCTGTGAGGCTCCCGCCGTACAGGGACAGCCCGAGCACGACGCCTCCGGCCAGCAACCAGGGAAGGATCGGCTCCCGACCCGGTGGCGTGTAACCCTGGCGGACCGAGTTGAGGCCGACGCCAAGGGAGAACACGTGAGCGAGACCGCGGCAGGCGAGGTCCTCGCAGGCATCGAGCATGTCCTGATGGAACTGGGCATCGATCACGCGGCGCAAGTGAAGGGACGGCCTTCGCCCCGTCCGTTCTCCGAACCGGAGCAGGTCGTAGCCGAAGTCGTGTGCCTGGCACGCGAATTCGAACTCAGGCGGTGACAAAGGCGACGAGCAGTTCCCGTCCGGCCGCACCAACCTCCCGTTCTCGAGCGCCGGCGAATAGCCCATGACGTCCTCGAACCCGACCGGAACGTCCGTGACGTCGCCGGCGATGACGCCTGTCACCAGGCGGTCCCAGCCAACATCGGTGGACCCCGACGCCGCCAACGAATGACCGACTCCACTCAGGCACACCCCGAGGACCGAAAGAGCTGCGAAGCGGGCGAGGAACGACCCGAACATGCCCGGCGAACGTACGGAGGCGACTGTCCGGCCGCATCCGGCTGGGGAGCCGTTCTCCCCGTCCCTCCTCAGCCGGACTGCTCGCCATTCGCTACCGCCGGGGTCTCACATCACCCCTCAATCAGGCGTGGTAACGACGCTGTGGCCCCATTCGTCGTCACCCCGGTAGTACACGAGAGCGATGGTCGAATCACTCTCCGGAGGGACGTCACGACAGCCGACGCCCCGTACCATCGACGGACAGTGATGGCTACAACCGTCGAACGGACGAGAACCGCGCTTTCGGGCCTGTGGCCGGGCTTTCGCGACACCTTCGTGAGTCCCGGGATCGAACCCGCCGTCGACTGGGATGGAGTGCCCCGGCGGCCTCGATTTCTTTCGGCCTGGCTCCGCCACCCGGCGGCCCGCCTGATCGGGATGATCCTTCTCTACGCCCTGGTCGCCGCTACGGCGTCGTCAGTCGAGCCGTGGTCGTTCCTCATCGGGTTGCTGGCGGTGGCGCCGATTGCCGTCGCCCAGCGGAATCTGATCGTCGGTTGGCGAATCGCCCTGGTCCTGGCCGCGGTGGCGTGGTTCTGGTACTACCCGGGAGGGCTACGGGTCGTCGCCGCCGTCGGCCTCGCCGTCTACACGTTCTACGTCTCCCTCCGGTTCAGACGCGAGGTCGGTCTCTGGGCCTGGGCCGCGACCGTTCCCGTGGCTGCCGTTCTGCTCGAAGTCGGCATCAGCGAGATGATCCCTTTGGGGGCGGTCTTCGCGCTCTTGACCGATGCCTTGCGAAGCCGCCGTCAGACAGCCCTCGCCCTCGTCGATCAGCAGGAGATGACCGACGTCGAACGCGCCCGCCGCATCGGAGTAGAAGAACGGACCCGAGTGGCGCGCGAACTCCACGACGTCGTCGCCCACCACATGTCGATGGTGGCCGTGAGGGCAGAGACCGCCCCGTTCCGGCTCTCAGGCCTGTCCGACGAGGTGCGGAACGAGTTCGCCGAGATATCTCAGGCGGCGAGGGAATCGCTCAACGAGATTCGCAGTCTCCTTTCCGTGCTGCGCAGCGAAGAGGCGCCCCGGATGCCCCAGCCTGGTCTGGAGCAGATCGAAGACCTCGTCGCCTCCACTCGGGACGCCGGTGTCGAGGTGTCGCTCACCGTTCAGGGAGAGCCCCGTCCCCTTCGCGAATCGGTCGAGGTGAGTGCATATCGGATCCTCCAAGAAGCGCTGTCCAATGCCACCCGCCATGCCCCCGGGGAAGAGGTCGAGGTGTGGGTCGAGTATGGGGATACGGCGTTGGAGCTCATGGTGGCCAACCCCTGCCCGGCACCCCCCAGTCCGCCCGGCCACGGGCTCACGGGCATGGCCGAACGCGCGACGGCCGTCGGAGGGAGCGTGAGCGCCCGTCGTCGAGCGGATGGCCGCTTCGTGGTGGAAGCGAGCCTCCCGGTCGAGCAATGATCCGGGTCCTCGTCGTCGACGATCAAGCAATGGTCAGGGAGGGATTCACCGCCCTCCTCAACGCCGACCCCGAGATACAGGTGGTGGGTGACGCCGCTGACGGATCGGCCGCCGTGACCGCCGCCCGCCGTCTCCAGCCGGACGTGATCCTGATGGACGTGAGGATGCCGGAGATGGACGGATTGGAGGCGACTCGCCGGATCCTCGCCGACGGCTCCGACACGACCAAGGTCGTGATGCTCACCACCTTCGACATCGACGAGTACGTCTACGAGGCGATCCAGGCGGGCGCGAGCGGGTTCCTCCTGAAGGATGCTCCCGCCGCCAGTCTGGTGGAAGCGATCAAAGTCGTCGCCGCCGGCGACGCCCTTCTGGCGCCATCTGTGACGCGCCGCCTCATCGCCGACCTGGCGCGTCGGCCGAGGGCCACATCCAGTCACAGACTGGACGAACTGACGGATAGGGAACAGGAAGTGCTCGTCCAGGTCGCTCGCGGCCTCTCCAACAAGGAGATCGCCGAAGCCCTGTTCATCTCCGAGCAGACGGTGAAGACACACGTGAGCAGGGTGCTGACCAAGCTCGACCTGCGTGACCGGGCCCAGATGGTGATCGCTGCCTACGAATCCGGCCTGGTCTGAAGGGAGCCTCAGCCAGCCCCCAGGCGTTCAAGGAGGCGTCGGACCACGTCTTCGATCAGTGCCCGGGGCAGCGGCTGGTCGAGTGGGAACCTGAGCGTCCCCTGGCCGGAGCGGTAGGGCGCCATCGCCTCATCGAAGTCTGGGTCGCCTCCCGGCACGGATAGATGCCGACATGGGTTTTCCATGCTCCGGCGTAGACGAGGTAGCGTCCGCCGACGGTGAACGTGGGTATCTGATAGGAGATCCTCTCGCCGACGTCGGGCACGACATCGTGAACGATCTGTCGAATCTCCTCAGCTTCTCGCGGGCCACTTCCGGCAGTGACGAGATGTACTCGTCGACGCTCGTGATCTTCTCCGCCATCGTCCCTCCTCCTCGCCGTCGTCCACGGGACGTTAGGGAGCCGAGGCTGGCCGGTGTGAGGAATTCTCCGGTGGGTAAGTTGGCCGGATGGCGCGCTACGAGGTCAACCCGGCGGCCGTCGAGTACATCCGGGAGATGATCGACTCTCGCCAGTACGTCGTCCGCAGCGAATGGTCAGAAATCCAGCCCAGCGCGGCGGCCGAGAACGCCTACCTGGAGAAGCACTCCTGGGAGGAATACGGACGCTGGCACCTGGGACTCACGGTCGGCGCACCGGACGACACCAAGGCCCGCTACGCCTTCATCGTCGGTGACTTTCGGAGAGTGCATCGCAGCGGCTTGATGGCGGCGCGGTTCCGGGCAACGCAATGGGACCACAAGGAGATCGAGCTGGCCGCCCACGACCTCATCCAGCTGCTCGACCGGCGCCGCGGTATCGCCTGAGCTACTCCTCGAAGGCCGTGGCGCTGCGGAGAGGAGCCAGCGTCCCCAGCGATTCGGCCACCACGACGAGGTCGTCGTCGGGCTTCAGCGCGAATTCCGCCCCGGGATTGGTGTAGGTCGTGCCGTCACGGGAGACGGCGAGCAGGGTGGCGGAGTGGTGCGCCCGCAGCGCAGCCGACACCGCGTCGATCGACATGCCCACGAACTCTTCGGGCAGCCTGACGCGGTAGAGCTCGGAACCTTCACCGCCCGAGACGATGTCGGTCACGAGCTCGCTGAGGCCGGGGTAGATGGCGGTGCGGGCGAGCAAGTGGGAAGCGAGTTTCGAGGTGACGAGCACCTCGTCGACATTGGCCCGGCGGAAGTGCGCGACGTGGGCTGGGTTGTTCACCTCCACCACGGTGCGCACATTGGGAGCTATCGACTCGATGGCGAGCGCCGTGAGGATCGAATGCATGTCCGCCTCGTTCGACGAGTCGACCGGACAGATGATGGCCGAACGGGCGTGCTCGATCCCCGCCCGCTTCAGGTCGGATTCGTTGGTGGTGTCGCCGCGCACGAAATACACGCTGCTACCGGCCGGGTTCGACTCGGAGTTGTGGATCAGGACTACCTCCCCCTCGTAGGCGTCGGTGATCAACTCCTCCAGCAGATCACGTGCGGTCGTGTTCCAGCCGCAAACGACGATGTGGTCCCGGTACCCGGACGCTCCCATACCTTGTCCCTCCTTCAGCAGGAAATCGATCACGAACCCGACCAACGCCCCGGTGATCGTGGCCACGATCGCCACACCGAACACGCCGAGGAGCCATCCCACGGCCCATCCAACCGGCCCGGCCACGTAGGAGGCGTCGCCCTGGCCCAGCACGGTGGTGACGGACCAGTAGAACGCCGCTCCCAGGTCGCCGAGTGTTCTGTCGGTTTCTGCGACCCACACCACCAAGGAGGCGACGGCGAGGATCCCCACCAGTCCGGCGAGAAGCGACATGAAGAACCGCCGGTCCATCTTCTCGGTGACCCGGCGTACATGCCATATGACCCGCTGCAGGAACGGCGAACTGAAGATTGAAAGGATCCGTGACCGCATGCCCCGACGTCGAGAGCTTACGCAGTCGTCTCGAGGCGCGCCGGGCGGGAGTACCTGCTTTTCAGCCGGTTGGTGTCTCCGCCGCCACTCGCCACGAGATGACCACTGCCACGACCAGGAACAGGAACAACACCAAGTGGTAGATGAGATCGGGCGTGGTCTGCGGCCCTATCCCGATGATCGTCACGAACAGCCCAACACTGACTCCGGCCAGCCCGAAGATCAACGCGCCCCGGCCCACAGTCAGCGCCCACCGGCCGGCGAACAGCGTGATGAGCAAGCCGATCGCCATGACGGTGGCGATGATCCCCTCAGCCGTGGCCGCCGATCCGTCTTCGAAACCGCCGATCAGGAAGCCTCGATGGATGAGGCTGGCAACAGCGAGAGAAGCGGCGGCGATGGCGATGAAGGTGCGGATCGTGCTCACGAGGTGACTCCTTTCCCCCTCACCCTGCCCCACGGTCGACTTTGCCACATCCACCCCCGGTCGAATCTCGAGATACGCCTCCAGGAGAAGGGTCTGTGTGATCTGCCGCGGTGGCGCCGGCCTGCCGTTGCCTGATGTGACCTTCGGCACTGTCGCGCCTCTGAGAGTGGGCGGACACTCAGAGGAGGCCGCCGGCAGAAGAGGAGCCGTCGGCCCGACGAGAGCGAAAGGAGTCAGCCGATGAAGGTTCTCGTCGCATACGCCAGCCGACACGGCTCCACTGGCGGGATCGCCGAGCGTATCGCCGAAGGCCTACGCAACGCCGGGCTGGAAGCGGACGCGGTGGACGTCGTGAAACGACCCGACCCCGAACCGTACGACGCGTTCGTCATCGGTAGCGCCGCCTACATGTTCCATTGGATGAAGGAGGCGACCGCATTCGTCGACCGCCACCGCGACCTCCTGGCTTCCCGACCGGTGTGGCTGTTCAGTTCCGGACCGCTCGGAACCGACGAGGTGGACGACAAGGGAAACGACCTCCTCGAGGTGTCCCGCCCCAAGGAATTCGACAAGTACGGGCCAGTCCTCCACCCGAGGGGCGAGAAAGTCTTCTTCGGCGCCTGGGATCCGAACGCACCGGCGATCGGCTTCGTGGAGAAGATGATGAAGAAGCTGCCGGCCGGAGCAACCGACGCCATGCCCACGGGGGATTTCCGCGACTGGCCGGTGATCGATGCGTGGGCGGCGGAGATCGCCGCCCAACTCTCCGAAGTCGAAGCCGCGAAGTAGTCGCCGCTCCTTCAGGCAGGGACTTCGGGAACCCAACCCTCGCTCGTCCCGAACGGGCCCATTATCCCCACCGGAAGGCCACCCGCTCGGACGTCGTTCCAGGCGGGAGCCCAATTCGACGCCGAACCTCGCTGTAGAGCTCGACCGTCACCTGCGGGGCGATGCCGACGATAGTGCTGTGGTGCGGCCGCCACTGCCCGTCGATCTCCTCTATCTCGGCGCCGAGCAGTCGGTAGAACGCCAGTGAGCGCTCCATGTCCGAGACGACGATGTTCACCTGGGAGAACCGGCTCGACGCCGATGGCTGAGGGTGTGGTCATCAGCCGATCAAGCCAGCCGGCAGTCGCCTGAGTCCGTCAATTGCGTCCCATCCCGAGGCTGGTCAGCAGGTCCTCGTGGAGCTGGAACCAGATCGTGTGATACGAGTCGACCTGGTCGGTGAAGTAGCTGTGGTCGCCGGCCATCACCCGTTCCAGGGCGGTGGTGAGCCTCCTCTGATAGGTGCTGAACCGAAAAAGCACGGCCGCCAGCGACGTCAACAGTGACTGGGCCGACTCGTCGATCCGGCTCAACCGGTCGATCACCCCGACGTCGTAATCGGGATCCCGATGGTCGTTGGGGATGGCGGCGTCGCCGACCTTCCTCATCTGCCAGTCCGAACACGCCGCCAACAGTTCGGTGTTGAGAGGCAGGAACGCCTCGTAGCAGTCGCGCACCGTCTCCCGGGCGCCGGCCGCATCCAACTCGGAAGCCAGCCACTCGTCGTCCCGCGCCCGCCCCCGGTCGGTGATCCCCCATCCCCCGAAGGGCCCGAATTCCTCGGTCACCAGGCCCCGTTCGACGAGATCGGAGAGCACGGGCATCACCTCCCCGACCGGCAGACCGGCGGCCGCCGCGATTCGGCTTTCGTTCGTGAAGCCGATGCACCGCAGGGCGTGCAACACGAGAGGGGCGCGGTCGGGGTCATGGGCCACGAGGGGAGGGTAGGCATAGGTCTGTGAAGATTTGCGCGGCGTTTCGCCGCGCAAATCTTCACAGAGGGACGTCGATGCCCGGTTGAGCCGCAGTCTGACCAACATGGGCTTCGCCCTGACGGGCTTCCCATCTCGAACAACCATCCATTCGAGTCATCCAAAGGGGGATGGATCAGATATGAGCGGATACCGAAGGCGCCCAGTTGCGCTGTACGTGATCGCAGTCGTCCTCGTCGCCTTGCTGGCCGCGTGCGGCGGCGATTCGCCGTCGACGACCACCGCCGCGGCGACAGAGCCGACGACTACTCCCACCACGGAGGCATCGACCACGACGTCGTCGGCGTCCGACACGACGGCGACAACCGAGACGAGCACCACAGAAACCACCGCATCCGATACCTCGACCACCGATACGACGGTCGCCGATGCGGAGGCCGATCTGACGCCCGTCGAGCCGGAGGAAGGGCTGACACGCCTCTTTCCCATCTCCCCCGGCTGGGTCGTCGAATCGAGCGACAACTCCGTGACGGTCGGCATCACCGTCGGCTCGGCGGAGTGTTACGGCCTGGCGTCGGCGGACGTCGAAGAGACCGCCGACGAGGTCCTCGTGACCCTGACCGCCGGGTTCCGCCCCGACGCTACGGGTTGCGGCGGCGCCGCACCTGCCTGGACATACGAGTTCGAATTGTCGGAACCGTTGGGTGATCGTCCTGTGGTCGACACCCACACCGGACTCGAACTCGGCACAGAGCGCCCGGATCCCGACGCCTGACGTCCTGAACGGTCGTCGTTGGTTCGAACCGATGGCCGGCCACCACAGTCAGAAGTGGTGACCGGCCATCGTTGGCGTCTGTGCCGTCCGGGCCTTGGAGACTCAGGAGCTCCGCGCCCCATCCCTCCGCGGCGACTCGGTCACGCTCGGACGCCACTGCCTGAGGCGAGGCGCCGGCGAGATCGCGCATCACCTGCCATGTGATGGCGGGGTCGGACTGCAAGAGCCAGTCGATGAGTTCCAGGGGCGCCCTCCGGAGAGCTGGCCAAATCGGCAGCCGACGGTAGCTCTCCCCTGCATCCTCAGGTCGTGCCCGGAGGCCCGGCCAACACCCGCGGCGCGTACTCGAGCAACTGCAGCCCCCCGTCGAAGGTCCGGCTTTCGATCAGGTCCAGGGCCACGTCCGGATAGCCGTCATAGATCCTGTCTCGGCCGGTGGCCCCGGTGATCACAGGGAACACGACCACCCGGAACTTGTCGACGAGGCCGGCTTCGAGAAGAGAGCGGCACAAGGTGAGGCTGCCGATGGTCCGCATACCCACAGGCTCATCCTGTTTCATCGCCGCCACAGCCTCAGTGGCCTCTCCCCTGACCATACGGGAGTTCGCCCAAGGCAAGGGCTCTTCCAGCGTCGACGAGAACACGACCTTGGGCTGCGCCGTGAGCCCCTCGAAGCTGGCGTCCTCGTCGGTCATCTCCTCGGCGTCAGCTTGGACCTGGGAGGCGAAGCCGTACATCAGGCGGTATGTCTTGGCCCCCATCAGCAGGGTGTAGTCGCGCTCTGGGTGGTTGGCCAGCCATTCCAGATACTCCTGGCTCTCGAGCCCCCACCATCCGGGCCACCCTTCCGCTGCTCCGTATCCATCCAGGGACGTGATGAAGTCGACGACGAGTTCTGGCACGGGAACCCCCTTGGGTCGCGGCAAGTGTGCCTACCCAGGGAAGACGAACTGAACCCGCGCTTCTCATCGCGACGGCTCAGGCCCGAAGCGTCAGGTTCTGCACTTCGGTCACTGCGTTCAGCTTGTGCGGGTTCCGGACCGCATCACGACATGGAGACACCGCCCGTCCGCGGTTTGTGACAACTGCCCAGAGCGGACTCTGTCGTAGACCTTCCGCGGCAACGAAGGCGGAGTGGCATCCTGAGGGAATGTCGCCGCACCCGAAGGGTTGAATCCACTGTGAAACGAATCGGCTTTCTCTCATTCGGCCACTGGGGCGAGGTCCCCGGCTCCCACACCCGCAACGCTCGAGACGCCCTCATCCAGTCGATCGAACTGGCAGTGGCGGCGGAAGAGATCGGCACAGACGGCGCTTACTTCCGAGTCCACCATTTCGCCCGTCAACTCGCCTCGCCTTTCCCGCTCCTCGCCGCGATCGGCGCCCGCACGTCGCGCATCGAAATCGGCACGGCCGTCATCGACATGCGCTATGAGAACCCGTACTACATGGTCGAGGACGCCGGGGCGGCGGACATCATCTCCGGCGGCCGGCTCCAACTCGGGATCAGTCGAGGGTCACCGGAGCAGGTCATCGACGGGTTCCGCTACTTCGGTTACAACCCGCCGGAAGGCCAGACCGACGCCGACATGGCGCGGGAGCGCACCAAGGTGTTCCTCGAACTGCTGAAGGGCGAAGGTTTCGCCGAGCCCAATCCCCGGCCGATGTTCCCGAATCCTCCCGGCCTCCTGCGCCTCGAGCCGCATTCCGAGGGTCTGCGCGACCGAATCTGGTGGGGGTCCGGATCGAACGACACCGCCCGCTGGGCGGCTGAGCTGGGGATGAACCTGCAGAGCTCCACGCTGAAGTGGGACGAGACCGGTGAGCCGTTCCACGTCCAGCAGGCCAAGCAGATCGCCATCTTCCGTGAAGCTTGGGTCGAAGCCGGCCACACGCGCGAGCCCCGGGTGTCGGTGAGCCGAAGCATCTTCCCGCTCGTGGACGAACGGGACTGGGCCTATTTCGGAGTCGGCCGTCACGACCACGACCAGGTCGGCTACATCGACGAGAACACCCGGGCGATCTTCGGCCGCACATACGCTGCCGAGCCCGACAAGCTCGTCGAGGAGCTGAAGGAGGACGAGGCGATCGCCGCCGCCGACACGCTGCTGCTCACCATCCCCAACCAACTGGGCGTGGACTACAACGCCCACGTCCTGGAGAGCATCCTCAAGTACGTCGCTCCCGAGCTCGGCTGGCGGTAACCGCCACATCATTCACATGAATTGAATGTTAAGGTGCTCTGAATGAGCACCCCGACACCCGCCGATCTCTTCGAGATCGAGGACGCCGAAACCCTCGAGATGCTGGCCGATCCGACACGGATCGAGTTGATCGAGCGTCTGATGACCCCGGCGTCGGTCACCGAAGTGGCTGAGGCGATGGGAGTGGCCCGTACCCGCCTCTACCACCACATCCGGCTCCTCGAGGAGGCCGGCCTCATTCGTGTGGTGGGGGAGCGCCGCCGCCGGGCGGTCACCGAGAAGGTCTACCAGTCTGCCGCCAGGCGTTTCCAGCCATCGAGACGGTTCCTGGAGGAGGTCTCTCCCGCCGAGGCCATCGCCGCCATCGTCGATTCGGCCTTCGCCGTCACCCGTGTCGACATCACTCGGTCGTTCGCCGAAGGAAGAGCGGGATTCGATCACGACGACCCGGCCCGAACCACGATGCTCAGTCGGTCAGTGGTCAGGCTGTCACCGGAGCGCCTCCGATCCCTCGTCGACGAACTCGAGGCGTTGCTGCGCCGATACGAGGACGACGACGCCGGCGAGTCGGCCATACCCGTGGCGTTCCTCACCGTCGTCTACCCCAGCTCGCGGGAACAGCTGTGAGATCCCTCTTCCAACTACGCGACTTCCGCTTGCTGTGGATCGGCCAGGCGACCTCGTACTTCGGCGACGGCCTCACCAACCTCACGCTGCTCATCCTCACGCAGCGCCTGACGGGATCGGTGTCCGCCGTCGCCGCCACCTCGGTGGCCATTGCCTTGCCTCAGGTCCTCTTCGGCTTGATGGCCGGCGTCTACGTGGACCGTTGGGACCGCAGGAAGGTCATGATCCTCTCCGACCTGGGACGCGGCCTGGTCGTGCTCGGCTTCTTGTTCGTGCACAACGCCGGGGACATGTGGCTGCTCTACGTCCTCGCCTTCGCGCAGGCGGCGGTGGGGACGTTCTTCACCCCCGCCAAGATGGCGTTCGTTCCCGCCATCGTTGGATCGGAACGGCTCCTGGCAGCCAACTCGCTCGGCGAGACCACGAGAGCGGTGGCGATGATGCTCGGTACCACGGTTGCCGGCGTGATCGCTGGAGCAGGGGACGCACTCTGGATCTGCTTCCTCCTCGACGCGGTCACGTTCATCGGTTCGGCTGTCTGTGAGATGCTCATCTCCACGGACGGGAAGCCGGCCACCACCAGCAACTCCCGCGCCTGGGCCGACCTTCTGACGGGATTGCGGGTTGCACGTTCGTCCCGGATGGTGATCGGGGTGATGATGGCCGCCGCGGTGGCGATGTTGGGCCTCGGAGCCGTGAATGTCCTCCTCGTGCCTTTCGTCGTGGGAGAACTCCGCTTCTCCGAAGCGTGGTTCGGGCCGATCGAGGGAGCCCAAGTGGCCGGCCTGGTGCTCGCCGGTAGCCTCGCCGCGGTGTCGGCCCGGTGGCTGCGGGCGCACATCCTGGTAGCAGCCGGGCTGGCGGGTCTGGGTGCCGCCGTCGCCGCCCTCTCCGTGGTGACGTCACCCTGGCACATGCTGGTGACGATGTTCGTAGTGGGTTGGTTCCTGGCCCCTGTCCAAGCATCGGTCACCACGCTCCTGCAGAGCGAGGTCCTCGACGAACACCTCGGCAAGATCGGATCGATGTTCTCCACCGTGGTGACCTCGACCAACGTCGCGTCGATGGCACTGGCGGGAGTGATCGCCGGCGTCCTCGGCTCGAGGGGGGTGTTCGTGGCATCGGGAACGGTGGCCGTGCTGGCGGGCGCCGTCTCCGCCTTCCTCCTCAGACCGCGGTTGGCTCACCGACCGGTGAGTCCTACGGTGGCCGGTGCGGCGGCCGAATGAGCCGCCAGCGCGGAGCGGGCGGAAAGGAACCACGATGCAATCCGACGAGATCAGAGACGTCCTCAGCCGCCCGACCAGCCAGCAGTTGCTGGCCCGCGACATAACCCGTCTCGCCTACATCGCCGAGGACGGGACCCCGCGCAACATCCCGATCGGCTTCACCTGGAACGGCCGCGAGGTCGTGATGTGCACGCCCGAGAACGCCCCGAAGATACCCGCCTTGCGGGCCAACCCGATGGTCGCCCTGACGATCGACACCGAGGTCCATCCGCCGCACATCCTGCTGATCCGCGGCCGAGCCGATCTCGACTTGGTCGAGGGCATCCCCGACGAGTACATGGAGGCGTCGGGCACCTACCGGATGACGCCCGAGCAGCGAGTGGAATGGGAAGCGGCGGTACGGGCGCTGTACGAGCGGATGTACCGGATCGTGGTCACGCCGACTTGGGCGAAGCTGATCGACTTCGATACGGTCCTGCCCAGCGCCGTCGAAGAACTGATCCGCCGCCAGAATGAGCGGGAGAGTCAGAGTCCCAGGTAGATGGCCCGGGCTGCCTCGAGCGGCGGGCGCATCGACGCGGGCAGCCGCCCCATCGCCCACAAGGCCGCTTCGTCCTTGCTGACGACGTTGCCCGTTTCGATCGTGTGCCACATGCGGGCCAGAGTGAGGAGCACGTTCACGGTGTCGGTGTCGCGGTCGGCGAGGAGCGCAGGCAGGGAGGCGAGCATGGCGGCGACCAACCTGTCGTGGTCGGGCGGGTCGACGACGGTTTCGAGAGGCGGCCCGACGAGCGCCACCGACGCTGTGAGGGCGGTAGCTATGACCGCGGCGAGGTCGTGGTCGACGGTGGGCGCAGGGACCAGCCCCTCCTCGTAGTCGTCACGCAGCCATTCCCCGTACTGGAACTCTCGCTCGGGAGGCCATGTCCAGGGGCGCAGTCTGGAAGCCACCACGACTGTCAACTCGATCGGCCTCCCCGAGATCAACGTCCCGGATGGCCCGGAGGCCGCCATGCAGGCGTCGCGCAAATGCCGCCGCTCATCTACGGAGGTGGGCCGGTCGACGATGGCGACGACGTCGAGGTCGCTGTAGGGGTGCAACTCGCTCAGGACCGCCGATCCGTACAGGTAGGCGCCAACGAGGGCCTCTCCGAGGACCTCCCTCACCGCCGCCACGACGGCATCGACCTGTCGACGGTCGGCCATCCGCATTCAGCTACAGAACACCTTCCGCGCCTGGTACCACGTGTCGCACGCCGCCTCACATGCCATCTTCCAACTCACCAAATGGCGTGAGAACGATGCTCGCGACTCTGGCGTGAAATGTGACTGTCCCAGCCACTACCGGCTCATCGTTCGAGAGCCCAGGCGGATGGGCGCCCATCCCTGCTCCGCCTGGGCCTCGTCGCGCGACTGCCTAGTCCTCGTCGGGCAGCATCCAGGCGAGGTGCCAGTACGGCAGGAGGCTGGCTCCGAACCACAAGAGGAAACCGGCCATCAACCCGCGGGCCGTGTCACCCATCAGCGACGCCGCGAACACGGCCAAGACCGCAGCCAGTGTGACGAACGTAGCCGGCCAGCGAACCGCGATGTAGGACTCATCGCGGAGCCGCCGCTGGTGCTCGTCGAGGGTGCGCTCGCTTCGGTCGTACAGGCCGCGGATGCCGAGATTGAGGAAGCTGTGGAT
>DASVDX010000010.1:0-17444 GCA_036380875.1 Acidimicrobiia bacterium
TTCGAAGTTTTCTTCCTGCCCTCGTTAATCGACTGGACGGCAACCGACCAATCGGTTACGTTGCATTCCCTCATCGACGGAAGGAGGTGCCAATTGATTCTTCTCACGTTCGCAGGCGCTCCCTCCGTCACCGGCGTCGCCGGCTGACGGAGCCTCAGCGCCCGTCGTCGTCTACTTGCTTCGGCGAGTTTCCCCAGTAATCAGGCCGGCTCTGCACGCGCCCTGTTCTCGAGGAGAACCCATGCATACTTCGTATCGCGCCGTCGACGCCATCCGTCGTGCCCGGTATCACCGGACGGAAGCGCAGCGGCCCATCGATCGAAAAAAGGACAAAGACCGCTACCGAAGACCTCGGACGGACCGAGCGTACCGCCGAGGGTGACCGAAAGAGCCCGCCATGCAGGCGGGCTCTTTTCGTCCAATAGGGGGGTATCGATCAGCCGAGCGGCTCGCAGATCCGGCAAGGCCGGAGACCGGCTCGCGTGGCTTCCTCCTCGGATCGCAGCGTCAGGCGATGCTCGGCGGTGATGCGCCGGGCATGCCGGCACGATGGGACACAGAAGATCCCGGTCGTGTCGGAGCCGATGTACCGAACGCCTGCCGCCGCCAACTCCTCCAGGTGCTCCGGCTCGGCGCCCTCGTAGCGGAGCAGCTTCCACTTGTTCTCCGGCCCGCCCAATGAGTACGCCCCGATGCGCCCATCGGACCGGACGACCCGGTGGCAGGGGATGATGAGCGGGACCGGGTTCGTGGCCATAGCCGATCCGACCGCCCGGGACGCCCCCGGCTTGCCGACATGGCGAGCGAGCCAGCCGTAGGAGCGGACTTCGCCCTTGGGGATCGTGGCCGCCTGTTCGAGTACCTTGCGGCGGAAGGGAGTCACGCCCTCCAGGTCGAGTGGCAGGTTCCCCGGCCTTCCTTCCTCCAAGGCTCGTCGGATCCGGTCAGCCCATGCCCGCGGTGGTCTCGCCTCGATCGCTCGCGGGTCCACTTCTTCGGCGAGGCGCACGGATCGCACGCCGCGAGGAGTGAAGATCACCGCCACTTCTCCCACCGGCGCCTCATAGACCGAGAACCCTGGCACCAGCCCGGTGCCGAGTTCCACCGTCGGCCGGATCGTGGGCGGGGCGGGACGGCGCAGATTCGCCAGTTGCTGTTCGATGGTCATGATTCTCCTTCCAGGGTGGCTCGCAGACGCTCCAGACCTCGGTGGACGTCGCTGCGCACCGTGGCCGGCGGTCGCCCCGTTGCCTCGGCGATCTCGTCGTAGTCCAGGCCCACCACGTGGCGCAGGACCACGGCCCGCCGCTGTGCCGGAGGCAACGCACGGAGTCGCCGGTCCCAGGCGGCCTCGTCGGCCGGCTCCGGATCCTCCACGGCGAAGCGATCGTCGAGCTGCACCGGGATCGGGCGGCGGGCTTTGTCCCGGGCGTGGTTGCGCCCCAGGTTCAGGGCAATGGTCCACACCCATGCCCGGAGCCGCAGGGCGCGGACGCGCTCGGCGTCGTATTCCCCGAGCGCCCGGTAGGCACGGATGAAGGTCTCCTGGGTGAGGTCTTGGGCGTCGTCGGCTCCGGCCAGCCTGCGCAGGCCGGAATACACGTCCGACGCCAAGGCGTCCACCAAGTCGGGGAATGCGCCGTCGAGATCGGCGGCGAGGCGGCGACACAGTTCGTCCATCACCAATGAGAACCCCGCAAGACCCGTCTGCGTTGCACTCAACCAACCGCCAGTGACAGGAGGAGGACAGCGAGGGCGATCACGACCAGCACCGCCCCTCCGACCACGAGGGGCAAGGTACCCCAGCGGACCGCCCTTCCCAGCCGAGGAACGATCCCGTCCCGTGCTGATGAGAGCGCTGCCTGCAACTGGTTGGCGGCACCGCCGAATCGGTCGAGGCCGGGGCCGCCGCGACGACCCGAGGGCCACACTCGCAGCAACACCCGGCTGACCATGGACCCGGCGACGGGGCCCAGGAGTGTTCCGAGAAGCGGCAGTCGTTTCTGGGCCACGCGCACGAGAGCGGGGACGGCCGCCACGACGGCTATGCCCCGGGCGGCATCGGCGGCCGAGATCTGCAGCCGACCGGCGGCGATGTCGGCTGAGACCCGGTCCGCCAGCCGGCCCGACACCTCGAAGACCTTGTCGATCTCGGTTGGAATGCGGCGCCGCAGCCGCAGCGCGAGCACGATTGCGGCGACACCGATCCCTCCCACGACACCGGCGATGACCGTGCCGGTGGCGGCGTCGGAGTCGAACGAGCCCGTGGCGGCCAGGAGAACGGCGCCGACGACAACGGCGAGGCCAGCCCCCAGGGAGAGGGCTGCCTCCTTCACGATCGCCAGCAACCCCGACCAGCCGCTGATCGTGTCGACGAACTCGGAGTCGGCGTAGGTGGCGAAATCGACGCCTGTCGACGACTCGAGCTGAGCCCGCAGCTCGGCCGCCGACGTCATCGGCGCGGCCTGGGCATCCGCCGGCTCACGTCGGGTGCGATCGGCGCCCCGGAATCCCGCTCCTCGACGGCGGCCGCGAATCCGACCTCCTCCGCCCGCTGCTTGAACCACATGCCTTCCGGAGTGTGCCGGGCGATCCCGTCGAACACCGTCGCCAGGCGCTGGGTGGCCGACATCCCCATGCTCTCCAGAGCCTGGTTGATCACCATCTTCTGCATCATCAGCTGGTTGCGGGGGACGCCCTGGATCCTGTCGACGAGGGCGTCGACTGCCGCGTCGAGTTGGTCCTCGGGGACGGCCTTCAGCACCAGGCCCATCTCCGCCGCCTCCCTGCCGGTCACGAGGTCGCCGGTGAACAGCATCCGCTTCGCTTGCTCGGCGCCTACCCGGTACACCCACATGGCCGTTGTAGGACATCCCCACACGCGGGCGGGTGGATACCCGATTCGGGCGTCCTCGGCCATCACCACGAGGTCACATGCCAGAGCGATGTCGGATCCGCCGCCCACCGCCCACCCCCGGACCTTGGCGATCGTCGGTTTCTGGCAGTGGAACAGCCGCATGAAATGGGCCGTGTTGGCACTCATCACCCGGTAGTCGAGCATCGGGTCCCAGGGCATCTCCTGGCTGTAGGGCGAGTCGGCTTCGGCGTACTCGGCGAGGTCGTACCCGGAGCAGAACGCCCGGCCTGCTCCGGTCACCACCACCACGTGGACGTCGTCGTCCTGCTCGGCCCGGTCGACGGCGGCGGCTATCTCGGTGGGCATTCGGTCGTCGATGGCGTTCAGCCGCTCGGGGCGGTTGAGGGTGATCGTGGCGACCCTTCCCTCGACGGTGTAGAGGAGCGTCTGGAAATCCATGACCCGACGCTACCGCCCGGCGGTGGCCAGGGCCCCCGCAGGGACCTCACGTTTTCGGTTCGCCGACTTCGAGGGGTCGCCGAGAATCGATTCGGCCGCCCGGTCGCTCCCCCGGAGGCCGGGAGGAGGCGAGGGCGGCTTCCAGGCTGGGCGGGATCGACCCCGGAGGGTCACTGGCGGGGAAGGACTCCTCGCCCCACTCGTCGAGGATGGCATCCACGACCCGGAGATCGGCCGCACGTTTCCGATCTTGCATCGCGCTCCTTTCGAGCCGACACCCCCAGTCTGTCAGGAACCGGACTCTTTCGAAGGAGCTTGCGCCTCGAGAGGCACGGACCCATCGCGAAGATGCATCTCCGAGTGGGCGGCGACGAGGGACTCCCATTCCGGCGGGTGGGCGACGTCGACCGCGAGCAGGTGGTTGCTTCGAGGGCCGTCGGCCCGGTCGAATGACCGTGCCTTGCGGATCAGGGCTCGGGACCGGTCGTCGATTCGGCGATGCTGCGCCAAGTGCTCGTCCCACGAGGAGACCAGAAACACCTCGGTGAAACGGTCGGGTTGTCCGACGTTTCGATACAGACGCCACCGGTATGCCCCGGTCGAAAGGCGCACCCGGCGGATCCGGTTCATCACCTTCACGAACTCCTCGTAGTCTCCGGCGTCGATCGTCCAAGTGTTCACCACCATGACAGGACCGCCTTCCAGGTCCTCCGGGTGGTCGTCGAGCCGAACGTCCTCGCTGTACTCGGGCGGTCGGATCTCCTCGAGACGGGGGATTCTGAAGAGAGGAACGGCTAGGCCTAGCAGGATCGTCCCGATCGACATCACGGCGATGGCGTTGCCCGAGCCGATGACGTCGGCCAAAGCGCCCGAGAGGATGGCGCCGAGCGGCGTGATGCCGGTGAAGGCCAGCGTGTAGAGGCTCATCGCCCTTCCCCTGATCCACTCGGGGCTCAAGGTCTGGGTGGTGGTGTTGAGGGTCACCAACGTGAGGACCCAGCACACACCGACGACGATCAAGCCCGGTACGGCGAGCGCCACCGAGTCGACCATGCCGACGTAGACCCCGGCGATCCCGAACACGGCCACGGTTATCTGCGTCGCCCGATTCCCCAGACGCCCGACCGCCTGATGCCGGGCGAAGGCGGCAGCCAGGGCCCCGACCCCCATCGCCCCCAGCAGCAACCCGTACTGAGCGCTGGTTCCGCCGATCTCATCGGTGTAGGGGGCGAGGACGCTCTGGATCGACGCCGAGAAGATGGCGAAGGCGGCGACCAGCGCCAGGAGACGGGCGAAACTCGGTGTGAAGCGAGCGAAGCGGAGGCCGAGGGCGATAGCCGATGTCAGTGGTGTCTGTTCTGGCTCGGGAAGTTGGAGTTTTCGTCCGACGACGACGATCGCCACGATCACCCCGAGGAACGAGGCAGCGTTGACCCCGAATGCCACGGCCGCTCCGAACGTGGCGAAAACGACACCGGCCAAGGCTGGTCCCACTGCTCGGGCGACGTTGAACCCGGCGGAATTGAGGGCCACTGCCGAGGCCAGCAACCCGCGCGGGACGAGGCTGGGGACGATCGCCTGCCAGGCGGGGAGGTTGAAGGCGACTCCGACGCCGATCACGAGGCCCAAGCCGAGGAGCAACGGGGGTGTGATCAGGTCGAGGAAGGTGAGGACCGCCATGGCCGTGGCGGCGACACCCATCAGGATCTGCGAGTACAACATCACGCGCCTTCGGTCCGAGAGGTCCGCCAACGCCCCGGCGGTCAGCCCCAGGAAGAGGAGCGGGAGCGTGTTGCTCGACTGCATGAGGCCGACCCAGGTGGCGGACCCGGTCATCTCCAGCATGAGCCAGGAAGCGGCGACCGAGTAGAAGAACGAACCGAGGTTCGAGAAGATCGACGCGATCCACATGACGCGGAACCGGCCGATCTTCAGAGGAGCGACGGCGGTCATCGAGCGTCGAGTCTATGGCGGCTTGGGTGACTGGCGTGCTCGACGCCAAGATGGCGTCGAAGCGCGATGAAAAGGACAGGTGGCCAATGGAGATGACCTATCGACGCATGGGCGGCACCGGGCTGAAGCTGAGCGTCCTGTCATTCGGCTCCTGGGTCACATTCGGGAACCAGCTCGACCTCGAGACGGGCATGGAGTGCATGCAGGTGGCCTACGAAGCCGGTGTCAACTTCTTCGACAACGCCGAGGTGTACGCCCACGGCAAGAGCGAGCAACTCATGGGAGAGGCGCTACGGCAGCTGGGATGGCACCGCAGCTCCTACGTCGTCTCGACCAAGTTCTACTGGGGGATCCTCGACGGCCCCAACACGAAGAACACCCTCAACCGCAAGTACCTGATGGAGGCGATAGACCCCTCGCTCGAGCGACTCGGTCTCGACCACGTCGACATCGTCTACTGCCATCGGCCCGACCTCGAGACCCCTGTGGCGGAGACGGTGTGGGCCATGTCGGAGATCGTCTCGAGCGGGCGGGCCCACTACTGGGGCACCTCGGAGTGGCCGGCGGAGCGGATCCGGGAGGCGTGGGAGATCGCCGAGCGCCATCACCTCCACAAGCCGGTCGTGGAACAGCCCGAGTACAACCTGTTCCGCCGCGATCGAGTGGAAGAGGAGTACGCGGACCTCTACCGGGACATCGGGCTCGGCCTCACCACCTGGAGCCCGCTCGCCTCGGGGCTCTTGACCGGTAAGTACCTCGACGGGATCCCGGCGGGAAGCCGAGCCGAACTCCTCGACTTCGTCGCCGAGCGTGCCCAGGACCCGGAGGTCCAGGACCGGGTGCGGCGTTTCCTGGACATCGCCGAGTCGCTCGACTGCACGCCGGCCCAACTGGCGATCGCCTGGTGCGCCACCAATCCCGACGTGTCCACGGTGATCACCGGTGCCAGCCGGGTCGACCAGGTGCGCGAAAACCTGGCGGCGCTGGAGGTGATGGACCGCCTCGACGAGGAGACCCGCACCCGGATCGCCGAGTTGTTCGCCTAGAGCCGGTCTCTCAGGAAGGTGGTTGCTCGGGAGAACACCAGGGCGGCGGCGTCCGGGTCGTAGGTGGGGCTCTCCGGATCGGCGAAGCCGTGCTCGGTCCCCGGGTAGGTGTGGACGGTGACGTCGAGATCCTCGAGCCCCATCGTCGCTTCCATGAACGCCGCCTCGTCCGCGCTGATGAAACGATCGTTTTCGGCGTAGTGGATCTGGTAGGAGGCATTGGCCCCGGCGAAGTCGATCACCTGGCTGCCGTAGACGGACACGGCGGCCGCGACCAGGTCAGGACGGCGAACGGACAGCCACAAGCCCAGGGAGCCGCCCATCCCGTAGCCGATGACGCCGATCGGGCCTTCCGCTGCCTTCTCGGCGAGGAGGTCCGCCGAGGACATCACCAGGAAGGCGAGGCGGTTGGGATCGGCCTCGAGGAGTGCCTGCTCGGCTGCCTCCTCCGTGTCTGGGCGGATGCCGAAGGCGAGGTCCGGCGCCAGCACCACGAACCCCTCCAGCGAGAACGCGTCTGCCCTCTGCTTGAGCTGGGAGGTCAACCCCCACCAGGCCGACAAGAGCAGGAGACCCCGTCCTTGGCCGGAGGGAGGAGCGACGAAGTAGGCCTGATCTCGCACCCCGTTCAGGCTATCGGGCACGGCCGCGTACCCTGCCGCCGTGCAGGAGCGGACAACCGGGCTGTGGATGACGCTGGCTGCTGCAGTGCTATTCGGCGTGTCGGCGGTGGCGGCGGCTGACGTCTTCGAGTCTGTGTCCCCGGCTCGGGTGGCCCAATTTCGATCCGTCTTCGCCGCGGTCGTGCTCATGGCAGTCGCCGCCCGGCGGGGCCTTCTCCGTGTAGGGAGGGACGTGTGGAAGACCGCTCTCATGGGGGTGAACCTGGCGGCGGTGACGGTCACGTACTACTGGGCGATCGACCGGCTCGGTGTCGGACCCGGCACGACGATCCAGTTCACCGCCCCGGTCCTCGTCATGGTGTGGCTGCGAGTCGTGGAGAAGCGGCACGTCCCGCCGCTCGCCTGGCTGGCAGCGGCGGCGGCGATCGTCGGCACGGCGTTGATGGCGCGGGCCTGGGAAGGCGACTTCGACGGGTTGGGTCTGGCGGCCGCCGTGGCCGCTGCCCTGACTTTCGGCACCTACCTGATGCTCGGTGAGCGGCTCGGCGGCAGGCTGCCGTCCCTGACGACGGTCGCCTATGGATTCCTCTTTTCGGCCTTGATCTGGCTGGTCGCCGTACCGCCGCAGGTAGCCGACCTCGACGGCGGGGAGTGGGCGCAGCTGGCTTTCATCGGTCTGGCGGGGACGGCGCTGCCCTTCCTCCTCGAGGTGTCTGCGCTTCGGAGGGCGGACCCGGGTTCTGTCGGAGTGGTCGCCACCGCCGAGCCGGTGGTATCGGCGGCGTGTGCCTGGGTGTTGCTCGGTCAGATCCTGGCACCTGCCCAGGTGGCGGGAGGAGCCTTGACGGTGGCGGCGATCGCTGCCATCCACTCGATCACGGCGCGGCGACCGGCTCTCCCCCTTCCGCCGGCGTGACTCAATAGTCGATGCCCCGTTTGGCCATGATCCCTTGGTCGTAGGCGTGTTTGACGTTTCGCATCTCCGTCACGGTGTGGGCGATCGCCACCAGCTCCTCGGGGGCGTCGCGGCCGGTGCAGATGACGCTGACGTGCTCGGGCCGTCCCTCGATCGCCGCCACCACTTCCGAAGTGTCGATCCAGCCCCAGTTCATCGGGTAGGTGATCTCGTCGAGGATGACGAGGTGGTGCTGGCCGGCGGCGATGATCTCGGATGCTTTGCGCCAGGCCTCGACCGCGATCGCCTGCGATTCCTCCATGTTCTCGGCTTCCCAGGTGAACCCGTCGCCGAGAGCGAACCAGTCGACGCCGAGCTGTCGGGCGATCTTCTCCTCACCCACTTTCCACTCGCCGGATTTCAGGAACTGGATCACCGCCACGTTCCAGCCTCGAGCCAGCGCCCGGATCATCGTCCCGAACGCCGCCGTCGACTTGCCCTTTCCGTCGCCCGTGTTGACGATCACCAAGGAAGGCGCCCGTCGCGTCGCCGGCGGGGGCGGTTCGGTCGGAGGCTCGTGGACGGGATCGGTCACGAGCTCACGAGTAGACGAAACAGAAGGGGTGGCCGGCCGGGTCGATGTAGACCCGCCAGGTGGACCCCGGCTGGCGCTCCGCCTTGCGGGCGCCGAGTTCGAGCACGGCTTTTTCGGCAGCCTCGATGTCGTCGACGTCGAAGTCGAGATGCGCCTGCTGGGGATGCTCGGGGTCGGGCCAGCGCGGCGGGACGTGGTCGGGGGCGAACTGGAAGGCGATCGTCACCCCGGTGTCAGACTTGAGCTCGATCCAGTGTCCGTCGTCGAACGGCTCTTCGATCTCCCAGCCAGTTATGGCGGAGTAGAACTCGGCGAGCCCCTTGGGGTCGGGGGTGTCCAGGGCGACTACCGAGAAGCGGGCGATGGTCATGAGGCCTCCTCCAATGTGGGCATTTCCACCGAGTCTCCGGCTTCGACCCACCCTTCCTCCAGGACCCGGGCGTAGACGCGGGACCAGCCCGGGTGGCGACCCTGGTGCATCCGCATGAAGTCGCCGTCGATGAACCACTGGGCGTTCTTGAAGCAGGGTGTGGTGAAAGCCGTCACTTCGAGCAGCACGTCACCGATCCGGAGTCGAGCTCCGGGTACGACCGACGTCCACTCGATCCCGGCGATGGTGAGGTTCTCTCCGGCGGAGCCCGGCTCGATGGAGTGCCCCTCGGCCTGGAGGCCCTCGATCACCTCGAGCGAGTAGAGGCACAACGCCCTGTCCGGTCCGCCGTGATGGCGGGTGTCGTTGTGGGCGTCGCCGGCCACGCCGAGCGTGCCGACGAAAGCCGTCGGTATCGGCAGCTTGGGGACGCCGCCGCCCGACACGTTGATCTGATGGATTCTTCCCGCCATGATTCGTGCCCCCCGAAGGGTAGGAGCGTCATGGCTGACAACGTCACGGTTCTCGATCATCCCCTCATCCAGCACAAGCTCACGTTGATGCGGCGAAAAGACACCGCGTCCGCCGATTTTCGGCGGCTGCTGCGAGAGATCGCCGGGCTGATGACGTACGAGGTCACCCGGGACCTCCCGATCGAATACGAGAGGATCGAAACTCCGCTCGCCGAAATGGACGCTCCTGTGATCGAGGGGAAAAAGCTCGTGGCGATCTCGATCCTCCGGGCGGGAAACGGCCTGCTCGAAGGCATCCTCGACCTGGTGCCTTCTGCCCGGGTGGGTCACATCGGCCTCTACCGGGACCCCGAGACGTTGGAGGCGATCGAGTACTACTTCAAGGTCCCCGAAGACCTCCACGACCGTGACGTGATCGTGGTCGACCCGATGCTCGCCACTGGCCACTCGGCGGCCGCCGCGCTCGACCGGATCAAGGAGAAGAGCCCGCGCAGCATCCGGTTCCTCTGCCTGCTGGCCGCTCCCGAGGGCATCGCCTACCTGACGAAGCACCATCCCGATGTGCGCATCATCACGGCGGCCATCGACTCACATCTCAACGACCACGGCTACATAGTCCCGGGCCTCGGTGACGCCGGCGACCGTCTCTACGGCACCAAGTGACTGGCGGCGTCGAAGCATTCCGCCAAGAGCAACAGGCCGTCTTGGATCTCCCCGTCTGAGACGAGTCCGTAGCCGAACGCCAGTCCGTCCGGTCCGGAGGATCTGGCGGCCATC
Organism: Acidimicrobiia bacterium; assembly: GCA_036380875.1. Taxonomy (GTDB): domain Bacteria; phylum Actinomycetota; class Acidimicrobiia; order Spongiisociales; family ZC4RG35; genus ZC4RG17. Next base: position 10,049 of record DASVDX010000010.1, read on the forward strand.
TCCGAGAGCGAGTTGACGGCCACTCCTCTCTCAGCGGCCAAGGCGACTACTGCGTCGACGTCGATCCCGACGTCAGGTCGGAGACGCGCCGCGACGTGGAGACCGGCCCCGGACGGGAACGGCTCGAGCCACCGTCCCAGGTGCTCATCCAGGGCCGCCAGCAAGGCGTCATGGCGCCGCCTATAACGCTGTCGGGTGCGCCTCAGGTGCCGGGCGAGATCCCCCCGCTCGATGAAGGCCGCCATCGCCTCTTCGAGGATCGGATCACCGTGCCAGTCGCTGACCAGGCGGGCGGCAGCCAGGCCTCGTCGCAGCGCCTCAGGCGCCACCACGAAACCCAGGCGCAGCGACGGATGCATGGTCTTCGAGAACGAACCCACGTAGATCACCCGTCCGGTGCTGTCGAGGCTCTGCAGCGGGTCCAATGGGCGGTCGGTGAAGCGGAACTCGGAGTCGTAGTCGTCTTCGATCACGAGGGCGTCGTGCTGTTCGCTCCACGCGAGCAACTCGAGGCGGCGGCGGAGACTCATCGTCGTGCCGAGCGGGAACTGGTGCGATGGCGTCACATACACGAGACGCGCTTCGGGGGGCAACGCCTCGACCACGATGCCTTCGGGGTCGACTTCGACGGGCACGACCACGGCCCCGAGTGACTGGAGGAGCTTCCGGACCGGGGGATAGCCGGGGTCCTCGACGGCGATCACTGCTCCAGGCTCGATGACCGTCCGAGCGATGACGTCGAACGCCTGCTGGGCGCCGCGGGTGACGAGCACGTCTTCGGGGCCGCAACGCACCGCTCGGGAGACCGCGATGTGACGGGCGATGGCGGCCCGCAACGACGGCCTGCCGGAAGGGTCGGGATAGGAGCGGGAAAAGTCGTGGACAGCCAACTGAGTGGTCATGGCCCGCCGCCATTCGTGGCGAGGGAAAAAGCCAGGGTCACCCATGCCCAGACGGAAGTCGTGGCGGGGCGGCGCCGACGGGGACGAGAACAGGGCTTTCCGCCACACAGGCCGAACGTGATGCGCCGAACCGCTCGGGGCTCGCGACGGCGACACGTCGGGGATCGTGGTGGACACGAACGTCCCCACCCCGACCCGCCCCTCGAGATAACCCTCCGCCACCAGTCGCTCGTACGCCGTCGTGACCGTCACGCGAGCCACCCCGAGTTCCTCGGCGAGTCGTCGGGAAGGAGGGAGCCGGTCGCCGGGCCGGAGGCGCCCGCTGAGGATGGCGTCGACGATGCCGCGGTAGATGCCGCCGATCCGGTCGCCCGGCGCCGGGTCCGGGATGTGGACGTCCATCGGCGCAGGTTAATTGGTCTGTCGGATCGGGCTGAGATTGGACCTTCCACAAGACCACTCCCTCCCGTAGGTTGGCGCCCATGACAGAGAACAACCAGACCCTCATTGGAGTGCTCGCCTGGGACGGATTTCTCACCTCAGAGGTCGTCGCCCCCGTGGAGGTGCTGGGTGCGGCCGTCGACCGGGGACTGCTCGACGCCGAGGTCAAGGTCGTGGCGCCCGAGATGGGCCCACTGCGGAGCGCCGAGGGCCTGCGCATCCTCCCCGATGTGACGATCGACGATTGCCCCACTCTCGACGTCCTGGTTCTCAGCGCCTCGGCGGAGATGGACGGGGCGCTGTCCGACGCCAAGATCGTCGACTTCGTCGCCCGACAAGGGAAGGGTGCCCGCTATCTAGCCAGCAACTGCTCGGCGGCTTTCCTGGTCGGCAAGGCGGGTCTGCTCGCCGGGCGCCGGGTCACCACCTACCGGGGAGGGGAGGAGGACTTGCAGGCTCAGTTCCCCGAGGCCGAGGTGAGCACGGACGACGTGGTGGTCGATGGCGGGTTGATCTCATCGAGCGGCGAGGTCGTGAGCTACGAAGCGGCCCTGACGCTGCTGGCTGAACTCGCTGGCGAGCAGGCGGCGATGGAGATCGCCGAGGACCTCTACCTCCGCTGATCGGCGCCTTCCATCTCGTCGAGATCGGCCACGAGGACCTCCCGCTCCTCGGAATCGTCGATCTGCTCGACGAGACGGCGAGCGGCCTGCAGGTGCTCGGTGAACGTGTCCACGTCGTCGACCAGAGAGGCGGCGCGGGCCATGGCCTCGTGGGCGAAGGCGACGACGAAAGGGTCGAGGTCGGAGGAGACGCGCAGGCAACGTTCGGCGAAGCGGCGGGCGAGGTCCGGGTAACCGGCACGCACCGCCGCCCGCGAAACTTGCCAGTCGGCTATCGCCCGGTTGCGAGCGTCGCCTACCTGATACCAATGGGCACGCTGGGCGAAAGCGGATGCCAGCATTTCGTCGACCTCGTCGGAGGTCAGCGATGGCCGATCCATCAACTCCCAGGTGTGGTTGAAGAAGCGGGGAGCGAAGGTCCGGTGCCAGCGGGTTATCTCCTCCACCCCCGGGTCGGGGATCGGTTCTGCCATGGAGGAAGGCTACGTCACGAGCCTTCCATGTGCACGACGTCAGTTGTTGGGCGGAGCCTGGCTGATGTCGGCCAAGGCCGACTCGGGATCGCGTTCGATCGCCAGGTCACCGATGGACACGACGCCCACCAGCGACCCGTTCTCCACCACTGGGAGGCGGCGTATCGCCTGCTCGGCCATGAGGGTGACGGCGGTACCGACCGGATCGTCGGGGCCTACTGCGTGCACGTCACGGGTGGCGATGCTCCCAACCGCGAGCGCCTCGACGCCGTTGCCGCTGGCCAGGCCACGCACTACCAGGTCTCTGTCCGTGACGATGCCCACAACCGAAGAACCGTTGGTGACGATCACGTCGCCGATGTCGCGGTCGCGCATGATCTCGGCCACCTGCATGATGTTCATCTCTTCGGGCACATGGACCGGGTCGGCCGTCATGACCTCGCGTACGGTCTGCATGGATCACCTCTCTTGGTCCGGGCCTGACCCGTACCACACGGAGCGGGGGTCAAACGCCGGATTCGACGGCCTCGGATGGAAGCGGGAACCAACGCAGGGCTTCAGAGCCGGGAGGCAGAGGCGTGGCGTCTCCGCCCTCCAACTCGGCCTCCTCGAGGATCTTTCGCGCCTCGACCAGGAAGTCTGCCAGGCGCCCCAGCGGCTCGGTGGCGGGGGGTGGGTTGTGGTCGGCGAGAAAGGAATCGAGGCTCAACGGGGGCGTCGCGAGGCCGTCGCGGTGACGCCACACGGCGGTGGCGGGATCGTACCGGTATTGGGGGAGCAGGCGCCACCCCAGGTCGGCGATCAGGTGCACCGCTTCGACCAGGTACTCGAACTCCTCCTCGGGGATGAAGTAGTTGAAGTTGATCCGCACCCAGCCCGGCTTGACAACTTCACAGCCAGCGGCGATCTGCTCCTCGAACCGGGCGCTGGTGGCGGCGTCGATACCGAGAAGGCGGTGCCCGTACGGACCGGCGCACGAGCACCCGCCCCGGGCCTGGATGCCGAACAGGTCGTTGAGCACGGCCACAACGAAGTTGTGGTGGAGATACCGGTCGGCGCCGAGATGGGAAGGAGCGCGGACGAGGAAGGACACGATGGACAGGCGGTCGGCGTCGGGATTGCCGAGGATCCGGATGTTCGGGTTCTGTCTCCACGACTCGATCGCCCGGCGAATGAACCCGTCCTCGAGGCGGCGAATCGTGTCGGCCCCCACCCTCTCCTTCAGAGCGAACACGAGGCCGGCCCGGATCGACTCGACGATCGCCGGGGTTCCGCCCTCCTCCCGGTGCTCCGGGTCGGACACATAACGGTGGCGGGCTTCGCTCACGTAGGACACCGTGCCGCCTCCGGGAACAGCCGGGACGCGGTTCGACAGCAAGTCCTTTCGCACCACGAGCACACCCGGGGTACCGGGGCCGCCGATGAACTTGTGCGGGGAGATGAAGATGGCGTCCTTGTGGTCGTGGCCATGGGTCAGAGGCGAGCGCATCTCGATGGCGACGTACGGGGCGGCGGCGGCGAAGTCCCAGAACGAAAGGGCGCCGTGGCGGTGGAGAAGGGACGAGATCGCCGACGTGTCGGAGATGATCCCGGTCACGTTGGAGGCGGCTGAGAAGCTGCCGATGCGGAGGGGGCGGTCAGAGAACTGAATGAGTCGCCGTTCGAGGTCGTCGAGGTCGATGTGACCGTCGGCGTCCTCGGCGATCTCGATCACATCGGCAATCGTCTCTCGCCACGGCAGCTCGTTGGAGTGGTGCTCGTAAGGCCCGACGAACACCACAGGGCGCTCGTCGGGCGGAATACATTCCGACAGCCGGTATCGGTCTTCGAGGTAGTCGGGTATCCGCAGACCGAGGATGGCGATCAGGCGATCTATGGCGCCGGTCGAGCCGGATCCGGCGAAGATCACGGCGTGCTCCTCCCGGTTGGCTCCCACCGCCCGTCGGATGACGTCGCGGGCTTCCTCCCGGAAGCGGGTGGTCTGCAGTCCGGTGCCCGATGTCTCGGTGTGCGTGTTGGCGTAGAGCGGGAGCACCGACCGGCGGATGTAGTCCTCGATCAGGTCGAGCGATCGCCCTGAGGCGGTGTAGTCGGCGTACACGACGCGTCGTACCCCGAAGGGAGTTGTGATTGCAGTGTCGGCACCGATCAGGGACGACCGGATCTGCTCGATCAGATCGGACATATCGAAAGGGTACAGACCAGTCCGGACCGCTTGCTCGATCTGAGCTCGGCCTAATCGCGGGACAGGGCGCCGCGGTGCCTGGCAGACTGGCCTGGTGGCCGACACCTACATCCACGGGCACCAGGACTCGGTGCTGAAGTCGCACCGTTGGCGCACCGCCGAGAATTCGGCTGCGTACCTCCTTCCCCACTTGCAGCCGGGGATGACCCTCCTCGACGTGGGGTGCGGTCCCGGCACCCTCACCGCCGACCTGGCGGCCCGCGTGGCGCCGGGCCGGGTCGTCGCCATCGACCGGTCCTCTGACGTGGTGGAGGAGGCGAAGGCTGCCACTGCATCCGTGGGCAACGTCGAGGTGGAGGTCGGCAACGTCTACGACCTGCGCTTCGACGATGCCACCTTCGACGTGGTCCACGCCCACCAGGTGTTGCAGCACCTCCGGGACCCGGTCGCGGCGCTGCGGGAGATGGCACGCGTGTGCCGGCCGGATGGGATCGTGGCGGTGCGCGACGCCGACTACGCCGCCATGACATGGTGGCCCGACGACCCGGGGCTCGACGCCTGGATGTCCCTCTACCAAAGGGTGGCGCGGACCGCCGGTGTCGAGCCGAACGCCGGACGCCGGCTGCTGGCATGGGCCCATGCGGCGGGCTTCACCGACGTCACCGCCTCGGCATCCGTCTGGTGTTACGCCTCTCCGGTGGCGCGCCGATGGTGGGGAGGCCTCTGGGCGGATAGGGTGGTGGACTCGGACCTGGCTCGCCAGGCCCGGGACTGGGGGCTGGCCGCTCCGCGAGACCTCATCGACATATCCGAAGCATGGCGGAGGTGGTCGGAGGCGGAGGACGGATGGTTCGTGGTCGTCCACGGGGAGATCATCTGCCGGGTCGGCGAGGAGCGTCCGGCAGGCGAGATGGCAAACTGACCTCGTGGCCAAGGACGAAGTCGAGGTAGAAGTCGGCGGCGAGAAGATCCGCATCACCTCGCCGGACCGGGTCGTTTTCCCCCGCCAAGGCTGGACGAAGATGGACGTCGTCGAGCATTTCCTGGCGGTCGTGGAGGGGGCGTTCCGGGGGATCGCCGACCGTCCCACGATGCTCAAGCGCTACATGAGCAACGTCGACGAGGACCCGGTGTATCAGAAGCGGGCGTCGAAGAACACACCGTTCGACACTGTCCAGATCCGCTTCCCGTCGCAGCGGCCGGGAATGATGAACGTCCCGCGAACGGAGGCCGACGTCATCCGTCTCGCTCAGCTCGGCTGCCTCGACTTCCACCCGTGGCCGGTTCGCGCCGACGACATCGACCATCCCGACGAGCTGCGGTTCGACTTCGACCCCACACCCGGGGTCTCCTTCGACGACGTCCGGCGGGCGGTGGCCGGCGCCAAGCATCTGCTCGACGAGCTGGGGCTCGTCGGCTGGCCCAAGACCTCGGGTAGCCGCGGGATCCACGTCTATGTTCGCATCGTGCGGGAGTGGGATTTCTTCCAGACCCGGCGGGCGGTGCTCGCCTTCGCCCGGGAGCTCGAACGGAGGATGCCTGGCCTCGTCACCACCGCCTGGTGGAAGGAGGAGCGCCACGGCGTCTTCATCGACTACAACCAGAACGCCCGCGACAAGACAGTCTCTTCGGCGTACGGGGTGCGCCCGACTGGCTACGTGTCGGCGCCGTTCACCTGGGACGAGCTCGAAGACGTCCACATCGAGGATTTCCCCCTCGATCGGTTCGCGACCGAACGCTACGCCGAGGTGGGGGATCTCACCGCCGGCATCGACGAGTCGGCGGGAAGGATCGACACGTTGATGGAGTGGGTGGCGAGGGACGAGGAACAAGGGCTCGGAGACGCACCGTGGCCACCCCACTACCCGAAGCAGCCCGGCGAGCCGCCGCGGGTGCAGCCGTCGCGCCAGCGCCGCCCGGCCGACGAATACTGACTCGTCGGGCCGATTCCATGCATCGAACGGGGTGGGTGCCGCCGGGTCTGGTCGTGGAGAGGATCAACCGACCGGGCGGCCGATCGTCGCCGATCGGTGGATGCGGCCGAGGCATCCCGTCCCGCAGGATCGGGACATGGCACTCATCGAAGTACGCGACCTGACCAAACGCTACGGAGACCGCACCGTGGTCGACGGGGTCACCCTCTCGGTCGAGGAAGGCGAGATCTTCGCCATCCTGGGACCCAACGGTGCCGGAAAGACGACAACCGTCGAGATGATCGGCGGCTTGCGGCGACCCGACGGCGGCTCCGTGCGCGTCGAGGGGCTCGACCCCACCACCGACAGCCGGGTGAAGCAGATCCTCGCCATGCAGCTCCAAGAAAGCCAGTTCGCCGACCGGATTCGCGTCGGTGAGGCCCTGGAGCTCTTCAGCTCCTTCTACCCGTCGCCGGTGCCGTGGCGGGACCTGATGGCCGAGCTCGGCCTGGCCGAGCAGGAACGAACCATGTTCTCCCGCCTGTCGGGAGGCCAGCGTCAGCGCCTCTCGATCGCCGCCGCCCTCGTCGGCGACCCGAAGATCGCCATTCTCGACGAGCTGACGACGGGACTCGATCCGAAGGCGCGGCGTGACACCTGGGGTCTCATCGAAGGCTTGCGTGACCGGGGCGTCACGATCGTCCTCGTCACCCATTTCATGGAGGAGGCGGAGCGGCTGGCCGACCGGGTCGCCGTGATCGACCGGGGTCGACTCATCGTTGTCGACACTCCCCAGGGTCTCGTCTCGCGGCTCGCCGCCCCCCAGGTGATGCGTTTCAGTCCCGGCGCGACTCTCGAC
>DASVDX010000011.1:0-2630 GCA_036380875.1 Acidimicrobiia bacterium
TTCGTGCTGGCTGTCACCGCCGCGGCGTGGGTCTTCCCTCCGCTCGCCCTGGCGGTGGCGGCCGGCTACTTCGGTCTGTCTGCCTATCTCGCCCGGAGGGCCGGTCAGTGAGCGTGTACGTGCCGTCGGCCCGCAAGGCCGAGACCGGCTCCGGTGTCCTGCCGATGATGTACGACCCCAAGATGAGCGACATCTTCGGGAAGAACGACCACGCCCGGCTCAAGGCAGCCCAGCTGCTGTACCACGCGAACCCGTGGATCAACGCCGCCGAGCGCGCGGTCACGTCCAAGTTTGCCAACGTCGAGTGGCATCTTGAGGATGAGAACGACGACGAGATCACCGACGAGAGCAAGCCCGGCCAGGTGATGGCCCGCGACCTGATCGAGAAGCCGCAGGCCAACCTGCCCCGCACCGCTACGCAGAACCTGACCCGCCGAGCACTGTGGTCGATCACCAGCCGGCACATGGGCCTGTGCGGGACGACCTTCTGGTACGGCGACCAGCTCGACCTCAACGGCATCCCGGCGGCCTTCCTGTACATCAACCCGTGCCGGATGACGCCGGTGTCGAACCCGGCCGGCTACCTGATCGGGTACAAGCTCGACGCCCAGCCGTACAACGACCAATCGGGCTACCCCCTGACCCTCGAGGAGGTGTTCAAGTTCGACCTCGACCCGGGCGACATGGGCCACTGGGGGATCGGCCTGGCGGAGGCGGCAGGGATCTTGGGCGAGCTGTTCATGCTCGCCGCCAAGCACTCGGGCGGGGTGCTCAGTTCGGGCGGTCGGCTGGCCGGGATCATGATGCCCAAGGAAGGCGTGGTCATGGAGGACGACGCCTGGAAGTCGCTCGTCCGCGACATGCGCACGATCTCCGAGGATCCTAACGCGGCCAAGCGGAACCTGATCGTCAAGCAGCCGATGGACTTCCTACCGACCGCCGCGAAGCCGTCCGAGCTCGATCTCGTGAAGTCGCTCGAACTATCGCGTGACGACATCCTCGCCTACTGGGGCGTGCCCAAGAGCCAGGTCGGGCTGGACGTCCCGTCGGGCCTCAACTCGGGCTCGACCAAGGACCGCGATCTGCAGGTGCTCTGGCAGGGCGCCGTCCACTCCCGCCTCGTGCCCTTCGCCGAGGTCATCCAGTACCAGCTGCTCGACCGGTTCAAGGCGCTGGGGCTGACCCTCGAACTGGAGGTCGAGGAGCCGGACTTCACCGAGGACAAGCCCAAGTTCGACAACGCCAATACCGCCCTGTCGCAGCCGCTCCGCAACCGGGAGCGGAGAGAGCTGCTGGGCCTCGACCCGTTCGGCGACCCGATCCTCGACAACGCGGTGTGGATGCCCTCGACGATGGTCGAGATGTTCGGTGCCCCAGACGAGGACGGGGTGATCCACGAGGAGGAGGACGAGGAGGAGTACACGATCGAGGCCAAGGCGGCGCTCGATCTCACCCAAGAGGAGATCGACGACGAGATCCTCGACATGGAGGAGGAGATCGCCGAAGACGGGCAGAAAGCCGGCCCCAAGTACATCTTCGGTCGGCTCAACGCGGCATACACCAGCCGCGCCTCGGCCAAGGAGGTCAACGCCGAGAAGGAGGCCATCCGCAAGCGGGCCATCGCCAAGTACGGCCGTGCCCCGACGGACGCCCAGGTCAATGCCACGTACAAGCGCAACCTCGAGCGCAAGCAGCGCCAAGGCATCCGGTCACGGGCTAAGAAGAAGTTCGGCAAGGCCCCGTCTGAGCGAGCGGTGAGCCGGACGCTGGCCCGCAACCGTAAGCGCGACACCCGACTCAACGCCCTGTTCGAGGGCAAGGCATCGACTAGGCCGCTGCTCGGCCTCCGACGGCAGGTGGACGCGACGTGGGTGCCCAAGGTCCGCAAGTCGATGGAGGAACTGCTGGCCGACCAGCGGGCCGAGGTCGTGGCCAAGGTCAAGCGCAACGCCGCCCACCTGTCGAAGCGCCCGACGGATACCGCGACCTGGTGGGATGCCCGCAAGTGGGACAAAGTGCTGGCCGACACGCTCAAGGGTCACGCCTCGGGGATCAACGCACAGGTGACCGAACACGTCGCCGCGATCCTCGGTGATCGCAAGCCTGCGAAGGCCGCTCCCGAATGGGCCGATGAAGTGGAGGCGCGCGTCTTCGGGGTGGTCGGACGGCGGATCACTGGGATCAACGAGACGACCCGCGACGACGTGCTCCGCACGATTGAGAACACGGTTGCCCGCGGGATCCAGGAAGGCATGGGCGCGGCCGAGCTGGGCAACGCCCTCGAATCGGCGCTCAACGATGCCGCGACCTTCGACACCTACCGTGCCGAACTGATCGCCCGGACCGAGACGATGAACGTGTACAACGCCTCGGCTCTCGGTTCATACGGCCAGTACGGGGTGGAGCGCGTGCAGGCGCTCGACGGCGACAAGGACGAGGAGTGCGCCGCTCGTGACGGCAAGGACTACTCGCTGGCCGAGGCCAATGACATCTCCGATCACCCCAACGGCACGCTCGACTGGGTGCCCTACTTCGCGGAGGCCGCGTGATGGATGACAAGGCCGAACTGACCAGCACCGCCCGCGAGCGCCTGTCGCGGTCCGACTACGCCTACTGCGAGCCGGACGACG
>DASVDX010000012.1:0-8523 GCA_036380875.1 Acidimicrobiia bacterium
GATCAGCACAAGCGGCATCGTCTCGGCGACGACAGTGCCCGGACGACGGCGCAGTTCGTGGGCCTCGGCGTCAGTCATCGAGCCGCGAGCCATGCCGAGGTCCGGCGGCTCCTCCATGCTCGGCTCAGGAGGAGGGTGACCTTTGAGCAGAGAGGGCGAGACATCGATTACGACGTAGTCGTGTTCGTCCAATGTCCACCAGCCTTTCAGGCGGCGATTCGTCGTATCCAAGAGAACTCGCCCGGATCGGATTGATACGTCGAACATACGCCTCGGCTCGGACAGGCGTCGGCCGCCCGGCCCAGGGCGTAGGTTCGTTGGGGACAGGAGCGAGTGATGAGTTGGAACGATTGGTGGGACGGGCGCGGACACCCTTCGGAGCACGACCCCGGCCCGCCCCGCAATCGCCGATGGGCCCGGCTATTCGCCTCCACCCCGAACTACCGGGGCCTCGGGTTGCATGTCGCCGGGCGCGAGCTGTTCCGGTGGCATTTCGGCCCGATGTTCTATCGCGGGAGGCTCGGGGATTCCCAGGTGAAGGTGCTGATCGTCGGCCAGGAAGGCGCCCAGGACGAGTCGCTCGCCCATCGGGCGTTCACAGGTGGCACCGGAGCGCGCCTCCAGCATTTCCTCGATCATCTCGGCATCACCCGGTCGTATCTCTTCCTGAACACTTTCTGTTATCCCATCTACGGCCAGTACGGCCAGCATCTGCACTGGCTCGCCCAGAACCCGAATTCGCCGATCGCGGCCCACCGCAATGCGATCTTCGACTACGCGCTCTCCCGCAACGACGTACACCTCATCGTCGCCGTCGGAACGGCGGCGAAACAGTCGGTGAGCTCGTGGCTCTCCCATCGGGGAGTGACGAGCACGTGGGTGGACCTCTCCAGAGCCGACCCGTTTCCGATCTCGCCTCGCCTGCGCACGATCGGAGTCCTGCATCCCGGAGGGGCAGCCAGCGGGGCAAGACGGGAAGTGGAGGAGGACTTTCGGCGAGCCGTGACCCAGGTCGAGCGGTGGCGTCGTGACGACCCCGATTGGCTGCCGTCCGATCCCAATGGATCGCCGCGGCCCGCTGCCGCCTACCGGTATGGATCGAAGCCGATCCCGTTTCGGGACTTTCCGTTCGGGACCACCTGGCGTCTGGGCAGCGGGGGGACGTCGAGCAACAGGAAAGACGCCCAACGCTCGATCCAGCTGTTCTCGGCCGAAGGCCACTACAACGGGCGCGGCGACGACCCCGCTTACCCGAGCAACGCCGCCCTCGGATCGAAAGACGGCTATGAGGACGCCGCCGGTGACCTCCCGTACGAGCCTCCGCGTCGTCTGTACAAGGAGTACGACCCTGGACCAGACAGGGTCATGGCGCGACTCTTGGCCCCCGACTGGCCTGCACCCTTCGACGACGACGGCCATCTCTCGTTGGGCTTCGGCCCGATCTATCGGGGACGGTTCGAAGACGTCACGCTGCTCGTCCTGTCCGAACCCGGCTGTCACGACGACCTCTTCACCGGCCGGGCGCTGACCGGCGACGATGGCCAGCACCTCCAGCGGTGGATGGAGGCGGTCGGGATCGATCGCCGCTACCTGATCCTGCGGGTGCCGCCGTTCGACACCACTGGTGCCTCGCGCCGGGCCCTACGGGAGTGGGTGGACCACCCGGACACGCTGGCCGCCTACGCGCGGATCCTGGCGCGAGCGCGCCAGCGGAGCCCCCGGCTGGGCCCGGTTGTGACCATCGGCGAGGCGGCGACACGCCTCACCGGCAAGATCGGAATCCCGGCAACCGTAGACCTCCCGCCATACGGCCGGGCGGGCTCGCGGCAGGCGTGGAAGGAAGCGGCGGAGACCATGCGGTCGGTCCGCTACCGAAAGGACCGTCGGGCGACGTACCGCTACGACGGCGACCGGAGCCAAATCCCGCGTATCGACCTCCCATACGGCACCCTCCGATGGCAGGGCACGTCGGGAGATCGGGCGATACGAGGCCGGGTGAGAGGCGACGAAACCGGCGACTACTTCAAGCTCTACGCCCCTGGATGGGTCGCCGCCCTCGCCCCCGTCCCCCTGACCCGGGCCGAGAAGCGGGCCGTTGCCGATGCCTGACGTCGTCATCGATCCGCTGACAGGCCCGCCGCACGGCATCCACGGGCGCGTCGTGACGATGGATCACCGCCATCGGGTGATCGACGACGCCACTCTCTGGATCGAGAGGGGGGTGATACGCCGGATCACGACGGGCTCCGACGCTCGTCCGGAGGGCTTCGACGGTGTCCCGGTGGTGCGCACCGGGGGAACGATCTATCCAGGCATGATCGAGCTCCACAACCACCTGCCCTACGACGTGCTGGGCATGTGGAAGGTCCCGAAGCCGTACAGAAATCGCGGCCAATGGGGGAGCCACGACGACTACCGGCGCCTCGTCAGCGGACCGATGAAAGTGCTCGGCAAGACCGCCGGGTACATCGAGGCGGTCATCCGCTACGTCGAAGTGAAGATGTTGGTAGCCGGGGTCACGACCAGCCAGGGGGTCGCCTTGTATTCCAACGCCAACACCCGTCGCTACCACCGTGGTCTCGTGCGCAACGTCGAAGAAACCAACGACCCCGATCTGCCCGAGGCTGAGAGCCGGGTGGCCGATGTCGACGCCGCCGACGCCGACAGCTTCCTCACCCGGCTGAGGCGAGGGAAGAAACTGATATTGCACCTCGCCGAAGGCGTCGACGAGACAGCCCGCGGGCACTTCCTGGCGTTGCGGACCTCGAACGGCGGGTGGGCTGTGACGCCGGAACTGGTCGGCATCCACGCTGCCGGCCTGGTCGAGGAGGACTTCGCCGTTCTCGCCGACAACGGCGCCTCGATCGTATGGTCCCCCTCCTCCAACCTCATGCTGTACGGCGACACCGCCCGCATCGACGCCGCCCGGCGGGAAGGCGTCACGGTTGCCCTCGGGTCAGACTGGTCGCCGACCGGTTCGAAGAACCTCCTCGCCGAGCTGTCAGTGGCCAAGGCCGCAGCGGCGGCATTCGGATGGGACCTCTCCGATCGGGACCTGGCCGACATGGTCACGAGAAACGCCGCCCGGGCGGTCGGCTGGGACAAGGCACTCGGCTCGCTAGAGGAAGGAAAGAGAGCCGACCTCTTCGTGCTCCACGGGCGATCTGGCGACCCCTATGAACGGCTCGTTGACGCCAACGAGCGAAGTGTGGTGCTGGTCGTGGTGAACGGAGTGCCGCGCTACGGGCAGTCCCGGTTCATGCCTCCGGGGTCAGAGCCTGTCTTGGTGGGCGGCTCCCGCCGGAGCCTCTACCTCGAGCAGGAGACCGCCGATCCGGTGGTGGCAGAGATCTCGTTCTCGGAGGCGGTCCGCCGCCTGGAAGACGGAATGGCGAACATCGTCGCGTTGGCACGGGCACTGGAGGAAGCGGCCGGGTCGGTGTCGGCGGCTCTGGGCGGGACCCGCGGCATACCGCCGGCAACAGAGCTCGGTATCGCTCGAGGCGGGGAGCGCTGGGTCATAGAACTCGAAGAAGAGACTCCCGACGCCACCTCTACACGACCGTCACTCGGACGCGACGAACTGCTACCGGACCTAGGGGGCTTCCGGGCAGCAGAGAAGCTGTCAGAGATCCTGGGACCGATGGAGCTCGACCCGCTGACGGTCGTGGACGATCCGAGCTACGGGCGGCGCCTGCGGAGCCAGCCGAACCTGCCCACCGAGCTGCTCTCCCACCTATGACCTGAGCGGTCAGTCAGCTCGCCAGGACGACGTCGGTCACCGAGACGTCGCCGGACATCGCAGTCACGCGGTACGCCCCGGCGGGGACTCCCGGAACTTCGAGGGTGCGTTCCCTTCCGGTGCCGGAGTCGACGCGGGCCAGCTCCGCACCCGTTTCGGCGTCCGTCACGACGACGGAGATGCGGCTGTCGGGATCGTTGGTCTCGATCGCCACCGGGGCGCCCTGCTCAGCTTCCCACAAGTCTTCGGTGTCGAGACCGATCCGCAGGGGAGGCTTGCGGAAACGGCCCAGGTCGAGACGGAGTGCCGTCATCAGACCGGCGACGTGGTCGAGGATCCCGGCCTGGTTCTGGATCGAGGCGTGGGGTTGTCCCGAGAAGACTCCTTCGGTGGAGTCTTCGAGTTCGAGGGGATATGCCGACGGACGGGGGACCGTCCCATCGCCCAGGATGCGGTCGCCGTGGATCGACTGAGACATGACGAGGCGGTCGCCCTGGATCCGCCCAGAGTTGGAGGTGGGCTGGTCGGTTCCGACCACGGGCTCGAGCCGATACCCGTTCTGGGCGTAGCCGTCGTCGGAGCGATTCGACTTCACTGCATCGTCGATCGCTCGGTGGAAGACGAGTGCCGCCTTCGCCTTGGTCGGATCCAGGTTGGGGAACCCGTTCGCCTCTGCGGGCCGTTTCAACTCGCCGCTTCCATCGTCGATGCACGGGTAGATCGGGAGCAGCTGATGGACCGATGTCAAGGAGCGCAGCATGTCGGTCAGGTCGACGATCGTCAGAGGCCCGACCTTCTTCTCGAATCCATTGGCTATGAAGGAGGCGGCGTTGAGCGATCCGCGATAGGGAGTGCCGAATGTGACCAGCGTCCGTGTGTCCTTCCAGCCTTCCTCCAATTCGAGGAAGGAGCGGGCGACCAGGCCTCCCATCGAATGGGCGAGGATGACGAGGCGGGCGTTGTCGGCGCCGGATTTCGCTCGCCACGCCTTCAGCCACTCGTGGCTCAGGCGCCGCAGCCGTCGTCCCGCCACTCGGTTGTCGCGTCGCCAGTCGTAGGCGAACTCGAAGTAGTTGTCGCCGGGGATGAGATCGAACTGCCTCTTCAGGCGCTTGGTGATCGCCCCGTAGCCGTCGATCTTCCAGAGGCCGGGCACGAGGTGGAGGTCGGGTAGCACCCGGGTGGCCCTGACACCATCGCCGAGGTCGTCGGCTTCGGGATCGTCACCTTCGAGGGCGAGATCCTCGATCGACCCGCCCAAGCTGAACAGGGCCCGCAGTGCGGCTCCGGCGCTCATGTCCCAGACTGTGCGGCCGTTCTTTTCGAGGGCGCTCCCCAGGATCCCGGGGATCACCACCACCACGTCTTCGATGGGTTCTTTCGCCACTTCTTCACTCCTCCTCCCGGGCCAGGCTGGCCGATGGGTGGGCGTACAGCGTGTACGCCAGCCAGGTGGCGTCCTGGTACTTGCGGATCTCTTGGCGTGCCGCGAGCACAGCGGCGGCGATGGAGTTGCCCTCGAGCAGTCGGGTGTAGAAGGTCGTGGCGAAGTCCCGGGCGGGATTGTCGTGGACGTTCCACATCGGGCCCATGAACGCCGAGGCTCCGGCTGCCAGAAACCCGTACGCCCAGCCCCCCAACCCCGTCAGCGACACGCCGGCGCGTCCGATCTGGCAGGCGTTGAAGAACACCAGCGGCTCTGCTTTTCCGAGGTTGGCCTGGGTGCCGGTCAACTGCTCGGGCATGAACTTCTCGCCGTCGGCGAGTTGGATCACCGCCCGGTTCGGGTCCTGTTGGTCATCGACCGCTCCATGGCCCGAGAAGTGCCATACGTCGTGTTCGCCGGCGGCGAGAGCGTCCATCAGGTCGGTGAAGGTGGCCGGAACCTCGGTCACATTGCGTTCGCCGCCGGCGAGGTTCGTGAGGAACGCCTTCTCTTCCTGGGCGCTGGCCAGCCCCGAGTCATCGGGGATGACGATCCCGAAGTCGGCGAGCGTCAGTAGCGAGTTCAATCCCATGCCTGGCAGCCAGCGGGTGAACTCGTACTCGCACAGGAAGCGATCTTCGACCACGGTTCCGTCGTCCCCCGGCCCCGACAGCCGGATCAGCTCCCAAGGGATGTAGGGCTCCTCGGAGTCGACTCGGACCCTGGTTATCCGGTCACGGATGTCCCACAGCACGGCTCGCAGCTGTTCGGGGACAAGAGTCGTGAAGAGGTAGTTCCCCTTCGACTCCAGCAACCGTTGCGCCCGAGCACGGGCATCGGCTGTCGACAGATCGAGCTTCTCGATGGCGGCGAAAGTCTCGGCGAAGAACCGCCGCGGGTCGGAGAGGAGCTCGATCGGTCCGAACTCGCGGAGGTGGAGGCCAAGACCCTCGTCGGCTGCCGTAACCCTGATCGAGTAGCGGGCGTTGGGGCCGTTCATCTCTTCGAGGACGAGGAGCTCGAGATCGGGTCGGCCGCCTCCGACAGTGAGGGTCGAGATGACCTCGGAACTCGCCACTGCGCTGGCGTCGGCGACCGCTCCCTCGGCGCGGATGATCGGCTCCAGAGTGATGGCGCCGAGGGCGGTGGCCTCCACGAAGAACAGCACTCTCACCATGCCCTGGCCTTCCTCGTTGGCACGGAGTTGGAAGCGGAGCGGAAGGCTGTTTTCGTCTGCGGTCAGTCTTCCCTCAGCGGGTCCCTCGACGATGAACCCTTTCTTCGGTTGAACGACCACGTCTACGGGCGCTCCGGCCTCGAGCGCGACCCGCAGCACCGAAGTGTCGGGGCCCTGGGTTGCTTCCCGGCCGAGCTCCACGATCAGGGAGGCGACCGAGCCCAGAGTCACCTCCCGAGGGAACTGCGTGGAGAGCTCCCACAGTTCCCCATCGCTGCCGTCCTCCTCGGAGCTTCGATCTCCCCCGTTCGTCGGGACACCAGGCTCGGCCATGGCGGGAGGTGGAGGAGCGGCGGCCTCGGGCTCGCCACGGCTGGGGCCCAGGCCGCGGTTGGGCTCTTCGTCAGTGGTGGCGACCAGCGGTTCGAGCGGCCCGGCGATGCCCGCGTTCACCACCCGATCACCTTCCAGAACGACCGCGCGCCATCCTGGCCACGCCCAGTCCGGTGTGTCGGTTTCGGTCAGGGCGGCGGGACGGTACAGGGAGGCCACGAGCTCTCCCACCGACATTTCGAAGTCGGCGGCCTGGTTGGCCAATCCGTCCAGTTCCTCCGGGGTGAGCACCCAGTAGGCGCCGGCGAATTCGATGACGACCGGGAGTGGCTCGTCCGATCGGGATATGACATCGACGAGCGGCAACGACCCGTCGACACGGCGGAATTCGTTCTCGGACAGCACGGCACACCCCCGGGAGACCTACTCGAAATGAGCGTACGCCCCCGGGTTCGGATACGCGGTTCGGGTCAGGGAGTGATGGGGTGGTCTCCGGTGCGCAGCCGGAACCAGCGGTGGCCGTAGCCCTCGAGTTCGAAGAAGCTGATCTTCCGCCGCTTGGGAACCGGCCCCCTCTCGGAGCGGAGCAGATCCTCGAGAGGCTCCTCCGGAAATTCCTCGCCGAGGTCGATGCGCGCCGTTCGCTTCTCCGAGCCGAGGTTGTGCACGGCCAACACCGTCTCACCGCGCCAGTCACACCGATGGGCGAGTATCGACCGGTGACTGGCTTCCAGGACGGTGGGAGTTCCCCAGCCGAACTCGGGTGTTTCCCGGCGCCTTCGGATGATCAGCTCCATCCAGTTCAGGAGTGAACCTCGATCGCGCCGTTGGTCGTAGACGTTGACGTGTTTGGGCTCGAAATCTCCTTCGACCACCGGGCGCACCAGGCCGGCCGGATGGGCCTTCGAGAATCCCGCGGTGGGGCCGTCCTCCCACTGCATCGGGGTGCGGACGCTCAGTCTGCCCTCGATGTCGAGGTTCTCCGCCATTCCGATCTCCTCGCCGTAGAACAGCACGGGAGTGCCGGGCAAGGTGAACACCAAGCTGTACACCATCCGGATTCGGTCCTGGTCCCCGTCGAGCATCGATGGCAGCCGTCGACGGATGCCCCGCCCGTACAACTGCATGTGCTCGTCGGGCCCGAAGGCGGCGAAGACCTCCTGACGCTCCTCATCGCTGAGCTGGTCGAGCGTCAGTTCGTCGTGGTTGCGTGCGAAATGAGCCCACTGGGAGTCCTCCGGGACCTCGGGGAGGGTGCGCAGGGCTTCGATCAACGGACGGGCATCTTGGCGCGCCAACGCCAGGTACATCGCTTGCATGACCGGGAAGGCGAACTGCATGTGCAGCTCGTCTCCGTCTTCGTCCCCGAAGTAGCGGCGCAGGGGATCGGGCGGGAGGTTGACCTCGCCGAGCATCATCGCGCTGCCCTTTCGTCGAGCGATGAACGCCCGCAGGTCGCGCAGCGCAGCATGGGCATCGAGGCCGCCTCCTCCCTCGATTCCCCCCGTCTCGAGCAGGAAAGGAACCGCATCCACTCGAAAGCCGTCGACTCCCAGCTCCAGCCAGAACCCGGCGATCTTGGCGATCTCCTCCCTCACGTCCGGATTGGCAAAGTTCACGTCCGGCTGGTGGGAGTAGAAGTGGTGGAGGTACCACTGTTGGGCGACGGGGTCGTAGGACCAGATGTCGTCCTCCGCATCGGGAAAGACCGGCTCAGAGGCGGGCGCCTCCGCCGGCTCCTCCCGCCACACGTAGTAGTCCCGGTATTTCGAGTCGGGCCGCGAGCGGGACTCTTGGAACCACGGGTGTTGGTCGGACGTGTGGTTGACGACGAGATCGATGATC
>DASVDX010000013.1:0-63940 GCA_036380875.1 Acidimicrobiia bacterium
CCGAAGTAGACCGAGTTCATGTAGTACTCGAGGATCTGCGTCTTGGGGAAGCGCCGCTCGAGCTCGGCGGCGACGAAGGCCTCTGTCACCTTGCGGCGGATCGAGATCTCGTCGCCGACGAAGACCTTCTTGACGACCTGCTGGGTGATGGTGGATCCACCGCGCAGGTTGCCGGAGATGGAATCGGCGGCCGCGGAGGCGATGGCCTCGAAGTCGATGCCGTCGTGTTCGAAGAAGTCCTTGTCCTCGGCAGCCAGGACCGCGTGCACGACCGTCTCGGGGATGTCCTCGTAGCGAACCGGCTGTGAGTTGCGGCCGTCGTGCAGCTCCGCCAGGAGCTCGCCACCCGAGGCGTATACCCGCGAGATTCGCGACAGGTCCGGGAGGCTCAGCTCCATGCTCTCGACGTCGGGGACCCAATCGTCTTGGATCTCTTCGAAAGTCCCGAAGGCGGCGTTGGCGCCGAGGAACCCGACCAGCCCTATCCAGGTCGAGGCGAGGACCGCGATCGATAGGAGGGTGGCGAGGGCGCCGAACCACCGGCCGCGGCGTTCGCGTGCTTCGACTTGGTGGATGAGAGCTTTGCGAGCCATGGACTATCTGAGAAACGTCTGGAAGGAGGTGTCAGTTCCGCAGTGGGACGGGTGGTCGATGACCAGGGGATACGATGTCACGGAACGCAGTCAGGATACCGTGAGCGAGCCGGAAAACCGTATCACCACGAGCGGCATCGAAATCGAGGTCGTCTACGACCGAGCCCCGGACCCGACCCGGATCGGTGTGCCCGGCGAGTATCCGTTCACCCGCGGGCCGTACCCGACGATGTACCGCGGCCGATTGTGGACGATGCGCCAGTACGCCGGGTTCGGAACCGCCGAGGAGACGAACCGCCGGTTCCATTCGCTCCTCGCTGCCGGCCAGACTGGACTATCGGTCGCTTTCGACCTACCCACGCAGATGGGTCTCGACTCCGACCACGAGCTCGCCGCCGGCGAGGTCGGCAAGGTGGGCGTCGCCATCGACACGATCGACGACATGCGGCGGCTGTTCGCCGGTATCCCGCTCGGCGAGGTCTCCACCTCGATGACCATCAACGCCACGGCGCCCATCCTGCTGCTCCTGTACCAGTTGGTCGCCGAGGAACAGGGAATCGACCCGGCGTCGCTGCGGGGCACAGTCCAAAACGACATCCTGAAGGAATACGTCGCCCGCGGCACCTACATATATCCGCCCGCCCCCTCGATGCGGTTGGTCACCGACCTCTTCGCTTACGCTTCGGAGTCGGTCCCGGCCTGGAACACGATCTCGATCTCCGGCTATCACATCCGGGAGGCAGGGGCGACCGCCGCCCAGGAACTGGCTTTCACCCTTGCCAATGGCATCGCCTACGTGAGGTCGGCGATGGATGCGGGACTCGAAGTGGAGAAGTTCGCTCCCCGTCTCTCCTTCTTCTGGAACGGGCACAGCCATTTCTTCGAGGAGATCGCCAAATTTCGGGCCGCCCGACGCATGTGGGCGCGGCTGATGCGAGATCTGATCGGCACCGAGGACCCGGCATCCCAGATGATGCGGTTCCACACCCAGACGGCGGGGTCGACGCTGACAGCCCAGCAGCCGCTCAACAACGTCGTGCGCACGACCGTTCAAGCATTGGCGGCGATCCTCGGTGGCACACAGTCGCTGCACACCAATGCTTATGACGAGGCGCTGGGGCTACCCACCGAAGAGTCGGCGCGACTGGCGCTGCGGACTCAGCAGATCCTCGCCTATGAGTCGGGCGTGGCCGATACGGTCGACCCTTTCGGCGGGAGCTATTTCATGGAGGCACTCACCGACGAACTGGAAGAGGCCGCTCAAGAACTGTTCGACGAGGTCGAAGACCTCGGCGGGGCGGTGGCTGCGATCGAAGCCGGATTCATGCAGTCCCAGATCGAAGAGGCGGCTTACGCCGAAGCCCGTCGCCAGGCGAGCGGGGAATCCGTCGTGGTCGGAGTGAATCGCTTCCAGGACGATGGAGGAGAGACCATCCCTGTCTTGCGGGTGGACCCCGAGTTGGAGCGCAACCAGGTTGCCCGGCTCCGCGAGTGGAAGGCAAAGAGAGGCCCTGTCGAGTCCCATCTGGATGCGGTCGTCGGGGCCGCACGAAGCGACACCAACCTCCTGCCGGTGATGAAGGAGGCCCTCGCCGCCGGTGCCACGGTCGGGGAGGTCTCCGATGCCTTGCGCTCGGTTTTCGGAACGTATCGTCGCTGATCGCACCCGACGCGACGTTCCCGGCCGCACCGGGCCGGGAACGTCACATCCGAGCTTCCTCAGCGGGTCAAGGCGCGGAACAGGAACGCCGCCATCTGCCCTCTGGTGATGGGCTCATCGGGGCAGAAGCGGTCGTTGTCGGGCGGGTTGCAGCCCTTCGTGATCCCGGCGGCGGCGAGCCGTTCGATGTCGCTTTCGAAGATCGAGCCGTCGTCGTCGGCGAAGTCGGTGCCGTCGGTTTCGTTGAGACCCAACGCCCGCACCAGGAACGCCGCCATCTGCCCTCTGGTGATCGGCTCATCGGGACAGACCCGGTCGTTGTCGGGCGGGTTGCAGCCCTTCGTGATCCCGGCGGCGGCGAGTCGCTCGAAGTCGCTTTCGAAGATCGAGCCGTCGTCGTCGGCGAAGTCGGTGCCGTCGGTTCCGCTGAGGCCGAATGCCCGCACCAGGAACGCCGCCATCTGCCCGCGGCTCACCGAGTCGTCCGGGCAGAACCGGTCGTTGTCGGGCGGATTGCAGCCCCGGGTGATGTCATTGGCCGCCAGCCACTCGATTTCGTACTCGAAGAGGTGGCCGGCGGTCACGTCCCCGTACTGGAAGTTCGGGTCGGGCTCGTTCCAAGGCGCCTGCGGCTCACCCGCCGGGTTGGCGGGATTTCCAGGCTTGCCGGGATTTCCGGGTTTCCCGGGGTTGTCGGGCTTTCCCTTCCCCTTCACCTGAACCGCCGCCGAGGCGACCTCCTCTTCTGCGTACGGGTCGTCCGTGACATGGACGGCTTCGTTCGTATAAGTGCCCGGCTTGGCGTTGGGTCGAACGGTCACCTCGTAACTCAACGTGACCGGCTCGAAGCTCGGGCCGACATAGTCGAGGCAGAGCGTGCCGCCGGCTGTGATCGCGCCGCTCGGGTCACCGGCATTGACGTGTGTCGTCGCTTGGGTGCCGGCCAGGTTTTCGATCCCGATCGTTGCGAGGCCGGGGAGCGCACCCAGCGATTCGTACTCGTAGGTCGCTTCGGGCCGCTCGTCCGAGACCGTGTTGTAGATCCAGGCCTGGAACTTGCCGACCGACGGGCCGACGGAGCCATCACCGCGGTACTCGAACGGGTCGTCCCATTGCACGATGGCTGCCCCGACGCCCGAACTCACGGCCAGGCGCATTCCGCGCCCGTTGGCGAGCGACAACTCCAAGTCCGACCACAGTGGGGCGAACACGCCGTTGGGCAAGGCCGAGCTGGGGAGGTTCTGGGGGGCCCACGGAGCGCCGCCGAAGCCACCGGTCACCGTGACCAGGCCGTCCTCGGAGACGACGAGATTTGGATACAACTCGCCGTACTGCTCGAACGGTCCGATGGAGGCGAAGGCAGTCCCGAACGTGGTGTCACCGTCCAGCGGCGCGAAGGGGATCCCTGCCGCCGCCAGGTCGATGAATCCGCCCCACTCAGCGCATTGTGGGTTGTCTGCAGGGGTCGAGATGACGTAATCGCGGGGAGCGGTGACCGGAGTAGGCAATTCCACTTCCCACGTGATCGTTTGACCGTCGATCACGCCGCCTCCGGTGACCGACGACGGGTCGATCTGCAGGCCGTTGGGGACGGTGTCGGTGATCGTGTACGTCAGGTCGCCGGGAGTGACGTTGGGCTGGATCGTGATGTCGTATCTGATCCTGTCGTGGGGCAGGGCGCGATCCACCGACGCTGTCTTGGTGACGTCGTCCTCGTGGCGGTCGAGTGTCACCGGGATGGTGCCGATGTTGCTCGGGTTGGCAGGATCCGTCCCGAGCTCGATGAAGCCGAAGTAGCGATCTCCCGCTTCGGCGTCGTCGAGATCCCAGTGGAATGTCAGGTCGAACGGTTGTCCGGCCGGGTTGGTGGCCGGCCCGTCGACTCCGGCGTTCCCGGTGTCGGCATCAGGGACCACCGCTGTGCCCATCGTCACGTCGCCGGGATCGGCCGGTGTCCCGCTCCACCACGATTGCATCATGATCCACCACTGGCCCGGTTCCGGGTTCTCGACCCAGCAGGATTCGAGGGAGGTGGGGGTGGTGGAGGTGCACTTCTGGGTGGCGAGACTCGGTGTGCTGCCCGTGCCTACGAACAGGTCGAGATCCCCGACCTCGGCGGAGATGACCTCTGCCACCAGGAACCTCGATCCGGCTGGGACGTCGACGAGGATCACCTCGTTGTCGCCGATGGTGTCGTATGGGTCGCCGGGAGTGGAATCGGGCCCCAGTTCGAACGTGGTCTGATCGGCCTCGACCAGCGCAGTCGTAGCGGTGAGATCGGTGATCTCGAGGGCGGTGAGGTCGCGGATCACCTGTGACCCGGCGTTGCGCCGAGTGTCGATCTCGAGTTCGTCGACCAGGTCACCGCCCGAGAAGGCAACCGCCACCGGCATCGCCACGACCGGCACGTCGGGGTTGTCGGGGGTGAGCGTGATCCAGCCGAACACCGTCGTGCCGTCGGTCGAGGCATCGACATCGGCGGTGACGTCGATCTGGATCGACTCTCCCGGCGACACCGTGGCGTCGGACAACTGCACGTCGAGCGTCAGGCCGGGGTCGGTCTCGGCCGAGACCGACCACGTCACGTTGCCGGACAGTTCCTCGGGAGCGGTGGCAGTGCGCGTCCAGGAACAGGTTCCGACGCAGCTGGTGTTGGCGAACGACGGCAGATTGAGTGTCCGCGGGTCGCCCCCGGTCTCCGGGTTCGCTGCCACGTAGTTCTCGTAGGTCTCGTCGAAGAGCAGGCCGGCCATGATCGCCGCTCCGACGTCCACTACGCCGGCCCCTTGCGCATATGGAGTCGCCGGTTCGCCGTCGTGGTTCACGACGTCGTTTCTGGCGGTGGTCATGAGGGCCGACTGGATTTCCGCCGGCGTCCAGTTCGGCCGAGCCTGCTTGATCAGAGCTCCCGCACCGGCGACGTGGGGGCTGGCCATCGACGTTCCGGAGATGAAGCCGTGGACGTTGACGTCGTATGAGCCGGACCCGAGGGCGGCGAGGATGTCGACGCCGGGTGCCAGGACGTCGGGCACCAGCGTGTCGACCGCCCGGTTCGGGCCTCTCGACGAGAAGCTGGCCATGTTGTCGCCGTAGACGTCGTCCACGACGAAGGCGCCTCCCCTGATTCGCGCTGTGTGGTCGGTGGCTCCGTTGTCGAGCCATGTCTTCAGCGCTTGGCCATCTCGATACGAGATGAAGACGCCGGGAACGGCGAACTCGTCGCCGTTGAGAGAGTTGGCGTTGGGCTCGTCGTTGACGAGGACGAATCCGGCGGCGCCCTGGTCGGCGACATTCTGGGACTTCTCGACGCGCCCGTTGACGCCGCGGTCGCAGACGACGATCTTGCCGGAGAACTCGGCCTCGTGGCCCTCGTCGTCCAAGCAGAGGGGATCCCCGACGTCCCCGGCGTAGATGATGGGCGTGTCCTCGGTGAGGCCGTCGGTCACTCCCTTGCCTTCGATGTCGGGGAGGTTCCCTGCCGACGACGTCAGATCGATGAGGATGTTTTGGTTGAACCGGTCGTGCGTCGAAGCGCCGACCGAGATGATCCAGGGCGCGTCCGACGGCGAGCCCGTGGTGGCGAAGCCGGGCCTGTCGTTGCCGTTGGAGGTGGCGACGAAGATGCCGGCCGCCCGAGCATTGAGGAACCCGACCGTGTCGAAGTCGTTCCACAGGTCGGAGGGCGCGCTGGACCCGATCGAGTAGTTGATGACATCGACCTCGTCTTCGATCGCCTGGTCGATCGCCGCCGTCAACCCCGACAGCGAGCAGCATCCGAGGTAGGAGATGATGTTGGCGTGGGGGGCAACGCCGGAGATGTCGAAGGCGTGGTCCTCGCCGTTGACCGTCTTGACGATCCCCTGGACGACGTTGCCGCCGGCCGTCGAAGAGGTATGCGACCCGTGGCCGTCGTAGTCGTAAGCAGGATCGTTGTTGACGAAGTTGTAGGCGCCGATCAGCTTGTCGTTGCAAGGAAAGTCTGGGTCGTAGGCGGGGTAGGCCGGGTCGCACACGCCGTAGAAGCGGCCACGAGGGTTCTCGTGGTCGTAGCCGTCGTCACCTACGTCCGCGAACGAGTCGTTGCCGGGGCTTATGCCGGTGTCGATGACACCGATCACCATGCCCTCGCCTTTGTAGTCCTCGGGGAGCCCGAGCTCGGCCATCGCGTTCCAGAGGGCATCGGCACCGATCCACTGCGGGCCTCGGTCCGTGTGGAGGTCTCGCTCCTTGTCGGGCATGATCGCCGCCACTTCCGGGCGCTGGGCGATTTCTTGGGCTTCCGCCGGGGTGAGCACAGCGGCGATGCCGTTGACTGCGAACTGGTACTGGTAGGGCACGTCGACGTCCCGTCCTAGCGTTCGCTCCATGGTCTGGATGAACTCGACCTGTGCCTCTTCCAGGTGGGCTCGGTAGTCGGCGACCGCTCGGCTGTCGGTGTCGAGCTTTGCGGCTCCACGTGGCGCCGTGCGGGCGAGGCCCGGCTCGTCTCCCTCGTAGGTGGGAATCGCAGGCTCGTGGAACCGGATCAGATAGGTGCGAGGTTCGTCGCCGGTTCCGAGGGCCATCTTGGCGACCCGCGAGGTCGACGCGACCTCCGCTACGGACACCGGTTCGATCGACTCGCGCAGTTCGGCGCGGTTTGGCTGAGCCTGTTGGTTGGTCTGGTCCGGCGCCTCAGCGGCGAAAGTCGCCCCCGAAGGCGCGAGCATCAGAACGGCCAGGACACATGCAAGGATCCCCCTGCGGCTCATCGACGTTCCCCTTTCGTCGCTTCCCTCAGAGCCGGGCATCAGAGCCCCGGTGCGACTTAAGCATCTCCACGAGCGCTCTGTCGGCCGAACCCGGAACTTCTTCGGCCGCACCGCTACATGTACCCTTCGGCTCGTGACCGTATCGGAACCGCAC
Source organism: Acidimicrobiia bacterium (assembly GCA_036380875.1). GTDB lineage: Bacteria > Actinomycetota > Acidimicrobiia > Spongiisociales > ZC4RG35 > ZC4RG17. The sequence goes on from DASVDX010000013.1 coordinate 7,159, forward strand.
GCACCACGCTTTCTCGTCATCGGTGGTGGCCCAGCCGGTACGTCCTTCGCCACCACCGCGGCCGCCCGAGGAGCAGCCGTCACGCTGGTCGAGAAGGAGATAGTGGGCGGCGCCGCTCACCTCCACGACTGCATACCCTCGAAGACGATGGTCGCCTCGGCCATCCGTGTTTCCGTTCTGCGCGATGCCGCCAAGCTGGGGCTCGCCATCGAGCCGACCAAAGTCGACATGGCCACCCTGAGCGCCCGTATCCGGGCGATCACGGGGGACATAAACCGGTCGCGGATCTCCCTGCTGGAGTCACAGGGCGTCGAAATCGTCCACGGCGAAGGGTCGTTCATCGACGATCACACGGCTCGGGTGGTCACCGACGATGGCGAGCGCTTCATCGCGTTCGACAAGGCTCTTGTAGCGACGGGGTCGGTGCCCAGGGTGCCTGACTGGGCGCCTGTCGACGGGAAGCGGGTGCTGACCACCCGCGATGCCTACGACCTGCCTGATGTGCCGGAGCACCTGATAGTGATCGGCTCGGGCGTGACTGGGGTCGAATTCGTCCACATCTTCCAGTCACTCGGATCGCAGGTGACGCTCGTCGTGTCGCGTCAGCAGATCCTTCCGCATCGCGACCCGGAGGTGGCGGCCGTCTTGGAGGAGGACTTCTTGGATCGCGGCGTCAAGCTGCTGATCGGCGCCCGGGCGGAGCGTATCGATGTCGAGGGGGATGAGGTGGTGGTCCGCTGCGACGACGGCCGGGTCGTTCGCGGCTCACATGCCCTTCTGGCGATCGGCTCGGTCCCGTCGACGGCGAGCTTGGGCCTCGAGAACGCGGGAGTAGAAACGGACAACGGCTACCTGGTCGTCGACGAGATGCAGAGGACCTCGGCCTCTCACATCTACGGTGCCGGCGACTGCACCGGCCAGTTGCCCCTCTCTTCGGTGGCGGCGATGCAGGGGCGCAAGATCGCCCTCCACGCCCTCGGGGTGCCGGTGACGCCCGTGGACTACTCCAAGGCGGCCCAGGCAGTGTTCACTGAACCCGAGATCGCTTCGGTCGGTCTCGAGGAGGTAGAGGCGGCGGCCGAAGGCCGAAAGGTGAGGACTACGAAGGTCCCCTTCGCTGCCAACGAGCGGGCCGTGCTGCAAGGCTTCACTCGCGGCTTCGTCAAGGTCATCTCCGATCCTGCCACCGGCGTCGTGCTGGGAGGGACGATCGTCGGGCATCGAGCCTCCGAGTTGATCTCGGCGGTGGCCCTCGCTGTCACCGCCCGGGTCACGGTCAGTCAGTTGGTGGACACGCTGATGGTGCACCCGTCGATGTCCGAGGCGATCGCCGACGCGGCGGAGTGATGTCGGCTCAATAGGGCTCGTTTCCCGGCTTCCACTTGATCGAGCAGCCGATCGTCGGCTTCTGGAGTTCGGGAACCTTCTCCCCTGCGAGCACCGTGTCGATCGCCGCTCGCAAGTCGGAGCCCGTGACCGGGATGGCGTTGCCTGGTCGGGAGTCGTCCATCTGGCCGCGATAGACGAGGCGGCGGTCCCGGTCGAAGAGGAAGAAGTCTGGCGTGCAGACGGCACCGAACGCCCTCGCCACCTCTTGCGCTTCGTCGTACAGCAGGGGGAACGGATAACCCACCTCGTCGGCCACCCGGGCCAACTCGTCGGGAGAGTCGTCGGGATAGGCGTCGGCGTCGTTCGAGCTGATGGCGACGATATCGATGGGTGCGTCGGTGTAGTCCCGACCCAGCTCCGCCAGTCCCTGACGCACGTGCTTCACATAGGGGCAGTGGTTGCAGATGAACATGACGAGCAGCGGGCCGGTGGTCAGGTCGTCGCTGGAGATGGTCTGGCCGGTCCGGACGTCCGGGAGGGCGAAAGACGGCGCGACCACACCGAGCTCAGCCTTCTGGGAGCTGACGGCCACGAGCACTCCTCCTGTTGGCGGTGGACGCGCCGAGTCTATGGGGCTCCCGGAAGATCACTCGCCGCCCACCCGACCACCTCCTCTACGTCCACCACGATCCATGGCCCCAAATCGTGGTGGACGTAATCCGGATAGCGCTTCCGCAGGGCCTCTCCCGCGCCTGGTGGCGCGGCGTCCGTGACCGAGGCTGTTCCGTCCGCCCGGACCCACCACAGCCGCGACCAGTCGTCTTGATAGTGGTGGGCGAGCAAGCTCACGCGATTGTCGCGCTCGATGTTGGCTAGACGCCGGAGTCGTCGCGTCGCTTTCGGCTTGGCGTCGACCGCCGACACGATCCGCCGGTCTCCCAACGGGGCGAACGTGATCGGAACCAGATGTGGATGGCCGCTCGGCGAGTTCGTGGCCAGGACCAAGAACGGCTGGGAGAGGAGAAGCGCCCAGGCGTCCTCGGGAGCCACGCCTCAGCGAACGATGGCGATGACAGCGCCGTTGGAGACGGTGTCTCCCGGCTCCACCCTCAGGTCGACCACCGCCCCGGCTACGGGAGACTTGACCTCGTTCTCCATCTTCATCGCCTCTAGGACGCAGATGGGGTCTCCGGCCTCGACGGTGTCGCCCGCCCTGACATGCACCTTCACGATCGTGCCCTGCATCGGCGCGGTGATGACGCCATCGGTTTCGGTCGGCTGAGACGCATCGAGTCGGGGAGGGCGACGGCGCATCGGGCCGCCCGACACCTCCGGCTCCGGCGCCCAGAAGGTCACCGAGAACCGCCGTCCTCCTATCTCCACCGTCATCGTCCGCTGCTGGAGGGCCTCTTCCTCGGGCAAGGACGGCGGAGCCATCGGCGACTCCTCCTTCAGTTCGATCGATTCCTCCAGCCAGCGTGTGTGGTGGTTGGCGGTGAGGAAATCGGGATGCGAGAGGACGGCGAAATGGGCGGGGATGGTGGTGTAGACGCCCCGCACCACGAACTCGGAGAGCGCCCGCTTGGCCCTCGCGATCGCCCTGTCCCGGTCGGAGCCCCACACCACGAGCTTCGCCATGAGGTTGTCGTAGAACTGGCTGACCCGCGTCTGGGGAGTGATCCAACTGTCGACCCGGATCCCGGGCCCGCCCGGCTCGCGCCATTCCACGACCTGGCCGGGTGTCGGCATGAACGATTCGAACGGGTTCTCGGCGTTGATCCGGAACTCCAAAGCGTGGCCCCGCGGCCGGATCTCGCCCAGGTCCAGCGGCTCGCCGGCGGCGACCCGTATCTGCCATTCGACGAGGTCGATGCCGGTCACCATCTCGGTGATCGTGTGCTCCACCTGGAGACGGGTGTTCATCTCCAGGAAGTAGAAATTCCCCTCCTTGTCGAGGAGGAACTCGACGGTGCCGGCGTTGACGTAGCCGCACGAGCGGGCGGCGGCGAGGGCGGCCTCGGCCAGCGCTTCCCGCTGGGCCTCGTTGAGCCCGGGGGAAGGCGTCTCCTCGATCAGCTTCTGATGGCGCCTCTGCACCGAGCAGTCGCGCTCTCCGAGGAAGACGCCGTTGCCGTGGCGGTCGAACAGAACCTGAGCCTCGACGTGACGGGGCTGCTCGAGGTACTTCTCCACGTAGACCTCGGGATTGCCGAAGTAGGCGTCGGCTTCCCGTCTCGCCCCTTCGAACGCCGCCTCCAGCTCGTCGTCGAAGCGGACGACCCGCAACCCCTTGCCACCGCCGCCGTGGGCCGCCTTGATGGCGATCGGATACCCGTATTCGGCCACAAGCGGCTCGATCTCCTCCACGTCGGCCACCGGGTCGGTGATGCCAGGCACGGCGGCTACACCGGCCTCGGCCGCTGTACGCCGGGAGGTGATCTTGTCGCCCATCTTCTCGATGGCTTCGGGGGGTGGGCCGACCCAGATGAACCCGGCTTCCTCGACTGCTCGGGCGAAGCCGGCATTCTCGGAGAGGAATCCGTACCCGGGGTGAATGGCGTCGGCACGTGACTCGTGGGCGACGCGCAGGATCGCCTCCTGGTTCAGGTAGGACTCCGCCGCCGGAGCAGGACCGATGTTCCACGCCTCGTCGGCGAGGACCACGTGGAGGGCGTCACGGTCGAGCTCCGAGTAGACCGCGATCGTGTGGATGCCCATGTCCTTGGCGGTACGGATGATCCGCACCGCGATCTCGCCCCGATTGGCGATGAGAAGACGTTCGATGTTGCGGGTCATGGGCGGGTCTTCGAGAGTCGGAAGTCGGATGTCGGAAGTCGGAAGTTGCCACCCCACCGGGCCAATGGTGTGGCACAAGGGTAGGACTCTTCCTCCGCAGCGCACCAGCCTGTAGAAGCGGATACGTGTTCGACTACCGCGACCTCACGGTGTGGTGGAAAGCGCGAGAAGTCGTCGTATCCACCTACGAGCTGACCAGGCAGTACCCGGCGGCGGAAAGGTTCGGTCTGACTGCGCAGACCCGTAGGGCCGCAGTGTCCGTCGTGGCAAACCTCGCCGAGGGCTGCGGTCGCCGAGGCAAGGGTGAGCTCGCCCGATTCGTCGACATCGCTACTGGCTCGGCGTACGAACTGGAATGCCATCTGCTCCTGGCCCACGACCTCGGGTTTCTCAGCGACGACGGCTGGGAAGGCATATCCGCGGACGTCGACGAAGTGAAACGCATGCTGATCGGTCTCAGCCGTAGCCTCCGTCAGGCGTAGCAAGCGAGCATCAGCTCTCTTCAACTTCCGACTTCCGACTGGCGTCTTCCGGCTCACAGTGGGATGTTTCCGTGCTTCTTCTGAGGCAGGGTCTTGCGCTTCGTCCGCAGCATCCTCAGAGCCCGGATCAGCTTCACCCGGGTCTCCCGCGGCTCGATGACATCGTCGACCAGCCCCAGTTCGGCGGCCCGGTACGGGTTGTTGAACCTCGCCTCGTAGTCGGCGATCAATTCGGCGCGTCTCGCCTCTGGGTCGTCGGCTTCCTTCAACTCCCGGCGGAAGATGATGTTGACCGCTCCTTGGGCTCCCATCACGGCGATCTCCGCCGACGGCCAGGCGTAGACGAGGTCGGCGCCCACGCCCCGAGCGTTCATCACCAGATAGGCGCCGCCGTAGGCCTTGCGGGTGATGACGGTGATCCGGGGAACCGTCGCCTCGCAATAGGCGAACAGGAGCTTGGCGCCGTGGCGGATGATGCCTCCGTGCTCCTGGCTGACTCCCGGTAGGAATCCGGGCACGTCGACGAAGGTGATGAGGGGGATGTTGAAGGCGTCGCAGAAGCGAACGAAGCGGGCGCCCTTCTCCGAGGCGGCGATGTCGAGGGTGCCGGCCAAGGAGGCGGGCTGATTGCCGACCACGCCCACCGCGTGGCCGTCGAGCCGGGCGAAGCCGACGACGAGGTTCGGGGCGTAAGCCTCGTGGACCTGGAAGAACTCCCCGTCGTCGACGACCTGTTCGATCACCTCGACCATGTCGTAGGGCTGGTTCGACGAGTCGGGCACGACTTCGTCGAGGGCGTCGATGATCCGATCGGGGCTGTCGGAGGGAGCGAAGTAGGGCGGCAACTCCAGGTTGTTCTGGGGGATGAAAGAGAGCAGGTACCGGACCGCCTCCAAGGCGTCTCGCCCGGTGGGGAAGACGAAATGCGTTACACCCGACTTGGAGGCGTGGGTCCGGGCTCCGCCCAACTCTTCCATGGTCACTTCTTCACCCGTCACGGCTTTTATGACGTCCGGGCCGGTGATGAACATGTGGCTCGTCTGGTCGACCTGGATGACGAAGTCGGTGATGGCGGGGGAGTAGACGGCTCCTCCGGCGCACGGGCCCATGATGACCGAGATCTGCGGCACCACACCCGAGGCGCGCACGTTCCGCTCGAAGATGCGTCCGTAGCCGTCCAACGAGGCGACACCTTCTTGAATACGTGCCCCGCCCGAGTCCTTCAACCCGATGATCGGCGCCCCGACTTGGAGGGCCATGTCCATCAGCTTGCAGATCTTGTTGGCGACGGCGGCACCGAGGCTGCCGCCGAAGACCGTGAAATCCTCGGCGTAGACGAACACCGTCCGGCCGTCGATGGTCCCGTGGCCGGTGACGACGGCGTCGCCGAGCGGGCGCTTGTCTTCGATCCCGAACCCGGTCGCCTGATGTCTGACGAACGGGTCGATCTCGTTGAAGGAACCCTTGTCCAAGAGGATCTCGAGCCGTTCACGGGCGGTGAGCTTCCCCAGTTCGTGCTGGCGGTCGATCGCCCGCTGGCTACCGGCGTGGAGACTCTCTTCCCGCAGCTTGCGGAGTTGTTCGATGCGCGCTTGCGTTCCCATGTTTCAACGATGTTGGACTCGCCAGGAGGCGGTGTGGATACACCCTATTCGTTGGAGGTGCACGAAGTGGTGCCTTCCACCCAGGACCTCGCCCGAGAGAAGGCGAGCGCTGATCGGGCCGCGGTGGTCGTCGCCCATCGCCAGAGCGAGGGGCGTGGCCGCTCTGGAGCCCGATGGTTGTCGGCGCCGAGGGGAGTCGCCGTGTCCGTGGGCTTCGTGCCGGACTGGCCGGTGGCGACCTGGCCGCGTATCCCGCTCATCGCCGGCATTGCCGCCCGCCGGGTCTTGGGTTGGTCGGTGACTCTCAAATGGCCGAACGACATCATCTCTTCAGGGAAGAAGGTCGGGGGCATCCTCGTGGAGGGCGCCGAGGACGTGGTGGTGGCCGGCATGGGGTTGAACCTGTATTGGCCGACGGCGCCGGCAGGCATCGGAGGCCTGTTCGATCACGATCCCGGAACCGACGACGGCCCCCGGCTCGCCGAGAGTTGGGCGCGGGAGCTGCTGTCGCTCCTGTCGGGATCCCCCGACGATTGGCCCCGCGACGAATACGCCGCGGCCTGCGACACGCTGGGCCGAGAAATCACTTGGGAACCAGACGGTGCGGGCAGGGCGGTCGGGATCGGCTTCGACGGAGCCCTGCTGGTGGAGACCAAGGACGGTGCGATCAGCGAACTACGTTCGGGTGAGGTCCGCTATGTGCGTACCGCCACCGAAGGCGAATCTTGACTCAGAAGCCGACTTCTTCGACCTGAGCCTGGGGCAGTGTGGACGTGAAGAACTGGATCAGCCGCTGCACTGCGTCGGCAGCTGCGTCCTGGTGGTAGTTCTCGCCCTCGACGTCGAGGAAGCCGTGACGGGCACCCTCGTAGAGGAGCCACTGCCCGGAAGCATTGCGCCGCTGGGCTTCGTCGACCGTCGCCGCGTCGATGAGGTCGTCCTCGGCTCCGTATAGCCCGAGGACCGGCACGGGCAGGCTGTAGAGGAGGTCGGCGACCGGGACTTCGCGCTCCTCGTCGCCGGTGAGGGGCGTGTAGCAGACGGCCAGGGCGCGAACCCACGGGCGGTGAGCGGCCATGGCGATGGCGAACCTCCCGCCGACGTCGAGTCCGAGCAGCCCCACCGCGTCGGCATCGGTCCAACTGATGTCCTCGGATTCGAGGAACTGGTGGACCTCATCGAGATCCGTCATCGCTTGGCGGTCGGAGAGAGTGGCGTAGTCGTAGATCGGATCCCCGGACCGGTTTCGGTACATGTCGATGGAGAGCGCGGCGATCCCGTTGCGGGCGAACGTGCGACAGATGTCCTTCTCGAACGACGACAAGCCGTTCAGGTCCGGAACGACGACCACCACCGGGAAGCGGCCGGCTCGATCGGGCCGGGCCAGATAGCCACGCCGGTAGCCGGCTCCGACCGGAACCGGGTAGCTGCCGTACATGATCGGAAAGGTGCCCTCATGTGCGAGGACCGCCACGTGTACCTCCTGGCTGGCCGGGACGAGAGGGAGGTTACCGGCCTCGCCGCTGGGAAAGAACCGGGGTGGAGAGAACCGACTGGTACCCTTCCGGCGTCTCCAAGCCATGGCACGGCATTCTCGACCCCGTTCCCCCCGACTTCGCCGCGCGCTGCCGCGATGGCTCAAAGTCACGGTGCTTTCGATCCTCCTCCTGGGCAACGCCACGGCGCTCGGCGCCTGGTGGCTCATGGACTCCGCCGACACCGCCTTCCGAGAGAACGCCGTGCGATTGGAAGAGGTGGTGCCGGAGCTCGACGTCCGGTCCGAAGGGCCGCGGGAGCCGATGTTCTTCCTGCTCATCGGCAGCGACAGCCGGGAAGGGGTCGACACGAAACAGTTCGGCGACTTCAAGGGGGCTCGAGGCGATGTGGTGATGGTCGCCCGGGTCGATCCGCAGGAGGGGAAGGCTCAGATCCTCAGCATCCCCCGCGACACCTGGGTACCCATCGAAGGTCATGGTGAAGGGAAGATCAACTCCGCCTACGCCTACGGCGGGCCTTCGTTGATGGTCAAGACGGTTCGCGAGCTCACGGGCGCTCCCATCCATCACTACGTCGAGGTCGATTTCGCCGGATTCCAGGCCCTCGTCGACGAGATCGGCGGTGTCGAGATGACTTTCGACTACCCGGCTCGGGACCCGAAGTCGAAACTGGACATCCCCGGAGGGACCGTCATCCTCGATGGGTTCCAGGCGTTGGCGTATGCCCGGTCCCGTTCGTACCAGGAGTTGCGTGACGGGCAGTGGGTGAGCGTGGACGCCACCGACATCGGCCGGACGGAACGCCAGCAGACCCTCGTCCTCGCCATCCTCGACCAGCTCAAGCGTCCGTCGACGCTCGCGGAGACAGGTGACATCGTCGCGTCCATCGCCCAGCACATGACGGTCGACGCCGCCCTTGCCGACTCGTCACTCACTCAACTCGCCTTCTCGCTGCGTGAGATCGGGCCTTCCGACATCGAAACCGCCACGCTCCCCACGGAGGGAGCGACCCGGGGCGGGGCCTCCATCCAGGTGCTCGAGCAGCCGGCGGCCGCCGCCATGTTGGAGGCGTTCCGGACGGGATCCCCCCTGGACGTCGAAGGGGGCGACGCTATCGTGACCGTCGACGTCCTCAACGCCAACGGCATCGCCGGCAACGCAGGACGTTGGGCATCACGGCTGGGCGAACTCGGATACACAGTGAACAGGGTCGACAACGCGGACGGGCGGGAGGACACCACGGTCGTGATCGTCGGCCAGAACCGAGCCATCGCCGGCGAGGTGCTGATCGACCAGCTGGGCTTCGGCTCGGTCGAAGTGGGCCCAGTGCCCGAAGGTGTAGACGCTGTTGTGCTGCTGGGAGCCGACGCCGGCGATCCGGCTTCCTGAAGGAGAGTCAGTGAGAGAGATCGCAGTCATCGGGGCCGGGTATGTCGGCCTGGTAACCGGTGCCGGGCTCGCCCACCTCGGTCATCGAGTGCGGCTGGCCGAGCGGGATGACGCCAGGGTCGCCACTCTCGAATCGGGGGGTGTGCCCATCTACGAGGTCGGTCTCGATGAGTTGCTGGCCGAGGGCCGATCGAGCGGCCGGCTGACGTTCCACCGTGACAACAGGGAAGCCGCCGAGGGCGCCGAGTTCATCTTCCTGTGCCTACCGACACCACCAGGTCCCGATGGGCGGGCGGATCTGAGCTATGTCGAGGGGGTCCTCGACGAGTTGGCGCCGGTCGTCCCCGATAGCGCCATTTTCGTCGTCAAGTCGACCGTGCCGCCCGGTTCGGTCGCTCGCTTCGCCAAGCGGATCGCCTCGCTCGGCAGCGGGGCGGCGATCGCCTCCCATCCCGAGTTCCTGCGGGAAGGCCGGGCGGTAGCCGACTTCATGAAGCCGGACAGGATCGTGGTCGGTGCCTTCACCGATGAGGTCGCCCACGAGATCGTGTCCCTCTACGACCCATCTACCCCTGCGGTCGTGACTGACCCGACCTCGGCGGAGATGATCAAGTACGCCTCCAACTCCTATCTGGCGGCGCGGCTGACATTCGTCAACACGCTCGCCAACCTGTGCGAGGCGGTCGGCGCCGACATCCTCGACGTGATCGACGGAATGGGCCGCGATCACCGGATCGGGCCACACTTCCTCCAGCCGGGCCCCGGTTACGGGGGATCGTGTTTCCCCAAGGACACCGAGGCGCTCATCGGGGTCGCCGAAGACGCCGGCTACGACTTCAAACTGCTCAAGGCAGTGATCGAAGCCGACGCAATGCAGCGGGAGCGGATCGTCGAGAAGATCCGGCAGGCGGCGGGGGGCGGCCTCCGGGGACGCAAGGTGGCGATGTGGGGGCTGGCCTTCAAGGCCGGCACCGACGACATACGCGAGTCACCGGCGTTGCGGGTCGCTCAGGCTCTCCTCAAGGAGGGGGCCGACGTCATCTATTACGACCCTGAGGCGAAGTCGCCCGACCTGGTCCGAGCCGAGTCCGCGCTGGAGGCGGCGCGCGGTGCCGATGTGCTGGTGGTCGCTACCGAATGGCCCGAGTTCACCGAGGTGGACATGGCTCAGGTGCGCAAGCTCATGCGCGGTCACCGCATCGTCGACGCCCGCAATCTGCTCGACCCCGCCAAAGTACGGGCGGCCGGGTTCGACTACGTGGGCATCGGTAGACCGCTGGCCTGAGTCCAGTCGCAAGTCGGAAGGCGGAAGTCGGAAGGCGGAAGTCGGAAGTCCCGGCCGGTGGGCGAGATCGGTCGTGACCGAAGTGAGGGCTACCTGAACAGGTCCTCGTGTGGAGGGCGAACCACGTGATCGACGACTGAGCCTTCGCCTTGGGGTGGTGTGAAGCCGCGGACCAGGGCGGCGCAGCGTCCCGTGGCCTTGCCCATGACCAGGTCGGCGGCGGCGGCCAACTCGTCGGCCACGTTCACCTCGGTCACATCGAGGGTGCGTCCGTAGCTATCGGTGGTGCCCCGGAGGTCTTCTATCGGTCGCATCCCGGCGACGCCGATGGCTATGTCGACCAGCCCACGCCGCCAGGGTCGGCCGAAAGTGTCGCTGATGATGACGGCGGGCCGCACCCCGAGCACGGCACCGAGTCGATCACGGATTCGCCGGGCCGACCGGTCCGGGTCCTCAGGAAGGAGGACCGCGGTGCCGGGACGGGCATTCGAGCGGTCCACGCCGGCGTTGGCGCACACGAAGCCGTGGCGGGTCTCGGCGATCACCAGGTTCCCTCGCCTCCTCAACACCCGGACCGCCTGTTCCTCCACCAAAGCCCGGTGGGCGTCCGGTCCGTCGTCGTTCAGTTCGACGACGGCGCCTTCCGCCTTCGAGACCACCTTGTGGGTCACCACGAGCACGTCAGTGTCAGTCGGCGACATCGGCCGCAGTGCCTCGGCGAGCAGGGAGGCGAGATCGTCGCCCGGTTCGACCTCCCCGATACCTTCGACGGGCTCGATCACGAGGTTCATTCTTCGAGCAGTCGCGAAGCGAGTGCGGCGGCAGCGTCGATATCGCTGATCCGGGTGGGGAGGACGCGGATTCGCACCCCGAGGTCCAAAGCGGAGTCGGAGGCATCGACCGGGTCGACGACGATCTCGTCGAGGATTCCGTCGTAGGCAGCGACCACTCCAGCCGTCCCTCCGGGCAGGCCCAGCCCTTCCATCACCTTGTCGGCGGGCCCCTTGATGGGACGGCCTCCGATCAGGGGACTGACGGCAACCACGCGCCTGGCCTCCATCATCGTGTCGGCAACGTCTGGGATGGCGAGCATCGGCCATATGGAGAGAGGGGGATTGGACGGTCCGATGACGACGAGGTCGGCGTCTTCGATCGCCTCGAGAACGCCGGGAGCCGGCCTCGCGCTCTCGACACCCACGAACCGGACATCGTCGACAGGCGACAGATGCTGGCGGTCGACGAAGTAGGTCTGGAACGGGAGCCACCCCTCGCCGGGGATGTGCACCTCGGTGCGGATGGGGTCGTCCGAGGCGGGCAGGATCGTCGCCTCGACGCCGAACACGGCGGCCTCGGCAGTCGTCACCTGGCTGAGCGTCCAACCGTCCTGGAGACGGGCGGTGCGGAACAGATTTGTGGCGAAATCGATGTCGCCGATCCGAAACCAGGTGTCGATGGGGAAGCGATCGAGGGCTGTCATCACCGCCACGGTGTCGTCGCGCACACCCCACCCGGCGAGGCCCTCCTGGCCGGCGAGCGTATAGATGACTGTGTCGATGTCGGGAGCAACGTGCAGCCCGTAGATCACGTCGTCGTCACCGACGTTCACGATCGCCGTCAGGTCGACGTCTTCGAGGGCGGCGAATCCTCGTAGCATGCGGGCTCCGCCGACGCCTCCCGACAACGCCGTGACTTTCACGCCCATGACTCAGCGCGACCTCCGCCTTTCCCGAGTTCGTTCCCGCCCACCAGCCCCCCAACGCTCGTGGTGGGAAGAGATTGCCATATTCGGCGATTGCGTTCCACAATGACGCACCGCATGAGTGCACTCCCCTCGGAAAACGCCGAGGTCACTGAAGAGCTCGAAGCCGACGCCTCGCGCCAAACCCACACCTCGTCCGTGGTCGCGGTCGTCAGTGTCGTCGCCGGCGTCGACCCTCAGCCCACCCTGGATGCGGTAGCCCGCCAGGACTACCCGTTGGTCGAGGTGCGCTTGATCGGAACCGAGACGGAAGGCACTCCGTCTGGAATCGTGATGAGCCATGACCTGGCCGAGGTCGTGGCCGGGCTCGACCCCTCCGTCGAGTATGTGTGGGTTCTCCACGGAGATGCCAGGCCCCGACCCGACGCCCTCAAGGCCCTGGTGACGGAGGCAAACCGTTTCGAGGCCTCCCTCGCCGGCTCGAAGCTCCTGGTTGGGGGGACGCTCGACACACTCGAAAGCGTCGGGTCGGCCACCGACGTGTTCGGTGAGCCTTATACCGGTCTCGACGAGGGCGAGGTCGACCTCGAGCAATACGACGTCGTCCGTGACGTCGCCTTCGTCTCTTCGGTTTCGATGCTCGTCCGCCGCGACCTCCTCCGCGGGCTGGGTGGGATAGACCAGAAGCTCGCTCCGGTCGCAGCCGGTCTCGACCTCTCCCAACGGGTACGGATCGCCGGTGGCCGGGTGATCGTGGTTCCGTCCTCCGAGGTGTTCCACGACCGGAGATGCGGCCGTGGCGACGGGGGTTGGCGGGAGCAGTCGGGCCGGATGCGGGCGATGCTCAAGGCCTATCGTCCGATCACGCTCATCTGGATGGTGCCGCTCGCCATCCTCACCGGGGTCGCCGATTCGCTGATCAGCCTGCTCCTCGGACGCTGGCGGCTGGCCCCCAGGTATCTCCTCACGTGGGGATGGAACCTCGTCAACCTTCCTTCCACCATTGCCGCCCGACGCAGCATCGCTCGGGTTCGGCAGGTCGGTGACGAGGAACTGTTCCGCTATCAGGTCCGTGGGTCTGTCCGCCTGCGCCAGGTCGGGTCGGAGTTGTCGGATCGCCTCCTCACGATCTTCGACGACGACAGCACGGTGACGCGACGGGCCGCCGAGATATGGAGTTCCCCGACGACCTGGGCGATCGTCGGCGTCCTGTTCCTCCTCCTCATCGGGATGAGGTCTCTGTTCCTCACAGGTCTACCGGTCGTCGGACACGCCCTTCCCTTCGGGGATGCCTCGACCGCTCTGAGCCGTTTCGTCGGTGGTTGGAACGCCTCCGGTTTGGGGTCCGCAGCTCCCGTTCACCCTGTGACGGGCCCTACCGGAGTCGCAACGCTCGTCGTGCTGGGCAACGAGGAGCTGGCTCGCTCTCTCGTCACCCTCGGAGCGTTCGTGGTCGGGATCTTCGGGGTCGGCCGTCTCGCCCAGCGCCTGGGCGTCGGCGGGCCCGGAGCGTATCTGGGAGGTGCGGCGGCACTCTTCGGGCTCCCGGCTTCGATCCTCGCCACAGATGGCCGCTGGTCGGCACTCATCGGGATCGGGATCCTCCCCTGGGCCCTGGCGTCCGTCGTGGGTTCGCCGGCGATCGGTCGGCGGAGATGGCTCGGCCAGGCGGGCCTGGCTACATTCTTCACGGGCCTCGTCGCCTGCTTCGTGCCGGTGCTCGGCATCGCCCCTCTGTTGTTCGCGGTGGGCCTGAAACTGACCGGCCGCTTTCGGCCTCGTCTGCTCGTATCGCTCGTCGGCACCATGGCCGCGGTCGTGGCCGTTCCGTACCTGGTCTCCCGCCGGGACGTATTGATGGACGGCGTGCCCATCCGTATCGATGCCCACCCGCTGATCGTCGCCCTGGTAGCTGTCACCCTCCTTCTGGCGATGATCGCTCGCTCCTGGCGGGCGGGAACCATCGCCGGCGCTCTCACATTCGGCGGGCTTGCGGGCTCCCACTTCGTGGGGCCCGACATCCAGGAGGGCCTATTGGCGATCGCCGCCGTCGGGCTGGGTCTCGTAGTCGCCGCCGCGCTCCGCCGTGGCGAGCGCAACATCTTCGGGTGGGCGGGCCTCGCTGGGGGAGTCGTCGTCTTCATCGTCTCCCTCGCCGGCCTAGCCGGTGGCCGCGGTGGTCTCCCGCCCGACACCTGGGGCGACCGGATTGGGTTCGTCACCCTCGGCGCAACGGGAGTCGAGCGGGCATTGCTGATCGCCCCCGATCCGTATGGGCTGCCTGGGGAGTCGCGACCGGGTCCCGGTTTCTGGTATCGCCTGATCGATTCCCGGGGTCCCACCCTCGACCAGGCCATCCTTCCCCCACCGGGCGAGGGCGACGACGCTCTGGCCTCCACCGTCGAACTGATCACGTCTGGTGCCACCCTGCGGCCCGGAGCCGAACTGGCGGAGTTCGGTGTCAGGTGGCTCGTCGGGACAGATCAGACCTCCGAGCTGATCGGCCCCACGCTTCAGGCCCAGATCGACATGAACACCTTCCCGTTCGCCGAGCGGCTCGTCGTGTTCGAGAACACCGTGGTTCGCCCGGTGGCAGTGACCGAAGGTGGTGTGCCATGGCAGGCGGCCGGATCGGGATTCCGGGGCGATCCGACAGACGAGAGGGTGTTGCTGGCGTACAACGGCGACCCGGGCTGGGGGCCCGACTGGCAACCAGATGAATGGGCCGGGACCGTGTCCGGCCGTGACGGTGAGGCCGTCTATCGCAGAGTCGGAGTCGAGGCCGTCCTGGTGTGGGCGGGCACGGTGATTTCGGTCCTGGGACTCGCTGTCGGGATCTGGGGGAGGCGGACATGATGAAGGTCGCGGCTCTCGTGGTCGTCGCAGCGTTGGCGGTGGCCGCCGTCGTCGCTCCCGAGCCCTCTCAGCCGGTGCCCCTGCCTCCGAGTCCGCAGGCCACGGCCCCTTACACCGTCTGCCCTTTGGGTGAGGCTGCCCGCAGGACGACGGCGCTCACCTTCTTGGAGGCGGCGAGGGATACGACGATCTCCATCTTCTCGGCAGGCGATGTTCCGGTCGAAGCCGCGATCGAGGTGTCCGAAGAGGGGACATCGGCGCTCGAACTGAGCGAGATCACCGGTCTCGCCCTGGCGCCGGTCCTCGTGCCCCAGGGAACACCGCCTTCGGCGGTAGAAACCATCCTCCAGGGTGGTGGTGTGGCGGCCGCCCCCTGCCAGCCAGGTTCGCCCGACGCCCAGGTCCTGCTCGGTGGCTCCACTGCGGAAGGTCACACCTACACGATCTCTCTGGCAAACCCGTTCGCCGGTGCTGCCACCGTCGACATCGCCGCGGCCAGCGAGGTCGGGGTGGAATCCGAGCCGGCGCTGTCCGGGATCGTCGTTCCGCCCCGATCGCTCATCGCAGTCGACCTGCATTCGATCCTGCCGGGACGCCAGGCGATCTCTGCCGCCATCGTCACGCATCAGGGAAGGGTCGTGCCGGGGGCAGTCCACGACACCGGGAGCGACATCTCGGCCACTGCTGGTCTCATCGCTGCTCTCGACTGGTACCTGCCAGCTCCTGCGCTCGAAGGAGTCGGCCGTACCCTCGTGCTCTTCGCGCCCGGGACAACCGAGGCGCCGTTCCAGATCGACGTCTACGGCCCCGACGGGCTTCTCGAGGCGGCGTACGAAGACGTGATACCCGCCCAGAGCCAGATCACGATTCCCGTAGGCGATCTCCTGGAGGGGGCTGGGGCCATCCGAGTCCTGTCTGCCAACCCCGTTGCGGCGGCTCTCCGCTTTTCGGGCGACGGGGCCAACGCGGTCGTGCCCGGCTCGTCCGCCGCGTCCCCCTCGTGGCGGCTCTCGGGTGCGGGGCGGCTCGGAGACTCGGTGGTCCACGTGTTCAATCCCGGCGACGTGGAGGTGACTGCCGAACTGCAGTCGGGCACCGGGAGACCGATCACGTCCGTCGCCGTGCCGCCTCAAACGCTTGTGCAGGTGCCTATCACCGCCCGGCCGGTGGGAGGACGCCTGGAAGCCGACGGCGACGTGGTCGTCACCTGGACGACGAACACGGAGAACGGCCTCGCCGGCGACCTGGCCGACCCGCTCGCCCCCGGATGACCACCCGTCTGCTGGTCGTGGTCGTCGTCGCTGCCCTCGTTGTGGCGGTGGTCTTCGTCCTGCGTCGCCGGCCGATCGTTCGGGCTCGTCCGGTCCCAGCCACCGGTCTGGCCAGCGGCGTCTACCTCCTCACCTCCGACGATTGCGAAACCTGCGTGCGGGCCAGGAACGAGTTGGTGCGCAGGGGAGTGCCCCACACCGAGCTCAGCTGGCAGAAGAACCCGGACGTGTTCGAGCGTCTCGGCGTCGACGCCGTCCCCTCGGTGCTCGAAGTGGAGTCTGATGGGTCGGCGACCTGGTGGCGGGGCGGGGTTCCGAGACGGCTCCGGCGCCTCGGTTGACCCCGCCGGGGTCGTCGCGGAGCAATGCCAAGAACTCCCGGGCCCCTCGGTTACGCTTCCGCCCATGGTTTCCAGATGCGCCCGTTGCGGCAACCCCGCTGCCACCTTCATGTCGTACGACTACGCCGAGCGGGCGGTGTGGCTCGAGGATCTGACGACGGCGACTGCCGAGTCCGGCCACCCCCTGTGCGTCGATCACGCTGACCGGCTCACGCCGCCGATGGGCTGGACCCTGACCGACCGGCGCTCTGTAACGCCACTGTTCGCGTTCGACGTCGCCTGATCCTGCATCGGCCATGGGTCTGGATCGGGATCTCATCGACGCCGTCAGAGACCTCGATGACCATGAACTGCGACGGCTCATGATCCTGGCCCGAGCACGCCTCGAACGATCCGGTGCCTTGGCGCCCGACTCGCAGATCTCGGTGAGTCTGCGACGGCAGGCTGTTCGCTGCGGCAAGGCGTCGTGTACCCGCTGCCCTCACGGCCCCTACTGGTACGCCTACTGGACCGAAAACGGGCGTCGTCGGAGCCGCTACATCGGTAGGTTGCTCGAAGAGGACTGAGTCGTTCGGCTTCTGTGGAAAACCTTTGCGAGGTAGGTAGACTCCGACCCTCCGGCTCAATCAAGGCTTGCAATGGACTGCCCGCAGTGTCACGCGCACGACGTGATCGAGATCAGACATCGGTTGCCTGACGGCACCGAGGTGCACTTCTTTTCGTGCCACAAGTGCGAAGAGAAGTGGTGGGACCGAGACGGCACGCAGATCGACCTGAGCCAGGTCCTGGAAATCGTCCGTAACACCCCCAGGTGATCTCCCGCGCCTCCGTGCGGGGACGGTGGTGGGTTCCGGCGTTCCTGCTCGCCGGCATGTCACTCGTCGTCCTCGCCGTACTCAACCCGCACCTGATCCTGGCGGCGAACACGCCCACGGGCGGCGACATGGGCGCCCATGTCCTCGGCCCGGCATACCTGCGGGATGTGCTGCTCCCGCAAGGCAGGATCTTGGGCTGGTCCCAGAGTTGGTTCGCGGGCTTTCCGGCTTTCTACTTCTACTTCCCGCTGCCCTCCCTAGTCATCGTCCTGTTGGACGTTTTTCTGCCCTACGGGGTCGCCTTCAAGATCGTCACCGTTCTCGGTCTCTTGGGCACCCCGCCGGCCGCCTACTACCTGGCGCGCTCACTGAAGCTCGGGCGGACCGTCTCGGTAGTGGCCGCTGCGGCCGGAGTCGTGTTCGTCTTCATGGAGAGCTACACGATCTATGGGGGCAACATCGCCTCGACGCTCGCCGGGGAGTTCTCGTTCTCCTGGTCGTTCGCCTTCTCGCTCCTGTACCTCGGCAATCTGATCAGGGGTCTTCGCGACGACCGCCGCTACCTCGTCTGGGCGGCGGTGTTCCTGGGCCTCACCGCCCTGTGCCACATCATCACGACGATCGTCGTCGTCCTCGCCTCGATCCCGGTCCTCTTCTGGCGTAGAGGCCTCAACACCGTCCTCGTCTGGCTCGGCGGGTTTGCCCTCGCCGGCTTCTGGGCTCTGCCCCTCCTGATGAGGATCGGCTACACGTCGGACATGGCTTGGACGCCACTCTCGAAACTGGAAGAGATACTCCCCGCCGAGCTGTGGCTCCTCTTGCCATTGGCTGTCGCCGGGGCGGTGATACTCGCCCGCCGATCGTCGCGGGTCGTCCCCATTGCCACGTTCACGCTGCTCCCGGTCATCTACTACCCCCTGCCGTCTCTTCTCCACGAGACGTTCCCTGACGTGTTCACCGAGCCCCGGTGGAAGCTCTGGAACGGTCGCCTGCTGCCGTACTGGTACTTCGGGATCGCGTTCCTCGCCGCCATCACCGTCGGCTTCGTCGCCCGTTGGATCATCCGGCGGCTCCCCGAGCGCGCCTCGATGTGGTGGGGGCGGGGGATGCTCGGAGCAATGGGAGTCGTGGCAGTCGCTCTCGCCTTCTCGAACCCGGACGCCCCGAGGTGGTTGCCGTGGGTGATCGCCGTGATCACAATCGCCTTGTTCGGTCTCACCTTCCTGTACCTGGGCCCCGTCAGAGTGCGATCGCTCGTGGTCGCCGCCGCAACCGGTGTGCTGGCGCTCGGCGCTTTGGCGGGTGTGTCCTTCGTGGATGGGTGGGCGAAGTGGAACTACGAGGGTTACGAGTCGAAGGAGCCTTTCGCCGAATATCAGGGCCTGATGGAAACACTGGCCACACTTCCGCCCGGAAGGGTGGTGTGGGAGCCGGATAGCGGCGACGACGGGCTCAACAAGTACGGCACGCCGATGTCGCCGATGCTCATCCCGTACTGGACGCAGGGGTCCCACCCGTCGATGGAAGGTCTCTACTTCGAGTCGAGCCTGACGACACCGTTCCATTTCATCCTCGCCGGGGAAATGGCGGTGAACCCGTCCAACCCGGTCCCCGGTCTCGAATATCACAACTTCGCCATGGATCGGGGCGTCCGCCACATGGAGCTGTACGGGATCCGCTACTACGTCGCCTACAACGAGGAGGCGGCCGAGAAAGCCCGTTCGATGCCGGAGTTGCGGTATGTCACCGAGTCGCCCCCATTCACCATCTTCGAGATGGTGGAGACGCCGGCCCTCGTCGAACCGGCGAGCTTCCAGCCCGCCGTATACGAGGCACCCGACGGCGGTATCACCCACAAGGTGCTGAGTCTGGTTGGTGCCGGTTCCGCCGGGCCCACTTTCAACGACGTCGCCCTCGAGTGGTTCGACGACCTCGACCTGCTCGATCACTGGGTGACGGCAGAAGGACCCGAGGACTGGCCGCGCATAGACGACCTGTCGGATCTGCCTCGCACACCGCTGCCCGAGTCGACCGAGGGAGCGGTCACTGACGTCGAGATCGAGGACCACCGGGTGAGCTTCAAGACCACCGCGGTCGGTGTGCCGCACCTGGTCAAGGTCTCCTACTTTCCGAACTGGGTGGCCGAGGGTGCCGAAGGCCCCTACCACGCCGCTCCCTCGCTGATGGTGGTCGTCCCCACCCAGGAAGAAGTCGTGCTGGAGTTCCGCAACCAGTGGCCCGAGATCGTCGGCTGGCTGTTGACCGTGATCGGCTTGGGAGGTTTGGCCGGGCTGGGGCTCAGGAAGATCCGAGGATCCGGCGAATCCGCCACAGCCCACGCAGCGTCCGCGGAACCCGCTTGAGGATCGACCGGGCCGGACGCGACTCCTCGACGATCACGGGTACCTCCACGATCCGGTAACCCTTCCTCTCTGCGCGCAACACGAGCTCTGTGTCGAAGAGGTCTTCACGGCTCACGACAGCTTCGATCAGGTCGGCCACCAGGTCACGGCGGAACGCCTTCATACCGTGGGTGTCCGAGACCGACGAGCCGAACAGGCTCCGGAGGAGGAAGTTGAACACCGCAGTGGCGAGCCTGCGCAGCCATGGACGCCGATCCTCGGAAGCCGGATCGCGCTTGGAGGCGATGACGAGGTCGGCCTCGTCGGCCAGCTTCAACACCGACTCGAGGAACGGAACAGAGAAGTAGTCGATGTCGAAGTTGACGATCCAGTCGCCGTCGGCGCGTCGGAACCCCTCGTACATCGCCGCCCCGTAGTCGGCGACCGGAAGGGAATGGACCTCCACGGGGGCGTCGCCTGCCACCTCCTCGGCTACGGCCGCGCTTCCGTCGGTGGAGCCGTTCTCGATGATCAGCACGCGGCAATCGAGCTCGGCTGCGTCCAGGTCGGCGAGCAGGCGGGGCAGGCCGACAGGTATATAGCGCGCCTCGTTGTAGACCGGGATGACGATCGAGAAGGTGGGCACGGGGCGCCAGTGTATGGGTTCACGCCCGGTGTCCGATCCGGAGACGAGTCAGGTCACACAGAACTCGTTTCCCTCGGGATCGGCGAGAGTCACCCAGGTGAACGGCCCCTGTTGGCCTTCCCACAGCCGGGTGGCACCGGCTGCGATCAGCTCCTCGATCTTCGCTTCGCGGTTCTCGCCGACCCGGAGGTCGAGATGGACCCGGTTCTTCACGGTCTTCGGCTCCGGGACGAGCTGGAAGAGGATCCTCGGCCGGCGCCCCTCCGGGTCCCGCAACGCCGCGCCCTCCTTCCAAGCCTTGCGGCCGTCGATCGTGACTGTGTCTTCCTCGGTGGCGTGTCCTGCCTCGAGCATCGCCACGACCTGATCGTGGTGGTCTTCGATCTCCATGCCGAGCGCATCGGCCCAGAAGCGAACGATGCGATGGGGATCGTTCGAGTCGATTACGACCTGGAAATCGATCATGCTTCCTCCGGGAGTCGTGTGCTCGCCACGCTATCTCCGATCCCGGACTGAACCTGTCCGGATCCTCCGTCGAGGTGAGGGCATAGAATCCCCGTGCATGGCCGACTTCAGTTCCATCTTCAAGGCCTACGACGTCAGGGGCCGCACGGAGCCGGGAGGGCTGACCGAGGAAGCGGCGCGGGCGATCGGTGCCGGCTTCGCCGAATTCGTCGGTGCTCCTGTGGTCGCAGTCGGCCGAGACTGCCGGCTCTCGTCTCCCGGCCTCGCCGCGGCTTTCATCGACGGAGCGACCTCGCGCGGAGTGGATGTACTCGACCTGGGAGAAGTCGCCACCGACATCGTCTACTACGTGGCCGGGGCCCGGCAGGTGCCGGGGGCGATGATCACCGCCTCCCACAACCCGCCGGAGTACAACGGGATCAAGCTGTGTCGGCAGGGCGCGGCACCCATCGGCGCTGAGTCGGGGCTAGTCGACATCCGCCGCCTGGCCGAATCGTCGCTTCCTGAGGCGGACCGCCGCGGCACGGTCACGGCTTTCGACCCGATCCCTGGTTACGTCGACCACCTACTCGGGATCGTCGACCCCGAGGCGTTTCGCCCGCTGCGGGTGGGTGTGGACGGCGGCAATGGGATGGCGGGAGTGGTCCTGGAGAGGATCTTCGATCGCATACCTCCTTCCCTGAGCGGACTCTATCTCGAGCCGGACGGAACCTTCCCTAACCACCCGGCCGATCCGCTCGACCCCGCCAACCTCGTCGACCTCATCGACTTGGTCGAACGGGAGAACCTCGATCTCGGCGTAGCGTTCGACGGCGACGCCGACCGGGCGTTCTTCGTCGACGACCGGGCGCAACCGCTCTCGGGGTCGACCGTAACCGCCCTCGTGGCGAGGTGGTTCCTCGCCCGCAACCCCGGGGCCGCCGTCGTCCACAATCTGATCACCTCGAGGGCCGTGCCCGAGACGATCCTGGCGCACGGCGGACGACCGATCCGCTCCCGGGTAGGGCATTCGTTCATCAAGCAGGTGATGGCCGAGACCGGTGCCGTTTTCGGTGGCGAGCACTCAGGGCACTACTACTTCGCCGACAACTTCCGGGCCGACTCCGGCATGCTGGCCATGCTGGTTCTGCTGCAGGTGGTCTCCGAGGATGGCCGGCCACTGTCAGAGATCCGGACGGAAGTCGAGCCATACGTGGCCTCGGGAGAGATCAACTTCCGTGTCAGTGACCAGACGGCGGCGATCGAGGCCGTGGCAGCGCACTTCGCCGACGCGGAGCAGGACCGCCTCGACGGGCTGACGGTTTCCTGGCCGGACCGTTGGTTCAACCTGCGTCCCTCGAACACCGAGCCGTTGCTGCGCCTCAACGTGGAGGCGCCCGACAAGACGGCGGTCGACGAGCTGGTGGCCCAGGTCCGCGACGTCATCGAGGCTCAGGGCTGATGGTCGACCCAGAGCTACTCGCGCTCTTGGTGTGTCCCGTCGACCACGGGGAAGTCAGCTTGGAGGTCGACCGCCTCGTCTGTGCGCGTTGCGGCAGGGGATATCCCATAGTCGACGGGATACCCGTCATGCTCGTGGGGCAGGCCACGGAAAGGCAGTGAACCGCAACCGCTCCGATCAGGGCTCGTTCGTGCCTTCGCGGCCGTAGTCGTCTTGCAGACGGACGACGTCCATCAGCTGCGGCGTGGAGACTTCGATCAGCTCGGTGTCCTCCACGGCCTCGAAGCGGTGGACCAGACCGGGAGGGATGTGAGCCGACTCGCCCGGTTCGAGGATTCGGGACGTGACGCTGTCGGCGTCCGGGCCGGTGTGCAGGCGCAACTTGCCCTTCGTCACCAGGATGGACTCGTCCTTTTCCTCGTGGAGCTGGAGCGACAGGCGATGACCGGCGTGGATTCGGATCACCTTCCCGACATATTGATCGGTCTCCGCCCAGATCATCTCCGAGCCCCAAGGTTTCGAGACATGCCTGACGGAGTTCGTCACCTTCTCCTCTTTCCGCAATGATTGGACTCACCGAAGCATAGGACCCCTCCTCACACACCCGAGAGGCGGTGACTACCCCGCGAGGCCGAAAGGACGCCAATGAACTACGACATCGCAGATCCGTCCCTCGCCGAGGCCGGCGCCCGAAGGATCGCCTGGGCTGGCCGGCGCATGGAGGTTCTCGCCACCGTGCGGGAGCGTTTCCGAGAGGAGCGGCCGCTCGAAGGTCACGTAGTCGCCGCCTGCCTGCACGTGACGGCCGAAACCGCAAACCTCATGCTGGCCCTCCGGGACGGTGGAGCCGAGCCGATTCTCTGCGCATCCAACCCGCTCTCCACCCAAGACGACGTAGCAGCCGCTCTCGTCGCCGAGGGGATCTCGGTGTTCGCCATCCGGGGCGAGGACTCGGACACCTACTACAAGCACATCCATGCCGCCCTCGACCACGCCCCGGCGGTGACGATGGACGACGGCGCCGACCTCGCCACGATCCTGCACACCGAACGACGGGATCTGGAGGTGATCGGCTCGACCGAAGAGACCACGACAGGCGTGATCCGTCTGCGGGCGATGGCAGCCGACGGGACGCTTCGTGTGCCGGTCGTTGCAGTCAACGATTCGGCGACCAAGCACCTGTTCGACAATCACTTCGGGACCGGCCAGTCGTCGCTCGACGGGATCATCCGCGCCTCCAACATCCTTCTCGCCGGTCAGACGGTCGTCGTTGTCGGCTACGGCGACTGCGGTCGGGGGGTGGCGGCTCGCGCCGACGGGATGGGCGCCAACGTCGTCGTCGTGGAAGTCGACCCGATCCGGGCGCTGGAGGCGGCGATGAACGGCCACCAGGTGCTGACCGCCGACGACGCAGCCGCCATCGGCGACGTCTTCATCACGGTCACCGGGAACAAGCACGTTCTGCGTCGGCGCCACTTCGAGAGGATGAAGGACGGGGTGATCCTCGCCAACGCCGGCCACTTCGACATCGAGATCGATCTGGAGGCTCTGCGGCTCATGTCCGTCGAGCGGCGGCTCGTCCGGGACAACCTGGAGGAGTTCGAGTTGGAGGACGGGCGGCGAATCCTGGTCGCCGCCGAGGGCCGGCTGGTCAACCTCGGTGCCGCCGAGGGCCACCCCGCCGACGTGATGGACATGTCCTTCACCAACCAGGCCCTCGCAGCTGAATGGCTCGTCAAGAACCGCGAGAACCTGGAGCCGCGCATCTACACACTGCCCGAGGAGATCGACCGAGAGGTGGCTTCGATAAAGCTGGCCCGGCTCGGGGGCGGCCTCGAACAGCTCACCGAGGAGCAGCGCGCCTACCTGGCCAGCTGGCAGGAGGGGACCGCCTGAGCCGGCGCCGTCCAGGTTGTCACTGACCTCGGTTAAGTTGCCGGCGTGATCTGTCTCACGTGCCAGCGACTGGGCGAGTCCCCGCTCTGCGCCCAGTGTCGGCGCGACCTGCGGCGTGCACCCCAGCAGTATCTGCCTTCGCTCGGAGTGATCTCGCCCGCCTACCGCCACCAAGCAACCGCCCGTGCCCTCGTCCACCATCTGAAGTACCGAGGCGTGGTGGCAGCCGCTGCCGTTCTCGCCGAGGCGATGGCAGAGGCGGTCGACGATGACGCCGTGCTGGTCCCGGTGCCTCGTGTTGGCTGGCGCCGCCTCCGTTACGGAATCGACCCTGCCCTCGAGCTCGCCTCCGCACTGGCCCGCCTGACGGGCCGGCCTGTCGTTCGCGCTCTCTGGGCGCCACTCTGGGGAAGGGTCCGGGCCGGCAGAGCACATGGATTCGCGCCTGCCTTCAGGCTCCGCCGGCCGGTCGTCGAGCCAGTCCTCCTGGTCGACGACGTCGTCACCACGGGCTCCACGTTGGCGGCGGCGGCCCGCCTCTTCCCGCGGGTCATGGGAGCGATCACGGCGACGACATCCCTCAGGTCGGGAATGAGTCTTTCGGCCAGGGGCCCGGATCAGGAGATCGACTCGCGAAGTGACTAGTGTCCGCACTGCGCGGGACAAATGCCACTTCAAAGGCTGTCCGGACCGGCCGATGATTAAGCGATCTTCGCCCCGCCTGCCAGGTAACGAGAGATGTCACCAACCAACCGCACGGAAAACGCTTCCCGCCGTGTGAACCGCCCCCGATCACGGCGGAGGGGGAGAACCACATGAGCACGGTCCTGATCGTCGACGACGCAGAGTTGTTTCGCGCCGCCCTGGCAGCGGCCGTGAAGGAAGAAGGCTTCGAGGTGATAGCCACCGCGGCCGATGCCATGTCGGCGATCTCGCTCGCCAAGGAGCACCAGCCCGACATCGTCCTCCTCGACGTCCTCATGCCCGGCATGTCGGGACTGGAAGTGGTGGCGGCGATAAATCAGGAGTCGCCGAAATCGGCGGTGGTCCTCCTGACTTCCTCCGAGTCGAGCGAAGACCTCCTGGCGGCCATCAAGGCCGGAGCCCGCGGCTACTACACCAAAGACACCCCTCTCGAGCGCCTGGTGTCGGCGCTGCGCGACATCGAAGCGGGGGGAGCGGGCACGTCTCCGGAGATGGCGGCCAAGCTGTTCGAAGTCGTAGCCCGCATGTTGCGCACGCGCGATGTAGCCGTCACGCGCCAGCCCACCCTGACCGGGCGAGAGATCGAGATCCTGAAGGAGGTCGCCGAGGGGCTCACCTCCAAGGAGATCTCGGAGAAGCTCTTCATCTCCGAGAACACGGTCAAGAACCACATCCGCAACATCCTCGACAAAACCGGCCTCGGGTCCCGCCACGATGCCGTCCTCTTCGCGATCCGCGAAGGCCTCATCGACGCGTAGCCCGCTCTCTCGTCAAGCCGGTCGCGAGTGGTAAGTGGTAGGTCGTAGGTCGCGAGTAGCTCACTGGTTCGCTGACAATGACCTACCACTCACCACCTACCACCTAGGTACCGGATAGCGCGAGGCCCTAGGGCTACTCGGAGGCGTCCGGTAGACTCACAGTTCGATGTCCCTCTTCTCCAAGCTCCTCAACATGGGCGAGGGGCGGAACCTCAAGACCTTCCAGGGGATCGTCGACGCCGTCAACGCCGCCGAACCCGAGTTCGAAGCTCTCGACGACGACGCCCTCGCCAGAAAGACGGTCGAGTTCCGCGAGCGGCTCGCCAACGGTGCCACGCTCGACGACATCCAGGTCGAGGCGTTCGCCACCGTTCGCGAGGCAGCCAAACGCGTCCTCGGTCAGCGGCCCTTCGACGTCCAGATCATCGGCGCCGCCGCCCTCCACGCCGGCATGGTCGCCGAGATGAAGACCGGTGAGGGCAAGACGCTCGTTTCGACGATGCCCGCCTACCTCAATGCCCTCGAAGGCAAAGGCGTCCACGTCGTCACCGTCAACGACTATCTCGCTTCCCGTGACGCCGAGTGGATGGGCGCCATCCACCGCTTTCTCGGGTTGACGGTCGGGCTCATCCAATCCGGCATGACTCCCGATGAGCGACGCCCCGCCTACGCCGCCGACATCACCTACGGCACCAACAACGAGTTCGGCTTCGACTACCTGCGCGACAACATGGCCATGCGCAAGCAGGACATGGTCCAGCGCGGCCACCACTTCGCCATCATCGACGAAGTCGACTCGATCCTCATCGACGAGGCGAGGACACCCCTCATCATCTCCGGCCGGATGGCCGACTCTGCCAAGTGGTACAAGGACTTCGCCCGGATCGCCGCCCGGCTCCAGAACGGCATCCACTACGAGGTCGACGAAAAGAAGCGTCAGGTGCTCGTCACCGAAGAGGGCGTCGCCGCTGTCGAGCGGGCTGTGGGGGTCGAAAACCTCTACGACTATGCCGCCGTGGATCTCGTCCACCACCTCGAGTCGGCGCTGAAGGCCAAGGAGCTGTACCACCGGGACGTCGAGTACATCGTCGACCACGGAGAGGTGAAGATCGTCGACGAGTTCACCGGCCGGATCCTCGAGGGCCGCCGCTACTCCGAGGGCCTCCATCAGGCGATCGAGGCCAAGGAGGGTGTCCCGATCAAGTCCGAGAACCAGACTCTCGCGACGATCACCCTCCAGAACTTCTTCCGCCTCTACGAAAAGCTGGCCGGGATGACCGGTACCGCCGAGACCGAGGCCGCCGAGCTAGCCCAGATCTACGGGCTCGAGGTGCTGGTCGTGCCCACCAACAAGCCGGTCGCCCGTGTCGACCAGCCGGACCTCGTCTACAAGACCGAGGAGGCCAAGTACGCCGCGGTGGTGGACGACGTCGCCGAGCGCCATGCCAAGGGCCAGCCGGTCCTGTTGGGCACCGTCTCGATCGAGAAGTCAGAGCTGCTGTCTCGGCTGCTCACGAAACGGGGCATCCCCCACGAGGTCCTCAACGCCAAGCAGCACGCCCGTGAGGCCGAGATCATCGCCCAGGCGGGCCGTCCGGGCGCTGTGACCGTGGCCACCAACATGGCCGGTCGAGGTGTCGACATCATGCTGGGAGGCAACCCGGAGGGTCTCGCCAAGGCCGATCTGAAGAAGGAAGGGATCGAACCCGGACATCCCGAGTACGAGTCCCGCCTCGCCGAGTTGAAGGAGAAGTACGCCGCCCAGATCGAGCCCGACCGCCAGAAGGTCCTCGAGGCGGGTGGCCTCTACGTGATCGGCACCGAACGCCACGAATCCCGCCGCATCGACAACCAGTTGCGTGGCCGTTCGGGCCGTCAGGGTGACCCCGGTGAGTCCCGTTTCTACCTGTCCCTCCACGACGAGCTGATGAGACGGTTCCAGGGAGAGCGGGTCGAGATGATCATGGACCGGCTCCGCATCCCCGACGACATGCCCATCGAGCACAAGTGGGTGACGGGCGCCGTCGAGCGGGCGCAGCGACAGGTCGAGTCACAGAACTTCGAGATCCGAAAGAACGTCCTGAAATACGACGAAGTGATGAACCGCCAGCGCGAGGTGGTCTACGACTGGCGCCGTTCGATCCTCGAGGGAGACCTCGACCAGGACTTCGTCGAGGAGTGGATCGAATACGCGGTGTCCGAGACCGTCGCCGAGGTGATCGGCGAAGGCGACCACCGCGACTGGGACTGGGATGAGCTGAGAAAAGAGCTATCGAATATCTATCCCACCGAGCTCGGGCCGGAATCCTTCGATCGCCAGCCCGCCGCGAGTGAACTCGCCGACGCGGCCGTCGAGGAGGCGCTCGCCCTCTACGAGCAGCGGGAAAAGGAATTCGGCTCCGACGTGCTGCGCCAAGTCGAGAGGTCCGTGCTGCTGTCGGTGATCGACAACAAGTGGCGAGACCACCTGGCCGACATGGACTACCTGCGGGCCGGTATCGGCCTGCGGGCGATGGGCCAACGCGACCCGCTGAGCGAATACCAGCGGGAGGCGTACGACATGTTCCAGGACATGGTCGACGCCGTGAAGCGCGATGCGGTCCGATATCTGTTCCGCATCCAGCTCGCCAAGGAGTCCGATCCGGTCACCGCCACGACGGTGACGTCGGCCGCTCCTCCGAAGGCCGCGGTGCCCGCTTCCGTTCCACAGCGACGCGAGCCCGTGACGACGGAGAAGGTGGGGCGCAACGACCCCTGCCCTTGCGGGAGCGGCAAGAAATACAAGAAGTGCCACGGCGCCGTAGCCTGAATCCCCTCCATGGCTGAACTGACTGTCCCCACCGCAGAGTCATTGCGCGAGCGACTCGAAGCGGCGCGCAAGTTCCTCGACCTCGAGAACAAGGAGGTCGAGCTTCAGGACCTCCGGGCCAAAGCGGCTTCCCCCGGACTGTGGGACGACCCCGACACCGCCCGACAGGTGACCCAGAGACTCGCCAACTACGAGGGCTTGTTCGAGCGCGTCAACTCGCTCGAACAGGCCATCGAGGATGCCGAGGTGCTGGCCGAGCTCGCCGCCGAGGCCGGCGACGAAGCCAGCCGGGCCGAAGCCGAGGAGGAGCTGAGGCGGGTGTCGGCGGAGCTCGACCGCCTGGAGCTCGAATCCCTGTTCTTCGAGGAGTACGACGAGGAGAACGCAATTCTCACGGTGCATGCCGGCTCGGGAGGGGTCGACGCCCAGGACTGGGCGGAGATGCTCGTGCGGATGTATCAGCGGTTTCTCTCCGATCAAGGGATGGATGTCACGGTCGAAGACTGGACCGAAGGGGAGGAGGCGGGCATCAAGTCCGCCACCCTCACCGTCCGCGGCCACCGCGCCTACGGGATGCTCGAAGGCGAGCGCGGGGTCCACCGCTTGGTGAGGATCAGCCCGTTCGACAGCAACGCTCGCCGCCACACGTCGTTTGCCGCGGTCGATGTGATCCCAGAGTTGGAGAACGACACCGAAATCGACATCCGCGACGAAGACCTGCGCATCGACACGTACCGGGCCCAGGGGGCCGGGGGGCAGCACGTCAATAAGACCGACTCCGCCGTGCGAATAACCCATCTGCCGACCGGGATCGTCGTCCAGTGCCAGAACGAGCGGTCCCAGCTCCAGAACAAGAACCGAGCTATGGCCATCCTCAAGGCCCGGCTGGCCGAGCTCGCCCGTCAGGAGCACCGTGAGCACCTCGACTCGATCCGGGGAGAGCAGGGCGAGGCGGCATGGGGCCGTCAGATCCGGTCCTATGTCCTCCAGCCGTATCAGATGGTGAAGGATCTGCGCACCGACCTCGAGGTGGGCAACGTGCAGGCGGTGCTCGACGGTGACCTGATGCCCTTCGTCGAGGCGTACCTCCGGTGGCGTCGCGCCACCGCCGAGCAGAACTGATCAGTCAGTTCTGACGCTCCGCCAGGAAGATCTCCGTTTCGTCCATCCGGGCGACACGATCAGGAGCCGTGAACTCGTCTGTTCGGACGTGGGCCTCTGCCAGCACCGAAGGCAGCTCCTGGCTGCGGGGGCGGTAGACCACCACGAAGAGCCGCTCGGCGTTTGCATAGTCGCGTGCCAGATTGGCAGTCCCGACCGGATGCCGGTTCAGGTAGTAGGCGAGCACCCACCGGGGGTGGCTCTCCACGACGACCCGGTCATCCGTTTCCAGCCGCGGTACCAGCCAATCCGCTACCTCGGGGCCGTCGCGGAATATCCCGGCCTCCCGCGACAGGATCACTTGGTCGGTGGAGAGGACCCTCCAGCCCATGACCACGGCGAGGATCGCCGCGGCGGCGCCCACCAGCCAGCCTTTGCTGCCGAGGCGCGGGATTCGGTCGAGCACCGATCGCGCCCCGATGCCGACGAGCCCGAGGGTCAGCGGCCAGAGGAACAACCAGATGCGTTCCGGCGGAGCCAAGCGTTGCACCACCACCAGCAGCGCAGGTCCAACGAGCACCAGCGCCGGCGAAAAGAGGCGGTCGGCCTTCGCTGGTCCGTGTAGAGCCGCCACCGTTGCCAGAACGGGATAGGCCAGGACGACGTACCAATCCCGGAGGAGCCATTTCTCGAGATCCACGAGCCCTGCCTTCCAGAGCTGCGGCAGATCACCCCAGCTCAGGCCTCGAACGAAGTCGTTGGCCACGATCGCATCGAACCCATTGGCGGCGACCGCCGGCAGATAGGCCACGGCCGTCAAAGCTCCCACAACGGCGACGGCCCCGCCTCCCCGGAGAAGCAACGTCCGGCGAGGGGTGAAACCCAGATCAGCGACAACGTTGAAGGTGAACCACCCCGCCACGCCGGCGAAAGGCAGGGCGAAGACGGGGACCGTGACGAAGCCGAGCAGTGCTACCAGCACCCAAGCCGTCCACAGACGAGGTGTGTCGCGGATCAGTAGCCGACGGCTGATCTCGAGGAGGGCGACGAACGCCACCGCGATCATCGTGTAGCCGCGGGCGATCGTCGAATACTCGATCAGAACCGACGACCCGGCGACCAGGGCGGCGGCGACGTATCCAGCCCTCCTTCCGGCAGTCGACGACACCCACCAGTAGACGACACCGATCAAGGCCACGCCGGCGAGGTAGGCAGGGAGGCGGATGGCCCACGGCTCGCCCCCCGCCAACAGGGTCGAGACTCTCACCAGGATCGAATGGAGGATGTGGTTGTTCGGCTGCGAGTAGTCCGTGAGCGCCGCCGTGAAGCTGCCGGCGAACTGGAGATAGGTCTGGGCCTCGTCGCGACGTATCACCTGGTCGAGGAGTTGGGCGCGGACCAGCGCGCCGACGGCGACGATGGAGCCCACCACCAGGAGCGGGATGGTGGACCTCTTGCCGCGCCATCGCGGGGGTTCGCCCCGGCGCGGGGACTCGACCCGATCTGCTTGCCTCATCGATCCGTTCCATCGAGTCAACCACACTTCGACATTCGTCGATGGACGCCGGCACCCGACCTGGACACAGGCGAGCCTTGGGGTAAATGGACCGGATCTGAGCCGGACGTGGGCTAGGGATATGCGGCCCTGAGTAGTACCGTTCCGTAATCCCCCGCCGTGCCAGGGTGGTCTGGCAGACTGAGGTTTCCCGCCATGATCCGACTCGAGGACGTAACAAAGGTCTATGAGGGTGGCACCGTCGCGGTACGCGACGTGTCCCTCGACATTCCCAAAGGCGAGTTCGTCTTTCTCGTGGGCCCATCCGGTTCGGGCAAGTCCACCCTGATCCGGCTGATGCTCCGTGAGGAGGCCGTCACCCGCGGCACCATCTACGTCGCCGGCAAAGACATCACCTCCCTCCCCGCCTGGAAGGTGCCGTTCCTCCGTCGCTCGATCGGCACCGTGTTCCAGGACTTCAAGCTCCTGCCCAACAAGACGGTTTTCGAGAACGTTGCGTTCGCTTTGGAGGTGCTGGGCCGGCCCCGGTCGGTGATCGGACCACAGGTCGAGCAGGTCCTCGATCTGGTGGGCCTCGCCGACAAGGCCGAGCGTTATCCGCGCCAGTTGTCGGGTGGCGAGCAGCAGCGCGTGTCGATTGCCCGGGCCTTCGTCAACCGGCCGCCGATCATGCTCTGCGATGAGCCAACCGGAAACCTGGACCCCGCCACCTCGGTCGGGATCATGAAGCTCTTGGACCGC
This sequence comes from Acidimicrobiia bacterium, assembly GCA_036380875.1. Taxonomy (GTDB): domain Bacteria; phylum Actinomycetota; class Acidimicrobiia; order Spongiisociales; family ZC4RG35; genus ZC4RG17. The sequence continues at coordinate 38,942 of DASVDX010000013.1, forward strand.
ATCAACCGGACGGGGACGACCGTGGTGATGGCCACCCACGACCACGCCATCGTCGACGCCATGCAGCGGCGGGTCGTCCAGCTCTCGAACGGCGTGGTGATCCGCGACGAGATGGCGGGCCGTTACGAGACGGTGGGGGAGCAGTGAGCCGCGTCGCCTTCATGCTCCGGGAGGCGCTGGTCAATCTGCGCCGCAACATCCTCGTCGTGACTGGCGCGGTGCTCGCCGTGTTCATCTCCCTCGGGCTGGCCTTCTCCGCTCTGGCCGTCAACGAGCTGGTGCGGATCAACACGATCGCCTGGCAGCAGGGCGTCCACTTGATCGTCTGGCTCAACGACGCCGGCCGGGATGGGGTCCCTGCCGACGCCCACCAGAACCTCCTCAACGAAGTCATGCAGTGGGAGGAAGTGGCCAACGCCTACTACGTGGACAAAACCGCCGCCTACGAGGAATACCTCGACCTCTTCGGGAACAACCCGGAGATGATCGAGGCGCTGCAGAACCCCTCTGCCCTGCCCACGTCCATCAGGATCGAGTTGGCCGACATCGAGCTCTACGAGCAGGTCGAGTTTCGCCTCCAGCAGTATCCCCAGCTGATCAACCGGATCTCCTCTGCTGCTCAGGAGATAGAGCAGATATCGGCGGTGTCCCGGGTCCTCAACCTGCTCGGCATCGGCTTGTCGATCGTGCTCGGCGTGTCGGCGATGATCCTCATCGCCAACACGATTCGCCTCGCCATCTACGCCCGTCGTGACGAAGTGTCGATCATGAAGCTCGTCGGCGCTTCCAACTGGTTCATTCGCGTGCCGTTCCTGCTCGAGGGCCTCATCGAGGGCCTGGTCGGCGCGGCCCTGGCGGTGTTCGCGGTGTGGGTCGCGGGTCGCAACCTGGCGGGGGCCGCCGAAGGAATTCAACTCGTCAACTTGCAGATACCGAACGCGTTCTTCCTGCGCTGGGGAGTCGTGTTCTTGTTGTTCGGGGCGGCTGCCGGAGTGCTCGGATCCCTTCTGGGATTGAGCCGCTATCTCCGTGAAGCCGATGGCGGGCGCCCCGCCGGCGTGAGGCGGGCGCTAGAGCCGGTGTGACGATGCGCCGACTTTTGACGTTCGGCGCAGCTGTCCTCACGCTGGTCCTCCTCGCAGGTGCTGCTTCGGGAGCAAGCCAGGCGGAGCTCGAAGAGCTGAACCGCCAGATCGAGAGTCTCACCGCCCAGATCGAACAGGCGCGCTCCGCCCGCACCCAGGCGGCCGAGCAAGTCCTCGCCACCAAGGCGCGGCTCGACGAGGTGACGGCCGAGCTCCGTCAGGCGGAGGGGGTCCTGGCTTCCATCAACGCCGAGATCGCGGCCGGGGAAGAAGAGCTCGCCGCGGTGACGCGGATGCTGGATCACTTCGAGTCGATGCTCGCCACCACCCGGCTCAAGGAGGAGGACACCCGGAACGCGCTCTCGCGCCAGGTGGTCGAGATGTACATGAACGCCACCACGGCACCCGCCCGGGTGCTCAGCTTTGCCAATGCCGAGGAGGCCGCGGTCGGGCTGGCCTACGTCGACGGTGCCCGTGGCGACTCGAGCCAGCTGCTTCGCCAGCTCGACGTGCTCGAGGCGGAGGAGCAGCGCCAGCAGGAGATCCTCGATGAGCAACGCAAGGAACAGGAACGGTTGCTGGCTGAGCTCGCCAAGCAGCGGGAGACACAGGAAGCCGAGGTCGCCCGAGTCGACAGCCTTCGCGCCCAATACGCGGCCGAGGCGGAAGCGGCGGAGGCACTGGTCGCCTCCCTCAACGCCGAGATTGCCCATTTCGAGGAGCACAAGGAAGGCCTCGAGGCGGACGCTGCTGCCCTTGAGAAGGAACTCGCCGCCCTTGGGTCGACCAGTGCCGGGCCCGGCGGGCCGCTCATCCGACCCGTCCCCGGGGGTGTCAGCTCTGGCTTCGGCTATAGGGTCCATCCGATCTTCGGCACGAGGCGCATGCACACCGGCTGGGACATGAGCGCCAGCGCCGGCTCGCCGATTCACGCTGCAGGCGACGGCGTGGTGGTGTCCGCCGGGGTGCGAGGAGGCTACGGCAACGCGGTCGTGATCGACCACGGTGGCGGATTGGCCACCCTGTACGCACATCAGTCCTCGATGGCGGTGTCGGCCGGGCAGCAGGTGGCCCAGGGTCAGGTGGTCGGCTATGTCGGCTGCACCGGGTATTGCACCGGGCCCCATCTCCACTTCGAAGTGAGAGTCAACGGGACGCCGGTCGACCCCGGCGGCTACGTGGGGGGCTGACGGTGGCCGACATCAAGGTCGTCGCTACGAACCGTCGGGCGCGACACGATTACGAGATCATCGACGAGTTCGAGGCGGGACTCGTCCTCACCGGCTCCGAGGTGAAGAGCCTGCGGGCCGGGAAAGCCAACCTGAAGGACAGCTTCGCCTACATCCGTGATGGGGAGGTCTGGCTCGTCGGCGCCTATATCGCCCCCTACTCGTTCGCCCGCCTGGGAGGGCACGATCCCGAGCGGAGCCGCAAGCTGCTGCTCCACCGGCGGGAGATAGACCGCATCGCCGGTTCCCTGGCCGAGAAGGGCCTGACGCTCGTCCCGATGCGCCTCTACTTCAAAGACGGCAAAGCAAAGGTCCAGATCGGACTCGGCCGAGGCAAGCGCACGATCGACAAGCGTGCCGACCTCAAAAAGCGCGAGCACGAGCGCGAGATGGAGCGCGCTCGCCGCCGCTTCCGCTGACGCGAACCGAACAGGCCTCGCCTCCGTAATGGTTCGACGTGTGGCCACCGTGTGAGCCGGGACAGTTCGGCTCGGGCCGCATCTGTCGACCTTGGGAGGGAGACATGCGAAGACCAGCCATCCTCGCGATCGTGTTGGCGCTTGTAGGCGCGCTGGGAGGGCCCGCCGCCGCCGATTCACACTTCGCCGCCGGCGGCGCATTCGATGCCCGCCTGACGGGCGACGAGGAAGTACCGGCGGTCACTACGAACGGGTCGGGTTACGTCGCCGTCGAGATATCGGAGGACGGGGATTCGATCGACTACCGCCTCTACGTGAGCGGCCTCGACGACGTGATCATGGCCCACATTCACGTCGGGGCGCCGGGGGAGAACGGGCCGCCGGTGGTGTTCCTGTTCGGCCCGGTGGATCCAGGTGTCGCATCCGACGGCCTCCTCGCCGAGGGAACGATCACCGAGGCCGATCTGCTGCCGATGACCGGCGTAGACACCATGGCTCAGCTCGTCGAGTCGATTCGGACGGGTGGGGCCTACGTCAACGTCCACACCACGACGAATCCGGGCGGAGAGATGAGGGGCCAACTCGCCCCGGCGGCGTTCAACCTGTCCGCCTCCTTGTCGGGAGCGAACGAGGTTCCGGCCGTTGCGACCGATGGCACGGGCATCGCCGCGCTGTCGATCGCTCCGTCTCAGGACGCGATCAACTACACGCTGATCACCTACGGGTTGGTCGACACCATCATGGCCCACATCCACATCGGGCCGGCGGGTGTCAACGGGCCTGTGGCGGTGTTCCTCTTCGGGCCCGAGCCCGCAGGAGTGAACGTCGACGGTATCCTCGCCCAGGGGACGATCACCGAAGCGGACCTGCTGCCCACCGCCAACGTCTTCGACGGGGAGATGGACACGCTCATCGATCACCTCCGGGCCGGCACCGCCTATGTCAACGTCCACACGATTGCGAATCCGGGCGGTGAGATCCGCGGGCAGACCGAGGGGTTGGCCCGAGCCGAAGCGGGGAGTGTGTTCACGGACGACGACGGCAGTGTGCACGAGGCGGACATCGAGGTGATCGCCGCCGCCGGGATCACCCGCGGCTGTAATCCGCCGGCGAACGACCAGTATTGCCCGACGGATGTCTTCACGCGTGGTCAGGCGGCAGCGTTCTTCAACCGGGCGCTGAACCTGAGGGCGAGTAGCGAAGACGCCTTCACCGATGACGATGGCACCACGTTCGAGGGAGACATCGATGCCATCGCCGCAGTGGGGCTGACGGTGGGCTGCAACCCGCCTACGAACGACAACTACTGCCCGGAGGATTCGGTCACCCGGGCGCAGTGGGCGTCGTTCATGGTGCGGGCTCTGGGTCTCACCGAAGGCGGAAGCGACGACGCCTTCGTGGACGACGAGAACAGCGTGCACGAGCAGGACATCAACCGGTTGGCCGCGGCCGGGATCACCGCGGGATGCAACCCGCCTACGAACGACCGGTTCTGCCCGGACGACCCGGTCACCCGCCAGCAAGCGGCTTCGTTCCTGTTGAGGGCGCTCGGCTGGCGCGCTCTCGACTCCTGACTTCGGTCAGGACACGTGAGGAAGAGGGCCGGGACATTGTCTCGGCCCTCTTCTCTCCGGGCCCTGAGGGCCCGATACTCGGACCGGTCGGTTTCGCTCCGTCTCGTCGGTCACCGGAAGCCACCGACGTGACGAAGCGGGCAAGCTCGTTCGGATCCGCGTTGTGTTGCCGCCGACTGTCTCGAGTCCTCTGCAGGTGAGTGGACAGAGAAAGGGCCGAGAGCGAGAGTCTCGGCCCTTCTCTCTTCGGTGCTCGGGAGGTGCCGAAGGATCAGCGCCGACCCCTTCCCTTGGCATGCGGGGGTGGTCCGGGTGTCCCGGCCCAGTCGGGCTTCCCCTTGCCCTTCCCCGCAGCTCGAGGTGCCGCAGGCTCGCCGGAGTCGGCCGGGCTCTCAGAGGTGGCTTCGGTCTCAGGTTCGGTTCCCCCGCAGTCGACCTCCGTGATCGTGAATTCGACTTCCGGATCGTTCACTTCCTCGGATGCGGTGTTGGCGTCGGGGACCCTCACCTGCTGATCACCCTTGCCGTAGTCGGTGCGGGCGATCGCCTGAACGTAGCAACCGACGCCTCCTTCATACCCCGCTTCCCTCAGGGCCTTGACGAACGACGAAACCACCGTCCCGTGGTTCACCTGCCCGTTGGGCCCCTGGACGTCCGTGGCCGTCACTGCGCAGCCGTCGGTCAGGACTTCGCCGTCGGCAGCCTGGACCACGACACCGTCCTCCTCCTCCGTGAAGGTGTAGACGGTCCCCTCTTCGATCTCGCAGGGCTCGGTCGTGGTTTCGTCCGTCGTCGCCCACAGCAGCTGCATGGCTTCCGAGCTGTAGCTGTGGATGAGCACCCGATCCGCGGGGTGGAGATCCTCGGGCAGGTCCTCCTGTCCGGCGGCCGGGAGGGCGATGGCGACTGCCGCCAACGCCCCGATCATCGTCCATCTAGCTCGCATCGTTCCCCCGTCTCGCTGGCTGGGTTCGGAAAACAGGTCACAGGAGGGTGCGATGCGTTACGGCCTTTTCGGGAATACCCCCACCGGGTAGGCTGGTTGTGACAACTGAATACGAGGGGGTGAACTGGTTTCGACGTTGGGTGTTGAAGCGTCGGAAGCGAGCCGGGGTCGCCGGATGCCCCGTTATCAAGCCGGTACCAACAACAAGTGCCGAAGACAACTTCGCACTGGCTGCCTGATTAACACCCAGTAGCAGCCCGTCCGCCCGGCGGGTTCCCGCCCCGTCGGAGTCGGGCGTCGCCAAGCGGGATGCGTTTGCCGGGGTCCGGGACCGGTAGGCAAAGATCGATTCCGGATAGGCCGACGGGGTCTGTGCCATCAGCTTCCCTTCGGCCGAAAGCTCGCTGATGGCTGCGCTCGGAGATGCCGACGCGGATGGCTCAGCGGACCGGGGTTCGACTCCCCGCACCTCCACCAGCCGGGTGCTAACGAAAAAGAGGCACTCGAGCTGACGAAATACCCGCTTCCTGGCCGCAAGTCGGCTGGGAGGCGGGTTTTCTGTTGCTCTGACGTCGAAAGCTGTCCGTCGTGGCGTGTGGGTGGCGCCTCTCGGCGCGGGAAAGCCCCGAACCGTCTCGTTCGGGGCAGGTGTGGTCGGGCCCGTCCGGGCTTCGGGTCAGGTTCAGGCGGCGGGTTTGGCGGGTGGCGGGTCCGTGCTGGTGTTGCGGTCCGTGTAGGGGACAGCTCGCCGCCGGCGTGCCTTGCGGGGGATGTATTGCCGATCTGGGTTGGCTTCACGTTCGAGCCGGCGTTCGAAGGCGTCGAGGAGCCGGAAGTTGGCTGCTGCCGCCCAGAAGGCGACCAGGATGGAGGTCTTGGCGATTCCCATCATCTTGATGCGTCCCCGGTCCATGTGTTCTTTGCCGGGGTCGGTGAGCATCGAGAAGAACGACTCGACGGCTGGGCGGCACCGTTGGTAGATGTCGTACCACTCCGGTGTCCCCCAGCTCGGCGTTTGGCGTGTGTTCGACTGGATCTCCACCGGCACGGACATGGTTGTTTGCGAGCAGCAGGTGGGTGGTTCGGCGAGGAGGTCTTGGCCTGGATAGACGGTGGGTTTGTCGTATGGGAGGTTCATTGAGTCTGGTTTGAGGGGGCAGCGGACGTAGCCGGCTGCGGCCGGGCAGCGGAAGCGGCGGGGGCGTCCGGGTTTCTCCTTGCCGTGCGGCTTCATCGCATAGATCTGGCGTCGTTGGATCTCGGCGAAGAACTGGTGTCGTTGTTCGACCGAGGCGAAGTGGTCGAGCCGTTCGATGTCATGAAGGTTGTGGGGCATCGCCGGGCAGTAGAGGTCGCCGTCGATCTGGAGCGCACCTCCGTAGGTGCCTTTCACTCCTCGTTGGTTGGGGTGGAGATCCATCGAGATCTGAATGCCTAGTTGACGTAGATGGGCGGACCAGCGGTCGGCGGTCGCCATCGTGTATCCACGGTCCGCGAGCAGGCGCTGGATCCGTCCTTCGGTTTTGAGGCTTTCGATGAGGGGCAGGACGGCTGCTTGGGGGTTCGTTGCTGCGGGCGCCAAGGTGATCCGCTCACAGAGGTAAGGCGTAGGTTCTTGTCCGGGGGCACGGGTGCGGACGACGGCGTGGACGGCGTACCCGTAGATGTTGTACTTGGGGCCGGTCTTGGCTTTGTTCTCGTAGCGGATGTGGTTGGCGTCGGGGTCTGGGGATGGTTGGCCGGCACGGCGTAGGCGTGCCCATGAGGGCATGTAGGTCCAGTCGACGGCGTAGGTGGAGGTGGTTCGGTCGTCGAGGGACGCTTCGAGGATGCGGTCGAGAACCGCTTGAAGCATCTGGCGGCGTTCGGGGTCGAAGCCGTTGGCGTCCTTGTCGAGATGTGGTGAGAAGTGGGGGGATGGGTCGACGGTGGTGACGATGCGGCACCACAGGTATGAGATCTGCCGATCTGTGACTCGGGCGAGCTGGGCGCCTTCAGCGTCGGGGATCCTCACCTCAGCGTTTTCCGTTGCTTCCAGGTGAGGTTGTTGAGGATCTGGCGGACCCGCACTAGGTGGAGCTCTCGGTTGTCCAACGCCGCCAACGCCAAACCGACCAGCAGCGTCCGGACTGACAGGAGCCGGGGGCGCCCTCTTCTCTCCTGGCGTCCTGGGTGCCCGGACGATGCGAGTTGGGCATCGAACCACTCAGCCAGCCCAGACCGGTCGATGAGGTCAGCGGCCCGGCGCAGCTGGGTGACGCTCAAAGCCACTTGGGCCTCCACGCGTTGCGGACCGCTTCTGCCGCGTGGTCAGTGTCAGCCTCGGGGGCGAAGTGCTTGCAGTACGGGAGGAGGTCTTCGAGCACTTTGATCGTTTTCACCCCTGCGAGTCGGGTGATCTCCGACAGCGGCACCCAGGCGGCCATCAGGCACGCCATCCAGGTGGAGCGCAGACGTGACACGTGAAGTGCTGGGAGGTCCTCTCCACCGGCGAGGTTCCGGGTTAGGGCGGAGATGGCGTTCTTTCCGTCCTCGGGTGCCACTACCAGCGGACCGTCGACTTTCTTCGCCACGTCGACAAGTTCTTTGTCGAATCCGGCTAGGACGGGCACCCGCCGGGGGTTGGGCCCTCCGATCTCCACCCATGTCGGCCCTTCAGGGTCGTCTACGACAGAAGCGTTCGTCACATGGCGGAGGTCTGTGGATGAGCAGCCTGCTCCAGCGCTGAGGGCGATCAGCGCCCTGAGGCGGTTTCGGCGCAACTCGGAGGGCTGGTTGCACGCGAGACGCCACAGGCCGGCGAGCTCGGATGGTGTGTAGGGCGGCCGCACGGATCTCCGGGTGATCTCCCGGATTCGGTCCGAAGCTTTGTCGGGGAGGAGGCGCCGGAGCCGACACCGCATCGTTGCCCGGCTCCCGTCGGTGCCGTCCATCTGGCGGACATACCGCTCAACGGTTTCTTCAGAGAAGACCGCCTCGTGTGGGATCCCCTGACAGTGAGCCCACGCCGCCATATGCGCCGCAGGCGTGAGGAGACGAAGCGACATCTCTTTCGATGTCGGCTGGACGGCGCGGACCCGGTCTCGGACTAGGTCCGCCACCGCCTCCCACGCCTCAGCGTTCGCCCGCCTCGGGGTGTAGGCGTCTATGTGTCGAGCAACCTCAGGGGTCATATGACCACCTCAGAGATCGCTCGCCCCCAGGATGCCCGCACCTGGTCGGTGCGTGGAAACACCATACCGGAGGGGATGTCGCATTCCAAGAGGGAATCTGGGTTAGCGTCGCGACATGCCCCGCCGAGCCGGACTCGATGGACCGCCCCGCTCCTACTTGGTTGAAGGCGAGTGGCCGGATGGGCGCGTCGAAGGCCCACCCGAGGTGCATTACGCCCACCAGCTCGCCAAGCACCTCCGCGCCGCCATCGGAGGCCGGAGCCTCAGAGACGTTGCCCGCCAAGCCCGCCTGGACCACACCACCGTGTCGGCTGTACTCGCCGGGGAACGTTGGGCAGACCTCATCACCATCGCACGGCTCGAGGTGGCACTCGGACACCGACTCTGGCCAGATCTCAACAGTTAGTTGTGTGAAGGTCATGCCCTCACCGGTCCGGTTCGGGTGAGGGCGGGCAGTCGCCGTCGCGACGTGGTCGCGAACATGTGAAGGATGTCGCGATTCCAGGCGGTTCGTCGCGAAACCAGATGGCACGGTGGGCAGGTGCCGTACGCGTACAGGCCCCGCGACTACCTGAAGCAGCCCAGGTTCTTCGGCCGCAAGATCGATGCGGAGTGGAAGCCTTTCGGGGACGATTCAACCGAACGAGCTCGCGTGGCAGCGGCCTACTGGCAGCACCTTGCCGCCTGCGAGACGTTACGAATCGCCGGCGAACGGGGGTGGGGTATCGCTGACCTCGCCGAACAGATCGACGCCCACCCCGACACGCTCCGTCGGAAACTGTACGGAGAAGGTCCAGCAACCCTCTATGACATCGCCGCCTGGACCGTCGCAGTCAACAGCGTCACGGTGCTACCGGCCCCGCCCGACATGAACCGGATGTTCCCCTCCACCGGAGATAGTCGGCCACAGGGCTGAGAACCGAGCCTGACGTCGACCGCCTTCCCTCAGCTATCGGGGCAGTGCTGGCGCGGGACCACTTACAGATGAGGTCGGCGGCCCATCGTGAAACCATGGTCTGCGCCATAGGCTGATCGAGCGGTGTTGGAGGCGATCTCTGGTCGAGCCACGGAACACGGGTGGGCTATGGACGGCAAAGGCCCTCAGGGGTGGTGTTCGGCGTTCCGATGAAACCGGTGGTACCTGATTGCCACAGACGCTTGGCCTTAGACCGTTTACGGTGGCCCGGCTGGAGATCGGCCGAGCCTGATCCTGAACGTCGATTTTGAGAGGTGAGGAGTTGCCAGCCCTGACACAGCAGGAACTCGAGTCCCGCCTTTGGGACGCGGCGAATTCGCTTCGGGGTCCTGTGGATCCTGCGGATTTCAAGGCGTACATCTTTCCGCTGCTGTTCTTCAAGTGGATTTCCGATACGTGGGACTGGGAACGCGCGCAAGCTGTCGCCGATTTCGGGGACGACCTCACCGAGGAGATCGAAGCCGATTACCACCGTTTCGTCGTCCCGGCCGACGCCCACTGGTCGGAGCTCAGAAAGCTCTCCGAGAACGTAGGCGTTGAGCTCCAGAAGATGCTCGACAAGCTCCAGGCCGCCAACCCTGACAAACTCGCCGGGATCTTTGGTGATGTCGCCTGGGGGAACAAGGAGCGGCTTCCCGAAGAAGCCCTTCTCAATCTGATCGACTCGTTCGATCGGCTGAAGCTCGATGATCCGTGGGTGGTCGCAGACGGCACCCAGAGCGGTGCTAACCACATGTCCACCGGAATAGTGCCCTTCACGATTAGGGCAGACGTTCGGCATCCGGTCACCACTACTGGCGGCGTCCAATTGAGATGGAACCGACGATACCTCAATTACGGGCCCGCGAACGGCAAGGTCGATGGGCACACCACAGTGGGCGCCTGGCAGGGACAAGAGTTCATCCAACCGGTTTGCGATCCGTCGGGCACAAGTTGGTTGTCTTGCGGACGCGGGTTCAGCCGCCAATTCAATTCCACAACCGATGCTTGGATGATCCGAGTGCTCGCTCTGTCGACTTCCGGTGGCTACGTGTACATCGACCGGTTCGGATATTTCGGAGGAACATCATGACGCGGGCGGCTTGCGATTGGGCTCGATCCGCAGCAATGCTGATACTGGTTCTCCTTCTGGCTGCGTGCGACGCCGCCTCCTCCGCCACCACAGCGGAGTCGACTTCGCCTCCGATCGAGCGGTCACAGTCGACGAATACATCGGCAAAGGCATCAGGTTCTACGTCTGTCCCCCGAGTCTCGACTTCGACCACTGAGTCCGTCGAGGTCCTTGTTATGGACGTCATGGAAGCGTTGGGTGACCTGCATGAGGAGATGAACGACTCTGGCGGTTCAATCGTGCAGGTCGTGTTCACCGATCTGGATTCCTTGCTGGGCGCTGGCGAGAAACCGGCCGAAGTCGTCGACGTGGTGTGGACGGCAGCCGAGAACCCGCCGGAACCGGGGACCGAGCTGGTGGTCTCGATACCGAGACCACTGATCAACTCACCGGAAGAACCGTCGCCGCCACTCGAGGGCTACGTCGCTCTCGGCGGCGACGGTGAGACCTTGTCGGCCGGCGTGGTCGACCCCCATGGCATGTTCATCCTCCCGGACAACAACGCCCAGATCATCCCGATGGCGGCCAACGCCCTGGTCCGAGAGGGGTTTCCCGCCGCCCCTCTATCGCCCGCCCAGGTTTGCGCCGGGAAGGAACCCAAGCGTGAGCAGTGGCACGGAGACGCGGTGAGCGCGCTGAGGGAGTACTTCCGACGATTCCCCGACACGACCTACCGGGAGGAGGAGAGGCAACGCAGGGAGACCGAAGCGAAACTTCGTGGGACGGTCGACGAGCTCTTCAGCAAGGCCGGGACGATGACCGACCCTGTCACGGGCATTGCCAGCCAGGCCGACCTCAACGACCTGGAATACCAGCTCGAGCAAGGCATCCCGCCTGAGGAAGTGGAGCTGCGGCCCGGAATTCCTCTGCTCCTGAAGCTCTCCGAGAAGGGTGACCCGAGCCGGGCCGTTGCGTTCGTGGCTGCGCCGTCGTTCCGGGTACTGGGAGCCGCGAACCTGGCGCCTCGCTTTGCCGTCGACTCGGAAGGGTCACAGGGCGAGGTGCTCGAGGTCATCAAGTGGATCGCGCCGCCCGAGCCGAACGAGTCTGTGCTGGTCATCGAGACCACCGACGACTTCTACGGCATCGACTGCATCGACCGCGACTCCAAGCCGACAATGGAGATCCCCTGGGAATCGATCGCGGGGGAAACTCGGGTCGCTATCGACCTCTCGACCATGACCTACGAGGAAATCACCACCTTCGAGAATGTACTGACCGGCGCCCAGTCGGTTGACTAACCGGGTCGAGCGCGCCGCGATCGAGGAAGATACTCAGAGCGTGATACCGCTTCCTCGACTTCGAAGTCCCAGCGCGGATCGGCGCCCACCCTGACACGCTGCGACGCAAACTCTATGGCGAAGGACCCGCCACCCTCGACGACATCGTCAGCTGGGCCGTAGCTGTCGACACCGTCACCGTACTGCCGGCACCCGCCGACATGGGACAGGTGTTTCCGCCTTCTGCTGACGACGGGGACTGACGGTTCGGTGGGATGGATTGCGGCTTCAATTTAGCGAAGGCACTATGTGGCCAGTAGCTCCGCAATAGTGTCCCTCAGCCCGACAATATCGTGACTTCCTCGCCCGACAAAGCCGACGCCTCCTTGAACGAGGCGCTTGAATAGATATGCGGGAATGCGGTTCTCGCCCAAGCAGGGTTCGAAGTCGTCGTAGGAGTCGCCAGACGCGTCGTAGCTCGACACGCACCCTTCGTTCGGGAACTCGATTGGGAGATGCACGAAGCAGGCCTTGAACTAGCCCACTCGTTCTTCGCTCATGCCAACTTTCGGGACAGCTAAGACCAGCTGGCAGCCCCGTCCACCAACTGGAAGAATCTGGCTGTAATTTTCGAGCCGAATCGGTGTAATCGGCAACGCCACTGGGCCGGCGTTCTCCCAGGTCAGCGATTTTCGTTAGCTGGCGACCAGCACCAGCCAACGAAGAAGAGCTGGTGAAGCACACGAAATTGCCCGCCTCGTCGACCCAAGGGGTCTCGGGGCGGGTTTCTCACGGATTGGGCTTGCCTGTCCCGGTCGAGGATTTTCGAATCCCCGAAGAGGAGAAGGCCCGCCCGGACCAGCGGCTCAACTGATGAGTGGAACCTGTCGCGCTCCGGCTCGTCAGAGTCGCATGGAGCGGTCCCGGGTCCTGGCTGTGGTGGGCATGGAGGCTCATCGAGGCGGGTGGCCTCACGCAGGGTGGCGCATTTGCCGCTGGCACCCGGGATGGGGTGGCGGATGGGGGAGGCACGATCTTCGAGGCCGAGATAGATGGTGTCTTCACGTACGTTCATGCTCCCAACCTGTATGACGGGGCATCGGGAGCCCGAGCGGCTCTGCGGGAACTCGTGCGGGAACTGTTCGCCTCCTATCGAGACCGCGACGACGGACAGGAGGTACCCCTTCGCTGGGTGATGTACGGGCCGGTCGCCAAGGATGTGGAGGGGGTCCCGTGGCCGGGCAGTGAGGTTCCGGAAGGCAAGCCTCCGTGCGTCGAGTTCGAACCGGAGAGCGTCGGCTCAGAGTTCGAACTTCTGACCCGCAACCGGTACTACGAAGACATGGCGGTGTCTTTCGCCGGCACTACATACGCCATGCAGGGCCGACCGCTGTTCCCGCACGAACGGGGTTGCGGGGACGTGCAGGAGATGCTGGAGCGCATCGCCACCAATGACGCATCCATCGACCTCGGGGAGAGCGCTGGCTGACGGCCGTGGCCCCGCATAGGCTGCGGAGCAGTGGTAGGAAAGATCAGGACGGGTAGGGTCGGGCCATGACCGATCAACTGGTGAACGTGGCCACCGCCCGCGACCGCTTCGAGGGAGACGTGCTCGTTGCCCTGCTCGAGTCCGAGGGAATCGAGGCTCTTCTATTCGTCGACGACGCTGCCCAGATGTACGGCTCGCTCGGTCAGGTGGAACCCGTCACGATCCGCGTGCGAGCGGAGGACGCCGAGGCGGCCCAACGAATCCTGGAGCAGCGGGAGGCCGCCCCGCCTCCGGGCGCCTAGGGGCTACTGGGACGTATAAGCGCCGTCCACCAGGTAGTAGCCGCCTGTTAGGAAGGAGGCCTCGTCCGAGGCCAGGAAGGCGACGAGAGCAGCCACCTCTTCGGGTTCGCCCAGGCGGCCGATCGGGTGGAGCGACACCAGGCCGGCCCGTGCTTCTTCATCGAGGTTTGCCTCGATCAGCGGCGTGTTGATGAAAGCGGGGCCAACCGAATTCACCCTGATACCTTGCGCCGAGTATTCGAGGGCGGCGCTCTTGGTCATTCCGACCACACCGTGCTTGGCGGCAACGTAGGCGGCCGAGTTGGCGAACCCGACGCTGCCGAGGATCGATGCCATGTTGACGATGGCGCCTCCACCTGACTCGAGCATCGCCGGGATCTCGTAGCGCATGCCGTAGAAGACGCCGCTGAGGTTGATTCCGATGACTTGGTCCCAGCCCTCGATCGGGTACTCGCCAGTGGGAGCTTGGGGGCCGCCGATGCCGGCGTTGTTGACGGCGATGTGGAGTGCGCCGTGCTCCTCCACAGTATGCCGGACCATCGCCTCGCACTGGTCGGGCTGGCTGACATCGACTGCCACGAACGACGCCGGCGCTCCGGTGGAGGACAGTTCTTCGGCGACCTGCCGCGCCGATTCTTCGTCGTAGTCGGCCACCACTACTGCTGCCCCTCCATGGGCGAACACTTCGGCGCAAGCCTTGCCGATCCCCGATGCCCCTCCCGTCACGAGCGCCACTTTGCCAGTGAAGTCGTAGCTCGCCATCTCTCCCTCCAGGTCGGTTCTCGGACCAGCCTATGCCGTGGCGCCAGGGAACGACGTGATCGCGGCTTGTCACTCTCCGTCGGTCAGATGTCGACGCAGAAAGGCGACCTGATCTGCCAGGACCTGTTCTCGAATCTTCGGTGCGTAAACGTGGAAATGGGCGATCGGGTATTCGATGGTCTCACCGCGGGGTGCTCTCTTGGCGGTTTCGCGCGAGAGTTCGGGCGGGTCGAAGGTGAGCACGGAGAACCCAGCCCCAACGAACGTCTGCGCCGCTACTCGGATGGAGGATGTGTCTTGCGTTCCGCCGAACCCATGGCAGAGCAGCACACAGGGTCGAGGTTCGCCTTCGTCCTGTGGTTCGTAGAGGTAGCCGACGCATGTCGATCCTCCAGACTCGAATTGCACCCGGATCGGTTCGGCCACGATTTCCCCCTCTCTCCCGAAGCTGTCGCCACGCATGGCCTGTGGCGGGCGCAACACCGAGCCACGTGTCGGCCCATACGTCGAACAACGGCAATCGGGACTTCAAGATTCCGAGGTATGTGACCGCAACCTCTCATCGCGGCGGGGGATGCCTTTCGTGACTCGGATCCACGACCCGCCGCGCTCCACCTCGTAGCTCCGGAAGGCGCAGGCGATTCCCCGCGCCGTCAGCGGATCCGCCGAATCCATCAACTGAAAGTGCAGATGGGGGGAGGTGGAGTTCCCCGTGTGACCCACTCGCCCGATCACCTCGCCGACTGCAACTGTCTGTCCGGAGGACACACTGACGGTGCCGGGGGCGAGATGGGCGAACGCGGCGAAGACCGCACCGGAGCGGATGATCACGTGGTTGCCCAGGATCGCCGGCAGCTTCGACGGACGGAATGTCAGGGCGTTGCGAAGGAGGAGAAACGCCTCCCTCACCGGGTGGACGCGTTTCCGCTCCGGTGCACCGTCGACTGCCTGGATCACCTCGCCGTCGACGGGCGAGTGGATCGGCGAGCCCCATGCGTAGCATTCCTTGGTCGGAACGCCCAGGAGCAGTGTGTGCAGGGCACCGGCGGGGTGATAACGCTTTCGTTCATCCAGGCGGACGAAGTCGTACGCGTAGCGCTGGCCCAACATGTCGGTGCCGTGGCTGGGTACCCTCGCCGCAGGCGTGGTGACCGCAAACCACCCATCGCCCTGCAACGGGAACTCGACTACGACTGGGTGTTCGAGGGCTTGCGGCACCTGCGGAGGCTATCGACGGGCCCGGCACCCCGCGTCCCGTTTTGGTTGGATGATATTTGCGCCGCCCGGCCTCACCGTCTCACGAGCATGCCTCGATCGCCCTCACCGTGGGCTCCCGCCCGGCGTGGATGGCGACGATTTCTGAGCCGTCGGTTTCGTACACATAGCGGTCTTCGGGTTCGCCCACGATCAGGTACTCGCCTCCGTCGATATAGGTGTGCGGGTTCCGCTCGACGATCGTGTCGCCGAGGATCGACTCAGCCTCGGCGACAGACATGCCGACTTCGATACCGGTATCGGTCGGCCACCCCGGTTCGTCCGTCGAGACTCGTCCGATGACCAGATTGCTGGGGTCATTCACCGGTTCAGCATTCGGAGACGTGGCGAGGAAGTAGACGCCCCCAACCTCCGGCAACTGGAGAACCAGACAGGAGCCCGGGTCGCCACCGAGGTCGTCGAAAGGCCCACCGATGCGAGCTTCGTTGTCGGCCACCGTCTCGCCGACCCGAACCTCCCAGAAGCCGTCGGGGGAGATGGTTTCGTCGGTGCCCGACGGGGTGGTGGACGAGGGGGTCGAAGAGGTCGACGGTGCAGTCGTGGTGGTGCTGGTCGTGGTCGACGTCGAGGTGGTGGGAGGCGCTACCGAAGTGGTCGTGGTCGGCTGTGTCGACGTCGTGGACGAGGTGGTGGACGTCTCCTCGGGGCCAGTCGTGGCCGGTACCGACGAGTCGGCACTCCCTCCCGTGCCACAAGCCACGAGCGCCAGAACAACGATGGCGACGAGCAGACGTTTCATGGATTCCCCCCTTTGGGTACGCGTTCGGCCTCTATAGACGAACTACCCACCGATTCGGTTCGTACTCCCCTCAGACCCCGACGGCGGAGCGTAGGCTCGAATCGAGGAGGGAACGATGGCGCGCTACCTCATCGTCGCGCATCAGACTGCCGACAGTCCGCAACTCGTGCAGGCGGTGAAGGAGATCCGAAGCCGAGAACCCGACGCCGAATTCGGGCTCCTCGTGCCGGCGACACCCGTGTCGCACCTGGCGAGTTGGACCCGAGGCGAGGCGGAGGCTGTAGCTGCCGAGGCAGGGGAGCGGGCCCGCACCCGGTTCGGCGCCGAGGGCGTCGCCTTGTCCGAGGTGATCGTCGGGGACGCCAACCCCGTTTATGCCGTCGGCGACGTCTTCAATCGCAGCTCGTGGGACCACGTCCTGGTGTCAACACTGGCTCCGGGCGTCTCCCGCTGGGTCAAGATGGATGTGGTCAGCCGGCTGTCACGGGAGCTCTCGGTCCCGGTCACCCACATCGCCGCCGACTGAGAATCGCCCTCAGTCTCGTTCACCTGAGGCTCGCTGGGCGAGTTCCGGCCAACAGTCCGGGCAGGGCTGGAGGCCCCGCCGCTCTGCCGTCACGCGCATCGCCGGCACACCCCGGATACGCAGGGGGCGGCATGCCGGGCGTGTGTCGTCTTCCGGCAGACACCGGTGGTAGATCTCCTCGCCGAGATAGGCGAGCACCAGACGGGGCATTTCGTCCATCGCCCCCATGCAAGCACGCCGGACAGCGTCTCGAATCATGCGGCCGCCGCACGTTTGTCCACCACCCGGTACCTGAGATGCACGACGTGGGGGGTGGGCTCGGCCGACACCAACTCCAAGCCGATGCGCTCGGCATCGATGCCGTCGAGCAGGCTCACGCCGGAGCCGAATACCACCGGGGTGAGGGCGATCGAGAACTCGTCGACCAGGCCGGCGTTCAGGTACTGGAGGATCGTCGTCCCACCGCCGGCGATTCGTATGTCCCGGCCGTCGGCGACCTCATGCGCCCGGACGAGCGCCGCCTCGATGCCGTCGTTGACGAAGTAGAACGTCGTTCCGCCCGGCCGGTGCCATGGTTCCCGCTTCTGGTGGGTCAGCACGAAGACCGGTGTGTGGAACGGCGCCTCCTCGGGCCATCCTCGCTCGCCGGCGTCGAACATCCGCTTGCCCATGATGCTGACCCCGGTGCGGGCGTAGGTCCCCTCGAGTATCTCGTTGTCTTTTCCGGTCTCACCGCCGTCGCCCAGTCCGAGGTTGGAACGGAAGAAGGCCTGCTCGAACACCCATCCCTGCAAGTCCATCCACTTGCGCCACCACGTCTGGGTGTCCTGGGAATCAGGTGCGATGAACCCGTCGAGAGACATCGTGACGCTGAAGAACACCTTCGTCATCTCATACCTCCTTGGACAAGCCGATCGCGAATGCCGCCAGCCGTCCGAGGGTCTGTTGTCCCCCTTCCACGGCGTGATATTCGGAGACTGCGCGATCGCGGGCCTCGACGGAGGGGAAGATCGTCCGAAGCGTGATCCGCGTCGCTCCCGCCTCCTCGGAGAAGGTGAAGACGCTGGTGAACGCCTCGGGGTCGTCGGGCCGGTCGCCATGGGTAGCGACGATCCGTTCCGGGGGGACGATCTCCTCCCATCGCATCCAATTGGGGTAGTCGGTGCCGTCCGGGCCGTGCATGGTGAAGATCCATTCACCACCAGCCCGGAAATCGAAGGCTGTCGTCGTCGTTGTGAACCCGTCGGGGCCCCACCAGTTGGACAAGTGCTCGGGCTTGGTGAACGCCTCGAACACGAACCGGCGGGGAGCTTCGATCAGTCGCTCCAGGACGATCTCACGGTCGAGGGCTGTGCGGCGTTGTTCCATCTTCTCGTTCCTTTCGTTCCAGATCCCGTGCGTATGTCTCGAGGCGGTCGAACGTTCCCTCCCAGAACCTCTCGAATCCGCCGGTCCACTCGTGGACTTCTCTCAGACCGCGAGCATCGAGTCGGTAGAGGCGCTGGCGGCCATGGGTTTCCACATCCACCAGGCCGACCTCCTTCAGCACCTTCAGGTGCTTGGACGTCGTCGGCTGGGCCAGCCCCAACGAGTGGGATATCGCGCCCACTGTGTGCTCTCGTTCTCTGAGCAGCGAGAGGATTCGGCGCCTCTGCGGCTCGGCGATCGCATTGAAGACGTCGGAAGTCGTTGCAGCTCTGGGCACCCGGACATCATATTCCTATATAGGAATAGATCAACCGAATATCGACGTGCCTTCAGGTATGGCAAATGGGTGGATATGGTGGGAGTCACCGACCGACGAGAGGACTCAATGGCAGGCGAAACCCAGCTCATGGTCTGGATCGACCAGGACCTGTGCACGGGTGATGGGATCTGTTCGGAGATATGCCCGGATGTCTTCGAGCCACGCGACGACGGCCTCTGGGTCGTCAAGGAGGAGGCAAAGCACTTCGGGCGTCGGGTGGTGTTCGATGGCAAGGGCAATCCTGACTCAGGTCCCGACGGCGCCCGCGGATTGGCACGTATCCCCGACGAGATGATCGACCTCGCCATCGAGGCGGCGGAGGAGTGCCCGGGCGAGTGCATCATGATCCAGCCCTACCAGGGAGATCTGGTCCATCCCTGATCGCCCGCTTCGGGTGACCCTTATGCAGGTCGGTATTCTCTGGGCATGAGCCGCCCTGTTCGGGTCACCATCACCGAGTCGAGCCCTCGTGACGGGCTGCAATCTCTGGGCGTCTTCATTCCCACCGAGGCCAAGATCGCCCTGATCGACGAACTGTCCATGGCCGGGCTGGTGAGCTTCGACGCCGTCAGCTTCGTGAGTCCCACCGCGGTGCCACAGATGGCTGACGCCTCGCAGGTGATCGCCGGGGTAGCCCGCACCGGGGTTTTCCTCAACGGTCTGGTGCCCAATCTGCGAGGCTTGGAGGCGGCCGTCGCCGCCGAGGTCGACGGCATCGGCGTGCTCACCGCTGCCTCCGACACGTTCAACGAACGCAACATCAACGCCGACGTCGAGGAGTCGATGAGACGAATTCGAGCGATCCTCGACGAGGTGCCCCCGGGTATCAGAGTCCGCGCCTACGTGTCGACCATCACTCATTGCCCCTACGAGGGGCCTACCGATCCGGAGCGGGTGGCGACCCTGGCGGAGCAGTTGGTCGAGTGGGGCTGCGACGAGGTCTTCCTCGGGGAGACCCTGGGCAAGGGGACGGTGGGAGAGGTCGAACGGGTTCTCGACAATGTGCTCGACCGTGTCCCCGTCTCGCGTCTTGGTGTGCATTTCCACGACACGTACGGGCAGGCCCTCGCCAACGTGGTCTTGTCTCTCGAAGCGGGGATCGACAAGCTCGACTCGTCAGCCGGCGGTCTGGGCGGTTGCCCCTACGCCCCCGGCGCAGCCGGCAACGTCGCCACCGAGGACGTCATGTGGTTGCTCGACGGCATGGGGATAGACCACGACGGCGACATCGAGGAGGTGGCGTCGGTCGCGGCGCGGTTCTGCCTCGAGCACCACCTGCAGTACCGGAGTCGGGCTGGAGAGGCCGTGCTAGCTGCCGCGGAGGTGGACGCATGAACATCTACCTCGACGACGACCTGCGGGCGGTCCAGGCACAGACCGCCGAGTACGTGGAGCGGGAGATCGTCCCCAAGGCCGAGGCCTGGGAGGCAGAGGGGAAGGTTCCCCGGGAGGTCCTGAGGCACATGGGCGAGGTCGGGTTCTTCGGCCTCCGCGTCCCCGAGCAGTACGGGGGGATCGGACTCGGTCCTTTGGCATCCGTGGTGTTCGCCGAGCAGCTCGGACGATCGACATTCGGTGGCTTCACGATCACGGTCCTCGCCCACACGGACCTGGCCATGCCCTACATAACCCGGTTCGGGTCGGAGGGGCTGAAGCAACGCTATCTGCCGGCGATGGTGGCGGGGGAGGCGATCGGGGCGCTCGCCGTCACCGAGCCCGACGCCGGATCCGATGTCGCCTCAATTCGGACGACTGCGCGTCGGGAGGGCGACGGTTACGTGGTGAACGGCACGAAGACGTTCATCACCAATGGCGCCGAAGGCGACCTGGTGGTGGTCGCCGCCAAGACCGACCCGGAAGCGAAAGGATCCCGGAGCATCTCCCTCTTCGTCGTGGACCGCGGAACCCCCGGGTTCTCCGTCGGACGAGCATTACAGAAGATGGGGTGGCGCTCGTCCGATACCGCCGAGTTGATATTCGAAGACTGCTTTGTTTCTGCCGACAACTTGATAGGCGAGGAGAACCGGGGCTTCTACTACATCATGAAGAACTTCCAGAACGAGCGGCTCATCCTGGCCGGCCAGTCACTCGGCGAGGCGCAGCGGGCGATCGAGCTGACCGTGGACCATGTCCGTAATCGCAAGGCGTTCGGGGCCTCGCTGTGGGACAAGCAGGCGATCCGCCAGCGCCTTGCGATGCACCAGGCCAAAGTCGACGCCGCCCGCCAGCTCACCTACCACGCCGCATGGCTCGAGTCCCAGGGCCAGGACGCCGTGAGAGCGGTGTCCGAGGTGAAGGCCCTCGTCGGGGAGCTGGTCAACGATGTGCTCTACGACTGCGTCCAGTTCCACGGGGGAATGGGGTACATCGCCGAGACGGCGGTCGAGCGCCTCTACCGGGACGCTCGAATCCAATCGATCGGCGGCGGCGCCACGGAAGTGATGCTCGAAGAGGTAGCCAAGCGGATGTGATCAGGAGGAGCGGGCGGCGACGTGCTTGTTCGCCGCCTCGATCTCCGCCTGCTCCAGAGGGTGCCACGACATCTCCAGCCCGACCCACAGAGTCTTGGCTCGCGGATAGAAGAGGATGGGGACGATCAGGTTGGCGCCGATCGTGATGCCGAGGAGCCAGTCCCAAGGCACGTCGGGCCAGGTGATGACCATCCCCCCTACCAGGAGGACCAGGAAGAGGGCGAAGGTGAAAGTCGTGATGATGATCATCGACCCGACCCAGTACCCGGGCTCCCTCTCGAACTTCACACCGCAATTCGGGCAGCGCTCGTGCAGGTCGAAGAAGCTGGTGAAGATGTCGCGCTCACCACAACGTGGGCAGCGGCGGCGCAGGCCGCGACTGATCAGCGTGGTCCTGGGGGAGGCGGGATCGCGCATGCCTCCAGCTTACGAGTGTCGGGGTCAGCTCCTAACGTGACAGACGTGCAGCTACCCGACATCGCCACGCTCCGCGTCGAGTACGAATCGGAGGGTATCGACCCCGCCACGATGGCCGACGACCCCCTCGACGAATTCGTGCACTGGCTGTCGATCGCCGTCAGGGCGGGCGTGCGGGAGGCCAACGCCTTCGTCCTCGCCACTGCCACCCCGGACGGGGTGCCTTCGGCCCGCGCCGTCCTCCTGAAGGACGTGACTGCAGACGGGTTGGTCTTCTACACCAATACGGAAAGTCGCAAAGGATCCGAGCTTCGCGCCAATCCCCGGGCGGCCGCCTGCTTTGTTTGGATGGAGCTGCACCGCCAGGTCCGCGTCGAGGGTTCGGTGGCGGAGGTCGACGAAGCCACTGCCGACGCCTACTTCGCGTCCCGCCCTCCGGGGGCGCGGCTGGCGGCAGCCGTGTCTCCCCAATCGGAAGTCGTTCCGAGCCGTGAGGAACTCGAGAGCCGCTTCCGCGAGTTGGAGGAGCGATATCCCGATGGGAACGTGCCAAGACCTCGCCGCTGGGGCGGATTCCGTATCCTCCCTGAGGTGTACGAGTTCTGGCAGGGCCGACCCAACCGGTTCCACGACCGGGTCCGCTACCGGCGGCAAGACGGTGCCTGGACGAAAGAACGACTGGCCCCATGACCGGGAGGTATGCATGCGTCTGACCGTCCTCGGCTCCGCCGGGACCTACCCGGTGAAGGGCCGGCCCGCCTCCGGGTACCTCATCGAACACGAGGGCACCCGGATCTGGTGCGACGCCGGACCTGGCACGTTCACCGAGCTGCCCATCCCAGTGCCGGAAGTCGATGCCGTGTTCATCTCGCATCGGCATCCCGACCACTGCCTCGATGTGATCATCGCCAGCCACGTCCTCGCTTACGGACCCAGTCCCCGCTTTGGTGTGCCGCTCTACGGACCGGCGACGGCCATCGAGGCGCTCGTCGGGTTCGTCGACGGCGGACGTATCGACGAGGTGTTCGATCCGAGTCCGCTCGAGGACGGCGACAAGGTGACCATCGGCTCGCTCTCACTGTCGGTCGCTTCCACCGATCACTCCGTCGACACCTTGGCCTCTCGCTGGGAAACCGACCACCGGAGCCTGTGCTACTCGGGCGACACCGGCCCGGAGGGAGACTGGATGCGGCTCGCCAAAGACGTCGACCTCTTCCTCTGCGAAGCGAGCTATCAGGGAGAACCCGGCGTCCACGAGTATCCGCATCACCTCACCGCCTCCGAGGCAGGCACGATCGCCCGCTCGGTAGGGGCCAGACAGTTGATGCTGACGCACATCCCACCTCACCTCGACCCCGCTCGGTCGGTGATGGAGGCAGAGAAGACATTCGATCGCCCCGTCAGCTTGGCAGTCCCGGGCGTGTCGACCACTCTGTGAGTCCCACTTCTGGAGGGCCGATTGCCTCGCCAACGCGCAGCCGATGAACTGAGACCAGTCCGCCTGACCTGCGGCTTCACCGAGGCGACGCCGGGGTCGGTGCTGATCGAGATGGGGCACACGCGGGTCCTGTGCACCGCTTCCATCGAACAGGACGTGCCGAGATGGATGCGGGACACGGGCCGTGGGTGGGTGACCGCCGAATACGGGATGCTGCCCGGCTCATCGCCCGAACGGGTCAGCCGCGATTCCTACCAAGGAGGACGGGCCAAGGAGATTTCCCGGCTCATCGGCCGGGCGCTGCGCTCGGTCGTCGATCTGTCGTCGATGGGGGAGGCGATGGTCCGCGTCGACTGCGACGTGATCGAGGCCGACGGAGGCACCCGCACCGCCGCGATCACCGGCGCCTGGGTGGCCCTCCACGATGCGCTGGTGGCAGGGGAGCAGGAGGGGGTCGTGAACGCCGATGCCCTCATCGATCACGTCGCCGCGGTGTCGGTGGGAATCGTCGATGGTGAGATCCTCCTGGACCTCGAATACGAGTCCGACGTCGCTGCCGACGTCGACATGAACGTGGTGATGTCGGGGACGGGGAAGCTGGTGGAGGTGCAGGGCACGGCGGAGCACGCGCCGTTCACCCGCAAGGAACTCGATGCCATGCTCGATCTGGCCCAGCGGGGCATCCAAGAGCTCATCGATCTCCAGAGGCAGGCGGTCACTTGATCCCACGGCTCGTCATCGCCACCAAGAACGCGGGCAAGCGGGAGGAGATGACGGCGATCCTCGAGGAGATGGGGGTCGTCGACGAGGTCGTCACCGGGCTCGACTGGCCCGACGTCGAGGAGGTCGGCGAGACGCTGGAGCAAAACGCCCTCTTGAAGGCGCGGGCCGTGGTCGAGTCAACGGGCTTGCCGGCGCTCGCCGACGACACCGGACTCGAAGTCGATGCCTTGGGAGGAGCGCCCGGGGTCCACACCGCTCGATATGCGGGACCCGAGGCGACCTACGACGACAACAACCGAAAGCTGCTTCAGGAGCTCGAAGGAGTAGCCAACCGGAGGGCTCGGTTCGTCACCGTGGTGGCACTCGTGTTCCCCGACGGGGAGTACGTGACAGCGGAAGGCTCAGTGGAGGGGCGCATCGCCGAAGAACCGAGAGGGGAGCGGGGGTTCGGCTACGACCCGGTGTTCGAGATCGACGGACGCACATACGCCGAGATGAGCCTCGAAGAGAAGAACCGGTTCTCGCACCGCGCTCGGGCACTGACGGCGTTGGGGAAGGCCCTCGGTCTATGACCGGGTGCGGGCGAGAGGACTCGAACCTCCACGGACTCACGTCCACCAGGACCTAAACCTGCAAAGTGCCGTTCGGCTGATGGTGCCTGATGGCGGTGAAGCCTGTGCTGTAGGGCTTTTCAGTTTTCTGGTCGTGGCTCGTTTCGGCCTGTATCGGCTGGTTGGGTAGAAGTTTGGGTAGAAGAACCCAGCACCACAGCGGCCACCGTGTCGGCCGCCTCCCGGTCGAGGCCTTCGATCACATGGGAGTACTGATCCATGGTCATCGTGATGGACGAGTGTCCGAGGCGTTCCTGAACGACCTTGGGGTGAACGCCGGACTCAAGGGCCAGCGTTGCCCATACGTGCCGAAGATCCCGCAGGGTGATGCGACGGATCCCCGCCTCGGCACGAATCTCCTGGAAGCGTCGCGACACCCAGGTTGGACGCAGCATGGACCCGTCAGCCCGACAGAAGACGAGACCCAGATCCTGGTAAGCCTCTCCCAGAGCGAGTCGCTCCTCTAGTTGGCGTCGGCGATGGTCTCGTAGCTTGCCCAGGGTGGATTCGTCGAGCGAGATCGGCCGGCGGCTACGTTTCGTTTTCGTCTCGCGCCTCCGTACTGGGCCCTGTGCTGCTTCGACCATCGTGTGGGTCACCGCCACCGTGCCCCGGTCGAAGTCGACATCGTCCCAGCCGAGTCCCAATGCCTCGGACCGACGCATCCCAGTGAACGGGATGAGCCACCACAACGCCTCCAGCGGGTCGCCTGTCACATGGTCTATGAAGGTGCGTAGTTCCGTCCCACTCCAGGGCGGCGCCGTCT
>DASVDX010000014.1:0-11279 GCA_036380875.1 Acidimicrobiia bacterium
TCCGTTCTCATGCCCGTCTACAACGAGTCGCGCACGCTGCGCACGATCGTGGGGCGGGTGCTCTCGTCGCCGATCGATCTCGACATCGAGATCGTCGCCGTGGACGACGGCTCGAAAGACGACTCGGTGGCCATCCTCAACGAACTGGCTGCCGAGGACCCTCGCATCAGGGTGATCGTCCAGCCCCACAACATGGGCAAGGGAAAGGCCATCCGCACCGCCATCCACCACATGACCGGTGACATCGGCATCATCCAGGACGCCGACCTCGAATACGACCCTCACGAGTACCCCCGGATGCTCAAGCCGATCCTGGAGGGCAAGGCCGACGCCGTCTACGGGTCCCGGTTCGCCACCTCGGAGGAGAGGCGGGTGCTCTATTTCTGGCACTCGCTCGGCAACAAGGTGCTCACCGCCCTCTCCAACATGGCCACCGACCTCAACCTGACGGACATGGAGACCTGCTACAAGGCGGTCCGGGCCGACATCCTGAAGAACCTCCGCCTGACGTCGGACCGGTTCGGGATCGAGCCGGAGATCACCGCCCGCCTCGCCCAGTGGGGCGCCCGCATCTACGAAGTGCCGATCAGCTACCACGGCCGCACCTACGCCGAAGGCAAGAACATCGGATGGAAGGACGGGGTGCAGGCGCTGTGGCTGATCTTCAAGTTCCGTTTCCTCGACACCCGCTTCACCGAGGAGGCCGACCACCGCACCCGCAACGCCTTGGGTCGCGCCCCCCGCTATCGGCGCTGGCTCCTGTCGCAGTTCAACGGGTACGTGGGGGAGAAGGTGCTGGAGGTGGGAGCCGGCCCCGGCCACTTCACCGCCCAACTGCTGACGATCCCCGAACTGGTCGCCGTCGACTCCCAACCCCTCTTCGTCGAGGGTCTCCGCCGCCGCTTCGGTCACCTCGAGAACCTGCGGGTGGCGGAAGCCGACCCGGAGAAGTCCGGGTTCGCCGACGTCACCGGCAACGGGTTCGACACCGTCGTCGACTTCACCACCCTGCAGCGGGCGGCCGATCCCCATGCGGTGGCCGCCAACCTCGCCGCGGTGCTTTCGCCCGGAGGCCATCTCCTGGTCCACGTGCCGGCCGGCGCCGAGCTGTATTCGGAGCTCGATCGTGCCGCCGGTCATTTGAGGCGCTTCTCGGAGCCGGACGTGCGGAAGCTGATCGAAGGCGCCGGGCTCGAAGTCGTCGAGATGCGCCCCTTCAACCGGATGGGGCGGCGCATCTGGGGGCTGCTGGGAGGCAAGGACCGCAGCTCGATCTCGGCTTTCGAGGCCCGCCTCGCCGACCTGGCCACGCCCCTCCTGTCCCGTGTCGACGCCCAGATCTCGGGGCCGGGCCTGTCGCTCGTGGCGGTGGGTCGCAAGCCGGGCTGAACCCCGCCGCACTGGATGACCCCTACTCTTGACTGATCGTGTTGGAGGATCGATGCAGGATTTGAGCAGCCGAGAGCCGTTCGCGGACAAGCACGTCGTGGTCCTGGGAGGCGCCGGGTTCCTCGGCTCACACATATGCAGCGCCCTCGTCGAGGCGGGAGCGAAGGTCACGGCGATCGACAACATGATCACCGGCAAGGCCGACAACGTCGACCACCTGCTCGAGCACGGCCAGTTCCGCCTCGTCGACTACGACGTCACCGACTACCTCCACGTCAAAGGCGACGTCCACTACGTCCTCAACTTCGCCTCGCCCGCTTCGCCGGTCGACTATCTGCGCTGGCCCATCCACACCCTCAAGGTGGGGGCGTTCGGCACCCACAAGGGGCTGGGCTTGGCCCGTGACAAGGGGGCGGTGTTCCTCCTCGCCTCCACTTCGGAGGTGTACGGCGACCCGCTGGTCAACCCCCAGCCGGAGACCTACTGGGGCAACGTCAACCCGATCGGCCCGAGGGGTGTCTACGACGAGGCGAAGCGGTTCGCCGAGGCGCTGACGCTCGCCTACCACCGGGAGCACGGCATCGACGTGCGGATCGTGCGGATCTTCAACACGTTCGGGCCCCGCATGCGCCCCGACGACGGGCGGGCGGTGCCGGCGTTCTTCAAGGCCGCCTTGGAGAACCGGCCCCTTCCCGTCCACGGCGACGGCACCCAGACCCGGTCTCTCTGCTACGTCGACGACCTGATCGAAGGGATCCTCCGCCTGATCCTCTCCGACGTCACCAGCCCGGTGAACATCGGCAACCCCGAGGAGGTGACGATGCTGGAGCTCGCGGAGGCGGTCCAGGACGTGGTCGGCAACCATCCCGGGATCGAGTTCCACCCCCGCCCCGTCGACGACCCCACGGTGCGGCGGCCCGACACCGCCAAGGCAGAGGAGCTGTTGGGCTGGAAACCCCGCTACTCGCTGCGGGAGGGGCTGGCGCTGACCCTGCCCTGGTTCAAGCAGGTCCTCGGGCTCTAGGGCGATGGAATGGTCGTCGCTCGCCGGGTGGTGGCTCGACGAGCTGGCGTCCGACCCCGCCTACGAGGAGGAGGTGCTGCCCCTCGCCCTCCGGCTGCTGGATCCGCAGCCTGGCAGTACCTATCTCGACGTGGGTTGCGGGGAGGGGCGGGTGATGAAAGCCATCGCCGACCTCGGAGCAGAAGCGGTGGGAGTCGACGTGTCGCCCGAACTCGTGGAGCTGGCGTCCCGCTTCGGGAAGGTGCACCTCGCCGACGTTCCGCCGTTCGACTTCATGGGACCGGACGAGGTCGACGGAGTTGTCCTGGTCTTGGTGTTGGAGCACCTCCGCGACGAGGAGCACGTCTTCGCCGAGGCCGCCCGCGTCACACGTCCGGGGGGAGTGCTGGCGCTCGTCATCAACCATCCGATCTGGACCGCTCCCGGCTCGACCCCGATCCAGGACACGACAGGTGAGATCCTCTGGCGACCCGGCGAGTATTTCTCCACCGGCTGGAGTGACGAGCCGGCGGGGGAGGCCACCATCCGGTTCCACCATCGCACTATGTCGAGGCTGCTGAACTCGGCAGCCGCATGTGGGTGGATGCTCGAGGAGATGGTGGAAGAGGGTGTGACCGAGGCTCAGATCCAGCGGCTGCCCACGCTGCGGGGCCAGGAGCACATCCCCAGACTCCTGGGCGTCCGGTGGCGTCTGTCCGCCGCCTGACCCGAGGGGTCGTTCGCTACAGGTCGAAGCCCGTCACCACCTTGCGGTCGGCGAGCACCGTCCAGGCGCCGTTGCGGCCATGCTCCTCGAAATGCGGGGTGTTCTTGTGGGCCTCGAAGGCCTCGGCGTCCTCGTATTCCTCGATGATCACGAACACGTGGGGGTCGTCGGCGGAGCGCACGACCCCATATGCCAGGCAGCCCGGCTCCTGGAGTGACGCCTCGGTCATCGCTCGCAGGTGCTCGGCCATCTGGTCGGCTTTGCCCTCTTCGGCGGTGTAGGTGGCGATGACGTGGAACGACAACTGACCCTCCTTGTCGGTTTACCGCAGGGTACGCCTGCGATCAGGCGAGGTCGTCGCGGTCGACCTTGTCCTCGTCCCAGTAGTCGAGACGCTCGAACGGCATCACCACGGCGGTGAGGACGTTCATGAGGTGGGCAGTGATGCGGGCGGCGTAGCGGTAGAACAAGGCCACCGCCACGGCGTCGGCGGCATTGTCGGCCTTCATCTGGGCCAGCATCTGGGCTTCGTAGTGGTCGACGTCCATGTCGGAGGCGTTGAGGATGTCGATCGCCGCCTCGGCGTCACGCTCGCCGAACACCCGGGCGGTGTCGTCGATCAGCTTCAGCACCTTCTCGCCGACCTGGTCGGCGGCCTCCTTGAGCTCCCCCTGTGACATGTCGGCGCCGGCGGCGGCTAGATCCCACATGTCCTTCGCCAGGTCGCCGACCCGCTCGATGTCCTTGGCGATCGACATGTACACGAAGAGGGCAGGGGCGTCGGCCAGGGCGCCGCGTACGCCGGCGTGCACGATGAGGCGGCGCCGGATGGCCCGCTCCACCTTGTTGATCGACCGGTCCCGCTTGCGGAGCGTCTTGCCGATCGACGCCGGGTCGGTCCGCCGGGTGAGGGCGTCGAGAGCCATGCGGAACGTCTCGCTCGACGTCGCCAGCATGGTGGCGATCTCCTTCTCGATGAGATCGACCTGGCTCTCGCCCGCACCCCGAAACAGTTCAAACACCATATGAGGTCTCCATCATGCCAAAAGGAACAGCCCTATCAGGGGCAGCACCACGAACGCCCCACCGACGTAGATCAACACCCAGGACTTGTTGCGCTGGGCCAGCGTGGCGAGGCCCTGGGCGAGGCGGATCGGGATTTGGCGCATGAATGGTATCGGATAGAAGAGCAGGATCCCGAAGGTGTTGAACAGGGTGTGCACCAGGGCGATCGTCAAGCCCAGTGGCGACGCGGCAGCGAGCGAGGCGAGGAGGGCGGTGATGGTCGTCCCCACATTGGCGCCCAAGGTGACCGGGTAGGCGTTCTGGATCGTGATGATCCCGGCGGCGAGCATCGGGATCAGGATCGATGTGGTGATCGAGGAGCTCTGGACCATCACGGTCACCACCAAGCCCAACGCCAAGGCCCCCATGCCTCCACCCTTGTCGAGGATGCGGTTGACCGACCGCTCGATGCCTCCGGCCATCAACGCTCGCATGGTCTTCGTGATGAGGGTGAGCGCGGCGAAGATCAGGATCAGGCCAGCTGCGAGGAGGATCCCTCCCCGCCAGCCCCGACCCAGATCGACTAGAGCGCTGTCCAGCAGCTCGATCGGCGCGGCCACCGCGGCGGAGATCGGGCTCTCCATCGCCACTCCCGAGACCCCTCCTCCCCGCAGCAGTTCGGTCAGGGCCACGGCCGTGCGGCTGAGGAGCCCCGTTGCCATCTCGAGGGGGAGGGCGACGAGCACGGTGAGGACGTTGAAGAAATCGTGGACCGTGGCGCCGGCGAAAGCCCGGCGGAACTCGGGCCCCTGGCGGATGTGACCCATCGAAACCAGGGTGTTGGTGATCGTCGTGCCGATGTTGGCGCCCATGACCATCGGCACCGCCGCCGCCAGAGGCAGAGCGCCGGCTCCGACCAGCCCCACGATCGTCGATGTGGTGACCGAAGAGGACTGCACGAGGACCGTGGCGAAGAGGCCGGCCATCAGCCCGGCGACCGGATGGGTGACGTTGTTGAACAGCTCGGAGGCGAATTCGTCACCGAAGGCGCTGATGCCCATCTCCAGGGCCTTCACCCCGGCCAGGAACCCGTAGAGGAGGGCGAGGACGAGGGCGACCCGCAGAAGGGTCTCGAGTCGGGTAGGGATGGCGTCGCCCGTCCCATCCGGCCGTGGAGGGAGAGGAGGAGTAGACGATACGGGCGAGCTGGAGTCGTCCACGCGGCCGCCAGGTTAACCGACGGCGAACCTCTCGAATCCGGCGCCCTACCGAACGTCTGTCAGGGCGAGATCCGCTTCGTGGCGGTCGCGTCTCCCGGAGTGGATGTCAGAGAAGAGAGCACTGCCAGTTGCTCGCCGGCGCGCCTCAAGAACGCCGCCATTTGACCGCGGGTGACGGGGTCGTCGGGGCAGAAGCGGTCGTTGGCGGGTGGGTTGCAGCCGCGGGTGATGCCGGAGAGGGCGAGGCTGTCGATGTCGCGGGCGAAGACGGTGCCGGTGGTGTCGGTGAACGTTCCGGGGGGAGCGGGTGGGAGTCCGAGGGCGCGGGCCAGGAAGGCGGCCATTTGTCCGCGGGTGACGGGGTCGTCGGGGCAGAAGCGGTCGTTGGCGGGTGGGTTGCAGCCGCGGGTGATGCCGGTGGCCGACAACCACGCCGCGTCGTCGTGGAAGACGTGGCCGTTGGTGTCGAGGAAGTCCTGGGCGGTGGTCACGACGACGAGCGGGCCGTCCTCGCTCATGTTCCCGGCGGTGTCGTACGCCTCCACCCAGAACGCATAGGAGGTGGACGGTGACAGGCCGGTGACGGTGAACGACCGTGCTGAGGCACCGAGGTCGGCGATCAGGGACCCGTAGAACACTCCGCCCTGCGGCACACCGGGCGCCTGGTAGACGGCGTAGCCGGCCACGCCCGTGTTGTCCGTCGCGGCACTCCACCGGAGCGTGACGTGCCGTTCCCCGACGTCCGCCGACATCGTCGGGTCGGGCCATCGCGGTGGCAGGGCGTCCGCCGGCGGCTCGGGGAGGACCAACTCGCCCCGCCCGAAGGCGTTGTCAGGACCAGCCGCACCTCTGTCCACGGTGGCGTTGCCGAGGAGGTAGCTGGCGATCTGCGCCGGGGTCGTGGCCAGACCGGCCGATTTCACGAGGGCCGCCGCACCCGCCACCACAGGGGCGGCAGCACTGGTGCCGTTGAAGCAGATGTCCATCGTGAACGTGGTGAGACAACTGGCGGCGCTGATGTCGGGCTTGATGCGCTCGTCGTTGGTGGGCCCCTGGGAGCTGTAGGGGGCGATGACACTGCCCCCGGGTGGGTCGACCGCGCCGACGCTGACGACTCCTCGGGTCCGCGAGTCCGAGATCGGGCCGGACGCTGAGTAGGGCGTCTGCCAGTGCTCGAAGATCATCCCGTTGCCCATCAACTCGAGCACATCGCCGCTGGTCCCCGATCCGGGGTCGAACAGTGTCACGACTACGTAATCCACCCCGTCGTCACACCAGTTGAAGCCCGGGATTTCGACCGGGTCGGCTCCGAGGGTCTGGTCGTTGAGAGATCCATCGACGGGGAAGCCGCCCGTGATGTCAGCGAGTGTGTCGAAGATGAAGATGTCGTAGTCGGTCGGCGATCCCGTCCGCCAGTCGTTCCAGCGGAGACCGTTGAGGAAGCTCCCTGCGCAAGCCACCGTGAGGATCTCGTCCCCGGGAGCCCACTCGAGGACTCCGTTGGCGTTCTCATCTCGCCACGGTCCTCGCCAGTAGGACCCGTCGATGACGCCGGCACGTCCGGCGCTGTTGCCGGCCGCGTTGACGAACAACATTCCCTGAGAGACGGCGCTGGCCGCCACCTCGGCGATCTCACCGGTGCCGTCGCCGGGTCCGTCATAATGCGCCGTCAGGGACCTGGAGATGATGTCGACGCCCTGACTGGCGAACCAATCCACCACACGTTGGAGGTCCGTCGTGGTTTCGGCGTAGGCCAGATAGAACTCCACGGAAGGGGCCATGTCGTAGATCACCTCGCCCACCGCCACGCCGTGGTCGACGCCGGGCAGGTGAGGGAAGGAAGTGCCGCACGTTCCCTCGACGCACCAGAAGGTGCCTGCGGGAGCGGAGAGGTCACCTGCCGCCACCGCCGCATTCCAGAGGTTGCGATCGAAGCCATCTATCACCCCCACCTTGATGCCTTCTCCCGTGATGCCGGCGGCATGCCACTCGTGGGCGTTGGTCTTCGCCACGTGTTGCCCGATGGCGAGGGGTTCGAGGTCCAAAGGTTCGGCGAAGGGTTCGATGGGCTCGCCGACCTCGAGCGGCGGACGGATGTAATCGACCTCCGCTCGTGCCTCGAGGGCGACGAGCTGGTCGATCGGGACGAGAGCCTGTGTCAATCCCGGGATCGCCGCCTCGACCTCTCCGCCTAGATCTTCGACGATGGCGTCGATGGGATCGGGAGATCGACGGTGCAGGATCTCGACTCGGACCTTGCCGCCCTCGATCGACAACTCGTCCGACTGGAGGCGTTCCTGGCCAGCGCCGCCGGATACGAGTTCGTCGAGGAGGCCGTTGGCCAGCTGTCGGTCTGGGCGTCGCTCTGGAAGTTCGATGTCGGTCTGTCCTGCCGCGGGCGGCGTCACGAGGGCGAGCATCGCGAGGACGGAAATAGCGACGAGATGACGCCCAACCTTCATCGATAGCCTCCCCGGATCACCTGTGACGATGATAGAACGACGACGCCGACGGTGCAGGTCGGTGGCGGTCATCACGAAGACCGGGTGCCTTTACCCTGGGTCACATGCGGGAACGTCCCCGTCCCTCCGAGATCCCCGACGCTCCCGGCGCCTACATGTTCCGTGACCGTCACGGCAAGGTCATCTACGTCGGGAAAGCGAAATCACTGCGGTCCCGGGTGTCGTCGTACTTCGCCCGGGGCCTGGCGCCGCGCACCCAGGCCATGGTGGACTCCGCCGACACCGTCGAGTGGATCATCACGGAGAACGAGGTCGAGGCCCTCATGCTGGAGTACTCCCTGCTCCAGCGGCACCGCCCCCGCTTCAACGTCCGCCTGGTCGACGACAAGTCCTATCCGTGGCTGGCGATCACCAGATCCGACGAGTGGCCTCGAGCCCGGGTCATGCGGGGCAAGAAGCGGAAGGGCACCGAGTACTTCGGGCCCTTCGCCCACGCCTACGCCATCCGCAAGACCCTCGACCTCCTTCTGCGGACGTTCCCTATCCGCACCTGCTCCGACGGGCTGTTCAAGCGCCAGCAAGCCCAGGGTCGGCCCTGCCTCCTCTATCACATCGAGAAGTGCTCGGGGCCTTGCATCGGAGCCGTCGACCCGGAGGAATACGCCAAGATGGTCGACGGCCTCGCCGCCTTCCTCCGGGGCGACAACGAGGATGTCATCCGCCAGCTCGAGGCGGACATGCTCGCGGCGTCCGATCGGCTCGAGTTCGAGCAGGCGGCCCGCTACCGCGACCGCCTCGCCGACGTCCGCAAGGCCTTGGAGCGGCAGGAGGTCGTCACAGAGAAGCCGGAGGACTTCGACCTGATCAATTTCTACGGCGACGAACTCGAGACCGCCTTCCAGGTGCTGACCGTTCGTCGCGGTCGAGTCGTCGGGCGGCTCGGCACGGTGATCGACCGGGTGGAGGAGCTGACAGACGAGGAACTGCTCGGCCGCATGCTGCCGGAGCTTTATGGGGAGGAGAAGCCGCCCCGTTCGGTCCTCGTGCCCTTGCTCCCCGATGGAGTGGACGTCATCGGAGCGTGGCTCAGCGAGCGGCGGGGCGGTCCGGTCGAGATCAGGGTTCCGCAGCGGGGGGCAAAGCGTCGCCTGATGGAGACGACCGGGGTCAACGCCCAGGAGGCGTTCGCCCGGCACCGACTCAAGCGCCACCAGGACCACAACGCCCGGGCCAAGGCGCTGCGCTCCCTCCAGGAAGTGCTCGACCTACCCGAGCCGCCGCTTCGGATCGAGGCCTACGACATCTCCACCCTGCAGGGGACGAACACAGTCGCCTCGATGGTGGTGCTCGAGGACGGTGTGCCGCGCCGATCCGAGTACCGGCGGTTCAAGATCCGGACGGTCCAGGGCCAGGACGACTTCGCCTCCATGGAGGAGACCATCCGGCGCCGCTTCCGCGCCTACCTGACGGAGCGGGAGAAAGGTGTCACCGAGCACACCAAGTTCGCCTACCCGCCGTCACTGATCGTGATCGACGGCGGCGTCGGGCAGTTGGGCCGGGCCGTGAAGGTGCTCGACGAACTCGACCTCGACATCCCGGTCATCGGCCTGGCGAAGAAGATGGAGGAGGTCTACCTCCCCGACAAACCCGACCCGATCCTCATCCCCCGCGACGCCGAAGCGCTGTACCTGTTGCAGAGGGTCCGGGACGAGGCGCATCGTTTTGCCGTCACCTACCACCGGACGCTGCGGTCCAAGTCGATGATCGACTCGATCCTCGACGAAGTGCCCGGTGTCGGGCCCACCCGCAAGAAGGCCCTCATCAAGCGGTTCGGGTCGCTGAAGCAGATGCGGGAAGCCGCCAAAGAAGACCTGGCCGAGGTGGTTGGCCCAAAGGTCGCCGAGGATCTCTACGCCGCCCTCCACTGAGGCATGCGAACTCGGCTGGCGTCTAGGTCTCCCGCGATCTCCCGCCACTTCCGAGCCCTGCTGGTGGCGATGCTCGCAGTCGTAGCGTGTACCTCGGGACCGACGGTGGACACCTCTCCATCGAGCGACCCACCGCCCACGGCGACGACGGCGACTGAGGGACTCCCAGGCTGGCGTCGGGTCGATTGCGCCGCCACAGCGACGACCATCGCGCTGGCGACCGACCCCGCAGTGCTTCTCGTCGAAGGGGACGACGACCGTCTGCGGGCGGTGCGATTGGATTGGGATGGGGACAACGAGCCGATCCCTGCATCCGACCCTGCTCAGTGTGAGACCTGACCGGATATTGGTCGCCGCAGATGGGGTGACGCTCCGCTATCTGGAATTCGACAACGGTTGGGCGGTCGAGCCACTGGAGGTCCTAGTCCCTCCGCCTGCTCCCGGCTTGGAGCCGGTGGCCTATTGGTGGGGCGACGAGGACGAGGGTCCCATCCCCGTGGTCGCCTACCGGCAACCCGACGGCAGGGTCGGCCTCCACTCGATGGAATGGAGTCTGGGCGAATTCGACCCCGAACCGGGATTGTTGTCGACCCCGGCTCTCTCGACAGAGTACGTGTATTTGCGAAGGAGGGACTGACGGTCGTCGCCGGGCCCGTGAGGCCCGACCCGGGAATCTCCCCGACACCGACCGCGTCTGGACGATCTGGAACCACGAGGACTTCGATGCCGACGGAGATCCTGTTCCCCGTCGGTGGAGAGAGAAAAAACTGGAACCCGAACCGGACGCCATCACCGACGTCGCCGGTTGGGTGCTCGATGTTTGGGTGGCCGGGCGCAAGGGAAACCGACCGCTCCTGTGGAACGTGGAGACAGGCCGCCACGCGCTGCCCGAGGTGGAGCTAGCACCCGACGGGGAGGTCCTGATCGGCCACCCGTTGTGGCACGCTGACGATCCGGCGGTCGCGGTCGAAACGCGGGACGGATCCGCTCTCCTGTTCCCCACCGCGAGCGGATGGGAGAGGCTGGACCTACCCGCAGGCCGGTTGGTCGACATCGGCGTCTACGGGCCGCCGAATGCGGGCGGGAGCGCCGAGGGGGCTCGCGTCATAGCCGTCGTCGATGGCGCGATCTGGATGCGCGACCCCGACTGATCGGCGAATGGAGGCTGTCTCTTGGGCCTCGCGTTCCCTCCCTCGTTCAAGTTTTGGCCGCCTTCGAGCCGATAGGAGATCGTGTTCTTCATCCAGGGAGTGGGCAAGGGGGCTGGTCATGCCTCGCTTGGCCGCGTCCTCTTCGCCGCGGTTGTCGTGTTCGCCCTCCTCGGGATCTCATCCGTTGCCTCGGCCCAGCAGCTGATCGTCGATGACGACTCGCATCTCGACGATGCGATTCCGGAGCGTCCCTCGCAGGCCCTGGAGTTGGCTTCTGCCCGGGAGAAAGTCGTCTGTTTCGGGGACGGTGTGTCGGGGCCACGCATCGAGGTGTTCCATTTGGTTGCCGACGACGACATCCGGCCCACCCCGGTGACGGAGATCCGCCGTGCCA
>DASVDX010000015.1:0-3213 GCA_036380875.1 Acidimicrobiia bacterium
CTCCTCCTGGATCTTGGTGCGCTGGTACTGCCGCTCCATGGCGCCGAGCACCCCACCCCTGGAACTGATCCGCTCGAACTCCATGAGCACTGCCTCCTCGACGAGGTCGGTGAGCTCCTCGATGATGAAGCTCCCCTGCAGCGGGTTCTCGTTCTTGGCCAGGCCCAGCTCCCGGTTGATGATCAGCTGGATGGCCAGCGCCCGCCGGACCGATTCCTCCGTGGGAGTGGTGATCGCCTCGTCGTAGGCGTTGGTGTGGAGGCTGTTGCAGTTGTCGTATATGGCGTAGAGCGCCTGCAGGGTTGTGCGGATGTCGTTGAAGTCGATCTCCTGGGCGTGCAGCGACCGCCCGGACGTCTGGATGTGGTACTTGAGCTTCTGGGACCGGTCGTTCCCGCCGTAGCGGTGCTTGATCGCCTTGGCCCAGATCCGCCGGGCCACGCGGCCGATCACGGCATACTCGGCGTCGATGCCGTTGGAGAAGAAGAACGAGAGGTTGGGGGCGAAGTCGTCGATGTCCATGCCCCTCGCCAGGTAGTTCTCCACGTAGGTGAACCCGTTGGCGAGCGTGAACGCGAGCTGGGTGATGGGGTTGGCCCCCGCCTCGGCCATGTGATACCCGCTGATCGAGACCGAGTAGAAGTTCCTGACGTCGTGCTCGACGAAGTACTCCTGGATGTCCCCCATCATCTTGAGGGCGAACTCGGTGGAGAAGATGCATGTGTTCTGCGCCTGGTCCTCTTTGAGGATGTCGGCCTGCACCGTTCCCCGGACCCGTGACAGCGTCGCCGTCTTGATCTCCTCGTAGACGTCCGGAGGAAGGACCTGGTCGCCGGTGACCCCGAGCAGCCGAAGACCGAGGCCGTCGTTCCCGTCGGGGAGATCACCGTGGTATTCCGGACGGGGGCGGTCGCCGTAGATGTTGGCGATCTTCTCCTCGACCTCGTCCCACATGTCGTGCTCGGTGATGTACTTCTCGCAGGCCTGGTCGATGGCCGTGTTCATGAAGAAGGCGAGGATCATCGGCGCTGGCCCATTGATCGTCATCGACACCGACGTCATCGGGTCGTTGAGGTCGAACCCCGAGTAGAGCTTCTTGGCGTCGTCCAGGGTGGGGATCGAGACTCCCGAGTTGCCCACCTTCCCGTAGATGTCGGGTCGTTCGTGCGGGTCCTCGCCGTAGAGGGTCACCGAGTCGAACGCGGTGGACAGCCGCTTGGCGGGCATGCCGGAAGCCAGGTAGTGGAAACGGCGGTTGGTCTGCTCCGGTGGCCCCTCCCCGGCAAACATCCGGGCAGGCTCCTCCTCGGCCCGCTTGAACGGGTACACGCCGGCGGTGTACGGGAACTCGCCGGGGACGTTCTCCTGCAGAAGCCAGTAGAGCCGGTCGCCCCACGACCGGTACCTGGGCAGTGCCACCTTGGGGACCCGGGTGTGCGCCAGGGTCTCGTGGTGGAGCGGCACCCGGATTTCGCGGCCCCGCACGTGGTAGACGAACTCCTCGCCGGAGTACTCCGCCTGCATGCCTTCCCAGTGATCGAGAGCATGCCGGCACTCGGGGTCGAGCGCCTCCCGAGCCTCCGCGAGGGTCTCCCCGAGGTCGACACCGGCCTCTGCCGCCGCCTCGAGGCGGTAGACCCTCTCCGCGGCCTCGGCCTGCTCCTCGGACCAGCGGTCGTACTCGCGGATCGCCTCGACGATCTCGGCCAGGTACCGGGTGCGCTCCGGGGGTACGACGTGCTGCTTGGAGCCCGCCGAAGTCGGCAGGTCGAGACGGGACTCGAGGGGCGTTCCCTTCTCGGCGAGGGCGGCGACCAGCGCCTGATAGAAGCGGTTGGTGCCGGGGTCGTTGAAGTCGGATGCGATGGTCAGGTGAACGGGGATGTCCTCGTCGGCGTCGGCGAACCGGAGGTGATTCCGCTTCCACTGCTTGCGCACGTCGCGCAGGGCGTCTTCGGCGCCCTCCTTGTCGGCCTTGTTGATGGCGACGAGGTCGGCGAAGTCGAGCATGTCGATCTTCTCCAACTGCGTGGCCGCACCGTACTCGGGGGTCATCACGTACATGGAGAGGTCGGAGTAGTCGACGATCTCGGTGTCCGACTGCCCGATGCCGGACGTCTCGAGGATCACCACGTCGAACCCGGCGGCCTTGACCACGTCGACGGCGCGGCGGATGTGCGGCGACACCGAGAGGTTGGACTGGCGGGTCGCCAACGACCGCATGTACGCCCGCGGGTGGGGCAGCGTGTTCATGCGGATGCGGTCGCCGAGGAGGGCGCCACCCGACCGACGCTTCGACGGGTCGACCGAGATGATCGCCACCTTCAGGTCGGCGAAGTCGAGGAGCATCCGGCGCAGCAGCTCGTCCACGAGGCTCGACTTGCCGGAACCGCCGGTGCCGGTGACGCCGATGACCGGAGCGGTCGACCGGCGGGCCTTCGACTCGATCTCGTCGAACACCTCGGCGTACTTGTCGCCGTAGTTCTCGGCTGCGGAGATCAGATTGGCGATCAGCCTGCGGTTGCCGGCGTCGAGGGCTCCGAGGTCGAGGTCGTCGGGCAACTCACCGGTCGGGAAGTCCGATTTCGCCAGCATGTCTGCGACCATCCCCTGCATCCCCAGCGCCCGCCCGTCGTCCGGGGAGTAGATGCGGGTCACGCCGTATCGGGCGAGCTCGTCGCCCTCGCTGGGCAGGATGGTCCCTCCCCCGCCCCCGAAGATGCGGATGTGACCGGCGTCCCTCTCCACCAGCAGGTCCCGGATGTACCGGTAGAACTCCATGTGACCGCCCTGGTATGAGGTGACCGCCACGGCCTGTACGTCCTCGTCGATGGCGGCCTCGACGATCTCGAGGGCGGAGCGGTTGTGGCCGAGATGGATCACCTCGGCACCCGACGCCTGGAGGATGCGCCGGAAGATGTTGATCGACGCGTCGTGGCCGTCGAACAGCGAAGTGGCGGTGACGAAGCGGATCTTGTGGGCCGTCTGGGGTCCCTCTGCTCCGTTGCGGTCGGTCATCCCTCTGAGACTGTACCGCCGGCTTTTCACCTTCTCCCTGACACCTACCCCTCCCCGCCGGGTACATTGACCGGACAATGTCCACATACACGGGGCGTCTGCAGGGAGCGCAGCTCGAGCCGAGCACGGTGATGATCGAAATCTCCGACGGTCGGTTCCGGGTCGCGACGGGGAGGGTGCAGTTGGGCTCGTGGC
>DASVDX010000016.1:0-2997 GCA_036380875.1 Acidimicrobiia bacterium
GGCCCCAGTGCGGCGGGCGGCGTCGATGATCTTCTCGATGGAGAGATAGGACTCGGCGGGGGCAGCCCCTCCCAGGGCGACGGCCACGTCGGCTTCCGTGACGTAGGGGGCGCTGGCGTCGGGGTCCGAGTAGACCGCCACCGTGCCGAGGCCCATCCTCCGGCACGTGGCGAACACACGCCGGGCGATCTCGCCCCGGTTGGCTACCAGGACCCGATTGAAGGGGGAGCGGCTGCTCATCTCAGGAGAGGCACGCTAGCGGCCTATTTCCCGCCGGCTTGGGAGCGGGGATCGGATAGGTTAGGGGCGAGCGAGAGGAGTCATGCAGATGATGGAGAACCTTCGGCCAATCGAGAAACGCATCCTGGAGATGCGCCAGCTCGGGCTGAGCGACGAGGAGATCGCTCGGAGGGTCCGCAAGACGCCGGAGAGGGTGCGCATGATCGCCGAATGGGCTACCCTGCCCATCCGAGGACGGGGAGTGGCGCAGCGTGACGACCGAGGCCTCAGCCCGCGCCAAGCTCGGATTCTGGCGCTGCGGGCGCGGGGGGAGA
This sequence comes from Acidimicrobiia bacterium, assembly GCA_036380875.1. Lineage (GTDB taxonomy): Bacteria > Actinomycetota > Acidimicrobiia > Spongiisociales > ZC4RG35 > ZC4RG17. The sequence continues at coordinate 555 of DASVDX010000016.1, forward strand.
CCTACGACCAGATCGCCGAGCGTTTCCGGCGGAGCCCGCGCTACATCCGTCAGCTTGAAGGCCTGGCGCACTTCCAGAAGTATCGGGAACTTCTCGGTTGACAGAACCCGCCCCGGAACAACGCCGGCGAGGGCCGGGAATCGGCACCGCCCTGCTGACCGGGGCGGTGATCTTCGCTCTCCTGATCGTCGGCCTCATCGTGTGGGGTGTGCGGAGCATCGCCGATGCGGTCCCGACGGTCGGCGACATCAGCGCCGCTCTGGAGCCGGAACCGTACGAGGAGATCGGCCCTACTGTCGTCCGGTCGATTCGGGACCTCGCCAATCTCACCACGGTGGAGTTGGTCGAATACACGATCGTAGAGAAGGGCACGGATGGAGGGTTTCTGGCGTGGGCGCGCGGTGACAGCCTGCAACTGTTCGCGGTGGCGCGCATCGGCGCCGGCGTCGACCTGAGCGAGGTGACCGTCCGCTCGTTCGAGCTCTCCGAGGATGGAGTCGTCGAGCTGGTCGTGCCGCGGGCCACGATCCAGTACGTCGCCGTGGACAACGAAGCCACCCAGATCCTGGACCGCGAGACCGGGATCTTCACGAAGGGCGATCCCCGCCTGGAAACGGACGCTCGCCGGGTGGCGGACGAGACGCTGCGTCAGGCGGCGCTCGACTCGGGGATCCTCGAGATGGCCGAGGAGAACGCCGAGGAGGTGATCTCGAACTTCCTGCTCAGCTTGGGCTACCGGGACGTGATCATCGAGTTCGAGTGAATCTCAGCCGGCCCGTTCGAGCCGGAGGAACTCGGTGACGCCGATGGCGTGGAGCACCAGGCGGACCACGGCCGGCATCGGGGACATGCCCTCCTCCGTGGAGAGGAACCGCGGTTCCCGGAGGGAGACTTGCTTTCCCTTGTGCCTCATCTCCGCCTGGCCGGCGGCGAGGACGTTTTTCACCCAGTCGGTGTCAGCGCCGTAGGTCAGGGCGAATACGAAATCTCCATCGACCTCGAACACGTTCAGCGGGATCCGGTACTCCTTCCCGGACTTGCGCCCGACGTGGGTGAGGATGCAGAACCCGGGGAGCCACCCGGCGACGCGGCGTGCTATCGGGTTGGTGAAGTATCGGTTGAACCGAGCTAGCCAATTCGGCAGGGGCATGGTTCAGTTCTAGTCGTCAGGCGGCAGCCGGCAGACGGCGGAAGCCGACGCGATCCGTTCGCCGATCCGGTTCGGAGACACGCGCGACCTGATCACCTCGTGGGTACGCCGACGCGCGGGGGGTATGGGGGGTCGTCCCCCCCACCCGAGCGAAGCTCGGGAGATCACATACGGAATACCCCGAACTGGGCGGTGCCTTTCACCGGGCCCGAATGCACTGCGGACAGGGCGATGCCGAGGACCGTTCGGGTGTCACGTGGATCGATGAGCCCGTCGTCGCGGACGAGGGCGGTCGAGTAGTAGGCCTGCTCTTCGTACTCGATCTGTGCCTCGATCTCCGCTCGCCGCCTGGCATCGGCTTCCTCGTCGAACGGGGTGCCTCGCGACTCCGCCGCCGCCCGGGCGATTATCGACATCACGCCGGCGAGCTGCTTCGGCCCCATGACCGCCACCTTGTGGGTGGGGTAGCCGAACACGAAGCGGGGGTCGTAGGCGCGTCCCGACATTCCGTAGTTCCCGGCGCCGTAAGAGACGCCGGTCATGAGGGAGATGTGAGGAACGGTGGAGTTCGCCACCGCGTTCACCATCTTGGCGCCGTCCTTGATGATCCCGCGCTGCTCGTACTCCTTGCCGACCATGTAGCCGGTTGTGTTGTGGCTGAAGACGATCGGAACGTCGTAGCGGTTGCACAGCTGGATGAACTCGGTCGCCTTCTGGGCTTCCTCCGAGAAGATCACACCCTGCTGGTTGGCGATGATCCCCACCGGGAATCCGTGGATCGAGCCCCATCCGGTGAGGATCGAGGTCCCGTAGAGCGCCTTGTATTCCTCGAATCGGGAACCGTCGAGAACCCGAGCGAAGATCTCGCGCTGGTCGAAGGGGATGCGCAGGTCGGAGGGGATCACGCCGAGGATCTCGTCGGGGTCGTGGACCGGCTCGTCGGCGGGCATCGTCGGCCCGTACCCGAGTTTCTGCCAGTTGAGATGGGCGACGATGTCACGGGCCATTCGGATCGCCTCGTATTCGTCGCCGGCGAAGTAGTCCGACAATCCCGACACCCGGGAATGCATCTCGGCGCCACCGAGTTCCTCGTCGGTCGATTCCTCGCCGGTGGCCATCTTCACCAACGGCGGGCCGCCGAGGAAGACCTTCGCCTGCTTGTCGACCATGACCGTGTAGTCGCACATACCGGGGATGTAGGCGCCGCCCGCGGTCGAACTGCCGAAGACGATGGCGATGGTCGGGACACCCATGGCAGACATCTGGGTGAGGTTGCGGAACCACTTCCCGCCG
>DASVDX010000017.1:0-2171 GCA_036380875.1 Acidimicrobiia bacterium
CACCTATGACTACACGGCCTCGATGAACATCACGGCCGCCTATCAGGCGATGGACCACCAGGCGTGCGACTTCGCCAAGCACAACCTCCAGGTGAGCCTGGCCGGGACCGGTGTCTGGATCTCCGACGGCGCCACCAACGTCATGCCCGTTCCCATCCACCGGGGCGAAGACCTGACGGAGGAGCAGCAGCGGGAGAACCGGGCCTCGGTCCACGACGCGTTGCGACTCCATTACGGGCACGTCCGCCACTCGCTGATCCACGGCTACTACCAGGGCTGGGACCTCCATCCGGCCCAACTTCCCAGCCGTTACGCCGCGGTGTTCGGGTTCTTCCTCGAGGGCCTCGAGCAGGCCGGGGCACGCCTGTCGAACTTCGTGGAGTCGGCCGCGAAGGCGACTCTGGTGGGCGACGTGTTCGACGACGCCGCCACCGGCCAGGGCCTCCTCAACTACTTCCTGCGAGCCATCAATTGCGGCGCCATCACCCCGGAAGAGGCGACCCGTCGGACCGGCCTTACCGTGGACGAACTGGAGACGCGGTCGTTCCTCCGCATCATGGAGGGACGGAAGGGTTGACGCGCCTTATCGGTCTCGAGCCGCTAGGGCAACGAACTCCTGCCACCCCGTCGGATCGACGATCACCACGTCGATAGCTCGCTCCAGGACGGTTTCACCATCCCGCTTGCTTCCATCCAAGAGATCTTTGGGGTCCGCTACCGACACAGCGCCTCCGACCAGAGCGAACGGGCGTTCCGACAACTCAAGCGGATTCGAGTCCTCGTCGAACAGGAGTAGGGGGTTGCCGGACCGGTCCCGCGGCGGCCAGTAGTAGAAGCCGTCGCCAACAACCTCCAGTACCTTTCCGTCGGCGTCGGGCATCGGCCCTCTGTAGACGCCTAGATCAGGACTTTCCTCGAGTTGGATCACGGCCACCAGGGTCCACCCGTTCATGTCTGGGCTGAAATGGATGTTCGGTCCAGATGGTGATTCTCCCCCGGTTTCACCGTTTGCGGCAGGAGCGGAGCGGTCGAGGAACCACGCGGGCACCCCGATCACCGTCAGCACGACGGCGGCAGCAACAATGGGTGTCAAGACTCCGGCGCGCCGACGTTTGGGAGGAACGATCAACGGGCGGTCAGGTATGCGACGGGAAGCCTCCATCAACCCGTCGGCGGCCCTTTTCAGTTCACGATCCAAGACTCTCATAACTCCTCCTCGATTCCGAGAACCCTGGCCAGGGTCTGGCGAGCTCTCCTCATGTGCGTTGCCACTGACTCCTTCGAGATGCCGAGAACCCTGGCGATCTCCACCTGGCTGAGGTCGTCCAAGTAGGAGAGCGCAATCACTTCGGTCTGGCGTTGCGGCAGACGGCGGACCTCGGCCCAGATCCGTTCTATATCGCCAGTTACCTCCGGGAACTCCACTCGATCCACGCCGACGAATCCCTTCAGCATCACCTTGGCCTCGACCAGCCTGCGGCGGTGGTAGGACGACGCTTTGTTCAGGAGAATCCGCCGCACCCATGTGCCGGGATTGTCCTTCTGCCGGATTTGATCCCAGGCCTGATATGCGGCCATCAGCGTCTCTTGTGCGAGGTCCTCGGCGGCTACCCTCCCGGAGACGGCGTACGCCAGCGCGATCAGAGGCCTTCTCTGTTCGGAGTAGAAGCGCTCGAAGGATCTGAGGTTGGTTGTCTCCTCGACGGAGTTCTCCGTCTCCATCTCAGGAATCACACGAATCACTCGCACAAAGCCGCCGTCAGCGTGACAACAATCTCCTGAGTCAGGGAGGTTGCTCTCGAGATCACCTTTCGACTGTGAGGCGGATGTCCCCGTACGGCTCGGGGACCGGGTAGAAGACCGTCCCCGTGTCCTCGACGCCGAAGCGGGTCACGTCGAACGGCAGGTGGTGCTGGTTGGGGAGCTGGAAGGTGATCCGCTCCACCTCGGGCACGGCGGCCAGGACCGCCTCGCCCATCATGTACCCCTGGTGCTGGACCGAGGCAGACCACTCGGAGAAGAACGACTCCACCATCGCCTGGCGGATCCGCTCCCATGTCGCAGTGGTGTCGGCCGGCTTGGACGAGTAGTCCCAGTGGGCGGTCACCGAGGTGGCCAGGATCCGGTCGTCGGCGTCGGGCAGCACCGTGTACCGGTCACGGGGGAATCCG
>DASVDX010000018.1:0-16666 GCA_036380875.1 Acidimicrobiia bacterium
ACTTCGACTCGCTCTACCTAGCAGGCAGTGACATCCGACGCGATTGGCGGTCCCGACTGTGGTGGCCCGATCAGTTGGAAGCTCCTCGACTGTCGGTCGAAGTGGCGGGCTCCATTCCGACTGCAGGCTCGATGGCCCGAGGGCGTCAGTGGATAGCGGTGAGAGCCGACACGAGTGATGACCTGGAGCCAGCCGCGCTGTTCGGCGAAGTCCCAGAGACTCGAACGGAAGTGGATGTCGCAGGTCCCGACTTCTGAGGAGTCGCCGATCCCTCGAAGTTGTTCATCGGGGTTGCTGCTGTTGTTTGTCGAGGAGAGCCTTCGGATTGGCGTAGTAGAGGCCGCGAAGGAAGCGGATGGCTCCATATGCCATTGCGCCCCAGAAGACGAAGAACGTGCCACCGGGTTCGGCGGCCGAATAGGTGATGCCAGTCACGACAGCGCCGCCAACCAGCCAAAGCACCCCTTTCAACATCTCCCCTTTGGCCGCTTGCTGGACCGCCAGCTTCAGATAGTCGTTCAGCATGTCCTCTCCTTCTCGTGGTCACCTGATACATCGGTGTCTCCATCCGACCCATCGATGGACTGGCGACCCATTTGGGGCCATAGTCCTGTCGTCCATCCCATGGCTGGGTCGAGTTCCTGTCGACACCACCGACGCCAGAGGATCCGGAATAGGTAAGTACGACCGCTGGAATGCCTTCTTCGCAGGGATGGAGAGCGACGAAGTCGTCTTGACCCTCGAAGAACTCGAGGAGGCGCTGGGGTCGCCGCTGCCCCCTTCTGCCCGGCGGTACCCCACGTGGTGGTCGAGCGCCCAGCACCACGCGAAATGGGCACATCACGGATTCGTAGCATCGCCTCGGCTCGGGGAAGGTGTGGTGTCGTTTCGGCGACGACCTTCCTCCAGCCCTCGCAGCCGCCCGGCGTCACGCGCAGCCCTGACGACAGTTCTCAGCGGCGAGCGGCTGATCCTCCTCGGGTGTGTTGCACAGAAGCGAAACCGGCCTGCTCTCGCCAAGGACCTATACGTGTCGCCGCTCTGGGAGAAGCGGCGTGCCTATGCCGAGGCGAGCGGCCAGCCGTGGGCGATACTGTCGGCCGAGCACGGCCTGGTGCAGCCCGACCAGGTGATAGCTCCCTACGACAGGAGCATGAAGCCGGCGTCGGCTCTCTACAGGTTTGCGTGGTCACGAAGCGCGGCGGACCGAGTCATAGAGTTGTGCCGCCGGCTGGGAATCGATGCAGTCGAATTGCACGCCGGCTCGGCTTACGTAGAGCATGGCCTCATCTCCGCTCTCGAGGAGGCCGAACTGCTCGTTTCCTGGCCGCTGCGAGGAATGCGGATCGGAGAGCAGCTGTCGTGGTACGACTCTGTCCTGGGGCAAGAGTCGGCGTCGAACCCAGCTCCCGGCCGCTCTCGGGAACCCACATCGTCGGTGGGGGAGCCGCCCGTCATCGTAGAGATGCGTGAGATCGGGCCTTTCGACTATCGATGGCCAGATTCGACCGAGCACTTCGACTACGGCTGGGAGGGTGTAGCCCGGATCGCGGGACAGCGTGTGTCCTTCCGGCACGGGGTGGGCCGGCGCCACGCCTATGGAGCCGATCGTGCCCGCACGGTCACCTGGCTCGGGGGACAACCGGCGGTCGAAGGAGTGGCAGCCGACGACTACGCCCGGACGCGGGCGCTCCTCAGCCTTCTCAAAGCTCCCGACGGGTCGATGATCCGGGACCGTGCCCAGGCGCCGGAGGGCTACTCGGAGCTGCAACTCGTGGATCATCGATCCGAGATTGATGCGCCGTACAGCCGCTCGGGCCTGGCGGTGAAGCTGAGAGCTGATGACGTCTCCGGATGGCTGCGACATGCCGTTCTCCGGCGAGACTCTCTCCATGCCGATGCGGTGGCGCCGTCGGATGCCGACCTGCGATCGGAGGCGGTGCGCTACGTCCCGGAAGCGGAAGCACTTCCAACGCTAGCGAAGCGAAAGATCGCCGAGGCGCTCGTCGCTTTCGGGCAAGCCACCACTGAACAGCTGAGGGCCGACGGCGGTGAGGTCGAGTTCACCGAGGACGCCGCCGCCAACGCCTTCTTGAGGGAGAGTCCATTCGCCTTCTTGGTGGGAGTGATCTGCGACCAAGGCATCAAGGCCGAGAGAGCCTGGGCGATCCCCAAAGAGCTCCATAGGAGGATGGGGCATCTGGACCCGCTTCGAATCGTGGCGGAGCCCGAGGCGGTGTATCGGGCCTTCGTCGAGCCGACGGCACTGCACCGATATGTGAACAACGTTCCCGCGTGGGTGGTATCGGCCGCCGACCGTGTTCTGACTACGTATGGAGGGGATGCCGGGGCGATCTGGAATGACCGTCCCACGGCAGCCGAACTGCAAGACCGGCTGCGGGCTTTCGACGGCATCGGACAGAAGAAGGCGGCGATGGCGGTCGAGATCCTCGAACGTGACCTAGGAGTCGAGATACGGGAGATGAGCGGATCGGATGTCGCCTTCGACGTCCACATTCGTCGTGTCTTCCACCGGACGGGTCTCGCCGAAGTCGACGACATGGACCACATGGTCGAAGTCGCCCGACGGATCTACCCGGAGCGTCCGGGGGCGCTCGACGGACCGGCCTGGGTGGTGGGACGAACCTGGTGCCGACCTTCCTTCCCCCGCTGTCCGTCATGCGTGTTGTCGGAGGTCTGCGCCAAGCGAATCTCCTACGGCGACACTGTCCGCGGCGTCTGACAGCTAGCGGGCAACCGTGGGCACGGTCAACGGGTAAGGCGCCAGTGGCTGATCACTCCGTTGTGCGCCCACTCGCCTGTCGCAGGACGCCACGTCAGCTGCAGCGCGCCTTCCTTCTCGAGTTCTCGGAGGCGTGAGGCGAGGTAGGCGGACATCGAATATTGACTCGACGGGAAGGCTGGATCGCGGAACTTGTGGCCGTATCGACGGAGGAGCTTTTCGGCGATGTCTGGGTACTTTTCGAAGAGTCGATCCTCCACCTCGCCGTAGGGGATGAAATCCTCGTCCTCGTCGAAGAGCTCCAGGAGCCGATCCCAGATAGACAGCTCTGCTCCTAGTCCGTCGTTGCGGATGGACTTCCCGGGCGGAGCGGAGGGTTCCCAGACGAATCCGTCTGGACCATGGGAGCGGTGTGTGCAGACGACGAAACGGATCCCGTCGTCGGTCCGTCCTTCCGACGTGTTCTCGTCGGTGACACACAATGGGCAGAGGTGCGGCATCGTCTGGGATTCTTGCAGCCCGATCCGCTCGGCACCTCGACGACCGGCAATGGACCTCGCCAGTGGCGGTGAATAGGATCGCTCGCCGGAAGGACGGGCGAGGCAGGTGAGTGAGGCTTCGACGAGATCCTAGGTCCTCGAGTCGCTACTCGGCGGTGTCGTCGGGACCCATGGGGATGCGAGACGCCGTGTCTATCCGACAATCCAGCACGGTTCGGACCAGTGGACGCCGGATGACCGTTGAACGTGATACTGATCTGGAACGCGAGTTCCACAGGGCGATGGTGGCGATCTTCGGTCATCGACAAGGAGGAGCGAGGTAGGTGAGTGCGGTGTCGATGCGATCCCGGGTTCTCGGGTCGCTGTTGGGCGGCGCCGTAGGTGACGCCATCGGGACGCCGATCGAGTTCTTGTCGATCTCTGAGATACAGCAAAGGTTCGGACCTCAGGGAGTGGTTGGCTATGCCCACGGGTCCTCGTATCCGGCTGCGTTCAGTGACGACACCCAGATGACGTTGTGGACTGCCGAGGGCTTGATCCGCACGCATCAGCGCCAGCGTCGAATGGGGAACGACGCTGCAGATCCGGTTCGGATCGTCAACGGCTCCTACCTTCGCTGGTTCCTCACCCAGAAGTCCGGGATCCCTCCGGCGGACTCGAGTACCGACGAAGAGCCTCTCGAGGCGGGTTGGCTGATCGCTGAGGCGGGGTTGTGGGTGCGAGTGGCGCCCGGCAACACCTGCCTCTCCGCACTCCGAGTCGGCGGCCTCGGCACGAGGGACGACCCCATCAACGACTCCAAAGGCTGCGGAGGCGTCATGCGGGTGGCTCCCGTAGGACTGATCGGACTGGAAGACGAGACGGCCTACCAGCTCGGCTGTGACCTGGCGGCACTCACCCATGGTCATCCCGCCGGCTACGTGGCGGCGGGAGCGTTGGCACTGCTCATCAATCGTCTGTGCCAGGGAGACGATCTCGAGTCGGCCTTGGACGTCGTCTTGGAACGAATCGAGCGGGACCAACCAGGCGGAGGAATCTGCTCTGCTGCGCTGCGCCAGGCGCTGTCGTTGGCCAACTCGGAATTGCCGTCCCATCGGGTCGTCGGGCGGATCGGCGAAGGGTGGGTGGCTGAGGAGGCGTTGGCGATCGGAGTGTGTGCGGCGCTCGTCGCCGACGATTTCAGGGACGGCATATTGCTTTCCGTCAACCACAGCGGCGACTCGGACTCGACGGGATCGATCGCCGGCCAGATCATGGGAGCGATCGCCGGGACGGAAGCCATCCCCGCGGAGTGGCTCGAAAGTTTGGGCCTGCGGAACGTGGTGGAGCGGGTGGCCGACGACCTGTATGCCTCCTATCACGAAGACCGCGAGTTGCCGCCGGACGACTACCCACCGTGGTGAGGCTGGGATGGCTTCGATCAGGGATCGATTCCACGGAGCTATGGCGGGGGTCGTCGTGGGTGACGCCCTCGGCTTCCCCCTCGAAGGTGCGCGGACGGTTCCCGGCAGATACCTAGAAGAGACCGTCCCCGCGCTCCGGCGGCTCGACTACTCCGACGACACCGCCCTCACTATCGCCCTGGCCGAGTCGCTCGTGCAGTGCGGCGGACTCGATGGGATGGATATGGCCCAACGGTTCGCCGCCACTTGGGCCCACGCGCCCGACCGCGGCTACGGGGGCAACGTGGTGAAGGTGTTCCGGTCGGTCCTCTCGGGCGTCGACTGGAAGGAGGCGGCGGGGAGCCAGTTCGGCGGGGCCGGTTCCTACGGCAACGGCGGAGCGATGCGCGTGACGCCGGCCGCTCTCTGGGCATACCCGGACCTGGAAGAGACAGCTCGGCTGGCGGCGGAGACGGCAACCGTGACCCACACGCACCCTGTCGGTATCGAAGGAGCGGTGATCCAAGCGGTAGCGGTCCACTATGCCCTGAGCGACGAGTTCCAACCGGCCCGGCTGTTGGCGGACCTCGACGAGCGCATCGAGACCGATGGTTTCCGAGCGAAGTTGGGGGAGTTGGAGTCGTGTCTCGAGAACGGAGACGACGACCAGGCCCGCCGCCGGCTGGGCAACTCGGTGGCGGCCGATGGTTCCGTCATGACTGCGATCTATTGCTTTCTCGTCGGCTCCGGCTTCGAAGAAACGATCCGCCGAGCGCTGGCGATGGGTGGCGACACTGACACCATCGCCGCGATGGCTGGGGCCCTCGCCGGAGCGCGGTACGGGTTGGCGGCGATACCTTCCGACTGGAGGCGAGTGGAAGGATTCGATCAGATGGCCACGCTCGGGGAAATGCTCTATCGAAGGACCGATCTGTGAGGAAGTCACCAAGCGAGGGATTGATCACCCGTCATGGGGATCCTTTCATCGATAGCCTGGGCCGGTGATGAACGAAGCACCTGAGACGGCGAGGAAGACGAAGAGGCGCCTGACACTCCGCAACCTGTGGCGCCTCGCCTTGCTCGTCATCGGAGTGGTGGCGATCGTCCAGGAGCTGAAGAAGCCGCCCAAGGAACGCACCTGGCACGGGAAGGTGGCCGACTTCGTTCCCTACGACTTCCGGATGCCCACCGTTGAGCGCATCCGCTCCGCCTACTGGAACCCGGATGCACCGCTGCTCACCAACAAGGCGTTCGGTGTCGGGTGGGCGGTCAACCTGGGCGCGATCAAGAAGCTCATTCCCAGCTGACTTCCAAATCGGCCGAGGCGCCGCCGGGATGTCTCGCTGCTGCCGCAACCTGGTAGACAGCGGGGATGCGCTTTGGTCTCGACGTAGCTCAGCAACGGATGTCCTGGGACGAGAACGTGTCCCGGGTCCAGTTCGCCGAGGAACTCGGCTTCGACGGTGTCTGGGGATTCGACCACTTCCAACCCATGTACGGTGAAGGGCCGGGGGAGTGCTTCGAGGCGATGACCACCGTGGCGGCCTGGGCAGGCGCCACCTCCCGGATCCGGCTCGGGGTGATGGTTGCCGGGTTCACCTACCGCCACCCGGCGGTCTACGCCGCCGAGGCGCTCACCATCGACCACGCCTCACATGGGCGGCTCGAGTTGAGCTACGGGGCTTCCTGGTTCGCCAAGGAGCACCACGAGCTCGGGCTCGAGTTCCTCGACACACCCCAGCGGATCGACGCATTCGAAGAGGCGGTCCAGATCGTCAAAGGGCTCCTCACCACGGACGGCTTCACCTTCGAGGGGCGCTACTTCCAAGTCCGCAACGCCACGCTGAACCCGAAGCCCGTGCAGCAGCCGCTGCCGCTGTGGATCGGGGCGTCGGGGGAGAAGCGGATGATGCCCATCGCCGCCCGCTACGCCGACGTGTGGCACTGTGGCGGCAGCACTCAGGAGCTGATCCGCAAGGCCCGGCTGATGGACGAGTTGTGCGAGAAGGCCGGCCGCGATCCCGCCACCCTCCGGCGGGCGTCGTCGCTGTCGCTCGAGGGGAGCCACGACGAGATCGCCGCCCGCATCGAAGCGCTCGAGGAAGCCGGGTTCAGCTACCTGATGTGCGGGTGGCCCCCCCAGGGGCGTCCGCTCGTGGAGGCGTTCGCCGAGCGTTTCCTCGACTGAGCCCCCACACCGTTCTTGCCCGGTTCCAAATGTTGGAATAGGGTTCCAACATGTCATCTGCTGCGCCGAAGACGGTGCTCAAGGCGATTTCGCTCCTCAACCTGGTGGCGGCCAACCCCGACCACACCCTCTCGGAGCTGAGCCGGCTGGCCGACATGCCCGCTCCGACCGTTCTCCGGCTATTGCGGGCCCTCCAGGAGGAGTCCCTCGTGGAGGTGGACCGGGACGGCCGCTACCGCCTCGGTGTCCACTGCCTGGTCCTGGGCTCCACCTACCTCGAGAGCTTCGATCTCCGCAAAGAGGCTCGTCTCGAGTTGGAGGCTCTGGCCGACGAGTTCGACGAGACGGTCCACCTCGGCGTGCCCGACGGCATCGAAGTCATATACGTGGACAAGGTCGAGACGTCCCATTCCGTTCGCATGTACAGCCGCATCGGCGCCCGTTCGCCCATGCACTCGACCGGGATAGGGAAGGCGATCCTCGCCTACGCCGGCGACGACCTGTTCCAGGCGGTGGTGGAGGGCGGCCTCCCGCGGCGCACTCCGAACACGATCACCGATCCGGATCGGCTCGCCGAGGAGCTGGAGCGGACCCGGGAGCGGGGCTATTCCATCGACGACATCGAGAACGAGGAGGGGATCCGTTGCGCCGCGGCCCCGGTCCTCAGCGCCGATGGCACCCCGGTGGCCGCGCTGTCGGTTTCGGGGCCGGCCTCCCGCATCACCGAGGACCGCCTCCCCGAGCTGGGGAAGGCCGTGACCGAGGTGGCGGAGAGGCTGTCGGCCCGCCTGGGTTACAAGAGAAAGGACCACGCATGAGTGACGAGAGCTGGAGGGGCAAGGTCGGGCGGCTCGCCGAAGACGAAGTCGCTGCCTTCCTCGAGGAGCCGGTTTTCGCCCGGCTCGCCACCGTCGACGAGGAGGGGTGGCCGTACGTCGTCCCGGTGTGGCACGAATGGTCCGACGGCCGCTTCTGGGTCATCGGCCGGGAGAAGTCGGCGTGGGCCCACCACCTCGTCCGCGAGCCGCGTTGTGCCATCACCGTCGACGAGACCGGCACCCAGCGCAAGGTGATCGCCCAGTGCCGGGCCGAGATCGTCGAAGAGCCCAACGTCGGCGGCGCCTGGGTGCCGATCGCCGAGCGGATGAGCCTCCGTTACCTGGGCGAGAACGGCCCCAAATACCTCGAGCCCACTCTCCAGTCGCCGCGGTGGCTGATCGCCCTGGAACCCGTGCGCATGTGGACCTGGCAGGGCAACGACTGGCACTCCCGCTACAAGGCGCGTTGACCACCCTCTCCCGCCTTTGTTAACATACAAAAGGTGCTTTCAAATTTTGAAAGGACCGGGCGGGAGATCGACGTCCCAGAGCTCACCGCGGAGCTCGTTGCCGTGCCCAGCATCAACCCCGGAGGTGACGAGCGGGCCGCCGCCGAGCTGATCCGAACCTGGTGCGACCGTTTCGGTTTTCCCGCCCCCCGGCTGGTGGGGTCGGAAGAGCGTCCCAACCTCGTCGTCGAGGTCAGGTTCGGTCCCGGTGGCCGCAACCTCGCCCTGTGCGGCCACCTAGACACCAAGCCGGTCGGAGAGGGCGACTGGGAGACCGACCCTCTCCGGGCTGTCGTGGTCGGCGACGAGCTGCGGGGCAGGGGAGTCGCCGACATGAAGGGGGCGATCGCTGCCATGGTCGCTGCGACCGCCGAGGCCCGTCGCCACCTGGACCAGGGAGCCGTGACCCTCGTCTTCTGCGCCGACGAGGAGTATGGGGCCCGCCACGGCGCCAAGGTCTTCACCGGCGAGGACGTAGCCGGCATCGATGCGATGGTCATCGGGGAGCCCGGCGGCATCCACCACGACTGGGACCGTCTCCACCTGGGAAGCCGGGGGATCTGCAACTTCGACATCGAGATCACGACCCGCCAAGCCCATTCCGGGCTGAAAGACGCGTTCGGGCTCGTTTCCGCCACCGAGGTGGCCGCCCGGGTAGTCGTCGCCCTCTCCGACGACTTCACGCCGACCCACCCCGAGGGCGGGCCCGCTCCCACCATCAACCCGGGGGCCGTGATCGAAGGGGGGATCTCCTACGGGGTCGTCCCGGGACGGGCGGTCGTCTCATCCGAGTGCCGCCTGGTCGCCGGGATGGAGAAGGACACGTTCATCTCAGAGGTCCGCCAACTCGTCGAGCGGATCGTGCCCGACGGCGCCGAGGCGACGGTGGTGATGCAGGACTGGATCCCCGCCACCGCTGTCGATCCGGCCGAGCCCGTCGTCGGCTCAGCCCACAGGGCGCTGGAGGCAGTGACCGGCAGCGTTCCGCCCGACGACTTCTTCCCCGCCACCACCGACGCCACCTGGTTCGCGGCGCTCGGCCTGCCCGTTCTCCCCGCTCTCGGCCCAGGGCTCCTCTCCCACGCCCATGCTCCCAACGAAGCCGTGTCGCTCGCCGCCCTCCGTCAGGCCGAGGAGATCTACCTGCGGCTGATCGAGGACTTCTGCCGGGAGCCGTCATGAACATCAGGGAGCGCCTCCGACAGATCGGCCCCTACACGATCCTGCTCGTGGTGCTCCCCGTGGCGGCCATCGTCGAGCCGGGCTTCTATCGGTCGGCCAACCTCCAGAACGTCGCCCGCGACGCCGCCTTCCTGGCGATCGTCGCTCTCGGCCAACTGGTCGTGATCATCGGTCGGGGCCTCGACCTGTCGGTGGGCGGCGTCATCACGACGGCGTCGCTGCTGATGGTCTATTTCGCCGGGACGCCCTCCGGCTCGTTCGGCCTCGGTCTGGCGTCGGTGATCGGCGTCACGCTCGCCATCGGCCTCCTCAACGGCCTCATGGTCGCCTTCCGGCGGGTACCCGCCATCCTCGCCACGCTCGGCACGCTGTTCCTGGTCGAAGGGGTCTCCCTGTGGCTCACTGGCGGACGGTCCCGGGGACGAGTCCCGGAGGCGCTCGTCGCCGTCGGCACGGGCCGCGTCGGGCCGATTCCCGTTCCCGTGCTGGTCGCCGCCGGCGTGGCGGTGCTCGTCGCCGTGATCCTCCACCGCACGACATACGGGCGGGCGCTGTTCGCCACCGGGCTCAACCCGGAAGCCAGCGCCCTGTCGGGGATCCCCACGAGGTCCGTCATCGCCTCCACCTACCTCGTCGCCGCCCTTCTGGCCGCCCTCGCCGGGCTGATGCTCTCCGGGCTCGTCGGCTTCTACGACCGGACCCTCGGTGTCGGCTACGACCTCGACTCGATCGCCGCCGTCGTCCTAGGCGGGGCGTCGTTCCTCGGCGGGCGGGGCTCCGTCGTCGGGACGCTGGCGGCGGTCCTCGGGCTGTCGAGCCTCGAGAACCTCCTGCTCCTCCAGGGCGTGGGCGAGTCCTACCAGCTCATCGGGAAAGGCGTGGTGCTATTCGCCGCCGTCCTGTTCACGACCCTGGTGCGGCGGAGGCCGAGTTCTCCCGCAGGCAGGAAAGCGATGGTGGAGAACCCACCGGAAAGGAAACACGAAACGGTATGAAACGAATGACCAGATCAGCCGCGCTGATGGTGGTCATGGCGCTCATCCTCGCCGCCTGCAGTGGCGGCGGCGGTGAAGAGCCTGCTGACACCACCGCTCCGCCCGCGTCGGAGACGACGGCACCGGCGGACACGACGGCGACCACCCAGCCGGCCGACGACGGCACGACCGACACGACAGAAGGCGGAGACGCCGGCGCCGGCACCCAGTCCGACATCCTGGTGAGGGCCTTCGAGGAAGAGCCCCAGAAGCTCGGCCTCGATCCATTCGAGGCGCCGGACTACGCCCACGAAATCGTCGAGGTCGACACGTCGCAGTACAAGAAGGACGGCCCCCGTCGGATCGCCTTCGCCATCCAGGCGCCCGAGTTCAGCTGGCCGGCGACCTACAACGACGCCGTCACCGCCCGCATGGAGGAGGCGTACTCCGACTCGGAGCTGATCCTCAGCCCGACCGGGCTGGGTGAGGCCGACACGCAGGTGGGCACGATCGAGGACCTCCTTGTCCAGCAGCCCGACGCCCTCATCATCACCCCGCTGACGGACGTGCGCGGTCCGATCGAGCGGGCGGCGGCCCAGGGCATCCCGGTCCTCCTTTGCACCGGCACGGCCGAGACCGACGCCTACGTCACCCGTGTCGACCGCGACAACCTCCTGAACGGCATGCTCGGTGCCGAGTGGATCGCCCGCGAGATCGGCTACGAGGGCAACATCGTGCTGCTGGGCGGCCCCGCCGGCGTGCCCACCGCCGAGGCCCGCCTCGAAGGTGCCATGGCCGTGTTCTCCAAGTACCCGGACATCAACATCCTGGGCCAGGAGTACACGAACTGGGATGCCGCCGACGGCCGCACGGCGATGGCCGCGTTCCTCACGCAGTTCGACGACATCGACGCCGTGTGGACCGACGGCGCCGGCCAGGCCGTGGGCGCCATCGAGGCGTTCAAGGAGGCCGGTCGGGAGATCCCGCCGTTCGCGGCCGAGCCGCTCAACGGGTTCCTGCGTCTCGCCGCCGAGGAAGGGTTCCCCTTCGTCGCCGTCGGCTACCCGCCGTCGCACTCCTCGCAGTGCCTCGACGCCGCCATGGCCGTGCTCGACGGCACGCCGGTCCCATCGTTCATCAACATCGAGGTGCCGGTCTTCGACACCGACGAGTTGGACGAGTGGTACCGGCCCAACTGCATCGACGACCTGTGGCTGCCCACCCCGCTCACGGACGAGCAGCTGGTCGAGCAGGAGATGTGTGAGCCGGCCTGACATAGTCCGCGCCAGCTCGGGCGGCCACGACCGACCAGTCGTGGCCGCCCGGGCCGTGACCAAACGTTATGGCGGGATCACAGCGCTGGACGGCGTGACCGTCGAGCTGTTGGCCGGTCGCGTCCACGCCATCGTCGGCGAGAACGGCGCTGGCAAATCGACGCTGACCGGGATCCTCGGCGGGGTGATTCGCCCCGACTCCGGGACGGTCGAGATCGACGGCCGTCCGATCGAGCTCGCCGACCCCGCCGCGGCTCTCGACCACGGCATCGCCGTCGTCTACCAGGAGCTGTCGCTCTTCGGGGCGATGTCCGTCGCCGACAACGTCATGCTGGGGATCCAGCCGCGCCGGGGCGGACTGATCGACCGGAAGAAGCAGAGGGCCCAGGTCGAAGAGCTCCTCCGGCGGGTCGGGGGCGGCGGCATCGACCCCGACGAGCCGACAGAGAACCTCACCGTCGCCCGCCAACAGCTGGTGGAGGTCGCCAAGGTCCTCGCCCGCCGTCCGACCGCCATCATCTTCGACGAGCCCACCGCCGTTCTCCCCTCCGAGGAATCCGACACTCTGCTCGCCTTGGTGCGGAGCCTGGCCGACGAAGGTGTCGCCGTCGGCTACATCAGCCACCGCCTCTCGGAGCTGACGAGGATCGCCGACGACGTCACGGTTCTCAGGGACGGGAAGCTGGTCTGGGCGAAGCCTCTGGCCGACGTCACCGTTCCCGAGATCGTCTCGGCGATGGTCGGCCGGGCGGTGGAAGACGCCTTCCCGGAACGGACGGGTGAGGCGACGGAGGAACCTGTTCTCGAGGTGCGCAACCTCCTGCTCCCGGGCACCGAACCCGAAGGCATCAGCTTCACCTGCCGCAGAGGAGAGATCCTCGGCGTCGCCGGCCTCGTCGGATCGGGGCGAAGCCGCCTGGCCCGCTACCTGTTCGGGATGGAGGGGAGCTACCGCGGGGAGGTCGTCCTCGACGGCCGCCCCTACCACCCCCGCAGCCCGCGCCACGCCGCCCGGTCCGGGGTGATGCTGGTTCCCGAAGACCGCAAGCGTTCGGGGGTGATCCTCGATCTCGGAGCGGATCGGAACATCGGCCTCCCCTCGTTGGAGGCGCTCTCCAATTTGGGCTTCGTCGACCGCGCCCGGGAGCGGCAACTGGCCTCCGAGGTCGTCTCCGACCTGGCCGTGCGGATCTCCGACGTCACCGATCCGGTCTCGTCCCTGTCGGGCGGCAACCAGCAGAAGATCGCTCTCGGCAAGTGGCTCGTGAAGAAGCCGCGGCTCTTGATCCTGGACGAGCCGCTGCGGGGAATCGACGTCAACGCCAAGTCCGAGATCCACCGGATGCTGCGACGGCTGGCCGACGAGGGACTGGCGATCATCCTCATCTCGTCGGAGCTTCCCGAGGTGCTCGGCCTGTCCGACCGCGTCCTCGTCATGCGGGACGGAAAACTCGTTGCCACCTTCGACGAGAAGCCCTTCTCGCCCGACGAGATAATGGCTGTGGCCACCATGGAGGCGACGCCATGAACCGGGTCCGGGTGACACTCCGCCGGGCCTCCGATCGGGGCGTCCTCGTGTGGCTGCTGGTGGCCCTGCTCGCCATCCAGGCCACCTTCATGTCCGAGTTCTTCCTGACCGGCCGCAACCTCTCCAACCTGGCCGGCCAGCTCCTTCCCACCGGCCTCGCCGCCCTCGGCCAGATGGCCGCCATCCTCGTGGGTGCCATCGACCTGTCGGTGGGGGCAACGGCCCGTCTCGCTGCCCTGCTCACGGCCGGGCTGATCGACGACGATCCGAGCCGGGTGTTGTGGGTGCTGGTCGTGGTGCTGGCGATCTCGGCGGTCATCGGCCTGGCCAACGGGCTCATGGTGGTCAAAGCCGACTTCAACCCTCTCATCGCCACCCTCATCACCTACACGGTCCTGCGGGGCGTGGCCCTCGTCTATACCCAGGAGCCGATCGGGGGCATCCCCTTCGAGGTCACCGAGTTTCTGTATAAGAACCTCCTCGGGATCCCCTATCCGGCCTGGATCTTCCTCGTCCTGGTCGTCGCGATGTCGGTGATGCTCGATCGGACCCGCTTCGGCCGCAACGCCTACGCCGTTGGCGGTGACGAAGACGTCGCTCGCCGCGCCGGAGTGGCAGTCGGCTCGGTGCGGCTGGCGATGATGGTGCTCTGTTCCGTGTTCGCCGGCCTCGCCGGGGTGGTGCTCGCCTTCCGCCAGGGGATCGGAGACCCCCGGGTGGCCGAAGGCTTGGAGCTCACCTCCATCGTGGCGGTCGTCATCGGAGGTGTATCGATCTTCGGCGGGCGCGGCAACGTGTGGGGCGTCCTCGGCGGAGTCCTCTTCCTGTCGGTGCTCCGAAACGCCATGAACCTCCAGGGAGTCGACCCCCTGTTCCAGGGCGTGGTGACCGGCATCCTCATCATCGTGGCAGTCGTCGTTTTCTCCCGGAGGGACAGATGAGACGGTTGGTGACGTTCGGTGAGGCGATGATCCGCCTCACTACCCCCGTAGGCGTCCCGCTCGAGACCACCACCTGGTTCGCCGCCCCTGTCGGCGGCGCCGAGCTCAACGTGGCGATCGCCGCCCGCCGCCAGGGGATGGAGACCGTGTGGGTGTCGACGCTTCCCGCCTCCCCGCTCGGGGACCTGATCGCCCGCCATGCCGCCGCCAACGGCGTCGCCACCGTGCTGCGGCGCCCGGAGGAGGGACGTGTCGGCCTGTACTTCCTCGAGCAGTCGGTGCCGCCCCGGCCCTCCCGGATCGTCTACGACCGGACCGACAGCGCATTCGCCAAGTGGCCGGAGCCAGCTGCCGACTGGAAGGAACTCCTCGACGAGGACACCTGCCTGGTCGTCAGCGGGATCACCCCCGCGCTGGGATCGGCACCGAGGGAAGCGACCGAGGCCGCCATCGACACCGCCGGGTCGGTGGGCGCCATGGTGGCGTTGGACGTCAACTACCGGTCCTCCCTGTGGTCGGTCGAAGAAGCATTCGCCTGGCTGGGAAGCGTGGCCGATCGGGCCGACATCCTCTCGGCCAGTGCTCAGGACCTCAGGCGGCTCGGCCTCGAAGGCTCCGAGGAGGAGCTCTACCGGGGAGCGGTGGAGCGGTTCGGTCTGCGGGCGGCGATCGGATCCACTAAGGAGAGCTCGGGAAGGAACATCCGCTTCCGGCTCTTTGCCGCCACCGCAGAAGATCGGGCGACGAGCGAGATGGAAGCCGAGGTTTTAGACCCGGTGGGCGCCGGAGATGCCATGTTCGGCACGTTTCTCGCCACTTTCGAGCGTCTGCCACTGGCTGAGTCCGTCGAGTTGGCGGCCGGGGCCATGGTCACGGCCTACGGTCTCTTCGGTGACGCCCTGGTGGCGGATCCATGGGACGCCGAGCAGCGGGGAGGGGTGAAACGGTGACCGACCTCATCGCCCGCCTCTCCGACGCCCGCCTGCTCGCGATCCTCCGCATGGACGATCCCGACACGGCCGGCGTCGAGTTGGCCCGCCGTCTCCACGAGCAGGGAGTGCGAGCCATCGAATGCACACTCGACAAGGCCGGTGCCCTCACCGCGATCGAACGGATCCGTGGCGAACTCGGGGATGAAACCCTGGTGGGCGCGGGCACGGTGACCCGTCTCGACCAGGTGGACTCGCTCGTGGCATTGGGTGTCGACTTCTGCGTCACCCCCCACCTCGACCCGGACCTCGTCAGCCACGCTCTCGACCGCGGACTCCCGATCGTCCCGGGGGTCATGACACCGTCGGAGGTGGCGGAGGCCTTCCGGCTCGGGGCCCCGGCGGTGAAGCTCTTCCCGGCCGGCGTCCTCGGGATCCCCTACCTGAAGGCGTTGCAGGGCCCGTTCGGCGAATTCCCCGTGGTGCCCACCGGAAGCATCGAGATCGATGAAGTCGAGGGGTGGCTCGAAGCCGGCGCCATCGCCGTCGGCCTCGGTTCGGCGATCACCAAGCCCAAGACCATCCCCCCTGAACTGGTGAGGTTGCTCCGATGATCGTCGACGCCCATCTCCATGTTTTCCTGTCGACAGCCGACGACCCCGACCGCACCGTGGACGCCATCGCCCCGCCCGACCGGTCGGCGCCGATCGAGCTGCTGGAAGAGACCATGTCCGCCCACGGGGTAGAGGCGGCGGTCCTGGTCCCGCTCGGTCCCGAAGACGCTTATGTCTCGAGGGTCGTCCAGGGCGATCCAACCCGCTTCGCCGGGATCGGGGTGTGGGACGGAGAGCAGGACCCTGGCGTGGTCGCCGACCGGCTCGCCGGTGCCGGGATGCGGGGGCTGCGCATGTTCGGGTTCCCCGACGGCATCCCCTGGCAGGTGCTGGAGCGGCTCGCCGCAGATCGCCTGCTGCTGTGGCTGTATCCGCGGCCCGACGACGTGGAGCA
Organism: Acidimicrobiia bacterium; assembly: GCA_036380875.1. Taxonomy (GTDB): domain Bacteria; phylum Actinomycetota; class Acidimicrobiia; order Spongiisociales; family ZC4RG35; genus ZC4RG17. The sequence continues at coordinate 15,977 of DASVDX010000018.1, forward strand.
CGTCCACGAGGTCTGCCGGCGCCTGCCCGACCTCCAGATCGTTCTCAACCACACCGGCCTCACTCAGGGCGGAATCGGAGTAGACGACCAACTCCGCCCCCGGATCGAATCGGCGATCCCCCAGCCGACCGAAGGCCGCGTCCGCGACCTCGCCGCCTACCCCCAGGTCAGTGTCATCCTCTCCGGTGCCTACGGCTTCAGTCACGAGCCGTGGCCCTATCCCGACATCGGCGAGGTGACGCGCCGCGTCGCCGACGCCTTCGGAACGGAACGGCTCATGTGGGCGAGCGACTTCCCGTGGATCCTCGACGATCCCGGATATGGCCGCATGCTGGAACTGGTCGACCAGCACCTGCCGGGGCTGTTGGAGAGCGAACGGACCGCCGTGCTGGGAGGCAACGCCCGCCGCATCGTCTGGGAGGAGTCGTAGTGGCACAGATACCCCCCGAGATGGTCGAGCTGCCCCGTTCTGGGATCCGGGCGCTGATGGACCTCGCCTGGGCCCAACCGGGGCCGGTGCTCCGGCTGGAGGTTGGGCAGCCCGACCGCATACCGCCGGACCACATCCGCCAGGCGATGGCCGACTCGGTCATGGCGGGAGAGACGAAATACACCCCCAACGCCGGCATCCCCGAGCTGCGGGAGGCGTGCGCCGCCAAGCTGCGGATCGTCAACGGGATAGACGTCGAG
>DASVDX010000019.1:0-14653 GCA_036380875.1 Acidimicrobiia bacterium
TGCCGGGGGACAACACGGAGATGACGGTGCAGTTGATCGCTCCGATCGCGATGGATGAGGGTTTGCGGTTCGCGATCCGTGAGGGTGGCCGTACCGTTGGTGCTGGCCGGGTCACCAAGATCATCAAATAGACCAAAGACACGCAGAAGAGGGCCCGCCACCAGGCGGGCCCTCTTCGCGTTGCACCCAGCCAGAGGGAGGCCGGGACATCTAGAGGAGGCGGGCGTCAGACGGCAGGCGCGCGCAGGTCAGCTACTTACCCTCGCGACTCGAGATCAGTTCAGATCGTCGTGGGGTGCAGTGGAGCGTTCGCGCAGGAGGGCGGCCATCCGGCGGCGGAGCGGAGGAGGGGCAGTCTTCAGTCCCAGATCGAGAGCGAAACGACCGTCGTCTTCGACGTTGAGGATCATCTCCTCGCCGGCGAACCTCACGTGGAACCCGTCCGTCATCGCCGAGATGCGGAGCTCGTCGAGGCTCCAGTCGCCGATCTCGACCTCGCCGGCGTGGATCCGCATGCGTTCGCCATCCAGGTCGATCTCCACGGAGATCGGCGGATCCTGTTCACCCTGGACCCGCAGCTTCCCTTCGAAAGCGGCCATCGAATGCCTCCCAGTGCCTACGTCCCACCCATAGAATGGTCGAAAGCCGCCCACATTCAAGTGGGACCAGCGAACCTTTCTGGAGACGCCTCCGCGTCGTCCATCGGGCGGAGGCGGGGTTTGCATCTGTGCATTGGCATGCCCTACACTCCAGTCGTTCGCGTTTCCGCGGGCGCATCCCGGTTCACAGCTGGATCGACACGTCTGGATCGACACCGCCTGTGCCCGTGTGGTGCGCACCCGAATACCCGACCAAACCCGCGATGTACCTGGGCCGTGCGTGACACGGGGGTACCTCTCGCCAGGTGGCCGGGCGAGCCTTGGGCTCACCTGTGCTTCCTGGCCTGAGCGTCTCCCGTCCCGGACGGTCGAAGGCGAAAGACAGGAAGCAAGCGTGGCAAACGAACAGACCATCAGGATTCGGCTCAAGGCGTACGACCACAACGTGGTCGACGAGTCCTCGCGCAAAATCGCCGAGACCGTGCTGCGGACCCAGGCCAAGATCAAGGGTCCGGTTCCGCTGCCGACCGAGATCCACCGCTACTGCGTCATCCGGGGCCCGCACGTCCACAAGGACTCGCGCGAGCACTTCGAGATGCGCATCCACAAGCGGCTGATCGACATTCTCGAGCCGACGCCGAAGACCGTCGACTCGCTGATGCGTCTCGAGCTTCCCGCCGGTGTCGAGGTGGAGATCAAGCTATGACGACCGAGAAGACGCAGACGACACTCTCCGCGATCATCGGTCAGAAGCTGGGCATGACCCAGATCTTCGACGAGAACGCCCAGGCGCGCCCCGTCACCGTCATCAAGGCAGGACCGGTGCGCGTCGTCCAGATCAAGACGCCGGAGAAGGACGGCTACTCCGCCGTCCAGATCGCGTTCGGTGAAACCAACCCCAACCGGGTCAACAAGCCCCTGAAGGGCCACTACTCCAAGGCCGGCGTGGCGCCGGGTCGGGCCCTGCTCGAGGTCCGGGTCCCCGACGTGTCCGGGTTCGAGCTCGGCCAGGAGATCACCGTGGCCGACGTGTTCCAGCCCGGCCAGAAGGCCGACGTGACCGGCACCTCCAAGGGCAAAGGCTTCGCCGGCGTCATGAAGCGCCACAACTTCGCCGGTCAAGGCGCTTCCCACGGCAACCACAAGAAGCACCGCGCCCCCGGCTCGATCGGCGCCTGCTCCACACCGGCTCGGGTGTTCAAGGGCATGCGAATGGCGGGCCGCATGGGCAGCGACCGGGTCACCACGCTCAACCTCGACGTCGTCGGGGTGGACGCCGAGCGGGGCCTGCTGCTCCTCGGCGGTGCTGTTCCCGGAGCCAAGGGCTCCTACGTAGTAGTTCGAGAGGCGGTGAAGGCCCGTGGCTGAGCTCAAAGCGCCCCTGTTCGCGGCCGACGGCACGGAGAAGGGAACCGTGAACCTCGATCCCGAGGTATTCGGCATCGAGCCGAACATGGCGGTTCTGCATCAGGTCGTGACCGCCCAACTGGCTGCCCGGCGGTCGGGCACTGCTTCGACGAAGACCCGGGGTGAGGTGAGCGGTGGCGGCTCCAAGCCGTGGAGGCAGAAGGGCCTCGGTCGTGCCCGCCACGGCTCGATCCGTTCCCCGATCTGGGTCGGTGGTGGCATCGCCCACGGTCCCAAGCCGCGGAGCTACGCCCAGCGGACCCCGAAGAAGATGAAGCGTCTGGCCCTGCGCAGCGCCCTGTCTGCCCGGGCGAGCGAAAACGCCATCCTGGTGGTCGACCAGATCGACTGGGCCGAGCCCAAGACCAAGCAGGCGAAGGCTCTTCTCCAGGCGATGGGTGCCGATTCGAAGGCTCTCGTCGTCCTCGACCGCTCCGACACCGTCGCCGCCAAGTCCTTCCGCAACCTGAGCGACGTGGCGATCGTCGAGCCGGGTCATCTCACTGCCTACGACGTGCTCGCCGCCGACTGGGTCGTGTTCACGAACCACACCGTCGGCCAGGTCAGCTCTTCCAACGGCGGCTATGCGGTCAGCAAGGACGACTTCGTGAAGGAAGAGGCCGGTGCAGAGGCCGCAGAGGGAGGTGAGGACTGATGAAGGATCCCCGCGACGTCATCCTCGCCCCGGTCGTTTCGGAGAAGTCCTACGACCTCATCGAGAAGAACAACACCTACACCTTCGAGGTGGCGCCGGAGGCGAACAAGAGCGAGATCAAGGACGCCGTCCAGACGATCTTCAACGTTCGCGTCCTCTCGGTGAACACCATGAACCGCAAGGGGAAGGTGAAGAGGACCGGTTACGTCCTGGGCCGGCGCAAGAACACCAAGCGGGCCCTGGTCAAGCTCGCCCCGGACGACTCGATCGACCTGTTTGGAGTCTGAGATGGCAATAAAGAAGCGCAAGCCGACTTCGCCCGGTCGCCGGTTCCAGACGGTCTCGGACTTCGCCGAGATCACGAAGACCGAGCCCGAGAAGTCGCTCCTCGCCAAGAAGAAGTCGACGGGCGGGCGCAACACCAACGGCCGCATCACTTCGCGGCATCGGGGTGGCGGCCACAAGCGGCGCTATCGCATCGTGGACTTCCGCCGCGACAAGGACGGCATCCCCGCCAAGGTCGCCGCGATCGAGTACGACCCCAACCGCAACGCCCGCATCGCCCTCCTCAACTACGCCGACGGCGAGAAGCGCTACATCCTCGCTCCTGTCGGGGTGAAGGTCGGGGACGTGCTGGAGTCCGGGCCCGGGGCCGAGATCCGGCCGGGCAATGCCCTGCCGCTCCGCAACATCCCGGGCGGCACGGTCGTCCATGCCATCGAGATGCGGCCGGGCGGCGGCGCCAAGCTGGCGCGAGCCGCAGGGTCGGCCGTCCAACTCATGTCCAAGGAGAACGAGATGGCGCTCCTCCGCCTCCCCTCCGGTGAGATGCGGATGGTGCCCCTCGACTGCCGGGCGACCGTCGGCCAGGTCGGCAACACCGAAGCCGAGCTCGTCAAGCTGGGCAAGGCCGGCCGCAACCGCTGGAAGGGTGTCCGTCCTCAGACCCGGGGCGTGGCCATGAACCCCGTCGACCATCCGCTCGGCGGCGGTGAGGGCAAGTCGTCCGGCGGCCGGGATCCGGTCAGCCCGTGGGGCAAGCCCGAGTCGCGTACCCGCAAGAAGAACAACCCGTCGAACAAGTACATCGTGCGTCGCCGGACGAAGAAGGGTCGGAGGTGATCTGAGATGGCACGCAGTCTGAAGAAGGGCCCCTTCGTCGACGATCATCTGTTGGAGAAGATCGAGGCTCTCAACGAGAAGAACGAAAAGCGGGTCATCCGTACGTGGAGCCGCCGCTCGACCATCATCCCCGAGATGATCGGGCACACGATCGCCGTGCACGACGGTCGTAAGCACGTCCCGATCTACATCACCGAGTCGATGGTCGGCCACAAGCTCGGCGAGTTCGCTCCCACCCGCACCTTCCGCGGCCACGCCGGCCGCAAAGAGCAGGCAGCGAGGCGCGGATGAAGGTTCGAGCTCACGCCCGCTACATCCGCCAGTCTCCCTACAAGGTGCGCCAGGTGCTCGACCTGATCCGCGGCCTGCCCGTGCAGGAGGCGGACCAGATCCTGAGCTTCACCGCACGCGCCGCGGCCGAGCCGGTACGCAAGGTGCTGCGCTCCGCGGTAGCCAATGCCGAACACAACCACGCTCTCGACGCCGACGAGCTGATCGTGGCGGAGGCCTACGCCGACGAGGGTCCCACCCTGCGTCGTTGGCGGCCCCGCGCTCGTGGCCGGGCCACCCGGATCCGCAAGCGCACCAGTCACATCACCGTGGTCGTCGCCGAGCGTTCCGATGTAGACGCCCGACGACCCGCCAAAGAGGTGAGCTGACATGGGCCAGAAAACACACCCCTACGCCTTCCGCCTCGGTGTCGTCACCGACTGGAAGTCGAAGTGGTACTCCGACCAGAACTACGTCGACCTCGTCAACGAGGACTGGCGGATCCGCGACTACCTGGAGGGCCAGCTCTTGCGGGGTGCGGTGTCGCGCATCGACATCGAGCGCACCCGTGACCGTCTGATCGTCGACATCCACACCGCCCGACCCGGCGTGGTGATCGGCCGACGCGGCACCGAGGCCGAGCGCCTGCGGGCCGGGCTCGAGGAGCTCACGGGACGTCCCGTGAAGCTCAACATCAACGAAGTCAAGGATCCCGACCTCGACGCCACGCTGCTGGCCCGGGGCATCGCCGATCAGCTCGAGAACCGGATCGCGTTCCGCCGGGCGATGAAGCGTGCCGTCACCGCCGCCATGAAGGCGGGCGCCGAAGGCGTGCGAGTCGAAGCCAAGGGCCGCCTCGGTGGCGCCGAGATGGGACGCCGCGAGTGGTACCGCGAAGGCCGGGTTCCGCTCCACACCCTGCGCGCAGACATCGACTTCGGCACCGCCACCGCCCACACGACCGTCGGGACGATCGGCATCAAGGTCTGGGTCTACAAGGGTGAGGTCATCGAGTCGGCGGCCCTGACGAGCGATCGCATCGCCGCCGAGGCCGACCTCGCCACCGGCGGACCCGCCCGGCGCCGTCGTCAGAGCGTCAAATCGCGCGCCGAGGTCGCGGCCGAGGGCGGCGAGCGCCGTACCCGGCTCATCGAAGCCGGGGGCGGAAAGCGCCTCGTCGAGGCCGGGGGCGGAAAGCGTGAGCGCCGCATCATCGAGGCCGGCGGTGGGCGTCGTCCCACTGCGGCCGAGGCCAAGGTCGAATACGAGACCGCCCGCGAGGAGATCGAGGTCATCGGTCCGGTCATCCCGAAGGACATCGCTCTCGAGACGGAGGGCGTCGAAGCCGCCGACCAGGCGGTCACGGAAGAGACCGTCACCGAAGAGCCGACGACCGAGCCCGAGACGGTCGAAGAGGCTTCTTCTGAGGAGACTCCGGCCCAGGAGGCCGAGGAGACCGCCGCTGACGAAGCGCCGGCCGAAGAGGCCCCCGGAGCCGAGGCTGCCGAAGAGGAGGCCGCCCCCGAAGCTGCGGTCGAAGAAGGGCCCTACGGGCCCGGGTCGGCCGCCCCCGCCGAAGACGGCTCCGGTCCTGAAGGGTGGACGGTGAAGGGCAACGCCAAGTCGATGCTCTACCACACCGAGGACTCGCCTTACTTCGGCCGCACCAACGCCGACGTCTGGTTCCGCGACGAGGAGTCGGCCTCGTCTGCCGGGTTCCGTCGCTGGGACGACAAGAAGTCCGACGAGGGCGGGGAGTGATGACTCACCACCTACCACTTATCACCGATCACCGCCGAGCGCAGCGAGGCCCGACATGTTGATGCCCAAGCGAACCAAGTACCGCAAGGTCCACCGCGGCCGCCGCAGTGGCAAGGCCAAGGGCGGAACCAGGGTCAATTTCGGAGAGTACGGCCTGCAGGCGCTCGAGTCCGGGTGGATCACCGCCCGCCAGATCGAGTCCGCCCGTATCGCCATCACCCGTGCCGTCCGCCGCGGCGGGAAGGTGTGGATCAACGTGTTCCCGGACAAGCCTGTGACCCAGAAGCCCGCCGAGACCCGGATGGGCTCGGGCAAGGGCAGCCCTGAGTACTGGGTCGCCGTCGTCAAGCCGGGCCGGGTGATGTTCGAGTTGGCCGGCGTCCCCGAGGAACTGGCGCGCGAAGCCATGCGCAGGGCGAGCCACAAGCTGCCGGTCAAGACTCGGTTCGTCACGAGGGAGGACGCATGAAGACTGCCGACCTCCGCGAGAAGAACATGGACGAGTTGGCCGAAGCTCTGGCCGACGCCAAAGAGGAGCTGTTCAACCTCCGGTTCCAGCTCGCCACGAACCAATTGGACAACACCGCTCGCCTCAAGCAGGTGAAGAAAGAAATCGCCCGAATCCGCACCGTCATGCGGGAGCGGGAGAAGGCAGAGGAGAACAAGCGATGACCGAACGAGGTCGACGCAAGGTCAGAACGGGCGTGGTCGTGTCTGACGTCCGCGACAAGACCGTCAAGGTGGAGGTGCCGACCTCGTTCAAGCACCCCCGCTACGACAAGATCGTCCGGCGGTCTACGTTCTTCCACGCCCACGACGAGAACAACGAAGCCCGGGTGGGTGACACCGTCCGGATCATGGAGACGCGCCCGCTCAGCAAGCAGAAGAGGTGGCGGGTCGTGGAGATCGTGGAGCGTGCCCGATGATCCAGCAGGAATCTCGGGTCAAGGTCGCCGACAACACCGGCGCCCGCGAGGTGCTGTGTATCCGCGTGCTCGGCGGATCAGGTCGCCGCTACGCCAGTGTGGGCGACATCATCGTGGCGACCGTCAAAGAGGCCACCCCGGGCGGTTCCGTCAAGAAGGGCGACGTCGTCAAGGCGGTGGTCGTCCGGACGAAGAAGGAGAAGCGCCGTCCCGACGGCACCTACATCCGCTTCGACGACAACGCCTGTGTGCTCATCGACAACAACCAGCAGCCACGCGGCACCCGCATCTTCGGGCCGGTGGCCCGCGAGCTGCGCGACCGTCGCTTCATGCGGATCGTCTCGCTCGCACCGGAGGTGTTGTGATGGCTCGCAAGACACAAACCGTTCCCCGCAAGGTCCGCATCCGTGAAGGTGACAAGGTGATGGTCATCTCCGGGAAGGACCGCGGCAAGGAGTCCCGGGTGACGCGTGTGTACCCCCGCCAGGGCAAGGTCCTCGTCGAGGGCGTCAACACCGTCAAGCGTCACGAGAAGCCCCGAGGCCAGACCATGCAGGGCGGGATCATCGAGCGCGACATGCCGATCGACATCTCCAACGTGATGGTCGTGTGCGACGACTGCGGTCCCACCCGGATCGGGATGAAGGTCGAAGCCGACGGCACCAAGAAGCGCATCTGTCGCAAATGTGGAGACGAGCTATGACCGCTCCCCGTCTCAAGGTCAAGTACAACGAAGAGATCGCTCCCCGGTTGAGGGAGGAGCTGGGGCTCGAGAACCCGATGCAGACGCCGCGGATCGAGAAGATCGTGGTGAACATGGGTCTGGGCGCCGCCAACCAGGACCGGAAGATCATCGAGCAGGCGACGAACGAGCTGGCGCTGATCACCGGCCAGAAGCCGCGTGTCAACGCAGCGCGCAAGTCGATCGCCGGCTTCAAGCTGCGGGCAGGGACGCCGATCGGCGTGTCGGCCACGCTGCGCGGCGACCGGATGTGGGAGTTCCTCGACCGTCTCCTTGCGATCGCCATCCCCCGGATCCGCGACTTCCGCGGGCTGAACCCCGATTCCTTCGACGGCCGGGGCAACTACACGTTCGGGGTGAGCGAGCAGCTCATCTTCCCGGAGATCAGCTTCGACGATGTCACCGCCACGCGCGGCATGGACATCACGATCGTCACGACCGCCGAAACGGACGAGGCGGCACGAGCGCTGCTCGACGCTTTCGGATTCCCGTTCCGCAGAACCGCAGGGGTTTGACCCAATGGCCAAGAAGTCACTGATCGCCAAAGCAAACAGGAAGCAAAAGTTCAAGGTCCGCGAGTACAACCGCTGCAAGCGGTGCGGACGGCCTCGTGCCTACCTCCGCGACTTCGGCATGTGCCGGATCTGTGTGCGTGAGCTGGCCTCGCGGGGCGAGCTTCCCGGAGTGAGAAAGGCGTCGTGGTAACCATGATGACCGATCCCATTGCCGACATGCTCACCCGGATCCGCAACGCCGTGGCAGTCGGTCACGAGACCGTCACCATGCCCTCTTCCAAGCTGAAGGAAGAGGTGGCGCGGATCCTGACCGAGGAAGGTTTCATCGACCGGTACGATGTGGAGCCTTCCGGTCCCGGCAAGACGCTCACGTTGCGGCTGCGTTATGTGGACCGGCGCCGTCCCGTGATCCAGGGCCTGCGTCGCGTCTCCAAGCCCGGGCACCGGGTCTACAAGGGCGCCTCTGAGCTGCCTCGGGTGCAGGGAGGACTGGGTGTCGTAGTCGTGTCTACCTCCCAGGGCCTGCTTCCCGACCGGGAGGCGCGCCGCCGCCGTCTCGGAGGCGAGATCATCTGCGAGGTCTGGTGATATGAGTCGAATCGGAAACGCCCCAATCACCGTGCCCTCCGGCGTCGAGATCAACGTCGACGGCCCGGAGGTCACCGTGAAGGGTCCCAAGGGAGAGTTGCGCCGACGCTTCCCCGAACGCGTCACGATTTCGGTCGAGGACGGGGTGGCGACGGTCGGGCGCGTCGACGAGTCCCACGAGTCGAAGGCTCTCCACGGGCTGTCGCGCGCGCTGCTCTACAACATGGTGACGGGCGTGTCGGAGGGCTACCGCAAGGACCTCGAGATCCAGGGCGTCGGCTACCGGGCACAGCTGAAGGGAAGGGACCTCGAATTGCAGGTCGGTTTCAGCCACCCGGTGACCGTCTCGGCCCCCGAAGGAGTGGACTTCGAGGTGCCCGAGCCCACCAAGATCTCCGTTGTCGGAATCGACAAGGAACTGGTGGGCCAGGTGGCGGCTGATGTCCGCAAGGTCCGCCCCCCGGAGCCCTACAAGGGCAAGGGAATCCGCTACGTCGGCGAGTACGTCCGCCGCAAGGCCGGAAAGGCAGGTAAGTGATGAAAGCCACCCGTGCTGCCGCTCGTACCCGCCGCCACCGCCGCGTACGGCGCAAGATCCACGGAACGGCCGAACGGCCGCGCCTGGCAGTTTTCCGGAGCAACAAGTACATATACGCCCAGCTGATCGACGACGACAAGGGCCACACCCTCGCCGCCGCCTCTTCTCTCGAGAAGGAGCTGCGGGGCATGAGCCTCACCGTGGAGACGGCTGCCAAGGTCGGCCAGTTGCTCGGGGAGAGAGCCAAGGAAGCCGGGGTGTCCCGGGCGGTCTTCGATCGGGCCGGATACAAGTTCCACGGCCGCGTCAAAGCGCTGGCCGACGCTGCCCGCGAGGCCGGATTGGAGTTCTAGATGGCTGAACAGACCCAGTACGACGAGAGAGTCGTCCAGATCAACCGAGTAGCCAAGGTCGTCAAGGGCGGCCGCCGCTTCTCCTTCACTGCGCTGTGTGTGGTGGGCGATGGCAACGGCCGAGTCGGCATCGGCTACGGCAAGGCCAAAGAGGTCCCGGCCGCCATCCAGAAGGGGATGGAGATCGCCCGGCGGTCGATGTTCACCGTCCCGATGGCGGGCACGACGCTCGTCCACGAGGTGGTCGGCGAGCACGGAGCCTCCAAGGTCCTGATCCGTCCTGCAGCTCCCGGTACCGGCGTCATCGCCGGCGGCGCCGCACGCCAGATCCTGGAGGCGGCGGGCATCCGCGACGCTCTGGCCAAGTCGCTGGGATCGCCCACCCACCTCAACGTCGCCCAGGCGACGGTGGACGCCCTGAAGAAGCAGCGCCGGCCCGACGAGGTCGCCCGCATGCGGGGCAAGCAGCCCGAGGACATCGTTCCGCCGGCCCTGTTGGCGGCGTACCGTTCGACCGAATCGCTGCGGGCCGCCGGAGGGGAGGGCTGAGCATGGCCGACAAGACGCTGAAGGTCACCCTAAAGCGCTCGCTCATCGGCGAAAAGCCGAAGACGCGGGCCACCGTTGCGACCCTCGGTCTGCGCAAGATCAGCCAGACCGTGGAACATCCCGACACGCCCACCGTGCGGGGGATGATCCACAAGGTCCGGCACCTGGTCGAAGTGGAAGAGAAGTAGTCGGCGTCGGAGCGGGAACTCCGACTTCCGACTTCCGACTATGGAGAACGGCATGTCCGACGAGAGAGAACAATTGAAGCTCCACCACCTGCGACCGGCGCCCGGTTCGAAGAAGTCAAAGATCCGGGTCGGTCGTGGTGAGGGTGGCAAGCGCGGCAAGACCGCCGGTCGAGGCACCAAGGGCCTCAAGGCGCGCAGTCGGCTCCGCCCCGGGTTCGAGGGGGGTCAGACTCCGCTGTCCATGCGGCTGCCGAAGCTGCCGGGCTTCAAGAACCCCAACAAGGAATACTTCGCCATCGTCAACCTGGAGACCCTCAACCAGTTCGACGCCGGCACCGAGGTGACGCCGGAGCTCCTCCGTGAGCGCGGCCTGATCCGCCACCGGGGCCGGGTGAAGGTTCTGGCGGAAGGCGACATCGACCGAGCCCTCACCGTCAAGGCGCACGCCTTTTCGGCCAAGGCGAAGGAGAAGATCGAAGCCGCCGGCGGAACAGCCGAGCTGATCGAGGAAGCCGGTTCTAAGTGACTGGTGACGAGTGGTAGGTTCGTACCACCTACCACTCGCCACCCAGCCACCCGATCGACGGGAAGCGCTCTAAGCCATGCTCAGCATCTACCGCAACATGTTCAAGGTGCCGGACCTCCGGCGGAAGATCCTCTTCACGCTGGCGATGTTCGCCGTCTACCGGTTCGGCGCCACCCTGCCGGTCCCCGGCATCGACTTCGAGGCCGTGCAGTTGTTCCAGGCCCAGCAGCAGGCGGGTGGCATCTACGGCCTGCTCAACTTGTTCTCCGGTGGAGCGCTCGAGCAGTTCTCGGTGTTCGCCCTGGGGATCATGCCCTACATCACCGCGTCGATCATCATGCAGTTGCTCACGGTGGTCATCCCCCGTCTGCAGGCGCTGCAGGACGAAGGCGAGTCCGGGCGCAAGGTGATCACCCAGTGGACCCGCTATTTGACGGTCATCTTGGCCCTGATCCAGTCGACCGCCTTCACGTTCCTCTTCTACAACGGCACCTTCACCGGCGGCATCAACCTGGTCGGCGACTACACCTTCGGCCGGGTGTCGGTGATCGTCATCACCATGACCGCCGGCACCGCTTTCGTCATGTGGCTCGGTGAGCTCATCACCCAGAAGGGCGTCGGGAACGGCATGTCCCTCCTGATCTTCGTGAGCATCATCAGCCAGTTCCCGTTCATCTTCGGCCAGATGTGGGCCAACACGGTCGAGATGGGGAACCCGGTCCGGTTCGCGGTGATGGTCGTGCTCTTCCTCCTTATGATCGTGGCGATCATCTACGTCGATCAGGGCCAGCGTCGGATCCCCATCCAGTTCGCCAAGCGGATCCGGGGGCGGCGGGTCATGGGCGGTCAGTCGACGTACATCCCTCTGAAGGTGAACACCGCTGGCGTGATCCCGGTGATCTTCGCCACGTCGGTGCTGCTGTTCCCGGCGATGATCATCACCGCCATCCCGTCGGACGCCAGTTGGGTGCAGGCGATCTATCGCTGGATCGACCAGAACCTGGGCGGCTCGGCCACCGGGCAGCCGTCGTGGTGGTATGTGATCCTGCTGTTCGGCCTGATCATCTTCTTCACCTACTTCTACACGGCGATCCAGTTCGACCCGCAGCGGCAGGCGGAGATGATCCAGCGCAACGGCGGTTTCGTCCCCGGCGTGCGCCCGGGCCGTCAGACCGAACAGCACCTGGCCCACATCCTCAACCGGATCACCCTGCCCGGGTCGGTGTTCCTGGGCCTGATCGCCGTGTTGCCGGTCATCGGCGGCATCATCTGGAACATCCCCGTCGCTTTCTCCGGCGTGTCGATCCTCATCGTGGTCGGTGTGGCACTCGAGACCATGAAGCAGATCGAGTCGCAGCTCACCATGCGCAACTACGAGGGGATCCTGACCTGAGGTCGGAGATCTAGGAACGGACACATGAAGCTGTTGTTCATTGGCCCTCCGGGCGCTGGCAAAGGAACCCAAGCCGGTCGCGTCGCCGACCGGCTCGGGATCCCCCATATCTCGACCGGCGACATGTTCCGCCACCACGTCTCCGCCGGCACCGAGCTCGGCAAGCAGGTGAAGGCGATCATGGAGGCGGGTGACTACGTCCCGGATTCGATCACCGTGGCGATGCTCGCCGAACGCATCGCCGAGGACGACGCCGAGAACGGGTTCATCCTCGACGGCTTTCCCCGCACCATCGCCCAGGTCGAGGCACTCGACGAACTGATCGGCGAGGACGGTCTCGACCGTGTCGTGCTCTTCACAGTCGACAACGACGTATTGGTAGAGCGGATGCTCGCCCGGGGCCGAGCCGACGACACCGAGGAGACGATTCGCAACCGCCTCGAGGTCTACGAGGAGCAGACCGCTCCGCTGATCGACCTCTACAGGGAGCGGGGAGTGTTGGTCGAGGTGGACGGCGTCGGCGAGATCGACGAGATCACCGATCGGGTCCTCGCCGCTCTCGACGCCGACTGATCCATCACGCCGGTATCGGCAGTGGGCTTGGGGGTGGTGGGGCGTTGGGGAGGGTGGTGCCGTCGGGCCGGATGAACTCGGGGTCGGCAGCCGTGCTTTGGAGTTTCCATCCTTGCTGGTGGATGAGGGTGTGGTGGTGGCGGCAGAGAAGGATCAGGTTGTCGAGGTCGGTGGGGCCGTGGTGTTGCCACCAGGATTGGATGTGGTGGGCGTCGCACCAGGTGGTGGGGCGGCGACAGCCGGGGAACCGGCAATGCCGATCCCGCAACCGCAACGCCCGCCACTGCGCCGCACTTACAGTCCGCCGGGTGCGGCCTAGGTCGAGGATTTCTGAGTTGGGGCCGGTGATCAGCCGGCATATCTGGGCGTCACACGCCAGGCGTCGGGCATCCTCTGGTCGCAGGAACGTCCCATCCAGATACTCCGACCTGCCTTCGGGTTTGTCGCCGGTGAGGGTGTTCCAGTCGATGAGGGCGGTGAGGTGGGGCCGGTTCCCATGATCAGTAGGGGCGGCACCGGAATCCAGGTGGCGTCTCGCCAACTCGGTGAGGGCCTCACCCCGTCGTATCGACGCCTGTGGGCCTGTCAGATCCTCTGTGTAAGGGGGGTGGCCTGACATAGTGGCCCCGGCGGTTGGAGTCCGGGGTCCGTGGAAGGACCACGTATGACTGATGAGAGGATGCTGTCGGAAGCGGCAGCCGGTGGGTCGACGCCTTTGGTGCCTGAGGAGGCGCTGGACGCGTTGATGTCCAGGGTCGAGTCCGAGGGCGCGGAGCTGTTAGGGCCCGATGGGTTGTTGTCCCAGGTGACCAAGGCGGTGCTGGAACGGGCCCTGGCCGAAGAACTGACCGACCATCTGGGCTATGACAAGCATGATCAGGCCGGGTGGGGGTCGGGGAACTCGCGGAACGGGACCACCCCGAAGAGGGTCAACACCGAGATCGGCACCCTTGATCTGGACGTGCCCAGGGACCGGAACGGCAGTTTCGAACCGCGCATCGTCCCGAAGCGCTCCCGCCGGCTGAAAGGGTTCAACGAGCGGATCATCGCCCTCTATGCCCGGGGGATGACCGTCCGTGACATCCGAGCCCACCTCGAGGAGATCTACGACGTTGACGTGTCACCTGATCTGATCTCCAAGGTCACCGACGCCGTCTTCGAGGAGCTCGAGGAATGGCGGAACCGGCCTTTGGATCAGGTGTATCCGATCGTCTACATCGACGCGCTGATGGTCAAGATCCGTGACGGGGTCGTGCAGAACCGTCCGGTGTATCTGGCGGTAGGAGTCGATGTCGAGGGCCGCAAACACGTCCTCGGACTATGGATCGGCAACTCGGAAGGCGAAGGAGCCAAGTTCTGGCTGTCCGTCCTCACCGAGCTGAAGAACCGGGGCATCGGCGATGTGCTGATCGTCTGCTGTGACGGACTCAAGGGGCTCCCCGATGCCATCGAGGCGGTCTGGCCCCGAGCGGTCGTCCAAACCTGTGTGATCCACCTGCTGCGGGCGTCGTTCCGCTACGGATCCCAAGATTCCCGCAAGAAGATCGCAGCCGGGCTCCGGCCCATCTACACCGCGGCGACCGTCGAAGCCGCCGAAGCGGCCCTCGCCGAGTTCGAAGCCGGAATCGGACAGAAACATCCTGCGGTGGTTCGACTGTGGCGAGACGCCTGGGAGGTGTTCGTGCCGTTCTTGGCGTTCCCCGCCGAGATCCGCCGGGTGGTCTACACCACCAACATGATCGAATCCATCAACTACCAGCTGCGCAAGGTCACCAAGAACCGGGGACACTTCCCCAACGAACGCGCCGCCCTCAAGCTGCTCTACCTCGCCATCCGTAACATCACCACCACGAGAGGAGGTGACACCGGCACCGGAACATGGGGATGGACAGCCTGTCTCAACCAGCTCGCCATCCACTTCCCCGGGCGACTCCCTGTCGCCTAACCG
>DASVDX010000020.1:0-3376 GCA_036380875.1 Acidimicrobiia bacterium
CGGGCACGAAGACGCCTCCCTGGGGCACGTTGATCGCCACCACGACTGCTCCTGAACGGTCGCCGGGGGCGAGGATCACGTGCTTGTCCCCGGACCGGAGGCTCTCGGCTCCCTCCGAGTCGGGGCCGATCTCGAAATGAAGCGAATCCCCCTGATACATCTGAGACGGGTCGTCGAGCGGTCCCGGGTCGACGGAGGCATCGCTGGCCCGAGCGAGGAGATAGAGGGCGTCGCCGTCCCAGCCGATGAGCCAGGACGCCGTCACCACCGGATCGGCTTCCGTGCGTGGAAAGACGGGTCGATCGGAAACGACTTCCTCCAGATCGGGCCAATCGCTCGAATCGCCGTCGACTCTCACGCCGTCCACACGCGACACGGCAACCGCACCTCCGGGAATCACGATCCCGGGCGTCGTGGTGGTTTCCACGGCGACGGTTGTAGTGGGATCCCCCCCCGTGTCGTCAGGGCCTGGCGACGGCTCCCCGTCGGGAAGCATCTGCACCACCCCTACGAAAACCACGAGGGCGGCGGCGACGCCCATCGCCCACCGCAAGACCGCCGGGGTGCCCCGAGTCGGCGCGGGCGCCGGCGGCTCGACGCTGGGCGGCAAGGGGGGGATCCCGGGTTCGGGAGCCTCGGTCCCGGCTGCGGTGGACGCCAGCGCGAGACGCATAGAGGCCTCTCGCTTCAATCCTTCGTCGTCGTGCAGCTGAGAGTCGAGTTCTTCGGCGTCCTCGACCAGCGCCACGACTTGCTCCCAATCTCCCACCTCGAACGCTCTCTCCGCCTGGTCCATGAGGTCGCGCGCCCGGATGCGCCGCTCGACCTGCTCGCGGGCGTCGAGGGCCCCGGCGTGGTCGGGCACAGCGACCAGGACCTGGTCGAGGATTCGCCGCGCCTCGTGGAGTTCTCCGTCGTCCATCGATGCCCGTGCCCGGTCGACCTCGCCGTCGGCGGCGACCTCCTTGAGTTCGCGGGCCCTGTCGCCCACGTTGCCAGGGTCGCCCAGGAGCGGATCGAGCTCGTCGACACGTTCCAGCAGCGTCAGGGCGGAATCCGGGTCGCCGTTCTGGACGGCGGCGCCCGCCTGGGCGTACAGGCGCTCGGCATCCAGGCCGGCGCCGGCCTGAGCCAGGAAGCGGCCCGCGGTCTCGTCGTTGGGTGACGACTCCACGACCTGCTCCCACAGGGCAACGGCGTCGGCGAAGCGTCGCTCCTCCAAGGCGGTCATCGCCCGCTTTCGCAGGTCGTCGGATACAGGGGGTTGGGTCGTCCTCTGCAGGTCGAACACCCGTGCATCGCTGGAGCGGAGGTGGAGGACGGGTGTGCCCCACTCGACGTCGTTGCCCGAAGCGAATATCGCCTTGCGGGCCTCGACCGTCGCCGCATCGATCGGATATCCATCGGCGATGGCCATGTAGAATTCATGAGCGAAGACCAGGGCCGCTTCCTCACTGATCTCGAACTGCATCGCGACCGCTGCAGGCAGCCCTTGCCGTATCAACGTCTGCGCCACCCCACCCAACGGGTTGTCGATCGACCCCCGAGCTCCCTCACAGGCGTTGAGGACGGCGAGGCGGAGGCTGTGGTGGTCGTGGAGGATGACACCCAGCTCGAGCCCGCTCACCGGTCGGCTCGTTCCCTGCTCGTTTACGAGCATGATCAGGCCGTCGTCTTCCTTCTCGTCGAACACGCCGTGACCTACGAAATGGAAGATGTGGAACTCGGATGTCCGCAGCATACGGAGAAGTGTGTGGAGGTCGGCTCGCGGGGCAACCTCGAGTTGGAGGGCGCCAGCCTCGATGAGATCGGATGTGGCTTGGCGGAGGAAATCCAACTCCCGCTCCACCTCGATCTTCGGCAGGTCGGCTGGGCTCGACACCATGACCAAGACCCGCAGGGGTGGCTCCACCACCAGCGGCGTTCCCGGGGCAGGGACGTCGATGTAGCGGACGAGGGGGGTGTCGCTCGACATGACGAGGAACCGTCCCAGGCCGTCCGAGTACATGTATTCCCACGGGATCTCCGCCAGGGACGGTGCTCGGTCGAGACGGAGCCGGATACGGAGTCCTTTTTCGGCGGCAAGAGCGTCCCGGAGAGCACCCCGGAACACGATCTCGACTTCGTCGTCGAAGACCGTTCGGTAGAGATCGGCGCCGAACGACCGGGCGAGGTCGAGACGAGGGGAGCGGACGGCACGGGCCCGACCGCGGTTGTGGCCGAGCTTCAGGATGAAGTTCTCGAGCTCGACGGAGTCGAACGGCAGCTCGAAGCGCCGGGATGCCTGGCCGGCGGGGGAGTCGACGACCCGGGCGATGAAGCCGTCACCGTCCTGTTCTATCGCCAGGTCTAGATCGACGTACTCTCGCGTCCCCACCGCCCCTCCTCTAGGCCGGGGCCTGGACGAGCCCGGCACCACCGTCGGCGAACGAGACCGACGGGAGGTGGCGGGCGTGGCCGACGACTCGATCGGCCAGGAGGTCGGGGTCGATCGATCCTGTCTCTTCCAGCAGTCGCTCCGCCCACAAGGCCGCGACTCCGGCCACGTGCGGTGTGGCCATGCTGGTGCCGCTCAGCGAGCGGAGACCTCCTCCCAACGCCGCAGAGGAGATTCCTACCCCAGGACCGGATACGGACGCCCCCGTATTCGAGAACGGGGCGACAGCAAACCCACCGTTGGTCCTGGCCACGGCGGCGACGGAGATGAACCCCGTCGAGGCGGCAGGAGGGGCGACGTCGATCGTATACGGCGGGTTGGCGAGCCTTTCGCTCTCGTTGCCGGCTGCCGCCACGAGCACCGCCGAGCGTCCGAAATCGAACTGGGCTCGCACGAACGCGGCCAGCGCCTCCATCAGTCGGAGGTTGTCCCGGTAGGCGGCCAGCGCCCGGGACGTGGCGGCCTCGGGCGGTAGTCCTCCGTCGATGAGACGGGCGACGAACCCCGGGAAGTCGATGCCCAGTGACATGGAGATCACCGACGCACCTTCGGCGACGGCCCATTGGATGGCGGCGGCGATGGCATCCGTCCCGCCGCCGTTGTCGTCGAGGACCTTGCCGGATAGGAGGGCGGTGACGCCGGTGGCGACACCGATCCGGGTGTCTTCGACGTCGCGGCCCAAGATCGTTCCGGCGCAGTGGGTGCCGTGACCATGGGTGTCGCTCGCCCCCGAGCCGGTGAAGTCCCGCTCGATGACAGTCACGCCTGCG
Organism: Acidimicrobiia bacterium; assembly: GCA_036380875.1. Lineage (GTDB taxonomy): Bacteria > Actinomycetota > Acidimicrobiia > Spongiisociales > ZC4RG35 > ZC4RG17. Next base: position 3,208 of record DASVDX010000020.1, read on the forward strand.
AATGCGGGATGGGAGGAGTCCACTCCGGTGTCGAGCACCGCGACACTGACGCCGGCTCCGGTCGCCGAAGACGTGAGGGCGCCCACGGCCTCCACACCCCAGGCCACCGACGACAGAGGCTCGGGGTCGGGCTCCTCGAAAGGCTCGATCAGCACAAGCGGCATCGTCT
>DASVDX010000021.1:0-33648 GCA_036380875.1 Acidimicrobiia bacterium
CCTGCAGCCGAGAACAGCCTTCGGGCCGTCGACTCTGCCGAGAGAAGTATCTCGGTGCTGGTAGCCAGATCCGGCCCGGTCGGGTCGTCCAAGGCCGTCACGACGTCGGACAACTGGGGAAGGAGGTTCTCGAGCGCCACCGCCTCCGTGATGATCGTCGACCTCGTCTGCTCCACCTGTTCGGAGCGGCCGGAGAGCACCGATGAGATGGTGAGGACGATCAGGAAGATCGCGGCAGCAAGCGCCCCGAGGGTCGACACACGCACGCGGCTGCCCCCGAGACGCCGACGGGCGACGACCTGGGGTCTCCACCACTCGAGGGCACTCTCTTCGATCTGAGTCGTTTCCCACAGGCTGGCGACTCGGGAGGTGGCGTCCGTCGCCGGTGTCATGGGTGGCGCCGTGGTTACGACCGGACGAGGGATACGACGAGGTGGCGGTGCCACCCGGACGACATACGGCTCGTCGTAGAAGCCGAGCACCTCCATGCCCGGAAGACGGACGCCGTCCTCCGAGGAGCGCTTCCGGGGTGCCGGAGGAGGGGGCAAGGACACAGGAACGGGCCGCGGCGTGACCGCGGCGTGACGGCCTCGTCGGCGAGCTGTAGAGTTGATCACATCGTCTCCGTGGTGCTGACCGCCCGTCGAGGCCCCACGTCGATTCCCCATGCAGATTAGTTTTCGCCGCCTCCATCCCGAAGCACCTGCGCCTTCGCAGGCCCATCCGGGCGACGCCGGCTGGGATCTGACGAGCGCGGTGCCCGTCCGATTGCAGCCGGGGGAGCGGGCAGCCGTCCCCACCGGCATCGCCGTGGCGATCCCGCCCGGGTATGCGGGTCTCGTGCTGCCGAGAAGCGGGCACGCGCGCAGGCACGGCGTTGGCGTCGTCAATGGCCCGGGACTCATCGACTCTGGATATCGAGGCGAGATCACGGTGCTCCTGATCAACCACGGCCACGAGTCAGTGTCCTTTGCCCCAGGCGACCGCATCGCCCAGCTCGTGATAGTTCCGGTGCCGGATGTGACGTGGGTCGAAGTGGACGAGCTCGACGAGACACCCCGAGGCGCCGGCGGCTTCGGATCGAGCGGTCGCTGAGCCGTTTTGATCGACTGCTCCGCCGATTACACTTATGCCTCCTCGCGGAAGTAGCTCAGTTGGCTAGAGCGCAACCTTGCCAAGGTTGAGGTCGCGGGTTCGAATCCCGTCTTCCGCTCCAAGATCCACCGCCGATGGTGGTGGATCGAGGTTCGTCGGTGAACGGCGAGCGCCGGCGACGTGGCCGAGTGGTTAGGCACGGGTCTGCAAAACCTGTTACCCCGGTTCAATTCCGGGCGTCGCCTCCACCCGAGCGGGCCCTTAGCTCAGGGGTAGAGCGCTTCCTTGACGCGGAAGAGGCCAGAGGTTCAAATCCTCTAGGGCCCACAATGCGGATCCCGTCACCGACGTGGATCCGCATTTCTCGTTGCGGAGATCGCAACTCTGCGTCCTCCGGTTCCTCTGCGATACCGAGGCAATAATTCCTCTCGCCTTTCTCCTACTCCGCCTAGTTCGGCCCAAACGATTCGTCTCCTCCGCTTTGGACGGACGGTCGTTGCCTGCACCGGATCGGCGATGTATCGCCGCCGTTCGGCGTTCGCTCCGATTTCGTCACATAGCGAATTTGGGGTATGTACAGTGATGCAAGTTGGAGTTCCGGCCCCAATAGAGGAGTGGTCATCATGCCAATGTCGGACGAGCACAAGGCAGCGCTCGCGCAAGGACGCCGTGAGTCACGCGCAATTAAGGCCTATCTGGAGGCTCTTCGTTCGCGTCGACCCGGGCGTCCTGTCACCGCCGAATCGGTGAGAAAGCGGATCGAAGCCATCAACGAAAGGCTGGAGACCGAAGAGGATCCGCTCAAGCAACTCGAGCTGCGCCAGGAGAAGATCGACGCCGAAGCCACCCTCAAAGAAGTCGAATCCAAAGAAGACCTCGACGCACTGGAAAAGGCCTTCATCGAAGCGGCCAAGTCATATTCCGAACGTAAAGGCATCTCGTATACGGCCTGGCGTCAGGTAGGCGTGCCGGCTCGTGTCCTGAAGGCGGCGGGGATTCCGCGGACGCGACAGAGCTGACCTGTCTCAGTCCCAACCCAATTCGCGGAGTCGGTCGTCGTCGATCCCCAGATGGTGGGCTAGTTCGTGGAGGACGGTCCGCCGAATCTCCGCTTCTAGCTCCGGGCCTTCCACGCCCAAACGGAGATGGGGGATCCGAAAGATCGTGATCTGATCGGGCAGGGCGCCCCAGTAGTCGCCGCTCCTTTCTGCGAGCGACACACCTTCATAAATCCCGAGGATCCCTTCCCCGCTGGGGTCTTGCTCAGGCGTGGGCCAGTCCTCGACCACGATCACGAGGTTGTCGATGCGGTCGTGGACCCACTCGGGCAATTCTTCCAGAACGCGGTCAACGATCGCCTCGAAGTGGGCCCGGCTCATGTGCGTCGTCATCGGACACGATTGAAGCGCACCTTCACGGATCGGGTAGAATCGCCCTCCCGGGCGCTTAGCTCAGCGGGAGAGCGCTGCCTTCACACGGCAGAGGTCACTGGTTCGATCCCAGTAGCGCCCACTCTCTGAATCCGGGGGAATATCCCGCCCTGCAAGGCTGTCCGGCGATCGCCACCAGTCCCGGGCCCACGCCACGGGGGTAGGGAGCATCCGGTCGTGGTCACGCCATCCGTTGCGCGGCTAGCTCAGAATTCCTCACCGTCGAATCGCCAGGCCGCCATGACACCGAGGACGAGGATCTCGATGCCCATGGCAATCAGCGGCACGATCCGATTGAAGTCAGGCACCTCGTCCAGGGCGAAGGAGGCGGCGACATCTCCGAGCAGCCATGGCGTCACCAGAACCAAGGGGAGCGGAAGTATGCCTTTGAAGAACTGGCCCATGAGTATCAAGGTGATGCCTGTGCCGGCGACCGGGCCTCTTTCCTCGAAGAAGCACGACAACGACAGTGTGAGGGTCACGTAGAAGAGCAGGGCGAGACCGGTGACTGCCATCCCGACCGCAAAATCCCTGAAGTCGACGGGCTTGGGAAGGAGGAGTCTGGCCGTCGCCAAGAACACCGCCGATGGAATGATCACTGCGGTCACGAGGAACCCGGTGAAATGCGCCAACAGCTTGCTGAGAACGAATGAGGTGCGTGACACGGGTTTCGACAGCACCCACGCCGCAGTTCCCAGCTCCCTCTCGCCGATGATCGAGCCCTGGAGCGTCAGCACTATCCCGATCGGAATGGCAGTGGCTCCTACGAGGAAGAAGGTCATGACGGACTCGTGAGCGAGGGAGTCGGCGGTCATCCCGGCGCTGTCCAGCATGACGATGGTCGTGACACCGTTGAGCAGTACGAGCCAGATGACGGTCTGGATCCACCACAGCTCGGTGGTCCACCACAGGCTGAACTCCTTTCGGCACAGGTTGCGAAGACCGATGTTCCATCCGGTGGACCCGACGGGAATCAACTCGACCCGATCGATGTTGGTGGCGCTCATTTGCTCTCCTGATGGTCGACCAATCCGAGGAAGACCTCCTCGAGGTTGTATTGCTTCCGGCCAAAGCCGGTGATCGTCAGGTCGTCGACTTGGAGGAGGGCGCGAAGCAGCTGAGCGTCGGCTGCTTCCTCATCGGAGACGGTCACGGTCAGAGACTGCGCCCCGTTGGCCTGGGTGGCGATCACATCTGTCACCCACGGACGACCCTCCAGCTCGGCCAGGCCGGCTCGGAGATTCCCCCGCACCGTGACCTGATAGGTGCAGCCACCGTCGAGGAGTTGGGTCGTGGGGGCGTCGGCGACCTTGCGCCCACTGTCGAGGATCACGACCGAGTCGCTGACCCGCTGCACGTCGTCCAGGATGTGGGTCGAGTAGAAGATGGTGGTGTACTCCCGCAGTCGCGCCATCACCGCCAGGACGTCGCGACGACCGATGGGGTCGAGCGACGCCGCGGGTTCGTCGAGGATCAGCAGGTCCGGATGGTTCACCTGCGCCTGGGCGATGCCCAGCCGTTGTCGTTCTCCGCCGGAGAACCCCTTGGTAGGCCGGTCGGCTTTGTCGGTGAGGCCAACCAGTTCGAGTGTCTCGTCGACCCGGTCGGCGATCGCCCGTTTCGGTCCCTGGTAGAAGAAGCGGGCGGTGAACTCCAGGGTCTCGCGTGCGGTCATGTTGGTGTAGAACCGCGGCTCCTGGGCGAGATAGCCGACGCGGGTGCGGATGGCCGTGCTGTCGGCTACCGCATCCATGCCGAAGATCCTTGCCTTGCCCGAGGTCGGGCGACTCAGTCCGAGCAGCAACCTGATGGCAGTGGTCTTGCCTGCCCCGTTGGGTCCAAGGAAACCGACTATCGAGTGCTGAGGGACACTCAGGTCGAGATCCTTGAGAGCCTCGATGGTTCCGAAGGTCTTGCTCAGCCCACTGGTGCTGATGACACTCACCTGGCCCTGGTCTGGCTGCACTCGGCCCTCGGAGTCGCCGAAGAGTGCGCTGTTGTGGGAAATCGAAGCGGAGTTCGTATCCATGGGGCGATCATCCAGGACTCGTCCTTCTCCGACATCGGGGGTCGACCCTGATCTTCCACCCTGACTCTCCGAGGGCCGCTTCCTGCGGGGGTGTACCGTTGCCTCATGGGCCGGACACTCGAGCCTCTTCTCGGTCGCCACGCAGAACTGGAGCTGCTGCGTGGTGAGATCTCCGAGGCAGGCGGCGGCCGGTCCAGGTTCGTGGTAGTGACCGGTGAGGCCGGAATAGGCAAGACCCGGCTGCTCGACGAGCTCCTCAGCATCGCTGACGACGCCGGCTTCCTGTCGTTGCGGGGCCGTGGCTCCGAGTTCGACACCGAGCGCCCGTTCGGGCTGTATGCGGATGCCCTCGACGCATATCTCGCGTCCTTGGACGCACACTCCCTCGAGCGTCTGGAGGCCGATCGGCTCGGGGCGCTCGCTGCTGTCTTCCCTTCGCTGCATCGGCTGGACGGCGCCGTGGAGTACCCCTCGACCGTCACCGAGCGATTCCGGGTCCACCGTGCTGTACGCGACCTTCTAGAGCGTCTTGCCGCCCGGCGCCCGTTGCTGCTCGTGCTGGACGACATGCATTGGGCAGATGGCGCCTCTCTCGAGCTCACCTCGTACCTGATCCGAAACCCGCCGCAGGGAGAGGTCCTCGTGGCCATGGCTCTGAGACCGCACTATGGAGGGGTGGGGGCGGCGATGTCGGTGGACGGACTACGAGGCATGCCCACCGTCGAGGTCCTGGATCTTCAGCCGCTCGACGTCGACAGTGTCAGAAAGTTGGTATTCGGAGTCGAAGGCGTCGACGTCGACGAGTTGCTGCGGCTCAGCGGGGGCAATCCGTTCTACGCGCTGCAGTTGGCCCGGTCGGGCTTGGATCACGCCGTGGTCGAGGGTGGCGGTCTCGAGGTTCCCCCATCGGTGGCTGCCGCGATAAGGGTCGAACTCGCCCAGCTCACGATGGGGGCGCTAGGCGTAGCGGAATCCGCTGCAGTCGCCGGCGACCCATTCGACTTGGACCTGGCGGTGGCTGCGTCTGACCGTCCGGAAGAAGAGGTCCTGGAGGCGATGGACCTCCTGCTGGCGCGAGACCTGGTGCGACAGACCGATGTGCCCCGTCGATTCCAGTTCCGCCATCCCATCGTCCACCGTGCCGTCTACGCCTCATGTCCCCCCAGCATCAGGATCAGTAGCCACCGGCGAGTGGTCGAAGCCTTGGTCAGGAGGGGAGCGCCGCCTTCGATGCTCGCATCTCATGTCGAACAGTCGGCGCGCTATGGCGACACGGCATCGGTGGAGATTCTGCGGCGGGCCGCCGAGGAGGCGGCAGTCAAGGCCCCCACCAGCTCGGTTCGCTGGCTGAACGCCGCCCTGCGGATAATTCCCGCGGACGCACCTGTGGCGGATCGAGCCGCCCTCCTGACGGAACTCGCCGCCTCCCAGGGTGTGCTCGGCCGATTCTCCGATGCTCACGACAGCCTGGAAGAGTGTCTCCGACTCACCGACCAGTCGGTGGAGGTCAGAGAGGTCGAGATCGTCGTCCGGTGTGCCGAGATAGAACAGCTCCTGGGACGCCACGCCGAATCGCGGGCGAGATTGGAGAGTGCCTATGAGGGGCTCGGAGATCGGGTTTCGAGGGCAGGGGTCTCGCTCCTCGTCGCACTCACGGCTGCCAGCCTGTATCTCTCCGACCAGGATCGAATGCTCGAATGGGGACGCCTCGCAGTCGAAGCGGCCAGCGGTCTCGGCGATCAGGCGTACCTGGGAGCGGCGTTGTCGGCCTACGCCATGGGAGCGGCGTTCGCCGGCGAGGAGAGCCTGGCTTTGGAGCAGCACGACCGCTGTGCGCAACTGATCGACACCATGCCCGATGAGATCGTCATCTCCCGGCTCGATTCACTCAGCAACCTCACCATGGCGGAGTTGTACCTCGATCGACACGCCCTGGGTTGCATCCACGGTGAGCGCGCCCTCGAGCTGGCCCGGCTCAGCGGCCAGACCCATCTCCTGCCCACTTTGGCTCCGACCCTCGGCATGTCGATGGCGATGACGGGGGAGATGGGAAGGTCGGCCGAGATTCTCGACGACGCCATCGAGGCCGCCCGCCTGGTCGGGGACGCCCAGGGTCTCTGCATGAATCTGTTCAACAGGGAGCTGGCGGCGGTCATGGCAGGCGACATCGATACCGCGCTCGGCGTGGGCGTGGAGAGTCTCGAGCTGGCACGTACGATCGACAACGGGGTGATCACCGCCTTCGCCGGCGCAATCCACGCACAGACGTTGTTCGAAGCGGGTGATACGCACGTGGCGCTGGAACTGCTGCTCGACAGCGTCGGGGGTGAAGAGATCCCACTGCTCGCCGGGAGCTGGCGTGCGCATTTCCTGGAGTTGTTGACCAGATGCTGCCTGGCCGTCGGTGACCACGACCGGGCCCTGGCGGCCGCAGCCCGGCTCCGCAAGCAAGCTGATGAGCACGGTCTGGGTCTGACGGAGTTGATGGCTCACCGCGCCGAGGCTCATGTGGCCCTGGACGAGGGTAGGGCCGAGGACGCCGTGACGGCTGCCCGGGCCGCGGTTTCCACGGCTGAGCAGATCGACGCCAGGACCCCGGGGCGGTGTCGAGGGCATTGCTCGGTCGTGCACTGGTCGCGGTGGGTAGGCGCGACGAAGCCATCGAGCAGCTCGAAGCGGTTGCGGACGAGTTCGAGGCATTGGGGGCCCTTCACTATCGAGACCAAATGGAGTCCGAGCTCCGCCGGCTGGGCCACAAGACGACGCATCGTCGAAGCGCACCGGGGACCGATGCATTGGGCCTGGCATCGCTGACCGGGCGGGAGCTCGAGGTCGCAGAGCTCGTGTTGGACCGACGCACCAACCGCCAGATCGCCGAATCGCTGTTCCTGAGCACCAAGACGGTGGAGACCCATCTGCGCAACATCTTCAACAAACTCGGAGTGTCGTCGCGGGTGGAGGTGGCTAGAGCTCTCGTCAAGGCCCGCCAGGCGACATAGGGGGCACAGCCCGACCGCGCCGCGGTCGTCTGGATTCAGGGTGGGGAATCAGGGTGCCGCCCCGATGTGCCCCCAGGTGGCGGGATGCAGATTGGGCGCATGCCGTCGTTCATGCTCCACCATCGTCACCAACCAGAGGAGTGCCCGACGGCATATGCCGCTTGGAAGGGGTTCGAGAGCCCGCTCCGCGGCCGGTCAGCGCCGTCGTCGTGCCGGCTAGGTGGGCATGAGATCTGGTGGGAGGTCGAAGCGGTCGACGAGGCCGACGCGCTCGATCGTCTTCCCGGCTTCGTCGGAGAGCGGACCACAGCCATCAAGGTCGACCAGGTGGACATCCCATGAGCACCAACCACTCCCATACGGCCGGGATCTCGTCGGGGGATGACAGGAGAGACTCATGAGCAGAACAGACCAACTCGTGCCGCCCGAAACCGAGAACCCGATCCGACGATTCGTCCAGGCCCATCCTCTCGCCACGTTCATCGTGCTCGCCTACATGGTCAACTGGGCGGCTGTCCTGGTCCTGGGAGACCCGCTCGGCAGCGGTCCCTTCTTCGTGGCCGTCTTCGTGCTGTCGATGACGAAGGGCTGGCCCGGGATCAGAGCCTTGTTCGGTCAGATGACCAGATGGCGAGTCAACTGGAAGTGGTATGCAGTTGCCGTCGGGTTGCCCTCGGGTGCGGCGGTTCTCTCTGCTCTGGCGACCATCGCACTAGGCGCCCCGAGGCCCACCAGCGCCCAGATCGGGTTGTGGACCGAGATCATCCCGTTCTTCCTCTTCGCCTTGATCGTTCCGCTGCTGGGCCCATGGGAAGAGCCGGGGTTCCGAGGGTTCGCCCTCTCGAGGCTGATGCGAGAACGGTCGATCTTCACCTCCGGCCTCATCGTCGGAGTCGTCATCGTCTTCTGGCACATGCCCCTGTTCTTCACCGGGGACATCCCGATGGGAGACGTGGTCCTGATCATGGCCGGCGCAGTCGTCTTTGCGTGGATGGTTGTTGGAACCGGCGGAAGCGTTCTCCTGGCGATGATCATGCACGCCACCAACAACGCTGTTTCTGGTGAGTACATCTCGCCGATGTTCACCGGCACCGACGCCGAGGTCCTCGGATGGATCAGGGCTGGAATCTGGTGCGTCTTCGCTGCAGCGGTCTTGTTGACCAACCCCGATCTCATATCTCGCCCGCGCTCCGAACCCATACCGGCGAGCGTTGCAGGATGAGTCACACTCGCCATCAGACCGTGCCGCAGGCCGGGCGGTTCGTCCTGACTTGTCTGCTCTTCCTGTGGGTGTGCGTACCGCGCAGTGCCGCCGCGATCTCGGAGACCAGCTCGAACACGGTGGAAGGCGCTGTTGCCGCGATCGAAAACCGATTCGATGACCTGGGGGTCGTGGAGGCGTCCTATGCAGTAGTCAGGGGTGATCAGGAGACGGTGGCCGGATACGGGACTGCGACACCGGACACCCCTTTCGTCATCGCTTCGGTGAGCAAGTCGATCACGGCGTTGGGCATCCTGCAACTCGTCGATCGTGGACTCGTCAGCCTCGACGCACCTGTCACCGATTACATCGACTGGTTCACGACGGCCGACCCGACCGTATCGATCACGGTCCGACAACTACTCACCCATACATCCGGGCTCTCCACCCTCGACGGTGTTCGAGACGCATTCGACCCCGAGGTAGCGCTCGAGGAGCGGGTCCGCTCGATCTCCAGGTACGACCTGGTCAGCCAGCCGGGGCGGGCGTTCCACTACAGCAACCTCAACTACGCGGTGCTGGGCCTGGTCATCGAGGAGGTGTCAGGGGTCGGCTATGACGAATACGTCGGCCGACAGGTCTTCGAGCCCTTGGGTATGGACCACAGCTACACCGACTTCGCCCTCGCCCAGGCCAACGGTCTGGCGACCGGCACCATCACGGTTTTCGGATTTCCAATCTCAGTGAACCAGACCGCTTTCCCTGGCTCGCTTCCCGATGGCTTTCTGATCTCGACGGCCCGCGACCTGGCTCACTACAGCCGCTTTCAGATGGGAGATGGGACCATCGAAGCCAGGCGGCTGCTTTCCACCGAGAGCATGACGATCATGCACGAGCCGGCCGTGGAAACCGGGGGTCAGCCCTACCTCGACCACTACGCCATGGGCTGGCACACGGGGAACATCGATGGTGAGGCGCTCGTCGCTCATGATGGCAACACGTTCGGGTATCACGCCGACATCTCCATGCTCCCCGGGCTCGACTCCGGCGTCGTCGTCCTGGTAGCGCGCAGCGGGATGCTGGTAAACCATCTGGATAGGGGTGCGGTCGAGGCTCTCACCGACGGGACACCCCAGGTGGGCCTGTCCGCGACCCTCACCTGGATCGCACTCGATGCAGTTCTTGCACTGCTGGTCCTTGGCTCGATCCTCATCGTCGTGAGGAGACGACGCCGGCGGCGGGAGAACCCTCGGCGTATCCCACGACCTGCGCCGGCCCTGGTGCAGATCGGCGTCGGGGCGCTGATCGCCGCAGCCTTCACGCTCTTCACCGCTTCGTTGACCGGTGGTCTGGATGTGATCAATATCCGCATCTTCTGGGGGCTCGCGCCGGACCTGTTGATAGTGGCGGTGGCGATTCCGTCTCTGTTGATCGCTTCGGGCATCGCCAGCCTGTGGGAGCGGCGAGGCGCACACCGGTCGGCCACCCCGATCGCCACATACGCAGCGATTGCCCCCATCCCGGGGGGTTCACAAAAGGAAAACGCCGGGAATGTCTGAACCGCCGTCGAGAGCCATTCGAGGCAGGAGATTCCGCCCGAACTCAGTGTCCCGGGCAGTTCTGCATCCCAGCGGCCATCGGCGCGATCACCGCGGTGAGATTGGCGACCACCCTTTCGATGGGTTGTCCGGACTCGAGGGCCCGGGTGGAAGCGTGTACGACGGCATTGATCAGTTCAGCGACACCTTCTGGATCCGAGACTCCCAGTTCCGCGAGCGTCTCGACCAGGGGCTTCGTGATGGCGCGGTGCATCTCGGCAGCCTGCTCGTCCAGCGCCTCGCTGGGTGAGAGGTTCGCAAGCGCGGTGGCGACGGCATGCGCCCCTTCGTTCACGAGCTGTACGTTGGCCAGCGCGTAGGCGAGGATCTTCGCCTTGGGCTCGGCTTCGGCCTCCATTGCGTTCGTGACCCGTTCCGCCCATTTCGGGAACACGTCTCGGACGAGAGCGTTGAGGAGGTCCTCACGGGAGCTGAAGTAGTGGTAGACGCTCGTCCTCGCCAGACCGGCGCGTTGGGCAACCTGTCCCAGGCTGGGTACGTCGCCCGTGTCTTTGAGCATGTCGTGAGCGACGTCGAGCAACTTCCGCTCCTGGTTGAGGCGATGCTCCACGACCGTCGCCGCAGTGATCCGGGGCACAGGCGTTCCTTCTCTCTCACGACACGGGTGCTGCCAACATACACCGAGGCGGGCAGGCTGCCGACCTCGCGGTCAACGGTCGAAGTCTTCAGATGGTGTCGACGGGTATCAGCTTCCCGTCGGTCATCTGGAGCACCCTGTCACAATGGTGCAGCACGTCTCGGTCATGCGTCACCATGACGGTGGCGACGCCGTGTTTGTGTGCTTCCCGAGCCAGGAGGCCAACTACCTCCTGACTACGGCTGCTGTCCAACGCAGCGGTGGGCTCATCGACGAGGAGCAACCGAGGTCGTGTCATCAGTGCCCGAGCGATACCCACGCGCTGGCGTTCTCCACCTGAGAGCTGATGGGGACGCCGATCTGCTCGGTCGGCCATCCCCACCTCCTCGAGCATCTGCATGGGATCTCGTGGCTCTGCCACATGTCCGAGGGTGAGCGGGAGCCGTAGCTGGTCGAGAGCGGTCAGCGCGGGGAGCAGATTGGCGCTCTGGAAGACGAAACCGATCTGCGTGCGGCGGATGTTGGCCAGGTCGCGTCTCGACGCCGTGACGAGGTCGATATCGCCGATCCGAACCTGTCCTGCGTCGGGTCTTATGAGGCCGCCGGCTACCGCCAGCAGGCTGGACTTCCCCGCCCCGGACGGACCCACCACCGCGACGAACTCACCCGGGCTGACGGTCAGGCTGACGTCGTCCAAGGCCCTCACCTTGCTTCCCCCATCGTCGTGGAGAAGCGTCACGCCGGACATCATCAGGCCGGCTGATTCCGTGTTGGTCATGGCAGAGTTCATCGGCTGGCTCCTAGAGCGGTCAGGGGATCGACACGTGTGACACGCACCACGCCGAAGGCGGCACCGATCAGCCCGAGCAACACGAGAAACACGCTCGCCACGGTGACCGCCGACACATCGAGGGCGAAAGGCATCTCCGAAGCGGAAAGGCTCACTCCGAGGAGGAGTCCGATTCCCATGCCGGCGGCCGTGGCGACCAGGAGCAGGATCACCGACTGGATCAAGCTGTCCCGGAGCAGGTATCCCGTGCTCGCACCCATGGCCCGCATCACGGCGATCTCTTGTCGCCGTTGGATCGTCACGACGGTGAAGAAGGCACCCACGACCAGGGCTGATATCGCATACAGAAACCATTGGATCATCTGGACTGTTGTCAGCTCGGCTGTGTATCCCGGTGACGCACCAAAAGACTCCTCGAGGGTCATGGACGTGGTTCCCGCCGCTTCATCGACCGCTGCGAAGTCCGGTTCACCGCCGTCTTCGTTCAACACGGCGATCGCCGTTACCTCCCGGTGGACGTGGTCCGGCGCTTCCTCTCCGGGGCGGATGCCGGCACGTATCTCTTGCCAGGTCCGCAGATCCACATAACCGACATCCACGTGCCCGAAGGTGTGTTGGCCGTCGAGGAATCCGACGACCTCGAGTTCCCGGCCGAGTTGGTCGACCTCTATCACATCGCCGACCGCGACACCTGCGTCCTCGAGTGTCCCCGCCAACAGAACCTGATCCGGTCCCGCCAGATCTCGTCCGATCGCTGCTCGGGGCACGAGCCAGGAGTCGGCTTCGACGCCGAACAATGCGAGATCTACGTCGACACCTCGGTCGGTCCGCGTGTTGACGAGGGTGAGGCCAAAGGGTGCCGACTCGGCGACACCGTCGGCGCCTGCCCATACGTCGGCGGCCTCGGTGTCGACTATCGATCGCGTGAACGCCGCGCTCTTGTCCACGCCCGACTTGAAAGCGAACGAAGACACCTCCAACTTCTTCAAGCCCGAGACGCCGTCGTTGACGAGACCGACCGAGAGGCCGGACAGCAAGACCATCAAGACGGCGATCAACGCCACAACAGAACCCATCAAGGCGAAACGGCCTCGAGCAAAAGACAATTCACGAAGTGCTAGGAACATGACCCCTCGGCTGGACGAAACTTGTAGACAGGATGTCGATAAGAGTAACTGCCCCCGGATACCTAGCCGTCATCGACTCGCTGGGGTGCTGCCGGTGTCGAGATCGGTGGCGTCAGGCGGGTCGGGGGATGTATGAGCCCTCGGCTAGCCAAGGTCGTGACCTGAGGTTCCTCCACATCACCAGGGCGGGCAGCGGACGCGAATCGAGCGGGCCCACTGTCACTTGGGCATCGAATCGGGAGGCGAGGAATGGCTGAGCCGCGAATTCTGAGCGGTCTCGATTCAGGTATTGCGTTGACATGGCCATACCTTCTCGACGGGGGGCGCGTCGACAAGGCAGACCCTCCTCGACGTAACGTCTTGGCGCGCTCCTCATTTACCGCCCGGCCGATCTCCAGGTAGTCGAGGTACGGGTGTCTGTAGGCTCGGCTCCGGCGCCAGAAGGGGAAAGGACAGTGCCTTCGATCGAGGCAACCGAGTTCCAGCAGGCGACCGAGGATGGAGCCTGGCGCGTCCTCGACGGTCGCGCTCAAGCCTGGTTCGAGGCGCCCTCGCATGCCGCTGGAGCCGCGCTCGTCCAATGGGTCGCGGCCACCGGCCCGATGCCGGAAATCGACCTCCGCTCGAGCGGGCTTCGGGTTCGTCTGAGGGGCTGCGGCGACTCGGAGGTTCAGCAGGCGGCAGCGATCTCGAGGGCGGCCCGAGAACTCGGCCTCGGGGGAGACCCTTCCGCCCTGCAGGCGATGGGCCTGGTCGTCGAGGCCGCTGACCCGGCGGTCCTGATGCCGTTCTGGCGCACAGTCCTGGGATACCGGGCCGACGGAGCCCGACTCGTCGATCCGTGGCAACGTGACCCGGCGATCATGTTCCGACACGACTCCGAGGCTCGGCCGCTGCGCAATCGCCTCCACGTGGATGTCGTTCGCCCCCCGGAAGCTGTGGCTGCGGCGGTCGTCGATCTCGGACAGACGCCGACCGGGCCGTACGGAGCGCTCCTTTGCGATCGTAATGGCAACGAGGTCGACCTGGTGGTGGGCGGCCCGATGTCGGATGGAGAGACATCTGATTGGGTGGCTGCTTTCGCCGCCATGGCGGCCTATCCCACCAGCACCCCCGTACAGGCGGCTCAGTTCGTGGCGGCGACATCCGAGATTGCGGATGAGGCCGGATTCCCCCTCCTCATCGACGCACGGACAGAAGGCGTGGTCGTCGACAGCGGCAAGGACATGTGGGAGGGTCCGGACGGCCCCCTTGAAGACTTCGTCTCCCTCGCCGCCGAAATCCAAGATCTCGCCCTCCGGCTCGGACTCATGGCGGACCCGATACGGCCCCGTTTCGTCCAGTTGTGTCTCGACGTCGCCGACGTCGCGACCGAGCGAGCCTTCTGGGCGTCGTTGCTGGGATACGAGGAGGATCCCCGAGATGGGGTGGCCGACATCCTCGACCCACGCCGGCTCAACCCCGTCGTCATCTTCCAGAGGATCGACGTCGCCGATGAGGCCCGGATGCGCCAACGCGACCGAATGAGGATCGTCCTCTCCGTGCCCTTCGACCGCGTCGAGCAGCGAATCGACACGGCGACCGCCGTCGGCGGAAGTGCCATTCGGATCGGGCCTGGCTTCGCCCGCCTCTCTGACCCCGAAGGCAACGAGCTCGATCTCGTCTACACCTCCTGAGTTCTGCAGTTGCGCCGATCGTCGACCGACTCCGTCCTGCTCGGACCGATCGCCCCGTCGTCGCCCAACACCGAGGTGTAGGTTTCGAAGAGTCCCGGCCGCCATCCCGGGGTCTCCCGGGAGGTCAATCAGAGGCGCGTGGTGGCGAGAAATCATCGTGGCGACCGGTCACCCGTTCTCACCGGCACGCCAAGCACGGAGGAGGTCGGCCATGGCTCCTGCGGTCATGCGCTCGTTCCCGGAAGGTTTCCGTTGGGGAGTCGCCACGTCCGCCTATCAGATCGAGGGCGCGTGGGATGAAGACGGCAAAGGTGTCTCCATCTGGGACACATTTGCCCACACGCCCGGGAACATCAAGAACGACGACAACGGGGATGTGGCCAACGACCACTACCACCGTTATGAGGATGACGTGGCACTGATGAAGGACATCGGCGCCACCGCCTATCGGTTCTCGATCGCTTGGCCACGGATCTTTCCCGAAGGGACCGGTGAGCCCAACCCCAAGGGAATCGACTTCTACAACCGGCTGGTCGACTCCCTCCTCGAAGCCGGGATCGAGCCCTTCGCCACCTTGTATCACTGGGACCTCCCCCAGAAGCTCCAGGACGATCACGGGGGCTGGCAGTCGGCGGAGACATCGAAAGCATTCGCCGAGTACGCCGGCTATGTGGCGGAAAACCTCGGCGACCGGGTGAAGCACTACTTCACCATCAACGAGTTCGCCTCCTTCGTAGAGACTGGATACCAGGGCGTCGAGGCGCAGGTGGGCGGGGGCAAGACCGTCCATCTCGGCATGCCACCAGGCCTGAGCTTGTCTGACGCCGAGCTCAAGCAAGTCCGGCACCACGCCGTGCTCGGTCACGGCCTCGCCGTACAGGCAATTCGTGCCAACGCCCCGGCCGACGCCAAGGTCGGCTTTGCCGAGAACATCCGGGTTGCCGTACCCGTCCTGGACACCCCGGAGCACGTCGAAGCCGCCGAAATGGCCACCAGGCAACGCAACGCCGGCTTCATGACGGTGATGCTGGAGGGCGAGTACACGGATGAATATCTCGCCTCGGCCGGCGGCGGCACCCCGAAGTTCACCGACGAGGAGCTGAAGACGATCGCCTCTCCTCTCGACTTCGTCGGGGTCAACATCTACCGCCCCAACATCTACGTCGAGCCGTCGGACGACCCGGCCGGGTACCGGGAGGTTCCCATCAACGCCTCCCATCCCAAGATGCAGTCGGCCTGGCACATCGTGGATCCCGAGGTCATGTATTGGGGGACACGCCAGGTTCAGTCGCTCTGGGGCGCGCAGTCGATCTACATCACAGAGAACGGGTGTGCGGCCCTGGACGTGGTGGCCGACGATGGCCGGATCTACGACTCCGACCGGGTGATGTTCATGCGGGCTCTTCTCACCCAACTCCAGCGCGCCACATCCGAGGGCGTCCCGGTGGACGGCTACTTCTATTGGAGCTCCCAGGACAACTTCGAGTGGATCTACGGATACGGCGACCGCTTCGGGCTGATCTACGTCGACTTCGACACTCTCGAAGCATCCCCAAGCTGAGCGCGGAATGGTTCCGGGAGGCATCACGCCGGAACGCCGTCGTCTGAGCGACCGTTCCGACGAATGACACCGGAGGTCTTCGACCGTGTCGGCGAGATCGGACTGCGGGTCCTCGTGGCCGTCGCCGTGTTGGTGGTGGGGCGGGTCTTCGCGGGCCTGGGACGTCGGCTGGTCAATCGCCTGACCAGCCGACCCAAGGTGGCCCGGAACGTCGGCCCCTCGATGCGCTCCTTCCTCGCCCGGGCGATCTACGTGGTGGCCATGGTGTTGGCTCTTCTGGTCGCCCTGGCCGTGGTGGGTGTCCCCAATGCGGTTCTCGTGTGGGGCGTGGGGATCGTCCTCATCGTGTTGTCGGTCGCTTTGAGCCGGTCCTTGGAGAACCTCGCCGCCACCGTGATCTTCATCATCTTCCGACCCTTCCAACTGGGCGACGACGTGGAGACGATGGGCGTTCGGGGGGTGGTCGAGGACATCCAGTTGTTCAACACGCTCATCCGCCAGTTCGACCATTCGATGGCGTCGCTACCCAACGGAGCCATCCAGAACGCAGGCGTGATCAACCACTCCCGCACCGGGATCAACTGGGCCGCGATCGACCTCACGGTCTCCTACGGTGAGGACCTGGTGAAGGTGCAAGACCTGATCCGTACGGAGCTCGTCGATGATCCACGTGTGCTCGCCACTCCGCCCCCCGATGTGGTCGTTTTGCGCCTCGGGACCGAGGGCGTCGTCTTTCAGGCCCAACCCACCGTGCGTCATGAGGACCTGTGGCCGGCGTTGAGCGACCTCCAGGGCAAGATCACCGCTCGACTCCAAGAGGAGGGCATCGATCTGGCGGTGCCGCCCGAGCTACCTGTGAGGATCCATCGTTGGCCCACGCCATCAGCGGATGATCGTCGCTGACTCACCTGTCCACTGCTCGGCGCAGGAACGCGGCCATCTGGGCCCGAGTGACGTAGTCGTCGGGGCAGAAGCGATCATTGGCAGGCGGGTTACAGCCTCTGGTGATACCTGCCGCCGCCAAGGCAGAGATGTTGGCGGCGAAGGTGTGTCCGGCGGTGTCGACGAAGGACAGATGGGATGCCGCCAGCCCGAGGGCCCGGACGAGGAACGCCGCCATTTGGCCGCGTGTCACCGGCTCGTCCGGGCAGAACCGGTCGTTGGAGGGCGGGTTGCACCCCCGGGTGAT
Organism: Acidimicrobiia bacterium; assembly: GCA_036380875.1. Taxonomy (GTDB): domain Bacteria; phylum Actinomycetota; class Acidimicrobiia; order Spongiisociales; family ZC4RG35; genus ZC4RG17. Next base: position 17,294 of record DASVDX010000021.1, read on the forward strand.
CCCGGCATTCGCCAAGGCCGCTACATCGGCGGCGAAGACGTGGGATCGGGTGTCGCTGAACTGCGTACTGCCGGCGGGCAGGCTCAAAGCGCGAACGAGGAATGCGGCCATCTGGCCGCGTGTCACGGGCTCATCCGGACAGAAGCGGTCGTTGGCCGGGGGATTGCACCCTTTGGTGATGCCGCGGCTGACGAGGAAGGCGATATCACCACTGGACGGATCGTCTCGGGTGATATCGACGAATGAGATCGAGGAAGCTGCTCGGTCATCGTCCGACCCAGCTGTCCCCCTCGTGTTCGTCTCGTAGCCCGGACCGGTGTCGTCCTTCTCTCGGGATGTGTCGCCGATTTCAGAGGACCAGAGCTTTGGGGCATCGCCTCTGATCTCCACTGTCGCCGCGCGGTAGGCCCCAGGCTCGCCGACGAGATCGATCACATGGACGCTGACGGACCCGACGGTCTCGGTCTGGCCGACCCTCCATCCGATCGTGCGAGGGGTCCAGGGCGGCAGGGGCTGCAAGGTGTCGCTCTGGTCCGGGGGAGGGGCGATGGCACGGATTTCGGTGCCGGTGCCGAAGCACACCGGGAACCCCTGACGCTTCTGAGACCGGCACGCGGCGCGGGCGGAGGACTGCTGGTCGACCCAGTGGATTTCGACTCCGTCGGACCCGGCGGCGACGGTGTAGAAGGCGCCGGGCTCTCCACCCGGGATGATCACGAAGTCGCCGTTGCCTTCACCGGGTGCCTCGAGCCGATACTTCCGCGTCGACCGGTGTACCAAGGCCTGTGACCAGCCGACCACATACCGGTTCCACGCCGCAACGGAGTCGCCGCTGGACATGAGATTGGTGAGGTTGGCGTAGTCGCTCACACCGGGAAGAGGATGCGACGGCCCCGAGAGAGGCACGTGTGGCCAGCCGAGGGTGTGTCCGATCTCGTGAGCGACCAAGCCGGCACCATCGGCCGTCCCAGATCTGGACCCGACTACGACGCTGGGTCGCCCGGCCACCGACAACTTTCCGTTCTCGATCGTGACCGATGGCGGCACCCCGTGGGCGAGCACTCCGCCCACCCTGCGATCGGCGTACAGGACGATCACGGCGTCCCCTTTTGCCTTCGCCCGGCAATCGGCGACGTCCCCGCCTTTCAACACACCGCCGGCGGTGAACTCGGGCACGTAACGCCCCTTGGAAGCCCGAGCGAAGACTGGGCCGACGCGGGTGTTGTAGACGTCGGCTACCTCGTCGACATCGGTGGTGTGCCCCTGCCCAGTGTCGCAGGCATACACCTTCCAATCGGACACCGCCCAAGAAGACGTGACACCGAAGTAGGGAGCGATCGGATCGGTGGCGTAGGGGCGGCCGAGGTCTTCCGCCATCGAGGCGCCCAGGACAGGGAAGGCAAGGGTCAGAAGCGCGCAGACGGCTGTCAGCAGGCAAGAATGCGCAACAACAGCACGCGCAGTAAGGGGTCTCACACGAGAGACGTCGGCCGACGTGTCGGCCAGTCAAGGCACTGAGGTGCGTGCCCTCGAGTCACGCGCCGGCCGGGGTTCGAGACGCCGTCCCATGCCGCGGAAGTGGATCTAGTTCGACGACTGGCCGAGGCCAGAGAGATCCCCGACATGGACCTTCGTCCGAACGGTCTCTGGGGTGAGCCTCGGTGGCTGTGGCGAGCCGGCGGCTGAGCTGGCTGTGTAGATCTCGATGGCGGCACGAGACCTCGGGCCAGGAGGCGACCCTTCCGCCTTGCAGGTGATGAGCGAATCCAGAACCGGCGGCACTCGTGTCGTTCTGGCGTACCGTCTGGGGTACTCGACGGCCGAGCATCGGCTCGGTGACCGCTGGCGGCGAGGCCCCGCGATCAGCTTCGATCCGCGGCTCGCTGGTGTGCTGATCTCCCAGCACATCGATCCCGAGGGCAACGAGGTGGATTCGCCTGCCACTGAGAGCCCAACGGCCCTGGTCGATGCTCGACCGGTGGCGCACGATGCAGGCAGCCGACTCGAGGAGGAGTCGATGACCGTCGCCGGCGCCCGCCGAACCCTCACGTCACCTGCCCGATCCCGGACGGGTACGACCGTCGTCTTGGCCGTACTGCTCGCCTTGCTCGCCGTAGGGGCCGCCCAAGGCGGCTTCGCCATGGCCATCGACCCCTACACGCCGCTCGGGATGACGACCGCATACCTGGAGCAGGCTCCTGTCGACACCTACCTCTGGCCCGGCATCTTCCTGCTGGCGATCGCGGCGGCGTCCCTGCTCAGCGCCATCGGCCTGCTCACCGGGTGGAAATGGAGATGGGCCGTACCGATCGAGCGGGCCATCGGCTATCGCTGGCCGTGGATCGGGGCGGTCAGCACCGGGATCGTCCTCTTCGTGTTCGAAGTGATCGAGATCTTCCTGATCCCGTTCCATCCGATCATGCACCCACTGCTGCTGGCGCACTCGGGAGCGATCGTGGGTTTGGCCTTCGCGGAGCCGATCCGAAGATCATTCCGCCATCCACCCGAGGCGTGACACGGCGATACCGGCCTCCCAACCCGGTGCCCGCCCGCCGGCTGGTGTCTCGACCCCGTCGATCCCCGCTCGATCCAGGAGCCAGGAGATGACAGAGTTCGAGTTCCACATCTCCCCGGTGCCATCCGGATCGACGCCCCAGGTGAGCGGCGGCACTCGTGAGGCGAGTACGAGGATGCGAGCGGCGACAGCCGGGTCCGTCGAGACCACCCGGGGGCCGCCCACCGCTTCGTCGGCGTCGGGAAGGAGCCCATCCCGCCAACAGCGCACCTCGTACCTGAAGAGCCGAAATCGACCGAGCCGCTTCCACCAGACCGGCCCCCGGACCGCCACGCCTCGGGCACCGGACGGACCCGATGGGCTCGGCCACATCGTTTCGACGATGTAGGTGCCCGAGGGAGCGGTCACCCGCAGCGCCGTGTGAAAGAGGTCCAGGGCTGGCCGACGCTGCCGGAAAGCGACCCACCGCTCGTACACCCGTCCGTTGAAGCGCACGACCCCGGAACCTCCCGCTCCGAGCGGGATCCACAACAATTCGACGGTCGGTTCCACCCTCTCTCCATACAACGCCGAGGCTGCTCCGAGATAGGGCCGAACGGCAGGCAGCGAAGGTTTGGAGGCAAGGTGTCCGGGCAGGCATGACCATCGACCCAAATCGAGGCGCATTGATCGAATTCCGCCGGCGCTGGGGTATGTTGTCCAGCGTGACTCCCGACGCCGCTCGCAAGGGCGTGAAACTCGCCCCTGTCGCCGTGGCGGCACTGACTCTTTCCAACGTGGTCAGCAACCGGTGGCTGCCGTCCCACGCCTATGTCCCCTGGAACCTCGCCATGGCTGCCGGGTTGCTCGGCCTGGCCCGCGCCGCCGGCCACAGCGCCGAAGAACTCGGCATGTCCCCGAAGCATCTTCCGAAGGCCGCCCGTATTGCCGCGGCCGGCGTGGCCGCCGTCGGCGTGGGTTACACCGGGGTGGTCTCCAATCGCCGGGCATCCTCGTTCTTGCAGAACCAGCGCCTGACCTCACTGTCGCGCACCGCGGCGCTGTGGCATCTCTTCGTGCGGATTCCGTTGGGGACCGCCCTCGCTGAAGAGATAGCCTTCCGCAGCGTCCTCCCGGCCCTGCTCGGCTCTTCGCGACGGCCACGGTGGCTGTCCTCGGCAATCGCCTCACTTCTCTTCGGCCTGTGGCACATTCTGCCCAGCCACATGGACGCCCGGGCCAACGGGCATGCCGACTGGAAGACGTTGGGCAAGTCGGTCGCCCTCGGAGTCGTGGGGACGACCGTCGGAGGCGGCGTGTTGTCGGCGATCCGTCGGCGGGCCGGCCACATCCTGGCCCCGGTCGCTCTCCATGTGGCCGCCAATTGCTTCGGCCTGGTAGCGGTTCGCCTGGCACACTCTCGAAGGTGAAACCGGCCTATCTGGGCCTCACCACCGCCATACTTTTTCTGATAGCTTCTCTGTCGCCGTCCTTGTTGCCGCGGCACTGGGTCTTCCAAGCCGTGGTCAGCGGCGTCGTCACCGCCGTCGCCTACGGCTTCGGCACGCTCGTGAGCCACCTGTGGCGGACGTTCATTTCGTGGGAGCCTCCCTCCGAGGTGAAGGTCATCGCCTGGCGCCTGCTGGCGGTCGGCGGGCCGATCGCCGTCGTCGCCGCCTGGATCTATGGCGTCGAACGCCAGCGGACCCTGCACCGCCTGATGGGCATGGAGATCCCATCGTCGTGGGGTTACCTCCTCGGTATCGTCCTCGGACTCGTCCTGGCAGTGGTGCTCGTCTCGATCTCTCGGGGGATCCGGCTCGTCGCCCGCCGGATTGCGACGTTTCTCGACCGTTGGCTACCGGCTCGTCTCGCCGGCATCCTGGCCGGCGTCATCGTCGGCCTCGTCGCGATCGGGCTGCTCGACGGTGTCGTGGTCGACCGGCTCTTCCAGGCCGCCGATGAGACCTTTCGGGTCAGCGACCGGGCGATCCCCGACGACGCCGTCCAACCCCAGGATCCGCTCCGGTCGGGCTCGCCGGAATCGCTCGTGGCTTGGGAGGATCTGGGCTCCAAGGGGCGAACGTTCGTAGCCGAAGGACCGACCGCCGAGGAGATCGCCGAGTTCACAGGCCGTCCCGCCGAGGATCCCATCCGGGTCTATGTCGGGCTCGCCTCCGCAAAGACGGTCGAGGCCCGGGCCGAACTGGTCGTGGCGGAACTGGAACGCACTGGTGCCTTCGATCGCCGTGTTCTCTGTGTGATCACAGCCACTGGGACCGGCTGGGTGGATCCGGAGGCCGCGGCGGCCTTGGAGTTCATATGGGGAGGGGACACTGCCCTGGCCTCGATGCAGTACTCGTACCTGCCGAGCTGGATCTCGTTCGTCGTCGACTCCTCCCGCGCTCGGGAGGCGGGTCGGGAGCTGTTCGAGCTCGTCTACGAACGTTGGGCTTCCCTGCCGGAGGACAATCGGCCACTCCTCCTGGTGATGGGGGAGAGCCTCGGGGCGGATGGATCGGAGTCGGCGTTCAGCGGCCTGGCCGACATCCGCAATCGAGTGGACGGCGTCTTGTGGATCGGCCCGCCGAACTTCAGCGAGCTGTGGTCGGAGTTCGTTGCCGACCGTGACCCCGCCAGCCCGCAGTGGCTTCCGGTGTACGAGGGAGGGGAGACGGTCCGATTCGCAGCCGACCCCTCACATCTCGATCCGGAGGACCCCTCCTGGAAACGGCCGCGAGTCCTCTATCTGCAGCAACCCTCGGATCCGGTGGTGTGGTGGACGCCGCGCCTTGCCCTCCGCCGGCCCGACTGGCTCGGGGAGCCGCGAGGCCCCGACGTGCTGCCTCAGGTCGAGTGGTTCCCGATCGTGACCTTCCTCCAACTGACCGCCGACCTGGCGAACAGCATCCAGGTCCCTCCCGGCCACGGCCACAACTACGCCGGGCTCGTGGCGGACGGCTGGGCTGCCGTGGCCGCGCCCGAGTATTGGACTCCCGCCGACACGACGCGTCTCCGAGCCCGGATGATCGCCCAGTCGTTCGAAACCGGCAGCTCGCCTAGCAACTGACGTCGCGACAGCTGACGTGGGACCTCGGCTCCACCTGCAAGGTGGCGTGGCCGATGCCATGGCCAGCCTTCATGATCTGCTGGGCCCGATCCAGAACGGGGTGGGGCTCACAGTCGTCGTTGATCATCAGGTGCACGGACGCCACATCCATGTCGGAGGTGAGGGTCCAGACGTGGAGGTCGTGGACGTCGACCACCCCGGGAATCCCCTCCAAATCGGTCCGCAACCGCTGGAGGTCGACGTGCGGTGGAGCCGCCTGAACGAGGACACGGATGGCCCTGGCAGCGAGCCGCCAGCCGCGAGGGAGGATGAAAATGCCGATCGCCACGCCGACGACGGCGTCGGCGTAGGGCCAACCGGTAGTGGCCAGCACGACCGCTGCCCCGATGACGCCAACCGAGCCCCAGAGGTCGGCCAGCACCTCCATCATCGCCGCTTCGACGTTGAGCGAGGTCTCGGCACCCTGGCGGAGGATCGCCCATGAGGCGACGTTGGCGGCCAAGCCGATCGAGCCCACGATCAACATCGGCTGCCACGCGACCTCCGCGGGCTGAGACATCCGCTGGATCGCCTCATAGAGGACATAGCCAGCCACTCCGAGGAGGACCACGGCGTTGCCGAGCGCGGCGAGGATCTCGAGGCGATACAGGCCGTACGTGCGGTGGCGGCCTGCTCTCACGCGAGCCGCAGCCAGGGCCGCGGCCAGGGCGATGCCCAGGCCGACAGCGTCGGTGACCATGTGACCGGCATCGGAGAGCAGAGCCAGCGACCTCGTTAGCACCGCGGCAATCGCCTCGACCACCATCACCGTGGCAACCAGACCGAAAGCCCAGGCCAATCGCCGGGTGTTGGCGCTGCGCACTTCGACGCTCATGCCAAATCCCCTCCCAAGAAGTGGGCGGCTGCCACGTCGAGGAGGGTGCGGACGTGGTCGTCGGCGACTCGGTAGTAGATGGTTCGGCCCTGACGCCGGGTGCGCACCAAACCGGCGAGGCGCAACTGTCGAAGCTGGTGGCTGGTAGCGGACTCCGAGGAGTCCACCGCGGCGGCCAGGTCCCGAACGCACAACTCGCCCGCCTCGAGGAGGGCGTAGATCATTCGCAGCCTCCCGGGGTCGGCCAACAGCTTGAAGCGCTCAGCGAGCTCGACCGTGGCCTCGACCGGAAGGAGGTGATCCTTGGCTTGGGCGACGGCGTCGGGATGGATTGGCTGGTGCACGGCAGCTCGAGCCACGATTTCAGTCTAAGTCATCTGAACATCGACTCAAGTTTTCATGCATGACTAGTCAAGGAGCGCGAAAAGCGAATGGCCTTAGCGGCCGGGTGGGAATCTGCCGATCCAATGCACATGACGGCATTGAGTCTCTTCGACCGATCCCGGGTGCGCCCGCTGCCACGCTGCGAGCGGTGCGGCAACCCGGCGTGGGCCGTCACTCCCGAAGGGATGCTCTGCGAGACACACACCCAGGCGGAACTCGCCCAGGCGACGCCGGAGCGAGGTCAGTGGGTTCCGCGGCTGCTTCGCAAGCGGCGTTTCTGATCAGCCGGCCAGCGCCTTCGGCTGGCCGAAGTGGTCGTGGAGCAGGCGCCATACTTCGGGCGAGGCCAACTCCCGGCGCATCGCCCGCAGCGTGCTCACGAATGTGGGCACAGCCCGATCGGCTGCCATCGGATTCGGCCGCATGTGGTCGAGCACGCTCATGGGCGGTCGCAGCACCAGGATGTCGGCATCCGGCCAGGCGTCGGTGACCAGCCGCATCTCCTCCTCCAACGCCCTTCTGCCCAGCCGGTCGAGAACGAGTTCGTGGGGGAAGGCCCGGCGACGCCGTTCGGTGGCGGCCATCGGCGCGATCACGATGACGAGGTCGAGCTTCCTGGGCGACTCGAGGACGAGATCCAGGTGGGTTCCCGACGCCACGCCGCCGTCGACGTAGGCGCGTCCTTCGATCTGATGGGGGTGGAACAGCAGGGGGATCGCCGAACTGGCTGCCACCGCATGGGCCAGGGACACAGCTGGAGCGCTCTCCGTGCCGAAGCCGACTCTTTCCCGAGCCTCGACGTCGTAGGCGGTGATCACGGTCGGGTCGTTCGGCCAGGCGTGAGCTGCGGGCCCAACCTGCTCTTCCACCCAGGCGGCGAGGCCGTGTGGCGTGTATCGAGCCGGAGAGCCCATGAGGAGGCCCACCCCGGGCTTGCGCAGCCCCGGGAGCACGCCGCCTCTGAGCCATCGGCCCAGTTCCAGCGCCGGGTTCTTTTGGAACACGTGGCGCCGGATCCTCTCTGCCACGGACTCGGTGTCCTCGTCGTGACGGACCAGCGAGTCGAGGTCGAGTTTGCCGCTCCGTACGAGGGAGGCCACGTAGGCACCACCAGAGGTGCCGACGACGATCTCGGAGTCGTTGGCCCGCCAGTCACATGCCAACTCGAGGGACATGAGGGTGGCCAACTGGAAAGCAGCACCGGTAATCCCGCCACCGCCGAGGACCAGGCCAATGCTGCTCATCGTTTGCAGAGCATAGGGGAAAATCCCCTGCTGGCTACGGTTTCCTGGATGTTCATCCGACCCCTTCGTCTGCCGTCCGATCGCGCCGCGCTGTCCGAGTTCCTCGAAGTGCAAGCTCGGAGGGGTCTACCCGTTCTCAGCGAGAACAAGCATGCCCTGATCGAATACGGCGACGATCGGCCCGGAACAGGCCTGGTCGCCGAGACCGAGCACGGCGCAATCGCGGCTTACCTGGGCCTGGCGCCGGCCGCCGACGGAGGCTGGGCGATGGAGATCGTCACGGCCGAGCCCGACCCGACGCCACTCGTCGACGCCGCGGTGAGAGAGGTGGGGGAGAGGGGTGGCGGACAACTCCGCTGGTGGATCTACGGCGGGCCGCTCGTCGGCTGGCCGGAGAGGCTCGGGTTCACGCCGGAGCGCCGCCTCCTCGTGATGGCGAGGGACCTACCGGCAGACGAGGAGCCGCAATTCCCGGAGGACACGAGCGTCCTCCCGTTCCGCCCAGGACTGGACGAAGAGGCCTGGCTGACGGTGAACAATGCCGCTTTCCGGGGCCACCCCGAGAACGGGGATCAGACGAGGGCGGACCTGGAGCGTCGCATGGCGATGGACTGGTTCGACCCGGCGGGTCTGCGGATGGCGTGGGCAGGGGAGAGGTTGGCAGGCTTCTGTTGGACGAAGATCCACCCGAGCGGGGAGGGCGAGATCTACATCATCGGGCTACACCCCGACTTCCAGGGCCGGGGGCTGGGCCGTCCGCTGGTGCTCGAGGGTTTCCGTCACCTCAGTGACCGAGGGTGTCCCCGGGTCTTCCTCTACACGGAAGGCGACAACGAGGCGGCCGTCCGCCTGTACGAGAAGGTGGGCATGCAAGTGGTGAAGACCCACCGGAGCTATCTCCGGCAGCTCACCTGAGGTGTCGCCTCAGCCGAATTTGCGGCCGCAGCCGGGGCAGCGCTCGTCGGTCTCACGCGTCGACTTCCCGCACCAGGGGCAGGGAAGGTCGCGGTCGTCGGCGGTGAGATCGACGATGAGCCGGGGGTCGACCACAAAAGGCTGCTCGCGGTTGTGCAGGGCCAAGGCCAGCAACCCCGTCGTTGCGGTTGCTGCCACCAGCACCTCGAACAATGCGTCCTCCTGTTACTCGCCGAGGAGACGTTAGGCAGGAGGACCCTCAGAGCCTGGGATTTCGCGATCTCAGGAGGCGCCGACGGCTTTGGCGAAATCGGCGACGATTCGGTCGTGGTCGGGGAGGCGGATGTCACGCGACTCGGCAGCGTCGAGAAGCTGCATCGCGGCGTGGTAGCCGATCCAACTGGCGAGCCTGTCTCTCGGCATCTCCGCCCCGTAACCGTCGAGGAAGGCGTCGACCGCATCAGCCTCGTGCACGGCCTCGAGGGACCACGTGGCCAAGCTGAGGTCCCACTCTGGCGGCGCCAGAGTGGCCCACTCCCAGTCGACGAGCATCACTTCGCCGTTCTCGGCGACGAGGAACTTGTCGGGTGTGGGGTGGGTGTGGGAGGTGACCGGGGCGCTCGACACCGGTGGCGGGGCGTCGGCGGCGGCTTCGAGCACCGACTGAGGGATCTGAAGCTTGCGGCGATAGCGGCCGAGCCGCTCGATGGTGGACTTGTAGTGGGTGGCGATGTAGGCGCCGTCCATGCCGCCCTCGAGATTCGTGATCGGCCGTTGGCACTCGTGGACCCCGCGCAGGATGTGGCCGGCACGGCTGATCACATCGAGGTTCTTCGTGAGAGTGGAGAGATTCCAGGCGCCGCCATCCGTCAATTGGGCCCAGGCGGTGCCATCGGGTGTGACTCCGCGGTCGATGAGCCGAGGAACCCCCTCCACTCCTTCCAGTGCTTCGAGGGCGTGACGCTCGCGGCGTTCGCGGCCAGGGGTGGCGTAGATCTTCACGACCGAGGCTCGCCCGCCTTCTTCGAGCAGGCGGAACACTCGGTTCCTGTGCCCGCCGTCCACCCGGGTCACCTCTCGCACCGTTGCCCGGGGGGCGATCCGTCCTACCAGTGTCAGTGCGTCCATGCGCCTCCCTCGGCAGCTCAGAGCGTCGATTGCACGCTTGTTATTCTGCTTGGGACCCCGGCCAAGCACTGTACGCTTTGCGCCGTCAGGCTAGTCGCCGACACCCCGGTTTCTACCTCTGGAAAGCCGTGCCCATAGAACTCGAGTACCCCGACGGATCCCGACACACCCACCCCGACGGCACAACCGGATTCGAGGTGGCCGAATCCATCGGCCCCCGGCTCGCCCAAGCGGCCATCGCCGTAGAACTGGATGGCCAACTGCTCGACCTGCATCGCCCGCTGCCTTCGGGCGGGAAGTTCTCGGTGGTGACCGAGTCCAGCGAAGAGGGGCGGTCGATCCTCCGTCACTCTGCCGCCCACGTGCTGGCGCAGGCGGTCCTGTCGCTCTTCCCGGGCGCCACCTTCGCCATCGGGCCCCCGATCGAGGACGGCTTCTACTACGACTTCGACATCGGCCGTCCGTTCACGCCCGACGACCTCGAGCGGATCGAGGAGCGGATGCAGGAGATCATCGCCGCCGACCAGCCGTTCATCCGGGAGGCGGTCTCGCGGGACGAGGCCCTCGAGATGTTCTCCGACCATCCGTTCAAGCTCGAAATCATCCGCGCCACCGAGCCCAGCGAGGTCACCCCGGGCGAGGAGGTGACGGTCTACCGCAACAACGGCTTCGTCGACTTGTGCCGGGGCCCGCACGTCCCCTCGACGGGAAGGCTCAAGGCCGTGAAGCTGCTCCGGACCGCGGGCGCCTACTGGAGGGGCGACGAGAAGAACCCCCAACTGCAGCGCATCTACGGCACTGCCTGGGAGGACCGCAAAGCGCTCGACGACTACCTCCACCGGCTCGAGGAGGCGGAGAAGCGCGATCACCGCAGACTCGGCCCCGAACTGGACCTCTTCTCGTTCCCGTCCGAGCTCGGCTCCGGTCTCGCCGTGTGGCACGGCAAGGGCGGGATGCTCCGCAAGCTGATCGAAGATCACAGCAGGCGTCTCCACGAGCGGTACGGGTTCGAATTCGTCTTCACGCCCCACCTCGCCCGCAGCGAGCTGTGGCGGATCTCCGGTCACCTCGACTTCTACGCCGAGGGGATGTACCCGGGCATCGAACTGGACAACGACCAGGAATACCGGGTCAAGCCGATGAACTGCCCGTTCCACATCCTGATCTACCGGTCGCGAGCACGAAGCTATCGGGACCTGCCCATGAGGCTCGCCGAGCTGGGCGGCGTCTACCGCTACGAACGGTCGGGTGTCGTCCACGGCCTCCTCCGGGCTCGCGGCTTCACCCAGGACGACAGCCACACTTTCACCACCCGTGAAGGCCTGCCGTCGGAGCTGAAGATGCACCTCGACTTCGTCACCCAGTGGCTCGCCGACTTCGGGTTCGAGGAATTCGACGCCATGCTCTCGACGCGGGATCCGAACAAGTCCATCGGCGACGAAGAGCTCTGGGACGAGGCCACCGAATATCTCCGCAAGACGCTCGAAGACGCCGGCATGGCGTACACCGTCGAAGAAGGCGAAGGCGCGTTCTACGGCCCGAAGATCGACATCAACGTGAAAGACGCCATCGGGCGGCGCTGGCAGGTGTCGACGATCCAGGTCGACTTCTTCCTGCCCATGCGCTTCGAGCTCGAATACACCAGCGCCGAGAACAAGGCCGAACGCCCCGTCATGGTCCACTGCGCGAAGGCAGGGTCGATCGAGAGGTTCATCGGCGTGCTCACCGAGCACTACGCGGGGGCCTTCCCCATGTGGCTCGCCCCGGTCCAGGTGACGATCGTGCCCGTTGCGGACCGTCACCTCGACTACGCCGACACAGTCCGGGAACGGCTCCGCGACGCCGGCCTGCGAGTGGAGGTCGACCGTTCCGGAGAGACGGTGGGGGAGAAGATCCGCCGGGCCATCACCTCCAAGCATCCGGTGGTCCTCGTCGTAGGCGACAAGGACGTGGAGGCGACGACCGTGGGCGTCCGTCGTTACGGGGAGGACGCCGAGCGCCGCGGCGTCCCTCTCGACCAAGCGGTGACAGAGTTGGTCGAGGCGGCGCGGGGCCCGCGATGAGTGAAGAGCGCCGCGTCACCCGAGAGGGGATCCACATCCCCAAGGAAGTCGCCGAGGCGGTGGCGATCGAGGAGGAACTCGACTCGAACGTCGTCGGCCCATACCGCTTCCCCGACCCGGTTCGTCGGAGGGTGGCGGCCGCCATATACGGCGTTCTCGCCGTGGCCGTGGGGCTCGTCATGGACCCCCTGGTGGCTTTGATCCCCGTTGCCCTCGCGCTGTGGCATCTCCTGGCGGCCTGGCCGCTGCGCATCGAACAGGAGCAGGCTCTGCCCAAGGCGGCCGCCGCCGTGGACTTCCCGATCGGCCACGCCTCGGCGGCGCTCACCTTTTCAGGGCTGAGGGCACGCCCGCAATGGTCGGTGATCCTCTACTCGGCCGCCGAGCCACCCGATCGTCGGGCCCTCGTCACCCTGGACGCCGTGACCGGCGACGTGGTCGGCGAACCGTACATAGAGAACCTCTGACGTAACGCTCCTTCCTGGGTGGGTGGCCTCGGGGGAACACCCCGGGTTAATCTTTCCGCCCGTGACCGCTGGACCGCTATCCGGAGGCGCGTCGAGACCGTGACCACGACCTTGCCCGAACGGCGGCCCGGCTACCGGCTGCACAACTGGGGCGGGATCCCCAGATGGGAGGAGTTCTCGCTTCCGGCACCCGGACCCGACGAGGCGATCGTGGAGGTCGAGGCGTGCGGTGTGGGGCTGACGGTCCTCAACTGCATCAACGGGGACCTGTCGAACGATCCGGATCTGTTGCCGGTGGTTCCCGGGCACGAGATCGTCGGCCGTGTCGTTTCCACCGGCGACGAGGGGGAAGGCGGGCTCGTAGGGCGGCGAGTGGTCGCCTACTTCTACCTCGCCTGCGGTGATTGCCCTGAGTGCCGATCCGGCCACGACTCGCGATGCCGGCGTCTCGCCGGCTGGGTGGGGGTGCACCGCGACGGCGGATACTCGCCCTATACCGTCCTGCCCGTCCGCAACCTCATACCGGTGCCCGACAGCCTCGACCCCGTGGCGGCCACCGTGGTCCCCGACGCCGTGGCGACGCCGGTGCACGTGGCGAGACGCGCCGGTATCGGTCCGGAGGACCGGGTGGTGGTGCTGGGAGCCGGAGGAGGGGTGGGTGTCCACATGCTGCAAGTCGCCCGATCTCGCGGGGCGACGGTTGCCGGCTTCGACGTCACCACAGAGAAGCTCGAGGCGATCGAGCAGACCGGCGCCATCGCCGTGGACTCGAGCCGGTTCGAGGGCCTGACTCCTCCGTTCGGGGACGAGGCGCCGACCGTGGTCGTCGACTTCCTCGGGACGCCCGAGGGAATCAGGTGGGCGATCGACACGATGGGCTCCGGTGGACGACTGGTCGCACTCACGACCTTCCGCGACCGGCCGGTGCCGATCGAGTCGCGGGAATTCGTCTTCCGCGAGCTGTCGATCGTCGGCTCCCGCTATGCAACGAAACGGGAGGTGGCCGAAGCGGCCCGTCTGGTGGCGGAGGGGGAGGTCGTACCGGTGATTGGCGCCGTAGTGGGTCCGGGCGGTGTCTTGGACCTGCACGAGCGCATCCGGACCAGGCGTCTGGTGGGACGCGGAGCTCTCGACTGGAGGATCGATGACCGACCGGCTTGACGTCCGTTTGCCGGAAAGAGTGGACGGTGTGTTCGTGGGAGGTGGCCACAACTCCCTGGTGTGCGCCGCCTACCTCGCCCGTGCCGGGAAATCCGTGCTCGTACTGGAAGCTGCCGGCCGCATCGGAGGGGGCACCACCACCGACGAAGTGACGCTGCCCCTCTTCAAGCACAACCTGCACGCCTTCTTCGTGCGTTGGACACCCGATTACGTGATGTGGAACGACCTGCAGCTCGACGATTTCGGCGTGCGGTCCATCTACCCCGAGGTGCAGAACGCCGTGCCCTTCGACGGCGGGGAGCGGGCGCTCGTCACCTACTCCGACCTCGACCGGTCCCTCGAAGAGCTCTCGCGGCTGTCTGGCCGCGACGCCGAGGCGTATCGCCGACTCCACGAGGAGTTCACCGAGCTGACTCGTCGTATCGACACGCCCCTCCGCTTCTCTCCGCCGCTCCCTCCCGACGAGCTCCAAGATCTCCTCCAACGCTCCCCGTTGGGACGGCGCTACCTGGAGCTCGACATGAGCTCCCCGCTCGACCTGGTCCGCAACGCGTTCGAGAGCGAGCCTTTGCGCGCCCTGGTCCTCTTCAACGTCGCCGTCCGCGGCTACCTCCCCAACCTCGACGTCCCTGGAATCGGGTCGATCGTCTCCCTGGCTCTCGTCAACTCCCATCAGGGGCGCCTGGTCGAAGGGGGCACCTACGAGGTGGCGCGGGCGATCGCCAACGCCGTTGTGGCTGCCGGCGGGCGAATAGTCACCGGGGCAAAGGTCAGCTCGATCCGCGTGAAAGGAGGCCGCGCCAGGGGCGTCGAATTGGAGGACGGGCGCGCCGTCGAGGCGGATTTCGTGGTCAGCGGTGCTCCGGCCCCGATCACCATGCTGGAGTTGGTCGGCGGCGAGCACCTCGACCCGGCGCTGCGCGATGACCTCTCCCAATACCGGTGGCTCGAAGAGGCCCTCTTTGGGGTCCATTGGGCTCTGGCCGACCGACCGCGCTTCAGGTCCGAGGCCTACAACCCCGATGTCCCTAGGGCCCTGAATCTCGCCCTGGGTTACGAGTCGAGCCACGATCTCGAGGAGCACATGCGCGCCGTCCGTGAGGAGACACACGTCGAGGACGGCCCCATCCACGTCTCCATCCCTACCGTCCACGACCCCTCCCAGGCGCCTCCGGGTGGGCACACCACGTTCGGATGGCACTTCGTCCCCGGCCCCTCGACTCGAGGGAAATGGGACGAGGGCGCCGTCGAGGAACGCGCCCAAGCGATCGCCAGGACCTACGCGACATATGCCCCGAACCTAGAAGACGCCACATTGGCGGTGGCGACCCACTCACCGGACGCCACCGAGCGGCGGATCATCTCCATGCGAGGTGGCGACCGTCACCACGGCAGCTTCCACCCGTCCAACTGGGGGTATGGGCGTCCCACGGCCCTCATGCCCGGCTATCGCACGCCGATCGAGGGCCTCTATCTGTGCGGCGCCTCCCAGCACCCGGGCGGGAGTTTCCACGGCCAACCGGGCTACAACGCCGCCGGAGTGGTCGCCGAGGACCTCGGCATCGAGCCTTGGTGGCGTCCGGCCGACGCCCGGGAAGCTCTGAGGAGCCTGGACTAGGCGCACCGTCGCCGGGGGTGACTTGGGGGTCGTGAAAACCTCGACGAAATCTCTCCGCGGGCCGCGTCGCCGCCGAGACGAGTGTTAGGGTGTGGATCCGGCCGGATCATATACGTTGCACGATGTGCCAGAGGGGACGTATGACGGAGGGTCGCACAGCTGAGGCAAAGCGGTGGAGGTGGGGGCAAGCGGCAGCCTTGCTGGTGGGTCTGGGGATCTTGGTGTGGTGGATCCTGAGCAAGATGACCTGGCGGTCGTTCCTGATCCAGGCGTTGAACGGGCTCAGCTTCGGTGCGGTCCTCTTCTTCCTCGCCTCCGGCTTCACTCTGATCTTCGGCCTGATGCGGATCACCAACCTCGCCCACGGTGGCTTCTACCTGGTCGGTGCGTACATCGGCATCTCGATGATGGCGCTCGTCGGCAACTTCCTTCTCGCCCTCGTGGTGGCCGCCGTGGCGGTGATGTTCCTCGGCCTCTTCACCGAGCGGATCCTCCTCCGCCCGATCCGGGGGATGGAAAAGCCGGAGGTCCTCCTCACCATCGGCCTCACCTTCGTGCTCGGCGACGTGTCATTGGCGATCTGGGGAGGCGACCCCACACCCGTGCCGATACCTCAGGTGCTCACCGGCCCGCTCACCTTCGGATCCTTCGCCTACCCCCGATACCGGCTGTTCGTCCTCGCCTGCGCCATAGTCGTTGGGGCGGTGCTTTTCTACGTCGACCGCAAGACCCGCATCGGCGCCATCGTCCGGGCGGGCGTCGACGACCGCGAGATCGTCGCCGCCCTCGGCATCAACATCCAGGCCGTTTTCACCGGGGTCTTCATGTTCGGCGCTTTCCTCGCTGGATTCGCCGGGGTCATCGGCGGTGGTTTCCTGAGCGTCCTCCCCGGCCAGGACTTCGAGATCCTCCTCTTCGCCCTCGTCGTGGTCATCCT
>DASVDX010000022.1:0-85751 GCA_036380875.1 Acidimicrobiia bacterium
TCTTGTTCGCTGCGGAAGAGATTGCCCACGCCGGGGACGGCGGATGGTGGGCCGACACGGCCGGGATCATGCTGGTCTCGCCGTTCGTCGCCTTCCTCGCCATCCTCGCCTTCGGCAAGCGCCTCCGTTACAACGGCGCCGAGTTCGCCATCGGTGCCCTCGCCATCAACACGCTCTGGGCGCTCGTCCTCTTCTTCATGAACATGACCGAAGGCGTGCTCCGGGAGCCGTTCACGTTCAAGGTCGGCGACATCGGCTCCGGGCTGGTCTTCGAGCTGGGATGGGCCGTCGACGGCCTGTCGATCATGATGTACCTGCTGGTCAACCTCGTCGGCCTCCTGGTCTTCATCTACGCCGTCGGCTACATGGAGGGCGACCGGCGGGTGCCGTGGTTCTTCGCCGCCTTCTCCCTCTTCGCCGGGTCGATGCTCCTCCTCGTCGGCGCCCCCAATCTCATACAGCTGATCATCGGATGGGAGGGCGTCGGTCTCGCCTCGTATCTCTTGATCGGCTTCTACTGGGAGGACCACGAAAACGTCAACGCCGGCAACAAGGCGTTCATGGTCAACAAGCTGGCCGACGTCGGCCTCCTTTTGGGCGCCGTCTTGGTCGGCGTGGCGCTGGGCACCTTCGACTTCGCCGCCCTCAACACGGCCGCCACCGAGGGCCATGCCGGCCTGAGTGCAGTGGCGATCGCCGGCGGGGCGCTGCTCTTCTTCGGAGCGATGGGCAAGTCGGCCCAGTTCCCGTTCCACATCTGGCTCCCCGACGCCATGGCCGGTCCGACACCGGTGTCGGCGCTTATGCACGCCGCCACCATGGTGACCGCCGGCATCTATCTGATGGCGCGCACGTTCCCGCTCTACCAGCAGATGGCCACCGACCTGCGTCCCTGGATGGTGGCGATCGGCACCATCACCCTCTTCGCCATGGGGCTCCTCGCCCTCGTCGCCGACGACATCAAGAAGGTGCTGGCGTACTCGACGGTGTCGCAGCTCGGCTACATGATGACGGCGGTCGCCGCCGGCGGTTACACCGCCGGCCTGTTCCACCTCTTCACCCACGCCTTCTTCAAGGCCCTTCTCTTCCTCGGGGCGGGGTCGGTGATCCACGCCGTGCACTCGAACAACATGTCCGACATGGGCGGACTGCGGAAGTACATGCCCCGCACCTACGCCACATTCGTCATCGGTGCCCTCGCCCTCGCCGGCATCTTCCCGCTGTCCGGGTTCTGGTCGAAGGACGAGATCCTCGCCACTCTCGGCCACGAGGGCTACACGGCGGTGATGTGGATCGCCATCGCCGGGGCCTTCGTCACAGCCTTCTACATGACCCGGGCGGTCGCTCTCACGTTCCACGGAACCTACAAGGGCCACGGCCATCCGCACGAGTCGCCGGCGGTCATGACCGTGCCCCTCATCGCTCTAGCCATCCCTTCGGTGCTCGCCGGATTGCTCAACATTCCCGGCGTCGAGTGGCCGGGCATCGGCAACTTCACGGAGTGGCTGGCGGTGCGGGTCGTGCCCATGGGCGACCATCACGCCGAGGCGATCGACTTCTTCCTCGCCGGGGTCGGCACCCTCGCTGCGGTGGCCGGCATCGTCCTGGGCTGGTTGATATTCGCTCCCGACCGCGACACCCAGCAGGAACGGGACCGTTTCGAGGTCCCCGTGCTCTACCCGCTGTTCCGCCGCAAGTACTACATGGACGACCTGGCCATGGGCATCTCCCGGTTCACGATGGGCCCGTTCGCCCGGTTCGTGAACTGGACCAACACCTACATCATCGACGGCATCGTCAATGGGGTCGGCGGAGTGGTCTACCATCTCGCCCGGTTCATCTATGGCGGTGTCGACCAGCGCGGCATCGACGGGATCGTCAACGGTTTGTCGGCCGTAGCCGACGCCGCCGGGTCTGGTTTGCGCAAGCTCCAGACCGGGCGTGTACAGCAGTACGCGGCGTCCTTCGTAATGGGGGCGATCGTGTTGGTGATCGTGTTCGTACTGGTGCGATAGAGAGGGCTGATTCCGATGGAATGGTTTGACACTTGGGGTCTTCCCCTGATCGTGTTCCTGCCGCTGGTGGGAGCACTGGTCCTGGGCCTGATCCCCAAGGAGAAGGAAGATGCCATAAAGGGCACCGCCCTTCTGTTCTCGCTCGTCACCTTCGGGCTCTCCCTGGTGGCCATCGGGCTGTTCGACTTCGGCGCCGACACCTACAACACGTATCAATTCGAGGTGAACACGAGGTGGATCCCGGCCATCGACTCCAACTTCCACGTCGGGGTCGACGGGATCAGCCTGCCGCTCCTGGTCCTGTCCTGCTTCGTGGTCCTCTTGTCGATCATCTATTCGTGGGACCACTGGGAGGAGCCGCGCAATCCGCGGGCCTTCCTCATGCTGACGCTGATCCTCCTCACGGGCATGAACGGCACGTTCGTCGCTTTGGACCTCGTGCTCTTCTTCATCTTCTTCGAGGTCGTGCTCGTCCCGATGTACTTCATGATCGGCATCTGGGGCGACAAGGCCCCTCGCAAGATCCCCGGGTTCAGCCGGATCGTGGAGACTCGGCTCTATGCCGCCATCAAGTTCTTCCTCTTCACCTTGTTCGGCTCCGCTTTCATGCTCCTCGGTTTCCTGGCCCTCTACTTCCGGTCCGGTGAGTTCGGCGCTCGCACCTTCGACATCGTCGAGTTGACCGATCTCGGAGCCAGCGGGGCGTTCACCGGTACTTTCGCCTTCCTCGTGTTCTTCGGCCTGTTCCTGGGCTTTGCGGTCAAGGTGCCGATGTGGCCCCTCCACACGTGGCTCCCCGACGCCCACACCGCCGCTCCCACCGTGGGGTCGGTCATCCTGGCGGCGATCCTCCTGAAGCTCGGCACCTACGGCTTCGTGCGGATCTCGCTGCCGATCCTTCCCAACGAGGCCGTGCGCTGGGCGCCGGTCATCGCCATCCTCGCCGCCATCGGCATCATCTACGGCTCCCTCGCCTGCCTGGCCCAGACGGACATGAAGCGGCTGATCGCCTTCTCCTCGGTGGGCCACATGGGCTTCGTGATGCTCGGCATCTCCACCCTCACCGACGTCGGCATCAACGCCTCCATCATCGGCATGGTCGCTCACGGCCTCATCACCGGCCTCCTGTTCTTCATCGCCGGGTCGATGGCCCACCGCTACCACACGCGGGAGATGGCCCGTCTCGGCGGCCAGATGAAGATCATGCCGATCATGGGCGGGATCCTCGGGTTCACGGCGATGGCCTCGCTGGGCCTGCCCGGTCTGGCGGGGTTCTGGGGCGAATTCATGTCGCTCGTCAGTTCCTACAACCCCCTCGACGGGCTCAGCCTGACCGTGTTCCGGTCGGCGATGGTCGCCGGCGCCATCGGCACGGTCCTCACCGCCGCCTACATGTTGTACATGCTCCAGCAGGTCAACTTCGGCGAACCGGGCGACGAGTGGGTGGGCCACCACTTCCACGACGTCGACCGCTACGAGATGACCGCCTGGGTGCCGCTCATCATCTTCACCGTCGTCGTCGGCTTCTACCCGAATCTGATCTTCGGGGTCACCAATGACGTCGTCACTTCGCTCGTGGAGATGGCGTTCCAGGGCGGGTCGATCACGGCAGGACTGGGTGGATGAACCAGACGGTCGACTACCTCGCCATCGCACCTGAGATCGTCATCGTCGTCACCCTGCTCGGGGTGCTGTCACTCGACCTGTTCCTGCCCCGTCAGAAGAAGTTCTGGGTGGCGACGCTGGCGGTGGCGGGCACGGCGCTGGCCGCCGTCCCGCTGATCTTCCTCGCCGTCGACGGCTCGACCCGGTCGATGTTCGACGACTCGTTCGTAGTCGACAGCTTCGCCCTCGCCTTGAAGGGCCTGCTACTCGTGGGCGCCTACATCGTCCTCCTGATGTCGGTGTCCTACATCGAGTCGGACCGCTACTGGCAGGGCGAGTACTACCTCATGATCCTGTCGTCTCTCCTCGGCTCGATGGTGATGGCCTCGGGTCGCGACCTGATCGTCCTCTTCATCGGCCTCGAGCTCACGACCGGCCCGCTGTATCTGCTCGCCGGGTGGAGGAAGGGCGATATCCGCTCCAACGAGGCGTCCCTCAAGTACTTCATCCTCGGGGTCCTGTCCACGGCGATGATGCTCTTCGGAATGTCCCTCCTCTTCGGGATCACCGGAGTGGTGGGCTTCAGCGAACTGGCCGCCGTCGCCGGGGACTACGCCGCCGAGCCGGCGATGATCCTCGCCGTCCTGTTCCTCTTCGTCGGCTTCGGGTTCAAGGTCTCGGCGGTGCCCTTCCACTTCTGGGCACCCGACACCTACGAAGGCGCTCCCACGCCGGTCACCGCCTACCTGTCGGTGAACTCGAAGATCGCCGGGTTCATCGCCATGCTCGTCGTGTTGTACCTGGCGCTGCCCGATCTGTCCGACATCTGGGCTCCGGCCATCTGGGCGCTTTCGGCGCTGTCGATGACTCTCGCCAACCTGTCCGCCCTCCGTCAGCGGAACATCGTGCGGCTGCTCGCCTATTCGTCGATCGCCCAGGCCGGGTTCATGCTGGTGCCGTTCGCCGCCGCCGCGGTGGCCGATGCCGACCTGGCCGAAGGGTTCTCGGCGACGATCATCTACATCGCCATCTACGCCCTCATGAACCTGGGAGCCTTCGCCGTCGTCATCGCCGGTGCCCGGGCAACGGGGAGCGGCGACATCGACGACTGGGCTGGGCTCGGCCGCTACAACCCGCGGCTCGGACTGCTCGCCGCCATCTTCTTCCTGTCCTTGGCCGGCATTCCCCCGCTCGCCGGCTGGTTCGCCAAGTTCGTGATGTTCCGGTCGGTGATCCTCACCGGAGGCTCCGGTCCGATCGTCCTGGCCATCATCGCCGCCGTCAACACGGTGGTCGCCTTCTACTACTACGCCCGGGTGGTCAAGGCGGTGTGGCTCGATCCGGTCCCCGACGGCGTGGAGGTCCGCGAGCAGACCGCCCCCGCCGGATCCCTCTCGCTCGCGCTCGGACTGACCACGGCGCTGACCGTGATCATCGGGATCTTCCCCGCTATCGCCACGGTCTTCGCCGACGCCTCCCAGGTCCTCACCGCCGCCGGCGGCTGAGCCCCGATCTTCTCCGACCCTCCCGGCGCCGGGCCTGGGAGCGCCGTCGTATGATCCGCCGCGAGAGGCCGCTTGGCCGGCCGGTGTGTCACGAAAGGGGTCGGGCATGGACATCTCGTACATGGGGGCGGGCGATCTGGCGCGCGCCATCAGGGACAAGAAACTGTCGCCCACAGAAGTGATGGACGCCACGATCGATCGCATCGAGGCGCGCAATCCGAGTCTCAACGCCATCGTCTACAAGGGATTCGAGGAAGCGCGGGCGCGGGCCAGAGAAACGGAGGAGGCTCTGGCCAGAGGCGAAGCCGTGGGCTCGCTCGCCGGGGTGCCCGTCGTGATGAAGGACCTGTTCGACTTCAAACCGGGGTGGCCCGCCACCTTCGGTGGGATCCCGGCGATGAAGGACTTCACGGTCGACGGCTACTGCGTGTGGGCCGAGCGGATGGAGGCAGCGGGGGCGATCATCGTCGGCAAGACCAACAGCCCAGCGATGGGCTACCGCGGCGCCTGCGACAACTACCTGTTCGGGCCGACGAGCAACCCCTTCGACGTGACCCGCAACTCTGGCGGGTCGTCGGGAGGCTCGGCCGCCGCCGTGGCCGACGGTTGGGTGCCGATCGCCGAGGGCACCGACGGTGGCGGGTCGATTCGCATCCCCTCGGCGTGGTGCGGCGTGTTCGGGTTCCAGCCGTCGCCCAGCCGGGTGCCGACCGTGCTGCGTCCCAACGCTTTTGCCGGTGTGTCTCCATACATCTATGAGGGGCCCATCACTCGCAACGTCGCCGACGCCGCCCTGGCGATGGAGGTGCTTTCCGGATACCACCCACAAGACCCGTTCACGTACCACGACGAACCCGACTTCGCTTCGGTCATAGACGGCGACATCGCCGGCTGGAAGATCGCCTACTCACCCGACTTCGGCGTGTACCCGGTGGCACCGGAGATACGGAAGGTCGTGGGGGAGGCGGTGCGCGCCTTCGAGGAGTGCGGGGCCGAGGTGACCGAAGTCGACATCTCGATCGACCTGGATCAGAGGGAGCTGGCCGACCTGTGGTGCCGGCTGATCATGCCGCTCAGCCTCGACGCCTTTGCAAATTTGAAGCTGGGCGGTCTCGACATCATCGGGGAGCATCGCAGCGACCTGCCGCCCGAGTTCCTGCGCTGGTACGACCACGTGGCTCAGATGTCGGTGATGGAGTACTTCGACGACAACTCCAAGCGCACCCGGGTGTACGACGCCCTGCAGGCCGTGTTCGCCGAGCACCGCATCCTCGTCACGCCCACGCTGGCTTGCATGCCGCCGCAGAACCAGACCGACGGCGAGACCCGGGGGCCGACGGTGATCGAAGGCGTCGAGGTCGACCCAGTGATCGGGTGGTGCATGACCTATTTCACGAACTTCACCGGCCATCCGGCGGCTTCCGCCCCCGCCGGGTTGTCCGGAGACATGCCCGTCGGGATGCAGATCATCGGTCGCCAGCGGGCCGACGTCGACGTGCTGCGAGCGGCGGCGGCGTTCGAGCAGGCGCGGCCGTGGGAGGAGATCTACCGGATTCCCGCCACCCGGCGGATCGCCTGAGACCTAGCGAGGGCGCGCCACGGAGCGGCGCTCGATGATCTCGCCGGTCAGGTAGGCATCGTCGGGATCCTGGCCGGCGAGGATCTGCCGCAACAGGACGGCTCCTTCCCTACCGATGTCGTAGGTGGGAACACGTACGGTGGTGAGCGGTACCGGGGCGTATTCGGCCAGCGGCATGTCGTCGAAGCCGGCGACCGAGATGTCATCGGGAATCCGATATCCGGCATCGAGAAGCGCCCGGGTGGCGCCGATCGCCATCAGGTCGTTGGCGGCGAAGATCGCAGTCGGCGCGCCGGTGTCGACGATCTGCATCGCCGCCCGCTTCCCGCCCTCGATCGAGAAGGATCCTTCTGCCACCAAATCCGTGTCGTAGCTGAGCCCGCGCTGTTCCATCGCCTCCCTGAAGGCGTTCTCGCGGTGGCGGCTCACGGTCAAGTCGGGAGGGCCGGTGATGAATCCGATGTGGCGGTGGCCGAGGTCGGCGAGATAGTCGACCATGGCGGCAGTGGCGGCCCGGTTGTCGAAGTGGACCTTGTGCCCGCCGACGAAATGGTCGGAGAGCACCAGGGTGATCCCGCCCCGTGACTCGAATCGATCGACGAGGGTTTCCACGTCGTGCCGGTAGGCCGCATCCTCCAGCGCGCTGGCCGCGAACACCAGGGCATCGACCTGGTACGCCTCGAAAGCGCGCAGGTACTCGAGCTCCCGCTCCGGGTCACGGTCCGAGCTGGCGACGAACAGCCGATAACCGTCGGCGCGGATCTCGTCTTCCAGCCCCTTGACCAACTCCCCGAAGTATGGGTCGGAGATGTCGTGCACGATCACCCCCACCGTTTGGGAGCGGGCGGTGACGAGGGCTCGGGCGAGCTGGTTGGGCTGGAAGCCGAGGCGCTCGGCGGCGGCCAAGACCCGTTTGCGTGTTTCCTCGGCGACTGGGTGACTCGACTGGGACATCACCCGGGACACGGTGGCGACCGAGACTTCGGCCAGTTCGGCCACCGCCCGTAGTGAAACCCTCTCCCGAGCCAACGGCGTACGGCGGTTCGACATGGATCGTGTGACTGTAGTAGCGGCGATCGTAGAAATCGTTTACCGTGCACGGCCATCAAACTGGGCAATCGAAACGACGTGCGGCGACGATCGCCGCCCGATCGAGGAGTCGAGGCCATGGACACCTTCCTGAACTACATCGACGGCGAGTGGGTGCCGTCAGTCACGGGGGAGAGGTTCGAGAGTCGCAACCCCGCTCACCCATCCCGAGTTCTGGGCGAGTTCCAGTCGAGCGGCGCCGCCGACATCGACGCCGCCGTCGGGGCGGCTCGCCGGGCGCAGAAGGCCTGGCGGAGGACTCCCGCGCCGAAGCGCGCTGAGATCATCGAGCGGGCGGCGCTCATGCTCGAGGCGCAGAAGCCCGAGTTGGCCCGCCTCGTCACGACAGAGATGGGCAAGGTCCTCGTCGACTCGGGATACGACGTCCAGGGGGCGATCACCTCTGGCAAGTACATGGCGGGCGAAGGGTTCCGGATGTTCGGCGAGACCGTCCCCAGTGGCCTGCCCAATCGCATGGCGATGACCCGGCGGGAGCCGGTTGGGGTCGTGGGCATCATCACCCCCTGGAACCTGCCGATGCTGATGCCGGCCTGGAAGCTGTTCCCGGCTCTCGTCTGTGGCAACACCGTCGTCGTCAAGCCCGCCGAAGACACTCCGCTCTGTGCCGTCCGTCTCTTCGAGATCCTGGAGGAGGCGGGGGTGCCGCCCGGCGTCGCCAACCTCGTGACGGGCTACGGTCATACGGCCGGCCAGGCGCTCGTCGAGCATCCCGATGTCGACATGATCTCGTTCACCGGCTCCCAGGAGGTGGGACGCCAGATCGCCGCCACCGCCGGCCGCGACCTCAAGCATGTCTCCCTGGAGATGGGCGGAAAGAACGCCATCGTCGTCTTCGACGACGCCGACCTCGATGCCGCAGTCGACGGCGTCCTCTGGGGCGGCTTCTCGACCGCCGGCCAGAGGTGCACGGCCAGCAGTCGCCTCGTCGTCGACGAGAAGATCGCCGACGACTTCGTCGATCGTCTCGCCAAGCGCATGGAGGAGTTGGTGGTCGGCGACGGCCTCGACGAGTCGGTGAACGTCGGCCCGATCATCAACCAGAAGCAGCTCGACCGGGTCCACTCCTACACCCAGATCGGCCTCGACGAGGGCGCCGAGCTCGTCGTCGGCGGTGAGAAGCTGGAGGACGAAGAGCTGGACGGCGGCTACTTCTATGCGCCGACACTCTTCGACCACGTCACTCCCGACATGCGCATCGCTCAGGAAGAGATCTTTGGGCCGACTGTCGTCGTCCTCCGGGTGTCGAGCGATGAAGAGGCCATCGAGGTGGCCAACGGCACCGACTACGGCCTCTCGGCCTCCGTCTACTCCACGAACATCGCTCGGGCGATGAACGCCATCGCCGAGTTCGAGTCGGGTATCGCCTATGTCAACGCTCCCACCATCGGCAGCGAGATCCATCTGCCGTTCGGCGGCGTGAAGAGCACGGGCAACGGGCACCGGGAGTCCGGCAAGTCGGCGATCGAGCAGTTCACCGAGATCAAGACGGTGTTCATCGACTACAGCGGCGGCCTCCAGCGGGCCGGGATCGACTGATGACGGAGCCAGTGCCCGGCCTGGACGATCTCGCCGCCATGTTGGCGGGGGCGTGGGAGAGAGCCGAGGCCGTGCCGGCTCCCAGTCGGCTCCGACCCGAGACCGACCTGGAAGACGCCTATCGCATCCAGGAGATGGTCGTCGGCCAGAGGATGGCGGCGGGGAGAAGGATGGCCGGTTGGAAGATGGGCCTCACTTCCTCACCCGACTCGCAGCCCATCGTCGGCACCCTGCTGGACGACATGGTGGTTCCATCGGGCGTGGTCCTCGATCCCGCCGGCATGGTGGCGCCGCTCGTCGAGGCCGAACTCGTCTTCGTGGTGGGGGAGACGATCCCCGCCGGCTCCGGCATCGACGACATCGCCCGTGGCGACCATCGGGTGGCGGCCGGCCTGGAGGTGATCGACTACCGCACCGTCGACTCCGACGGGGTCGTCGACTGGGTGGCCGACAACTCCACCGTCGCCTACGCGGTGATGGGAGAACCACGTGCTCTCGCCGAAGTCGCTCCGCTGACGTCGATCGGTGTCGAGCTCTTCAGCGGGGCTGAATCCCTGGCTACCGGCGCCGGATCACTCGTCATGGGTGAGCCGCTCCGGGCGATCGCCTGGCTCGCCGACCACCTCGCCGGGCGCGGCCTGGTCCTCGAGGCGGGAGCGGTGGTGCTCACCGGCTCGCTCACCGGCCACCATCGGGTGACACCCGGTTCGGTCTATCGGGCTTCCTTCGACCGTCTCGGCGAGGTGACGGCCACCTTCACGACTTGAACCTCGAACGCGGCCGAGGTAGGTTGCGGAAAACGTTTGCCGGAGCTCGGATGAGGAGTCGGTCGTGCAGTTGATGAGCGTCGAGGAGGCAGTCCGTCAGGTCGCCGACGGGGCGACTGTGCTCATCGGCGGGTCCGGGGCAGGCCACGCCGTGCCTCAGCTCTTCATCGACACCTTGGCCGAGGTCTTCGAGCGCGACGGGCATCCCCGAGACCTGACCACGGTGCGGGTCGTCGGCATCGGCGACTTCGCCGAGCGGGGGTTCTCCCAGCTCGCCCTCCCCGGGCTCATGAAGCGGACGATCGGCTCCAACATCGGCAACGAGCCGCGCCTGGGGGAGCTGGTCAAGGCAGGCCAGATCGAGGCGTATTCGTTCCCGCAGGGAGTGCTGTCGCTCCTGTGCCGGGAGATCGCCGCCGGCCGGCCCGGGTTGGTGACGAGCGTCGGCCTCCACACCTACGTCGACCCCCGCCAGACCGGCGGTAAGCAGGGCGCCGCCACCGAGGACCTGGTCGAAGTGGTGGAGCTCGACGGGCGGGAGTGGCTGTTCTTCAAGGCGTTCCCTATCGACGTCGCCGTCATCCGTGGCTCGACCATCGACGAGGACGGCAACCTGACGATGGAAGACGAGGCGATCCGCGGCGAGATGCTCGCCATGGCCATGGCCGCCCACAACTCGGGCGGGATCGTGGTCGCCCAGGCGAAGCGTCTCGCCCAGGCGAAGAGCCTGCGCCCCCGGGACGTGGTGGTCCCGGGAGCGCTGATCGACATCGCCTACCTCGACCCCGACCAGGCCCAGACGTACTACACCGACTACTCGCCCTACTACGCCGGTGCCGTGCGGCGCCCGCCGACCGGGGGCTCGCCGCTCCCCCTGGACATCCGCAAGGTGATCGCCCGGCGGGCGCTGCTCGAGTTCGGACCGGGGTACATCTGCAATCTCGGCTTTGGAATCAGCCAGAGCATCGGGGCGATCGCCTGGGAGGAGGGCATCGACGACCGCCTCGTCCTCACCGTGGAGCAGGGAATCTTCGGCGGCGTCCCGGTGGGGGGCATGGAAGGCGGCGCCGGCTTCAACTACCAGGCCGTGATCGACCAGCCATACATGTTCGACTTCTACGAAGGCGGTGGCCTCGACATCGCCAGCCTGTCGTTCGCCCAGGTGGACCGAAACGGCAACGTCAACGTCCACCGGTTCGACGACCGCCTGCGGGGCCCGGGCGGGTTCCCCAACATCAGCGCCCACACCCCCCGGATCTGTTTCGTGGGGACGTTCACCACCGGCGGCTTGCGGGTGGCGATCGAGGACGGCCGCCTCCAGATCGTCGAAGAGGGCACCGTGTCCAAGTTCGTCGACGACGTCGCCGAGATCAGCTTCAGCGGACGGATGGCGAGAGAACGCGGCCAGCAGGTCAAGTACATCACCGAGCGGGCGGTGTTCGAGCTGATCGACGGGGTGGTGACCCTGACGGAGGTGGCCGAGGGGATCGACCCCGAAAAGGACGTGCTCTCCCACATGGGCTTCGAGCCGGCGGTGGCGTCGGAACTCCAGACGATGGATCCCCGCATCTTCTCCGCCGGCCCGATGGGCCTCACGTTCTGACTCAGGCCCTCGCCGTCTCCTGGCGGGCGTCCCAGTCCACGAGCCGGATGGAGCCCAAGTGGGCGCCGCTGCCGGGAACCAGCGACCCGGGTTCGAGGGCGGCTCCGAAGTAGGTCGCGGACTGGTCGGTGACGACCCGACGGGGATCACCGGCCGTCTCCAGGCGTTCGCGCACGAGCTCGTCGAGTCGGAATCTGTCCGGGCCCGCCACCTCCACCATGCCGTTCGAGGGCGGGCCGACTGCGACTCGAGCGACCTCCGAGGCGACGTCGTCGGCTGAAATCGGCTGGAACAGCACGGGTGCCAACCGCACCGTTTCGCCCCGTGTCGCGTCGTCCGTGATCCGGCGGAGGAACTCGAAGAACTGGGTGGCATGGACGATCGTGTAGGGGATGCCCGAGTCCCGAATCAGGTTCTCCTGGGCCTGCTTGGCTCGGAAGTATCCGCTATCGGGAAGCCGATCTGTCCCGACGACCGACAAGACCACGTGGTGGCCGACGTTGGCTCCTTTCTCGGCCTCGAGGATGTTGCGGGTCGATTTCTCGAAGAACTCCCTCACCGCCGAGTCCTCGAACGAGGGCGAGTTCGTGACGTCGACGACGGCGTCGGCGCCCTCGAGGGCTCGGTCGAGGCCGGCCCCGGTCATGGTGTCGACACCCGTGCCGGGGGAAGCGGCGACGGCTTCGTGTCCCTCGTCGGTCAATCGGGCAACGACCTTGGAGCCGATCAGCCCCGTGCCGCCCAATACGACGACTTTCATGATGTCCCCTTTCTCAGTGCCGACCGCTCAGCTCTTGAGGAAGGTGAGCAGGTCGTCGTTGATCTGATCCTGATGCGTGGCCGTGATGCCGTGAGGGGCTCCCGGGTAGTAGATCTCTTTGGAGTTCGGGACCATCTGTGCCGTCCTCACCGATGACAGGTTCACCGGGACCACCTGGTCGTCTTCGCCATGGATGAGGAGAGTCGGCACGTCGAACCTCGCCAGGTCCTCGGTGAAATCACTCTCGGCGATGGCTGCCAGGCATTCGTAGGAGTTCTTGAGCCCTGACTGCATGCTCCAGTTCCAGAACTGGTCCAGAACGCCCTGCGTTGTGTCCGAGCCCGGTCGATTGGCACCGTAGAACTGGATCGCCAGATCGCGATAGAACTGCGACCTGTCCGCGACCAATCCGGCCCGAAGCCCGTCGAACACTTCTCTCGGGAGACCGTCGGGGTTCTGGTCCGTGCGCAACAAGGCGGGTGGAATGGCCGAGATCAGGACTATCTCGCGGACCCGGGCAGTCCCGTGTCGTCCGACGTACCTCGTGACTTCGCCACCGCCCGTCGAATGGCCTACCAAAGCGACGTCGGGCAGGTCCAGGGCTCCGATGAGGGCAGCGAGGTCGTCGGCGTAGCCGTTCATGTCGTTGCCTGCCGATGCTTGACTCGACCGGCCATGTCCCCGTCGGTCGTGGGCGATGACCCGAAACCCGTTCTCGGCCAGGAACAGCATCTGTCCGTCCCAGGCATCCGAGCTGAGGGGCCAGCCGTGGGAGAGCACAACGGCGGGGCCCTCTCCCCAGTCCTTGTAGTAGATGTCCGTCCCGTCACTGGTCGTGATGTAGCTCATGGGGGTACTCCTCTCGTCGAGCTATCACGGCGATCGTGCGGGACGGCGGGGTCGATCGCCTCCGGGAGACTCCCCAGTCCCGGCACCTGGCCGGACCGGGGTGACCCGAGTCAAGCGGGAGCGCGGGGAAGCTCGTAGCGGAGATCCCGTCGGGACGAGATCCCCAGCTTGGTGAACACTTTGTGGAGGTGATACTCGACTGTTCGAGGGCTGATGAACAGCTTCGCCCCGATCTCGGGGTTGGTCAGCCCCCGAGCCGCCAGTTCGGCCACCTGGGACTCTTGGGGCGTGAGCAGAAAACGCGTCTGGGCCGAGCGTTTCCGGGCGGTTTCGCCCGTGGCGACGAGTTCCCGGCGCGCCCGTTCGGCGAAGGCTGCGGCGCCCATCTCGTCGAACATCTCGTATGCGTACTTCAGCTGTGTGCGTGCGTCCAACCTCCGGTTCTCACGACGGAGCCATTCCCCGTAGATCAGATGACAGCGGGCGAGATGGGCTCGTACCTGGGTCCTCCCGAACCGCTCCAGCGCTTCGACGTGAGCCGATTCGGCGGCGGAGCCTTCCGCCAGCAGTGCTCTGGATCGAGCTTCGCTTCCCAGCGCCCAGTCGGTTCGCACGGCGTCGGTCTGCACGCGGAGAGCTAGCAGCGCCGTGGAAGCGAGGTCTCGTTCACCCATCCTCGCCGCGGCCTCTATCAGTTCTATTAGCGACCACCCGTAGAAGCCGAGATCCTCGTATTCACAGGCACGCCGGGCAGCCTCGCAGGCGGCGTCATAGCGGCCGAGCCCGTTGTAGAGGAGAGCCGTGGCGTAGGCGGCGAGCCCGACTGCGCGCCCTTCTCCTCTCGCACTTGCGTCCTTGACATCGGACTCGATCAGGTTCAGGGCGGAGACCTCTTCGCCTCGCCAAGCAGCGAGCAGCATGGACGTGTATTGGAGCGGAGCCTCCCCCGTCGCCCGACTGATGCCGTTGGCTTCCTCGACCAACGCTGCTGCGGCGGCGAACTCGCCAGCGTGGACATGCACGCCCGCGCGGTAAGTGAGGGCCTTGGGGAGGACGCCGAGGGCGCCGGCATCTCGTGCCATCGAGACGGCTCGTGTGGCGAGGTCTTGCCAAGCGCCGTCGTCCCACAGTTCGGGTGCTATCGGCTCCGGCGCCACGGGACAGCCGAGCCACAGATAATCCATGAACTCGGGGTCGTTTTGGCGGCGGAACGCCGACAGAGCTTCCTTCATCAAGTCCACGCTGGCCGCATAGCCCTCGGTGAAACGGACGGCGACGCCGTCGAGGAGGAGATCACTCGCAGTCATCGGGGCGGGCGCGGATGGGGCTCGCCGTGCCGCTTCGGCGACCTCCCGCGTGCCGGTCGCCGAGCCCAGACGACCAACGAAGATCGCCGCACCCAGCGCTTCGAGGTGTGTTTGCCGTGCAATTGCGTCATCGAGCCCTTCTATTCGCAGCGCGGCGTCGAGGTAGAGAGGTGGCGCATCGCTGCCGCGTCGACGGGCGAACTGGACCTGGACTCTGAGCCTGGCCAGGTGTGCCTTCTGGACATCATCCAGGGGACCGATGGCTGCGATCGCCAGCAAGTCGTGAGCGTTGTCGTTCGCCCCTGCCTCCATGTTCGCCTGCGCCGCGGCGATGGCTCTCTCGACGCGGAGATGAGGATCAGAGGTCAGCTCAGTGGCGCGCTCGAGGAAAGCGGCGGCAGCGGCGATTCCGCCGCGCGCCTGGGCTCGACCGGCAGACTGTTCCAGTTCCTGGGCAACGTCTTCGTCAGGGCCGGGTGCTGCCTGCGCTCGATGCCAGGCTCGTCGGTCGGGATCTGCTGCCGGATCGGTCGCCTCGGCGAGGGCGCGATGGGCAGTCTGGCGCTCGGCTGGCGTGGCCCGTCGATAGACCGCAGTTCTCACCAACGGGTGGCGGAAACGGACGCGGGTATCGACCTCGAGCAAGCCCGCCGCTACAGCCGGCTCTAGGGCTTCCAGCGCTATCCCGAGACGTTCCGCGGCTCCCCAGAGCAAGGGCACGTTGCCGACCGGCTCTGCGGCGGCGATGAGGCAAAGGCGCTGGGTGTCTGTGGGGAGGAGGCCGATGCGGCGTCCGAAACTCTCTTCCAGTTGGTTGTCGATGGGCGCCAGATCCGGCAGTCCGAATCCGCCCGCCAGGTTTCCGACGCTCAGCTCACGCGGCAGCTCCAGGATCGCCAATGGATTGCCCCGCGCCTCGGCCACGATCCGATCGACGACCCGTTCGTCGAGCCGACCGGGAACGGCCGACACCAGCAGGGCCCGGGCGTCGCTGTCGCTCAGCGGACCGATCTCCAACTCGCGCAATCCAGAGAGAGAAGCGAGACGTTCTCGAGTCGAGAAGACGAACGCGACTCGTTCCGCCAGCAAACGTCTTGCTACGAATGCCAGGACCTGGACCGAAGCTCGGTCGAGCCATTGCGCATCCTCTACCAGACACAGCAGAGGCCGCTCATCGGCTGCAGCCGAGAGGAGATGCAGAACCCCGAGACCGACCAGGAACTTGTCGGGTGCAGCTCCGCCTCGCAATCCCAGAGCGGTGCCCAGGGCGTCCTGTTGGGGCTCCGGCAGCAGGTCCAGGTGGTCCAACAGCGGAGCGCACAACTGCTGGACGCCGGCGAAAGCGAGCTCCATCTCGGACTCGATTCCGACGGCGCGTTCCACGCGGAAGCTCGGATTGGCTTCCACGAGGTTCTCCAGTAGGGTCGTCTTGCCGACGCCCGACTCACCCCTGACGATCAGCGCCTGAGCGTCGCCGCCCACCGCCCGGTCCATCGATCGCTGGAGCGACGCACGTTCGGAATGACGGCCGTACAGGATCGGGGGATCCCTATCGGGCACGTCGAACCACGACTTCCAACCCTACTCCTGCTCGCACGATACGTGGTCGGCCTCAGGCGGGCGGGTTCGGTTCGAACGCAAACACCCGACGAGGAGCCGGGACTCCCTTGAGCTCATGGAGACCGCGATCGGTGAACGCCAGTCCCGCGCCGGAGCTCAGCTCGTAGGTCGTGCTCGACACGAGTATGTCGCCCGCAGACGCCAGAGCGAGGATCCGTGCGGCTTCATGGACGGCGAGGCCCCGAACGTTGCCTGGCACCAATTCGACCTCGCCGGTGTGGACAGCGACGCGGATGTCCAGTCCGATGGCCTCGAGCTCCTCGCGCATCGCGACGGCGGCGAGGACGGCGCGCCCCGCTCCGTTGAATGTGGCGAGGAAGCCGTCGCCGGTCGTGTCGATCTCAGTTCCTCCGAATTCCTCCAGAGCCTCCCGGATGAGCGAGTTGTGGCGCTCCATGAGCTGATCCCACGCGGCGTCACCCACCCGGGCGGCATGAGCAGTGGAACCGGCGATGTCCGTGAACAAGAGCGTTGTCAGGATGCGGTTGCCGGTAGGGCTCTTGCCGAACCCTCGCCAGCCTCCCCATATCACCAGGACCGAGGGTTCGTCACCGACGACCCAGACATCGTGCCCGGCAGGTATGTCGAAGACATCGCCGGCCGTCACGCTGAACTCCGTTCCATCGTCCATGCGGAAGCGGAGCTCACCGCTCAACCCGACGCCGACATGATGGAACTGACAGGAGTCGGTGCCGGCGATGGGCTTGATCTGCTCGGCCCAATGCCAGCCTGGATTGCACACGATCTTGCCGATCACCAGGTCGCCGAGACGGACCGTCATGCCGGAGCCGTACGGGAACGCTTGGACCTCTTCGGCGTCGTCGAAACTCTGCGCGTATCGGATCGGTGGCCGAAGGGGAGTTTTCACCCGGCGAGGTCCTGGGCTGGAGTGGACGGGCCCGGCTTCAGATCGACCAGCGTCTCCCACGCATGATCACGATCCAAGAACTTGGCCATCATGACGTCTTCGCCGTCGTTGACGACCCCGTGGATCACCCAGTGATCGGCGGCGATCCGGACGATGTCGGAAGCGATGACCGCATGTTCGTCGATCATCCGTTCCAGGAATGCCTGCTGGGGGGAGAGGTCTTGCTCGAAGTCCGGGAAACGGTCCATGCCGCCATAGTGGCGATCAGTGCAGAGGGCTGCCTCCGTAGGAATCCCTAGTCGTGACCTCCGGGCGGAGGGCCACGTAGCGAATTGCCTCGCGGGATACTGCGTTTCTGGACGGAACACGACTCACCATCGACCGGAGGCTCGTCGACGCCACGCTGGCGGTGGCGTCGACAGCGGCAGTCGCTGCCGCCATCGCCGTCGCCCCCTCGCAGGGCGAGCCGCGCACCCTCGCCACCTACACCCTGGCGCCGGTGGTGGGTGCCCTGTCGCTCCTGCGGAGGCGATGGCCGCTCGGGGCGCTGCTCGTCTCGGCGGCGAGTCTCCAGATCTACAACCTGTTGGACAATCCCGGCATCTTCGCCGCCGTCCCCCTTTCGGTGACGCTCGCTGCCGCCTGGGCGTCCGGACATCGACTGGTGTCGCTCGCCCTGGCGGTGTGGTTCGGCGTGAGCCCGGTCGTGTTCGCCCTGGTGGCCGACCTCCCGGAAGCGATGCGGACTCTGATCCTCGAGGGGGCGATTCCCGACGCAGCGCTGTTGGCTTCGGTCCTGCTGCTCGGGGAGGCCATCCGGAGCCGTCGCCAGCTGGACCGAGCCCACAACCTCCTCCTCGCCGAGCAGGACAGATCGGAGGCGCTCCTCCTCAACGTGCTTCCGGCCAGCATCGCCGACCGTCTCAAGCAGGACGAGAAAGTGATCGCCGACCAGTTCGACGACGTAACGGTGATGTTCGCCGACCTGGTGGGCTTCACCCAGGCCAGCCAGCAGGTCCGTCCCGACGAGTTGGTGGGGACGCTCGACGAGTTGTTCTCCACGTTCGACCGTCTCGTCGAACGCCACGGACTGGAGAAGATCAAGACCATCGGCGACGCCTACATGGTCGCCGGCGGGTTGCCCGACCCTAGACCCGATCATGCCGCGGCTGTTGCCGACATGGCGCTCGCACTGCGTCGCGCCGTCTCGGAGCGGGTCGACCCCGCCGGGCACCCGATGGACGTCCGGATCGGGATCGACACCGGTCCCGTGGTGGCCGGGGTGATCGGAAGACACAAGTTCGCCTACGACCTCTGGGGGGACACCGTCAACACCGCCAGCCGCATGGAATCCCACGGGGTGCCGGGCCGGATCCAAGTCACCGAGCGCACGTACCGCCGGCTGCGTGATGCGTACCTCTTCGAGCCGCGTGGACCCGTGGAGATCAAAGGGAAGGGAATCATGGACACGTGGTTCCTGCTCGGGAGATCGGGCGAAGACGAGCACGACGAATAGAGGAGCCTCCAATGGCCATGGCCATCGACCCCGTGTGCGGGATGAGGATCGACACCGACGATGCCGTCGCCCGCACCGAATACGAAGGAACCACGTACTACTTCTGCAGCCGGGTGTGTTACGAGGCGTTCGTCGCCGACCAGGGGCTGTACGCGATCGGGTCCGGGAGCGATCGCCTGGACGAAGAGGAGTTGGCGAAGCGCGGCTTCACGACCCCCGAGCACGTCGCCCGGCTGGTCGAACTGGGGATCGTGGATCCGAAGGACGGAACATTCGACCAAGAGGACGTCATGCGGGTGCGGGTCGTCGCTCAGCTGCAGGAAGCAGGCATCGAGCTCGGAGCGCTGGCCGAGGCGCTACGCAGCGGCCACCTCACGCTGGGCTACATGCAGTCTTCGGCGAGGAAGCACCCGCGTTCCAAGGCGACCTTCGCCGGGGTAGCCGAAGAGATCGGGGTCGGCTTCGACGTCCTCGAACGCCTCTATCTGGCGATGGGGCTGGCGCGACCCGCCCCCGACGAGCCGGCGCGAGAAGAAGACAGGCAGGCTCTCCGGGGACTAGGGGTCTTGTTCGAGGCCGGCGTCGAGGTCGACGATGTCATTCGGATGGCACGGCTGTGGGGAGACAGCGTCCGAAAGATCGCCCAATACGTCCCGCACTACTTCCACAACACCGTCGAGCAGCAGTACCGCAACCAGGGATTGTCCGACAACCGGGCCTACGAGGAGGCACTACGCCAGGTCGGGTTGCGCATCGGGCGTTCCGGCGAAGACTTCCTCGGGTGGCTGTTCCGACGGCATACCGACAACTTTGCCGTCGCTCACCAGTTCGAGCACGTGGAGGCGGGTCTCGAGTTGGCCGGCGTGAGGCGGCGGTCGGAGCGGGGGATCGAGGCGGCGGTGTTCGCCGACCTGTCCGGGTTCACCGAGCTCACCGAACGTTCCGGCGACCGAGCCGCCGCCGACGTCGCCTTGTCTCTCGCCGAACTGGCCACGGAGGAGGCTGGGCGTCATGGCGGAGAAGTCGTCAAGCTCCTCGGCGACGGTGTCCTCCTCCACCTACCTGACCCGACCGACGCCGTGCACGTCGCCCTGGCGATCGTCGACGGGGCCGACTCGTTGGGTCTTCCCCCCGCCCATGTCGGCGTCGAGGCCGGGTCGATGCTCTACGAGGGCGGCGACTACTTCGGGCGCACGGTCAACCTGGCCGCCCGCATCGCCTCGGAGGCGGGGCCGGGGCAGGTGTTCGTAGGGGAGGGGGTCGCCGCCAATGCCGCTGCCGAGGATTTCTCCCTCATCACAGCCGGTCATTTCACCCTGAAGGGCGTCTCCGGGAAGGTGGAGATCTTCGAGGTGACACGTGGCGCAACTCCGCCCCAGGGGACTGGTTGACGGGGCGAGGGAGCCGGCTCTAAGGTGCGGCGGGTAATCGATTATCGAAGATAGGACCCGCGACCGGAGGCGAGCTGGAGAGGAGGACTCCGTGGCCGACAGCAGCCCTGTGATCAAGCAGTTCCTGGGAGACGAGAGCTTCCCGATCGAGTGGGAGTCCGAAGAGGAGAAGAAGCTCTTCTGGTTCTTCGACGACCTCCACTGTCCACAGCCTCTCTCGCCCATGTACTTCGACATCGGCGGATGGTGGCTGACCTGCGATCACATGTTCCGGCGATTCGGCACCCCGTTCGCCGTCGACTGGGTCGCCAAGAACGTCAACGGCTATCTGTACACGGCTGCCATCCCGGCGGACCCCGACGTCCGCGTCGATGCCATGGAGTACGGGTACCGCTACGTGCCGCGGGTGCCGAAGGACGACCCCAACTACGCCGCCGAGATGGGCGCCTACCTGAACGCCGTGCTCCCGGTGTACGGCCAGCACTTCGCCGACTGGTGGGAGAACCGCCTCGTCCCGGAGATGAAGCGGAACTTCGCCTACCTCGAGGAGAAGATCGACAACTGGCAGGACATCTCTCTGATGGAGTGGGCGACGATCCTCGAGGACGCCATCGACATCCACGATCGCCACTGGAAGATCCACTGGATGCTCAACTTCGCCCAGTTGTCCGCCACCTTGAACCTCGAGGCGACGATGCGCGAGGTGAAGGGTGAGGTAGACCCGGAGATCCTCGGCCGCCTGCAGAACTCCGCCAAGGACCGCAACTGGGACTCGATCGAGGCCCTGTGGAAGATGAAGGAGGAGATCGTCGCCGACGAGGAGCTGTCGACGATCTTCGCCCGTGAGACCGGTGTCGACGTGATGGCGGCGCTCGAGGCCTCAGAGCGCGGCCGCCGCTTCATCGAGGAGCGACTCCGCCCCTACCAGCGCGAGTTCGGCTGGCATTCGGTGTGGAGCCACGAGTTCATCTTCCCCACTCGCTTCGAGCGTCCCGAGCCGATCCTCGAGGTGATCAAGGGCTACATCGAAACCGACTACGACTACCCGGCGCGGGTGGAGGAGCTGAGAAAGGACATCGAGGAGGCGTCCCGGCAGCTGCTCGAAGGCCTCGAGGGCGAAGCCCTCGAGAAGTTGCGGGCGGCGAACGAGATCAACCTGAAGATGGCGCCGCTCACGCCCGACCACCACTTCTACATCGACCAGGGCACCAACGCCCATCTCCGGGTCGTGCTGGTCTGCATCGGCCGAAAGCTCGTCGAAGCCGGTCATCTCGACGACCCCGAGGACGTGATCTTCCTGCGCTACAACGAGTTGCGCCGGTTCATGGCCGACCCGGAGAACTTCGACGCCCGCAGCATCGTGTCACAGCGCAAAGACGAGAGGGAGGCGGCCTACGACATCCGGCCCCGGGACTGGATCGGCACGGCCACGGAGCAGGCCCTCTCGTTCCCGTACCTCGGCCTGTGGGGCTTCCCCGAACGCCTGTACATGGAGCAGCCGGAAGCCGAGGACCAGGTCAACGGCCTCGCGGCTTCTCCCGGCGTCGTCACCGGCACGGCCAAGGTCGTGTTGAGCGTGGACGAGTTCGACCAGGTCGAGAAGGGCGACATCCTCGTCTGCCAGATGACGAACCCGGCGTGGGTGGTGCTCTTCACCAAGATCTCCGGCCTCGTCACCGACGCGGGAGGCACCGCCTCGCATCCTGCCGTTCTCGCCCGCGAGTTCGGGATCCCCGCGGTCATCGGAACGTCCGTCGCCACGTCGCGGATCGAGTCGGGAGACAAGTTGCGCGTGAACGGATCGACCGGTGTGGTGGAGATCCTCGGCGCCGACCACCAGGAGCGCGAGGCCCCCGCCAGCGACCTGTTCACTACATGACCGCAGAACGAGACGAAATCGAGCGAGACGACTTCGGACGCGAGGACCTCAACCGCGAGGTCCTCAGCGTTCAGGTGAAGGACCGGATCCTGCAGTGGATCATGGAGGGCGAGTTGCCGCCAGGCTCCCGCATCGTCGAGACGCGGGTGGCCCGCCGCCTCGGGGTCAGCCAGGCCCCGGTCCGGGAGGCGCTGAGGGACCTCGCCAGCGTCGGCATCGTCCAGGTGGAGCCCTATAGGGGAGCGTTCGTTCGCGAGCCGAGCCGTGAGGAGCTCGTCGAGGCGATGACCCTGCGGGGGGAGCTCGAAGCGCTCGGCGCCCGATGGGCGGTGGAGCGCATCACCGACGAGGACCTGGCCGAACTGCGGTGGCTGATCGGCGCCATGGAGGAAGCCGCCGAAGCCCACGACACCCACGCTCACGCCCTCCACAACACGAGATTCCACCAGCGGATCATGGAAGCCTCCGGCAATCGCTCGTTGTTGTGGGTGTGGTCGCTCCTCGAGCCCATGGCCCGCACCTACTACACGGCCGCCGTGTCGGGGGCAGACCTCGGCTGGCTCGGCCGCCGGCACGTAGCGATTCTCGAGGCGCTCGAGTCCCGTGACGCCGAGAAGGTGGCCGACGTGATGCGGGCCCACGCCATGGAGGCCGAAGAGATCGTTCTGTCCCACTACCCCGACACTGAAGGAGGAGACCCGCGGTGACCACCCAGGCAGACGCCATCCTGTGGTTCGACCACGCCGACTGCCGGCGTGTCGAAGTCGCCGGCGGCAAGGGTGCCAGCCTGGCATCGATGACCGCCTTGGGGCTCCCGGTTCCGCCTGGATTCCTGGTGCCGGCTTCGGCACTCGACCGGGCGCTGCACCAATCCGGCCACGCCTCCGAGATGCTCTCGGTCCTCTCCTCGATCAAGGGGGAGAACGACGTCGAGCCCGCCTCGGAGCAGCTGCAGAGGCTCGTGCTGGACTCCCCGATCACCGGAACGCTGGCCGAAGCCATCGCCGATGCCTACGAGAGCCTCGATCAGGGCGGCGGGGTGGCGGTCCGCTCGAGCGCCTGTGCCGAAGACGGGGAGGTGGCCAGTTACGCCGGCCAGCAGGACACCTACCTCAACGTGAGAGGCGCCGACCAGGTGCTCCACTACGTCAACCGTTGCTGGGCCTCGTTCTTCGGGACCCGTGCCCTCTTCTACCGCCGTCTCAAGGGGTCGCTCCAGGACCTGGGGATGGCCGTCGTCGTTCAACGCCAACTCGACGCCGACAAGGCGGGCGTCATGTTCACGATCGACCCGGTTCGGCGCCGCCGCGACCAGCTTCTCATCGAGGCGGCGTGGGGCCTGGGCGAGGCTGTCGTCTCCGGGGCGGTGATCCCTGACCAATACATCGTGGCCCGGGACGGCCGGCTCAAGAAGGCGCAGGTGTCGCGCCAGGACAAGATGGTCGTGCGCCGGGCCGACGGAGGGACGGAAGAGGTCGAGCTCTCCGAGGATCAGGCGACCAGCCAGGTCCTGGACGAAGCCGAACTGTCCCAGCTCGTCGAGCTGGGGCTGCGGGCCGAAGAGATCTTCGGCGGTCCCCAGGACGTGGAGTGGGCGTTCGAGAACGGAAGCCTCTACCTCCTCCAGTCCCGCCCTGTGACCGCCTGATCGTGTTCGGTTACGCCCGACCCGAGTCACTTCCCGAAGCCCTCGAGCTCGTCGGCGCCGGGGCCCGCCCGCTCGCCGGCGGCACCGATCTCTTGGTCGGTCTGAGAAAAGGCAAGTTCACCGCGGACCGGGTGGTCGACCTGAAGGCGATCACGGAGCTCCAGCCAGCGATCTACGAGACCCATGGCGGTTGGGAGATCACCGCCGGCACGGTGATGAGTGACATCGTCGACCACCCGGGCGTCCGGGCGAGATATCCGGCGCTGGTCCAGGCGGCATCTGCGGTCGGCTCTATCCAGATCCGCAACCGGGCGACGCTGGCCGGCAACGTGTGCAACGCCTCTCCCGCCGCCGACACGGCTCCGCCGCTCCTCGTCTACGACGCCTCCGTCGTGGTCGCGGGGGCCGACGGCGAGCGCACGATCTCGCTCGTCGACTTCTTCGTGGGTCCCGGCCAGACAGCCCTCCTCCCCGGCGAGCTGGTGACCCGTCTGGTGCTGCCGCCTCCCACACGGTCCGCCGCGTTCGCCCGCCTCACCCGGCGGCGAGGCGTCGACCTGGCGACGGTGAGCGTGTGCTGCGGGGTGGGTGACGACGGCAGTGTCCGCTTCGCCCTCGGCGCCGCCGGACCGCGGCCGCTCGTGGTGGAGGACACAAGCGGGACGTTGGCGGACCCCGCCGCTCCGGAAGGGGATGTCAGCGGCCGCATCGGCGAGCTCCTCGCAGTCGCCACTCCGATCTCCGATGTTCGCGCCGGCGCCGACTACCGCCGGGCGATGCTCGAAGTCCTCGCCCACCGGACTCTCGAGGCAGCGTTGGCCCAGAGGGAGGAGCGGCGATGACCCCGCAGACGATGAACATCACCCTGGTCGTCAACGGCCAGCACCATTCCCTCGACGTCGCCGTCCATCACTCGCTGCTCGACGTGCTCCGCAACGACCTGGACCTGACCGGGACGAAGGAGTGCTGTGCCGAAGGCGAGTGCGGCGCCTGCACGGTGCGGATGGACGAAAAGGCCGTCAACGCCTGCCTGGTCCTCGCCGTGGAGGCCGACGGAAGAGACATAACCACCATCGAAGGTCTGGCGACTGAAGACCATCTGAGCCCGGTGCAGCAGGCCTTCCTCGAGGAGGGGGCGGTCCAATGCGGCTTCTGCATCCCGGGAATGGTCATGTCGGCCGCCTATCTCCTCGAACACAACGACGCGCCCACCGAG
The DNA here is from genome assembly GCA_036380875.1 of Acidimicrobiia bacterium. Classification (GTDB taxonomy): domain Bacteria; phylum Actinomycetota; class Acidimicrobiia; order Spongiisociales; family ZC4RG35; genus ZC4RG17. The sequence continues at coordinate 24,775 of DASVDX010000022.1, forward strand.
GAGGAGATCCGCGAAGCCCTCTCCGGCAACCTGTGCCGGTGCGCCGGCTACAAGCGGATCGTGCGGGCGGTGCAGCGGGCGGCGGAGGCGGGTAGATGACGACAGGAAACGTCGGCCGGCCCGCAGGACGCATCGGCGGACTCGACCGGGTCACCGGCCGCCAGCGTTACGTTGCCGACCTCCGCCTCGACGACGCCCTCCACGTGAAGCTCGTGACGCTGCCCTGTGCCCGGGCCTGGATCGTGGACATCGACACGTCGAAGGCATGGGAGGTGCCGGGCGTGCGGACGATCTTCACCGCCGCCGACCTGCCGGACCCCATGCCCCGCTACGGAGTCCACTACGACGACCGTCCCGTCCTGGCGGTGGGCGAGACCAAGTTCCACGGCGAGCCCGTGGCGGCGGTGGCCGCCGACACCCTCGACGCCGCCCAGCGAGCCGCCGCCCTCGTGCAGGTCCAGTACGAGGAACTGCCCCCGGTCCTCGATGTGCGGGCTGCCCTCGACCCGGCGGCGCCGCTCGTCGTCGATCCCGTCCTGCGACCCGACGACCCTCTGGCGTCCACCAACATCCGCCGAGAGTTCCGTTACGCCTGGGGCGACGTCGACACGGCCACCGCGGACCTGGTGATCGAGAACACCTACACGTTCCCGATGGTCACCCATTTCGCCATCGAGCCGCACGGGTTCGTAGTCGCCGCCGACGAATCAGGCGTGACCGTGTGGAGTTCCATCCAGCACCCCTACATCCTCCAGCGGGTCATGGCCCGGGTCCTCGGGTTGCCGCTGTCGAGAGTGAGGGTCATCGCCCCCGACCCCGGCGGGGCATTCGGCGGGAAGGGCTACCCGAAATTCGAGCCTCTCCTGGCCTACATGGCCATGGCCACCGGCCGCCCCTGCCGCCTCGTGCTCACGCTCGATGAGACGTTCCAGGCGGTGCGCCGCAACAACGCCGAGGTTCGTATACGCACCGGTTTCGACTCCGACGGCACGATCCGCTTCCAGGACATCGAAGCCGACTTCCTGATGGGAGCCTACGTCGACATCTCTGCCCGGGTGATCTCGAAGAGCAGCCACCTCGCTGCCGGTCCCTATCGCGTCCCCAACGCCCGCATCCTCGCCCGGGCACTGCATTCCCACACCCCGCCGAGCACGGCCATGCGCGGCTTCGGCACTCCTCAGTTCAGCTGGGCCCTCGAGCAGCAGATGGACGAGGCCGCCCGTCGCCTCGACATGGATCGACTGGAGATCCGCCTCCGCAACCTCGCCCGCAAGGGCGAAGAGTTCATCCCGGGAGACACCCCCGCCGACGGCGACTGGTTCGAGTCGGTCCGGAGAGCTGCCGACGCCATCGGCTGGGGTGAGCCTCTACCCGACGGCCGGGGGAGAGGGCTGGCCGTCGGCATCAAGTCCTCCGCGACGGCCGGGGCGGCCTACTCCATCCTGCGTTTCCTCTACGACGGGAGCGTGTTCGTGCTCGTCGGCACGTCCGACATGGGTCAGGGAGCGCGCACCATCCTCACTCAGATCGTCTCCGACGAACTGGGTGTGCCGCCCGAAGCCGTCAACGTCGTCATGGGCGACACCGCCGCGGCACCCTTCGATTACTCGACATCGGCGAGCCGCTCCACCGTTTTCATGGGCGGGTCGGTGATGCGCGGATGCGCCGAGTTGAAAGACCAAGTTCGAGAGATGGCCGCCCGCCTGCGCGGCTGCGAGCCAGAGGAGATCGAGATCGACCGGGGCGTGGTCACGTTCCCCGGCGGCGAGCAGAAGGGGATCGTCGAGGTGGTCCAAGAAGGACTAGGCGCCGTCGGCGGCGAACTGATCGCCGTCGGGCTGATGCGGGGGGAGGCGGACCCGAATCACCCGATCGGGGGAAGGCCGTGGTTCTACGAGTTCAACTGCACGGCGGTCGAACTGGAAGTCGACCGCCGGACGGGCGAGGTTCTCATCCACAAGCATGTCACCGTGGCCGACGTCGGAAAGGCCATCAACCCCCAGCACGTGGAGAGCCAGGACGAAGGGGCGGCGATCATGGGATTGGGGCACACGCTCATGGAGCACCTGGTGCTCGACGAGCACGGGAGGATCGTGAACCTGGGAGCGCTCGACTATCGGATCCCCACCACCAAGGACATGCCGCTCGACCTCGAGTCGATCATCGTCGAAAACGGCGACGGGCCCGGACCTCACGGCGCCAAGGGAGTGGGTGAGGGAGGGCTCTTGTGCGTCGCCGCCGCGGTCGCTTCGGCGGTGACCGACGCGACTGGCGTTGTGATCCGCGACTTGCCGCTCACCCCCGAGCGGATCTGGCGGGCGATCAACGAGGTCACACGGTCCGAGGTTTCTCCCTGACCGCCGCCGGCGGCTCGTCCAACGGAACCAGCGTTCGCTGACGCTTCTCGAAACGCAGCCGATGGGTGTACCCCGCCTCGCGGGCGGCAGCCACCACCTCGGCATGACCCCAGGCGGCGTCGGCGGGCACGTGGGCGTCCGAGGCCAGCGTGATCGGAACACCGGCGTCGTGGAACATCTTCAGAAACCTCGGTCCCGGGTAGACCTCGGCAGCGGCCCGGCTCAGTCCGGCACTCGAGATCTCCACCGCGGTGCCGGTGGCGACGGCACCCTCGACGACCGGCTCGTAGAGGTCGTCGATGGGCCCATCGGGCCGGTAGCCGTTGCGCTTGATGATGTCGGCGTGAGCCAGCACGTCGACCATGCCGGAGGCGGCGAGCTGGGCCTCGAGGGCGAAGTACTGCTCGTAGACGGTCCGCACGCCGCGGCGGGCGAACTCCTCGGCCACCAGGAATCGGTCGAACGACCAGGCGCCGATCCAGTGAACGGAGCCGATCAAGTAGTCCCAGGGGTAGTCGGCCAGCAGTTCGAGGACGGCTTCTTCGGTCCCGGGCTGGAAATCGACCTCGAGTCCCAGCTTCACGGGCAGCCCCCTGTCCTTGGCGTCGAGGACGACCTCGACATATCGGTTGAGGGAGAGATTGCGCTCCTGGCGGATGAGATCGATCGCCCCGGCCCGCAAGTCCGGGTTGGGCTCGGACTCCCACCACTCGCCCAGCACCGGCGCCGACTCCACACACCGGTAGAAGTGCTCGGTGAACCCCAACTCGGTGACACCCCTCTCCAGGGCGTGCTCCACGTACCGGTCGATATAGCCGGGCGGGTACTCGCCCGGCGGGGGAGCGTCCGAGCTGGGCCGATGGGTGTGGGGATGGAGGTGGAGGTGGTAGTCGCTCATCTAGTCGGCGCCGGGGCCCCCATCACCCCTGTGTGAACTTGTCGTACAGGGAGGCGGCGTTGAGCGTCTGGATGTGGTCCATCATGTACTCCTGGCCGATGTCGACGGGGTAGCGATCCCGGAAGTGGACCCGCTCGATCGTCTCCTCCCGGCTCCAGCCCTTGGCCACCGCCGCCGCCACGGCTGCCTTCCACTCGAGGAGGACCGAGCGCTGCACCGCCAGATAGCTCAGGTCAGTCACCTCCCCGTGCCCGGGCACCAAGTACTCGACATCCAGTTGGCGGATGCGTTCCAGTGCGGCGAGCCACTGGTCGACGTCGGAGGTCATCAGCCATGTCTGGCAGTCCTTGAACACCGTGTCGCCGGTGAACACCACCCGCTCCTCGGGCACGTAGACGGCCACCTGGCCGGGAGTGTGGCCGGGGGTGTGGAGCAGTTGGAAGGTGCGGTCGCCGACGTGGAGAGTCAGGTCTCCGGTGAACACGATGTCGCCCTTGTTGGGGTCGGCGTAGTAGGTGTCCCGGTCGGGGAAGATCGCCTCTCCTTCGGGGTCGTCGGTGGGGATCGCCTCGAGGGCGTAGGCGTAGGGGTCGAGATCGGGCGTCGGGACCATGAAATTGTCGTAGACCCCCTTGTGGTGGACGACCTGGCCGGCGCCTTTGAAGAAGTAGTTCCCGAAGATGTGGTCGACGTGGTGCTCGGTGTTGATCAGGTAGCGGATCGGCCCATGGGACTCGGCTTCCTCCCGCATGGCGACAGCCCGGGTCGGCAACTGGGGGGTGTCGATCACGACCACCCCGTCGGAGGTCACCACGTAGCTGGGGTTGCAGCCACGCAGCGTGGTGTTCGTGTAGACCCGGTCGGTAACTCGTTGCATCTTCCGTGGTCTCCTGTCTCGGATCACTGGGTGGCCGTGAGGCCGCCGTCGATCGTCAATATCTGTCCGGTGATGAACGACGAGGCGTCGGAGCAGAACAACAGGGTGGCTCCGATCAGGTCCTCGGTCACGCCCACCCGCCGGAGCGGGATCCGGTTCACGAGGCGGGCCTTGAACTCGGGATCGTCGAGGAGCATCGCCACCTGGGGGGTGTCGACGAAGGTGGGCGAGATGGCGTTGACGGTGATCCCGTAGCGGGCCCATTCGGTGGCCCATTGCCGGGTGAGGGAGTCGATGGCGCCTTTCGCCGCCACGTAGGCGGAGTAGCCGGCGTCGATTCCCAACTGGCCGCGGACCGAGGAGATGTTGAGGACGCGGCCACCCCGGCCCCCGTCGATCATCGCCTTGACCGCCGCCTGGGTGGGGAGGATGGTGGAACGGACATTGAGCTCGAAGATCCAGTCCCAGGCGTCCCGGGGGTACTCGTGGGCTGAATAGAGGACCTTCCCGGCGCCGCCGCCGACTGCGTTGACGATTATGTCCACCCGCCCGAACTGGTCGAGGGTCTCGTCGATGGCGCGCTGCGCCTCCTCTTCGGACGTCATGTCCCCGACCACCCCGTGGGCGCGGGCGCCATCGGCGACCAACGACTTCGTGACCTCCTCGACCGTCTCGGGAGTGCGGCCGATGATCGTCACCGCCGCCCCCGCCTCGGCCAGTCCCGCCGCCAGGGCGGCGCCTATGGCGCCGTTTCCGCCCGGGACGACCGCCACGCGTCCTGTCAGGTCGAACCTATCCAGGTGCCCCATCGCTCCTCCGTGAGAAATGATCGATTATCGAGAATGACCCTACCCGGCGGATGTCGTGCCGGTCAAGGGAGTCAGGTCTCGCCCGTCACCCGGGCGTAGGCGGCGGCGACGAACACGATCATCGCCCCGAAGAGGATCTGGCGGAGAGCCTCCGGGTACCCGAGCGAGGTGAGGAGGGAGGAGATCACGGTGAGGATGAGGGCACCGATGATCGTGCCGCCGTATCCGCCTCGGCCACCGAGGATCGAGGTGCCGCCGATCACCGCCGCTGCCACCGAGGGGAGGAGGGAGGTGTCGACCAGTGTCACGCTCGCCACGTTGGTGAGCCCGGAGTAGAGGAACCCGGCGATCCCGGCGAGCACGGCCGAGATGACGTAGAGGACGATCAGCACCTGCCACGCCTTCACTCCGGCCAGGCGGGACGCCACCGGGTTGTCGCCGATGGCATAGAGGAGGCGCCCGTAACCGGTGCGGTTGAGCGTGATCAGCACCCAGGCGGCGACGGGGATGAAGACCACGAGGCTGTACGGGACGATGCCCTCGACCATGCCCGCCCCGAGACGGCGGAACAGGTCCGGCACGCCGGCGCCGGTCTGCACCATCTCCAACTGCCACACGTTGGCGAGGCCCAAGACGACCAGGCTCATGCCGAGGGTCATGATCAGCGGGTGCACGCGGAACACGCCGACGCCGATGCCGTTGATGAGACCGGCGACGGCCGCCGCCGCCAGCGCAACGGCGATCCCCACCCACAGCCCGGGGCCGTTGACCAGCGTCGCCACCACGAACCCGGACATCGAGGCGATGGCCGCCACCGACAGGTCGATGCCGCCGGTGAGCATCGTCATCGTCTGGCAGGCGGCGAGGATGGCCAGCGGGATGGCCGTCCGCACCATCACGCCCGCCCAGTTGAGGCTGACGATGCCGGGGCGGATGATCTCGCTGAGGATCACGAGCAGGACCAGGATCACGAGCAAGGGGATGATCGGCCGCTCGCGGAACACCTTCACCCACGCCGACGGACGGAACCAGGAGGTGCGGGCTTCAGGAGTCGTTTCGGCGACGGTCATCGGCGGCTCCTCCGCAACTGGATGAGGCTGCCCACCATGACGACCCCCACCAGGATGAAACCCTGCACCACGGTGGCCAGGTTCGTGTTCACGTTGAGGAAGGTCATGATCGTGCGCAGCAGCGAGAGGATCACGACGGCGACGATCGGCCCGAAAACGCCGCCTCGGCCGCCGCTCAGGCTGACACCGCCGAGCACGACAGCGGCGACGCTCATCAGGGTGTAGGGGCCGGGGACCGGCGTGGCGATGCCGGTGGTGGCGGTGAGGCTCAGCCCGCCGAAGGCGGAGAACAGGCCGGTGAGCATGTAGGCGAAGATCTTCGTACGGCCCACCGAGATCCCGCTGCGAAACGCCGCCAGTGGCTCGCTGCCGATGGCGTAGAGGGACAGCCCCAATCGGGACCGCCGGATGGGCAGCCAGATCACGGCGACGATCAGGAGCATGACCACCGCCGCCTTCGGGATCCAGCTGCTGAGGAGCGGCCCGCTCGTGAGGCTGCGCAGCCATTGAGCGGAGGCGCCCCCCGGCGTTTCCATGACGAGGAGGGCGCATCCGGCCCACACGAACAGCATCGCCAGGGTCACGACGATGTCCGGTACCCGGGTGACGACGATGAGCGTCCCGTTGACGGCTCCGAGCAGCAATCCGAGCAGCAGGACACCGAGGACGATGCCGATGGCTGCGGTTTCGCTGCGGCCCTCCATCAGGGCGGCGGAGACGACGCTGGTCAGCGCCATCATCGAGCCGACCGAGAGGTCTATGCCTCGAGCGATGACCACCACCGCCTGGGCCACCGAAGCCAACGCCAGCGGCATCACCGAGATGGCCAGACCCTGGATTCCGGAGGCTCCGAACGTCGGCTGGATCGCTTTCGTGATCAGAAGGAGCACGGCGAGGATCCCGAGAAGGCTGATCGTCCATCCACTGCGGCGCAGGGCCGACACCAACGACGTCGACCACCCCGCCGAGGCTCGGGCGGAGGTAGATACGGCGGCGCTCACGAGGGTGCCTCCTCTTCCTCGTCGGTCTCAGGGCCCAGCGGCACTGTTGTCGTCTCGCTGACCGCCTCGGCCATCTCCTTTTCGGTGCCGATGTTGTGGGCCGCCTTGAGGAGCGTCGGCTCGTCGGCGTGCCGGGCGTCCACCTCCCCGACGACCTCGCCACCGAAGATGACTATGGCGCGGTCGCAGACGAGCGGGATCTCGCTCAGCTCGGACGTATAGAGGAGGATCGCCGCTCCCGAGTCGGCCAGTTCCCGCAGCAGGACGTATATCTGGTTCTTCGTTCGGATGTCGATGCCGCGGGTCGGGTCGAAGCACAGCAACGTCTCGACGCCGGAGGCCACCCAGCGGGCGATAGTCACCTTCTGCTGGTTGCCGCCCGACAGGCGACGGACCTCGCCCTGGGCCCGGGTGTCGATCTGGAGTTTCTCGATGGAGTGGGAGACCGTCTGATGCTCCTTCTTCTTCCTGATCCAACCCCATCGTGGTAGCCGGCTGGAGAAGGGGAGGGCGATGTTCTCGCGCACGGAGCGCTGCATCAGAAGCGCCTCGGCGCGGTCGGCCGGGACGAAGACGAGACCGGCCCGGATGGCGTCGGCGGGATGGCGGAACGACACCTGCTGTCCGTTGACGAAGATCTCCCCGGAGTGGGGTCGTTCCCATCCCGAGAGCACGTCGAACAACTCGTCCTGGCCCTGCCCTTCCAGGGCGACGACGCCCAGGACCTCACCTTCGTAGAGGTCGAAGGACACGTCCTTGAGACGGGTGTTGAGAGCCAGGTTGCGCACCGACACCCGGGGGGTGTGCTTGCGCTGCTCCGGAGCGACCACATGATGACGTTCGGCGAGAGCCTCCTGCTGGTCGACCGCTTCGCCGAGCATCAACTCGACGATGCGCTCGGCCGAGCCCTCGCCCACGTCCACCACTCCCACCGTCTCGCCCTCCCGCAGGACCGTGGCGCGGTCGCACACCGACCCGATCTCGGTCATGCGGTGGGAGATGAAGATCACGCTGCTCGAGCCGCCCCGCATCCGGTTGAGGACCTCCAGTACCCGCTCGGTGAGGTTTGCCGGGAGGGCGGCGGTCATCTCGTCCAGCATCAGGACGTCGGGATCGATCGCCAGGGCTCGAGCGAGGTCGATGATGCGCAGTGATGCCAGCGGCAGGGTGCGGGCCATCGCCGACAGATCTAGGTCGGGCAATCCGAGCTCTTCGAGCCAGTGGCGGAAAGGTTCGATCGGCGTCTCCGTGAGACGCAAGTTGGAGAAGATGTCGAGGTCGGGGATCAGGGCGGGCTCCTGGTACACGGACACGAGGCCGCCCCGCCGGGCCTCGGCGGGAGAATGAGCGGTCCTCTCTCGTCCCCGGACCATGATCGTGCCGCCGTCGGGGCGCACCGCTCCGGTCAGGATCTTGACGAGGGTGCTCTTGCCGGCGCCGTTCGCTCCCATCAGCGCGTGGACCTCGCCCGGGCGGACGGCCAGAGAAGCCGAGCGCAAGGCCACGACGGCGCCGTAGTGCTTGGAGATGTCTTGAGCGTGGAGCAGGTAGTCGGTGGTGGTCGTTGTCATCGGGTGGTCGAGGCGATCGTTACGGCTGGGAAGAAGGGGCCGCCTCTCGGCGGCCCCTTCCTGTTCGGCGTCTGATCAGGCGCCGGGGCCTTCGCAGGCGATGGCCTGCTCGGGCGTGTAGCTCGTCCAGCCTTCGATCTGGAGGCCGAGCGGCCACAGCGGATCGAGCCCGTCCACCAGCCACGACTCCAGCGTGGCCCGTCCCTCGTCGGAGACGTTGTCGGCCAGCACCGGATCCAACAGGACCGTGTTGGGCTGGCTGGCGTCCGGAGCAGTCTCGACGGTCTCGCCGTTGAGCAGCTTGAGGGCGAGGTTGACGCCGGCACCACCGACGGCGGCGGTGTTGGTCACTGCCGCGCCGACGAGGCCCGGATAACCCTCCTCGTCCAGGAGCTGCTGCACGAACGCCCCGAGGTCGGCGCCGACGATCGGCACGAAGTCGAGGCCGGCATCGGCGATGGCATCCACGACCTGCGAGTCCATGCCGGAGGTCCAGATGCCGTCTATGCCCTGGTACTGGCCGGAGGCGATGAAGTCGTTGATCAGCTGGGTGGTCGTCGCCGGGTCCCAACCGGTGTGGACACCTTCGGGGCCGGGAACCACCTCGATGTTCGGGTACTCCTCCAACGCCATGTTGAAGCCGATGTGGCGGTCGTTGTCGGCCGGGTGGCCGGCGAAGCCCCGCATGTAGTAGACGACACCTTCGCCGCCCAGCTGCTCGAACAGCCACTTGGCGCCGAGATAGGCGTACTGCACCTGGTTGTTGTACAGGTTGTAGGTGTCCTCGTGGGTCACGTAGGCGTCGACCGACACGGTGATGATGCCGGCGGCGGCCGCCTCCTCGAGTGCCGGGTTGAGGGCGTCGGGGTCGTTCGGGTTGAAGACGATGGCGTCCACGCCGGCGGCGATCAGGTCACGGATGTCGGACAACTGACCAGCGGCGTCGGTGTTCCGATGGATGGTGATCAGCTCGGTGACCTGCCCGGAGGCGAGAGCCTCGGCTTGCGCCGTGCACACCTGTTCCTCGCGGAAGCCGTTGCCGACACCGCCGCCGTTGGAGTAGCCGATGCGGAAACCCTCGCCGGCCGGCTCTTCGCCGACAGTGGTGTCGGGCGCGGCGGTTGTGTCGGGGGTCGTCTCTCCCGTCGTCTCGGGGGGAGTGGTCTCGGCGGCAGGTTCCGTCGCCGCCGTCGTCGTATCGGCGCTGCCGCCACCACCGCAAGCGGCGAGCAGCAAGGCCAGCACCAGGGTCAGGGCGATTCGCGCTGACCACTTTCGCTGTCTGGTCATGTTTGTCTCCTCCGTCTAACCGACCTGCCGGGCGGTAGTGTCACATCCCCCCGGCGGTTTGTCGAGTGCAATGTGTAACCGTTTTCCGTGCGCCTGTCCATCACAACCGGGGGATTTTGTGACCCGGCGGCGGGATCGAGGGAACCGGTTGACCTCGCCGCCGGCCATGAGGTAGCCTCCTCATGGAAAACGCTTGCCAGCCGGATCGGTGTTGGCGGGCGGAGGAGAAGCGGCAAGGAAGGTCGTATGCAAAACGTTGAGCGGTTCGGTGTGTTCCTGCCCTCGTTCATTTGGGCGGGCGACGGCCCGGAGCGAGCCCGGGGGATCAAGGACTTCGCTCGCCAGGTGGAGGACCTCGGATTCGATTCGATCTTCGTGACCGATCACTTGCTGGCTGCGAAGCAGTTCTACTCGGTGAACTTCCTCGAACCGATCTCGGCCTTGTCCGTCGCCGCCGGTGTCACGTCGCGGGTGAAGTTGGGCACCTCGGTCATGGTGCTCCCGATCCGCGAGCCGGTGCTGCTCGCCAAGCAGCTGGCGACCTTGCACTTCCTCTCCGAGGGGAGGGCGATCCTCGGTGCCGGCATCGGCTGGTACCCGCCCGAATACGCCGCCACCGGCGTGAAGAAGTCCGAGCGGGGGCCGCGCACCGACGAGATCCTCGACATCATCATCCCCGCCCTCGAAGGCAAGTCCGTCACCTACAGCGGTCGCTTCTACCAGATCGAGGACGTGGAGATCGAGCCGCGCCTGCCCGAGCGTCCCGAGATCTGGATCGGTGGTGGCTCCCAGCTCGCCGATCCCGGCTCGCCCGACCTTCCCCGGTTCGTCGATGCGGTCAAGAAGCGCATCTTGCGCACGGAAGGGTGGATCCCCCGTCCCACGTGCCCGCCGGAGGACATCGCCCGGGACTGGGAGGAGCTGCAGGCATATCTCCGCGAGAACGGCCGTGACCCGTCGACCCTGACCGTGGCGCACGAGAACTTCATGCATCTCGTCCTGACCCAGGACCGGGAGAAGGCGCTGGCCGAGCAGCACGAGGCGTTCCTGCGGGTGATGAGCGAGGCCCGCGGGCGCGAGTACCTCGAGAAGGTGTACCTGTTCGGCACCCCCGACGACATCGTCGAGTCCCTGCAGGCGAGGATCGACGCCGGTGTGCAGCGTTTCATGCTCCACACCATGACGCCCGATCCGGGCCAGCTCGAGCATTGGATCACCGAGGTGATCGCCCACGTCCGGTTCCCGGACGAGGGATGAGGCCAGCACCTGCCGCGCCAACGTTGGCGGTCAGGTGGCGCGGCAGGTAGCGTGCGATCGGTAAGCGGTTTCCCTCCCCGAGGAGGCGGCTGGTGAGTCAACCGGAGGTCAGGTCGACCGTTGTGGATGAGGCGATCACGCTCCGGGGAGTCTCGAAGGTGTTCGGCACCGGCGACCGCGCCGTGACCGCTCTCCAGGCTCTGGACCTCGACATCGCCGCCGGCAGCTTCGTCTCTTTGCTCGGGCCGTCGGGCTGTGGGAAGACCACCCTGCTGCGCATGATCGGCGGCCTCGAAGAGCCCACCACGGGGACGATCGCCGTGGGCCGAGACTCGGTGGAGACCGCCCTGCGCAACCGCCTCTTCGGGTTCGTCTTCCAGGACGCCACCCTGCTGCCCTGGAGGACGGTCGAAGCCAACGCCTCGTTGCTCCTCGACGTCACGGGCCAGGGACCCGCCCGCCAGAAGGTGGCAGAGTTGCTGCGGCTCGTCGGACTCGCCGGCTTCGAACGCGCCTACCCGGACCAACTGTCGGGGGGGATGCGGCAGCGCGTCTCCCTCGCCCGGGCGCTGGCACTCGATCCCCGGGTGCTGCTCATGGACGAGCCCTTCGCCGCCCTCGACTCGATCACGCGGGACCGGATGGGTGAGGAGCTCCTGCGGATCTGGGATCGGTCGCGCACCGTGGTGTTCGTCACCCACTCGATCGCCGAAGCAGCCCTGCTGTCCGACCGGGTGCTCGTGTTGTCGGCCCGGCCCGGGCGGATCATCGCCGATGTGGCCATCGACCTCCCCCATCCCCGCACCGGGTCGGTACGGCAGACACCGGAGTTCTCGGAATACGTGCGGATCCTGCGGTCCCACATCGAGGAGGCGTCTTCATGACGGACGCCTCGGGCCTGCGGGTATCGACGGTCGACACCGAGGCGGCGGTCGTCCAGGCCGTCCGCCGCTCGGGTCTCTCGAATTGGCGGGCGTGGATCTATCCCAGCGCCTTCCTCGTTGCGCTCGTGCTGCTCTGGGAGTTGCTCGCCCGTCTGGAAGTGGTCGAGCCTTACATCCTCCCGGCGCCGACCGCGGTCCTCGACCGCATGGTGGCGGACTGGCCGGTCCTGTGGGACCACACGGTCACGACGCTGGCCGAGATCGGAGCGGGGTTCGGTCTCGGAGCCGTCGTCGGCATCGTGCTGGCGCTGCCCATCGCCTACTCGGCGGTCTTCCGCAACACCGTCTACCCGCTGATCGTCGCCTCCCAGGCGGTGCCGAAGATCGCCATCGCTCCCCTCCTCGTCCTCTGGCTCGGGTTCGGCATGTGGCCCAAGATCGTCATCACGGCGCTGATGGTCTTCTTCCCGGTGGTGGTGACCGCCGCCGAGGGCTTCGCCTCCGTCGACCGGTCCCTCCTCGAGTTGCTCCGCTCGGTCTCCGCGCCCCGCCACCAGATCTTTTCTCGCATCACCCTGCCCCACTCCCTGCCCCGAATCATGGCCGGTCTCAAGATCGGCATCACGCTGGCGGTCGTCGGCGCCATCGTCGGCGAGTGGGTCGGCGCCGACTCCGGCCTCGGGTACCTCCTCGTCTACGCCAACACCTTCCTCGACTCGACGCTTCTGTTCGCCTCGCTCGTGTTGCTCGTGGTGATCGGTGTCGTCCTGTTCATGCTCATCGGCGGTCTCGAGCGTCTGCTCATGCCCTGGCAGTACCGGTCCGGCAGGTGATCTCCGATGCCCCAACCTCCTTTCCTCGCTCCGGCCAACCCCAGTAAACGCTTGCCGCCATGGTGGGCACGACCAACAGGGAGAGACACATGAGAAGCAAGAGAGCAGCACTCGCCATCGTTCTCGCGCTGGTGATCGCCGCCTGCGGTGGAGACGGGGGCGAGGCGACCACTACGGCCGCCGACGCCACGACCCCGCCGGCGACCGAGGCCACGACGCCCCCGGCCACCGAGGAGACGACTGCCACCAGCGCACCCGGGGAGACACCGACGGAGATGGCCTCGGTCAGGTTCCGTCTGAACTGGGTGATCGCCGGCAACCACGCCCCGTACTTCCTGGCGAAGAAGGAAGGCTTTTGGGAGGCGTGTGGGCTCGACGTGACCCTCAACGCCGGCCAGGGCTCCGGCGACACCGCCCAACTCGTGGGAACCGGCGCCGAGGAGTTCGGGCTCACCGACGCGGTGTCGATCTCAGCGGGTCGCTCCCAGGGGCTTCCCATCAAGTCGATCGGCGTCATCTACCAGGACAACCCGTCGTCTCTCGTCTCCTACGTCGACACCGGGATCGAGGAGCTGGCCGACGTCGAGGGCAAGACCTACGGCGCGGTCCCGGGTGGCTCCCCTTATCTGCTCCTCCACGCCTTGTGGGAGGAGAACGGCATCGACGTCGACAGCATCCGCGAGGTGAGCGTGCCGGCACCGGGCATCGCCCAGCTCAAGACCCGCCAGGTCGACTTCATCACCTTCTTCGGCAACGAGGTGGTGAACATCGAAGCGGACACCAGCCTGCTCAACGTCCTCTTCTTCCGTGACTTCGGCCTGGAGAGCTACGGGTTGGCGCTGGCCGCCTCCGACGACTACATCGCCGAGAACCCCAACGCCGTGCAGTGCTTCGTCGACGGCGTCCGCCAGGGCTTCGAAGCCGCGGCGGCCGATCCCGAGGCGGCGCTGCAGGCCCTGTACGAAGCCGCTCCGGAGACGGAACAGGCTCCGGAGGTCCATCAGGCCATGCTCGAAGGTGCCTTCGAGTTCGCCGGTGACGACCTGCTCAGCCAGAACCTCGAGAAGTGGACCGCCACCCACGACTTCCTCTTCGAGGCAGGCGTGATCGAAGAGGCCGTGGACCCGGCGGAGCTGTTCACAGACGAGTTCGGTCAGTGACGGAGCCGACCGCCGTGTTCGACAACGCATTGGAAGGAAAGACCGTCCTGGTGACCGGCGGCAGCCGGGGCATCGGTGCGGCCATCGCCACGGCCTGCGCCGATGCCGGCGCCGACGTGGCGGTCGGATACGTGGAGAATCGGGCCGGAGCCGAACGGACGGTCGAGGCCGTGGAGGAACGGGGTCGCAAGGCGGAGGCCTTCAAGGCCGACGTCAGCGACCCCGGCCAAGTGGCCGACATGGTCCGGGCCGTGACCGAGCGCTTCGGTCGCATCGACGCCCTCGTCAACAACGCCGGGATCATGCCCGAGTCCCCGGTCCTCGAGATGTCGGTCGAGGAGTGGAAGCGGGTCCTCGACGTCGACCTCACGGGTGCCTTCCTGTGCACTCGTGAGGTCGTCCCCGCGATGGTCGAGAGGGGTGAGGGATCGATCGTGATGATCGCTTCCCGTCTCGGCCAGATCGGCTTTGCCGGGGTAGCCCACTACGCCGCCGCCAAGGCGGGCGTCATTGGACTCACCAAGTCGCTCGCCAAGGAGCTCGGCCCCAAGGGAATCCGGGTCAACGCCGTGGCGCCCGGCGTGACCGTCACCGACATGGCGGCCGAAGTGATGCAAGGTGAAGTGGGCCAGAGGCGGCTCGCCGAACTCCCCGCCGGTCGCTTCGCCCGGCCCGAGGAAGTGGCAGCGAGCGTCGTGTTCCTGCTCTCTCCGGCCGCATCCATGTACTACGGGCAGACGCTGGCCCCCAACGGCGGGGGGTACATGGCATGAGCTCCGAACTGGTCGAGATCGAGGGCGGCCCCACCTCCATCCTGCGGCTCAACAACCCGCCGCTGAACCTCATCACGGTCGAGGTCACCCGCGCCCTCGATGCCGCCCTCGCCAGGCTCGAGGAGGATCCCGACGTCCGCGCCGTCGTGGTGACTGGCGCCGGCGATCGCGCATTCTGCGTCGGTTCCGACGTGAAGGAGTTCGAGTCGCTCAAGGGCCGCGTGGGCGAGGGCAAGCTCCTCCTCGAGAAGGCCGTCTACCGCCGGCTCGCCCGCCTCCCTGTGCCGACGATCGCCGCCATCGGCGGGGACGCATTGGGCGGCGGCCTGGAGCTCGCCCTGTGCTGCGACATCCTCGTCGCCGACGAGAACGCCCGCCTGGGCCTGCCCGAGGTGCGGCTCGGTGTGATGCCCGGGTCGGGCGGCACCCAACGCCTCCCGCGTCTCGTTGGGCTGGCCCGGGCCAAGGAGATGATCCTGACGGGCGAGATCTACGACGCCCACCAGGCCGAGAAGATGGGGCTCATCAACCGTGTCGCCGCCGCCGGCACCGCCCTCGAGGAGGCCCTGTCCATCGCCAGCACCATCGCCCAGCGCGGCCCGGTGGCGGTGCGGGAAGCCAAAAAGGTCATAGACCTGGCTCTCGACGTGCCTTTGGACCAGGGATTGGCGGCGGAACTGGACGCATCCGAGCGGGTGTTCCGGACCGAAGACATGCTCGAAGGAGCCCGCGCCTTCTTCGAAAAACGGCCCCCGGAGTTCAAGAACCGATGACAGCCGAAACGAGCACTCCGGCGAAGAGAGTGGCGCTGATCGGAAAGCCACTGCGCCGCCTCCACTCGCGGGTTATGCACAACGCCGCCTTTCGCCACTACGGGATCGAGGCCGATTACGAACTGGCCGAGATCGAGCCCGAGGAAGTCGGGGCCTTCGTCGCTTCCACACGGGCACCGGAGTGGTTCGGCTTCCAGATCACGGCTCCCTACAAGCAGGTGGTCGTCGAGCACCTCGACGAAGTGGAAGGGCCCGCCCGCGCCATCGGCGCAGTCAACTCGGTGGTTCGCGAGGCCGACGGTTCCCTGGTCGGGTTCAACACCGACGCTCCCGGGTTCATCTCTGCCGTGAAAGGCGCGGGAGTGGACATCGCCGGCGTCCGCGCGGTGGTCGCCGGGGCGGGCGGGGCGGCACGAGCCGTGGTGTGGGGCCTCCTCGACGAGGGCGCCGCCGAGGTGACTGTCCTCAACCGGACACTGGAGCGCGCCGAGGCCCTGGCCGAGTCGATGGCGTCGGTGGGGACGGTCACGGCGCTCAGCGCGGAAGACCCCCGGGCGGCGGAGGCTCTATCCGGCTGCGGGATGGCGGTGAATGCGACCACCGTGGGGATGACCACTCCGGGGACGGCCTTCGACGTCGAACTGCTGCCTGTCGACGCCGCCGTCTTCGACCTCGTCTACGTGCCTCCGATGACCCCGCTCGTGGAGGCGGCCAGCCGACGCGGTCTCGTGGTCCGCAACGGCCTCGACATGCTCGTCGCCCAAGCCGAGATCGCCTTCGGGCGCTGGACCGGCATCAGCGACGCCGGGCCTGTGATGCGCCGGGCGCTGGACGAGTGGGAAGGGCTGGAGAGCGGACAAGCCTGATATGCGGCCCATCGAGCGAACACTCGCCGACGCTGGCCTCCCGCCTCTCGGCCGCACGGCCTGGGTCGAAGTCGACACCGACCAACTGACCGAAAACGCCCGGCGACTGGCCGCCTTCGTCGCCCCCCTCCAACTGGGGGCGGTCGTGAAAGCCGACGGGTACGGCCACGGTCTGGAGGTGGCGGCCCGGTGCGCGGTGCGGGGCGGGGCGACATGGCTGTGCACCGCCACCCTCGAGGAGGCGGTGCGGCTGCGCCTCGACGGATACGAAGGCAGGGTGTTCGTCCTCTATCCGATCCCCGCTTCCCAGGCGGCCGTCGCCCGCCAACGGGACATCGACGTGTCGATCGGTTCCCTCGCCGACCTGCGGCGGATCGAGGAGGTCGAAGGCCTGGCGGTTCACATAGAAGTCGACACCGGCATGACCCGGGGAGGCTGCCGTCCCGACGCCTTCGATCGCCTCCTCGCCGCCGTCCACGGCTCGGCGGTACGGCTCGTCGGGGTGTGGACGCATCTCGCTTCGCCCGAGGATCCGGCCGTCACGGAGCGGCAACTCGACATCTTCCATGAGGTGACCGACCCCGTCCCGGCCGACGTCCTCCGCCACACCGCCGCCTCGGGAGGGATCCTCGCCGCCGACCTCGCCGGGCAGCACCTGGTCCGAGCCGGCCTCGTCTACTACGGCTACCACCCGGGGACCGCAGAGGGCCTGCCGGAAGGTGTGGCTCCGGCCCTCGAGATCAAGGCCCATCCGGTGCGGGTGGCGGATGTCGACGAGGGAACAGGGGTGGGCTACGCCTCCACGTGGGTGGCGGCTCGCCCGTCTCGCATCGCAACCGTCCCGATGGGGTACGCCGACGGGTGGGCGCGTGTCTTGTCCCCGGGATCGTCCGCCCTCGCCGGAGGTCGCCGTGTCCCCCTGGTGGGACGGATCTCCTCCGATGCCATCACCATCGATGTCACCGACGTGCCTGGAGTGGACGACGACACCGAAATCTGTTTGCTGGGCCGACAAGGCGGCGAATCCGTCACCGCCGACGAGATCGCCCGGCTCCGGGGATCGATTTCCTGGGAGGTGCTTCAGCAACTCGGAGCCCGGCTTCCACGGGTCTACATCGCCGGCGGGCAGGCCGTGGGCGTCCGACCCGAGTTCGCCCGCCAGGTCACCTACGCCGCTTCTGGCGCCCTCTCCTATCGAGTCTGATGGGCGCTTGCTCGGCTCGGCGGATCTCCTTATCCTGGGTCGTGGATAACGGTTTCCATCGGAAGGGGTAACCATGGCGGCTCGGGTCAGGATTCCAACCGAAGACGGTTCGGCGATCGTCTACGAACTGGGCGAGCCGGTCGACTACCCCCGGCCGACGGCGCCCCTCACCAGTCGGCGCGCCTTTTCGGCGGTCCACGTCGTTGCCGACCCACTCGCCGAGAACAACGCCACCTCGGGAGCCAACATCGACTGGGACGCCACCTTGGCGTTCCGCCGCCACATCTGGTCGTGGGGCTTGTCCGTCGCCGATGCCATGGACACCGCCCAGCGGGGGATGGGGCTCGACTGGCCCGCCATCCAGGAACTTTGCCGCCGATCCGTCGCCGAGTCGAAGGCCGAGGGTGGTGACATCGCCTGTGGCATCAACACCGACCAGATCACCGAGCCGACTGCGTCGCTCGAGCAGATCATCGCCGCCTACCACGAGCAGTTGGACCTCGTCGAAGGGGAGGGCGGCCAGGCCGTGGTAATGGCCAGCCGCCATCTGGCCGCCGTCGCCCGGTCCCGGGAGGACTACGAGAGGGTGTACGCCGAGGTGCTGGCGGAGGCGCGCAGGCCGGTGATCATCCACTGGCTGGGCGACATGTTCGACCCGCTCCTCGCCGGGTACTGGGGCTCAGAGGACCTCGACGTCGCCGCCGAGGCCTTCTTGGACATCCTCGCCGCCAACCGGGAGAAGATCGACGGCGTGAAGATCTCGCTCCTCGACAAGGACCGCGAGATCGAGTTGCGCCGGAGGCTCCCCGAGGGCCTGCGCATGTACACCGGCGACGACTTCAACTACCCCGAGCTGATCCGCGGCGACGGGACCCACCACAGCGATGCCTTCCTCGGAGCATTCGACGTGATCGCTCCCGCTGCTTCGGCCGCGATCCAGGCGCTCGACGCCGGGGAGGAAGAGCAGTTCGAGAAGATCCTGGCGCCGACGGTGCCGCTGGCCCGCCACGTCTTCGCGGCGCCCACCTTCTACTACAAGACGGGCGTCGTGTTCCAGGCGTACCTCAACGGTCTCCAGGACCACTTCCGGATGGTCTATGGGCTGGAGAGCGCCCGCTCGGTGGTCCACCTCGCCCGCCAGTTCGTGCTCGCCGACCAGGCGGGGCTGCTCACCGACCCCGAGCTGGCGGCCCACCGCATGGCGCTGGTGCTCGAGCTCGCCGGATTCAGTCAGGACTGACAGCTTCTCGTCAGGCGAGAGCGTCGAGCAGCATCTTCAGGGCGGACAGGGCCAGCACGCCCATGACGAGCCGGTTGAACACCGCCGGCGGGACACGGATCGCCAGCCGGGTGCCGAAGATCAGGACCGCGGTGGCGGCGACGGCGGCGACGATGCTGGCGACGATGGTGTCGGGGGTGTACATCCCGGCGGCGACGAATCCAACACCTTGGACGAGAGCGAACACCTGGAAGAGGGTCGAGATCGTGAACACGAACGCCCGGGGCGACACACCGAGAGCGTGGATGTAGGAGGCGAGGACGACCGACGACAGGCCGGTGGCACCCTGGAGCACCCCTCCCGCCAAGCCCACCGGCACGGCGGCCCACCGGGCCGTTTTGGGCGAGAGCTTCAGGTCGGGTCGGCGCCACTGGACGAGGATGTAGGCGATCACCGTGACCGCCAGGATCACCCCAACGGTCGTCGTGTCGACGGTTGCCAATGCATAGACGCCGATAGGGGCCCCGATCGTCCCGGCGACGAGCATCGCCGGGAGGTTCTTTGCTTCCCGGGCGGCGTCTCGATAGGCCCACATCAGGTAGGTGTTGGTGACGATCGTCGACAACGTGACGATCACCACGGCGTCCTGCGGACCGACGAACAGGGCGAGCACCGGGATGACGATCGGCGGCAAGCCCATTCCCGTGATCGATTTGATCAGTGCGCCGATGAGGACGGCGACGCCGACGGCGAGGATCTCCATCACAGCGTCACCCGGCCATTCGATGCAGGCCGAGCCCGCGAGACTCCCGCCACGAACGTGTCGCGACGTCGAGGCGGGTGGACTCCTCGCCAGGCGGCTCGTACTCCGGCTTCTCGAGGAAGCACATATCCGCTCCATTCATGACAACGCAGATCGATGGCTCGGCCACCGGAAGATCTTCGAGCCAAGAGACTCGTACCGGCTCGGAGGGGGATGCAAATTCGACGCCCCGTCCCTTCCTGGTCGCCTCGTTGGGGGATCGATCGCTCTGATCGCCGACGAAAGTCGAGCTCTTTCCGGACAGCGAAGCCCCGGCGGATTAGGGTCCTGGGCGTGACTTCCACAGCCCGCGACGCCAAGAACGACGGAATCAAGATCGCCTCGCTCCGGGACGTCGCCCGCACCGCAGGAGTCTCCGTGTCCACGGCCTCCCGGGTTCTGTCCGGGTCGTCCCACCCGGTGAGCGAACCGACCCGACGACGTGTCCTCGAAGCGGCCGAGCGGCTCGGCTTCGAACCCAACCGGCTCGCCCGGGCCCTCGCCACCGCCCGGTCACGCACGATCGGTGTCGTCGTCCACGACGTCTCCGACCCGTACTACGCCGAGATCGTGCGCGGCTTGGAGGACGCCGCCGGGAGCCGGGACCATGCGCTCTTCGTCTCCAGCTCCGACCGCGACGTCGACAAGGAACTGGCGGTGATGAGGGCATTCGTCGCCAACCAGGTCGATGCGATCGTGCTGGTCGCTTCGGCCATCGACGACCCCCGCTACCTGGCGGAGGCTACGGCCATCCTCGACCGGTTCCGGGCGCTCGGCGGGGTGGTCGTGACGTTGTCGGAGCATGGGTACACCGCACCCCGGGTCGGGTACGGGAATCGAGAGGGCACGCAGCTGCTCGTCACCCACCTGCTCGATCTGGGCCACACCCGCATCGGCTACATCACCGGGCCGCCCTATTTGATGGTCACGAAGGCGCGCCGCAGCGGATACGAGACGGCCATGACCGAGCGGGGCCTGCGAGTCGATCCGGAACTGGTCATCGCCGGGGACTTCACGATCGAAGGCGGTGCGAGAGCGGCCGAGAAGCTGATGGCGGCGAATCCGACCGCCATCGTGGCCGCCAACGACATGATGGCGATCGGGGCGATCAGGTACCTGCTCGACCAAGGGAGCCGGGTCCCGGACGAGGTGTCGGTGGCAGGGTTCGACGACATCGAGTTCGCCGCTTACGCCGCGGTACCCCTCACCACCGTCCACGTGCCTCTGGGCGAGCTCGGACAGGTCGGGGGCCGGCTCGTGCTGGACCTCCTCGAAGGGAACCCGCCGGAGCAGTGGCCGCGGATCGACTTCCAATTGGTGATCCGCGAGTCGACCGCGCCGCCCCGGTGAGAATCCCGGGCCGCCCCTAATCCCAGTCGAGCCAGGCCGGGAGCCGGTTGCGTTCGCGCAGGGTGCCGACGATCCCCAGCGGGAAGAACAGGAGCGTGACGACGAGGAGCAGGCCGGTCACGGCCAGGTTGAGCTCGGTCTGACCGAGGAGGGACACCGATGCCTCGTCGATGGCGATGATCAGGACGGCGCCGATGACAGGCCCCGCCACCGTGCCCCGGCCGCCGACGATCGACATCAGCACCATCCGGGCGGCCACGGAGATGATGAGGAAGATCACCGGGCGCAGGTACGACAGGTTGTAGCCCCACAGCGCTCCCACCACACCGGGGAAGAAGGCGCTGATCGAGAAGGCCATGACCTTGTACAGGCGGGTGTTGATGCCGGCCATCTCCGCCTTCACCTCGTCGGAGGCGATGGCGCGCAACGCCAGCCCGAACTTCGAATGCTGCACCCGATGACCGAGGATCACCGCACCGACCGCCGCCACCAGCATGGCGTAGTAGAACGGCACCTTCAGCCAGGACGGGTCGAACCCGGGCAAGGGGAGGCTGAGGCCGTTGGATCCGCCGAGATAACTCCAGTTGTCCATGAGAAGCGACACGACGAGCAGCAAAGCCACGGTTGAGATGATGAAGGACGTGCCGTGCGCCCGGTAGGTGATCAGGCCGGCCACGAGGCCGAGGGCCATGGCCACCAGACCCGCCAGCGGGGCGGTGGCGAACGGAGACCAGCCGAGCTCGAGGAGGAGCATGCCGGCTACGTATCCGCCTACGGCGAAGAACACGTTGTGCCCGAGCGAGATGTAGCCCGTGTAGCCGCCGAGGATGTTCCAGCTCGAGGCCAGGGCGATCCACATCAGCGCGATCATTCCGAGCTGGAGCACGTAGTTGTACGAGCCGAGGAAGCGGGCGAAGGGCAAGGCGATCGCGAGTGCCAGCACGGCTCCCAGCACCCACCACCGGCTGGGCCGCGGGATGTGCTCCTCTGTGGCGGCGGGAGCGCTGGCTTCGTCGACAGTGCGGACGTCTGTCATCACGCTCTCGCTTTCTTGCCGAACAGGCCTTCAGGCTTGACCATCAAGACCACGAACAGGGCGCCGAAGAAGGTGATCGGGGCCCACACCGCACCCACGTGGGTGCTGACGAACGACGAGATGACGGCCAGGCCCAGGGCGCCGATGACCGCACCCTTCAGGCTGCCCATTCCTCCCAGGACCACGAGCGCCAAGAGGATGGCGATCCACTGCCAGTGGCGGGAGGGATAGAAGGGGAAGATGAAGCTGATCAGGGCACCCGCCGCCCCGGCCAGAGCCATCCCGAGCCCGAACGCCACCGTCGAGACTCGCCGCACGTCCACTCCGACGAGCTGGGCGGCGTCGCGGTTCTGCATCGTCGCCCGCACGCCGTAGCCCGTCCGGGTGTACTTGAGGAACGCCCACAGGGCGACGAGGAACACGATGCTGGTGATGGCGGCGTAGAACTGGGCGGTGGGGACGTACAGATCGCCCAACAGGATGGCGTCCTGGGCGTAGGACGGTTTCGTCTGGCGGAAGATGCCGGTGAAGAAATGGGACATCACGCCTTCGGCGATGAAGGCGAATCCGAACGTCATCAGCACCGTCATCTCGGTGAAGCGCGGGGAGCCCTCGATCCGAGGGAAGACCAGCCGGTACAGCACCATTCCGAACACGAAGAACACCGGCACGGTGATGACGAGCGATACCAGCGGGTCGATCCCCAGCCCTTCCCACAGGAAGAAGCTCAGGAACGACGCCAGGACGATGAAGGCGGCGTGAGCCAGGTTGACGACCCGCATGACACCGAACAGGAGCGTGAGACCCGACGCCATCAGGGCGTAGACGCCTCCCAGCAGGAGACCGAGGATGAGGACCTGGATGGAGTTGGTCATGACGTCTCCTCCGACTCCTTGGCGGCTTCGGCCAGTGACCCGAGGTACAGGTCGCGGATCCGTGGGTCGTCGAGGATCTCGTCGGCGGAGCCTTCGAATCGGCACGTGCCCAGGTCGAGGACGAAGGCCCAGTCGGCAACGTCGAGGCCTTTCTTCACGTTCTGCTCGATCAGAAGCACGGTGATGCCCATCTCGCTCGTGAGCGACCGGATGATGTCGAAGATCTGGCTGGAGACCTGGGGGGCGAGGCCGAGGCTGGGCTCGTCGATCATCATCAGCCGCGGCTGGATCATGAGAGCGCGTGCCATGACGAGCATCTGTTGTTCGCCGCCCGACATCGTCTGGGCGAGCTGGGACGCGCGCTCGGCGAGCCGGGGGAACCGGTCCATGAGCTCGTCCACCCGCTGTTCGACCAGCTTCCTGTCGCGGAGCAGGAATCCGCCCATCACCAGGTTCTCGCGGACCGTCATCTGCGGGAAGATCGTGCGGTCTTGGGGGACGAAACACACCCCGGCGGCGAGCACCTGGTCGGGTCGTCGTCCGGCGATGCTCTGGCCGTCGAAGACGATGCCGCCGTCGCGGGGCGTGAGCAGCCCGGCGATTGTCTTCAGGAGGGTCGACTTGCCGGCGCCGTTGGGGCCGATGATGCAGTACGTGCGGCCCTCTTCGACGTCTATCGAGATGTCGGTGAGGATGTCGGGGCCGGCCCCGTACCCGGCGCGGACGTTGCGGACTTCGAGCAGCGCCATCAGACGTCCCCCAGATAGGCGTCGAGGACACGCTGGTCTTCTCGCACTTCGGCGGGGCTGCCCTGGAGGATGACCTGGCCGTGCGCCATCACGATGATCGAATGGCTCAGGCGCATGACCACGTCCATGTTGTGCTCGACGATCAGGAACGTCGTGCCTTGGCGATTGATCTCCTCGATCCGGTCCATGATCCGCTCGAGGAGAGCGGGGTTCACGCCGCCGGCGGGCTCGTCGAGAAGCACGAGCCGCGGGTCGGTCATCAGGACCGATGCGAACTCCAAGAGCTTTCGCTGGCCGTAGGAGAGGCGCTTGGCCGGCTGGTGGGCGAGGCGATCGATGCCCACGAAGCGCAGCAGGTCCATCGCCTTCTCCCGCTCGGCAGGGTCGATCCTCTTGCCGAGCAGCGCCTTGAGGCTGTTGGGGACCCGGGAGATGACCATGTTCTCGAGGACGGTCATGTCTCCGAGTTCCCGGGTGATCTGAAACGTGCGGCCGATGCCGGCCTTGTTGATCACATGGGACATCAGCCCGGTGATGTCCTGCCCGTCGAACGTGATTCGGCCGCTGTCCGGCACCACTACTCCGCAGATCGTGTCGAATGCGGTTGTCTTGCCGGCGCCATTGGGGCCGATGAGGGCGGTGATGGTGCCTTCTTCCACGTCGAAGGAAGCGTGATTGACGGCGACGATCCCGCCGTAGGACTTCACAACGTCGCGGACTTCGAGAAGGGCCATCAGGTGGGGGTCTTAGGGAGTCGGGCCATCTTATGGGAGGTGGGGGGACCTGGCTGGCGGGTCCCCCCATTCATCTGAGTCTCTACCACTCGGGCTTCGGGTGGATGAGATCCACCGTGCCTTCGAACTCGCCGACCGGGAAGACGAACTCCAACTCGCCGTTCTGCCACTGGTTGACGAGGAAGCTCTTCCCCTCGGGGAGGCCCTTCTCGTCCCAGACGAAGTCGCCGAGGATCGTGCGCACCGGCTCTTCGGGCGTGCGGGAGTGCATCCATTCGCTCAGCTCGAGGTTGTCGGTGGTGCCGGTGGCCCGGATGGCTTGCTCGACGCCCTGGCACACGGCGAAGGGGATCGCCTCGTCCTCGTCCGGCGCGGTGCCCTTGGCTTCCGTGTAGTTGTTCACGAAGTCGGCGTTCGTGTAGGGCTCTCCCGCGAGCTCGCCCTCGAAGTTGGCGAGCGGGCTCCACACCGAGTGGATCAGGATGCCTTCGGCAGCGTCACCCAGTGCCTCCTGGAACTCGGACTGGGCGCCCTGGGCGGTGTAGAGGACATCGGGGTTGTAGCCGATGGTCTGCAGCGCCTGGACCAGGGCGATGACCTCGTCGACCGATGCGCTGGACACGATGAGCATGTCGGCGTCGGCGGTGCGGATCGAGTTCGCGAGCGTGATCCAGTCGGTGTAGCCGACGGGCCAGACCTCCTCGAGGACCAACTCGATGTCGTTGTCGGCGAGGAAGCCGGGCGCCAGCGAGATGACCTCTCCGGTGTCGGGGATCTCCACCTCTCCGCCGACGAGGCCCGTGGCGATCGAGGCGGCGAAGAAGTCGTCGGCGTACACGACCGCCGCCGTCTGCGGCATCTCTCCCACGATCCCCTGCTCGTTGTAGTGAGCGAGGGTGTCGAGGATCGCCTTGCCGGTGTACTCGCCGGGCAGGGCCTGGAAGTAGAAGATGTGGTTGTACCCGCGCTCCCACACCCGCAGGGCGGCCGACGACGGCATCGGGTAGATCATGTTGTTCTGCTCCGCCACCGTCGAGGCGGGGAAGCCGAGGAGGCTGGAGAAAGTCCCGAGCAGCACGTCGGCCTGCTCGACGTTGATGAACCGCTCCATCTGCGTGACGATCACCTCGGTGTCCGAGCGGTTGTCCTCCACCAGCAATTCCACCGGCCGGCCGAGGATGCCACCCCGGGCGTTGATTTCGTCCACGCAGAACTGGTAGCCGTCGCGGTGCTTGGCGCCGGTGATCGAGAACTCGCCCGTCAGAGGCAGCGACGAGGCGAACACGATCGGGTCGCCTTCCGGCGCCTCGCCTCCGGTGGTCTCGGTCGTTTCGCCACCGGTGGTCGCCGGAGCCGTTGGCTCGGTGGCCCCTTCGGTGGTGGGGGTGGTGTCGGCGCCGGCCGTGGTCGTACTCGCCCCGTCGCCGCCACAGGCAGCGAGGATCAGGGCGAGCGCTGCCACCAGCGCTGTCCATCTGAGTCTCCTCATCGAGGTTCTCCTCACGTCGGTGTCCTCCTCTTCGGTCGGCACAGAAGCGGCCCCGGTCGGCCCGCCCCTGCGTCAACCGGTTTCCATGCTACGCCCTAGATCTGCAACCGGCCATCACAAACGATTGCGACGAAGGCGCCGCAATATTTGCACGTCTGCGGTCTTCGCGCCAAAGAAGGATCAAACGGCCGACCGGGGCGGGGCGGTGGACCCGCGGACCACGAGGGTGGGCGTGAGCAGCTTCGTGCCCTTGTGGTACTCGGTGCCGGCGATCATGGCCAGGAGGGTCGACGCCGCCTCGGCTCCCATCTGGCGGTGCGGCACTCGCACCGCCGTCATCGGCGGCTGCATGAGATCGAGGAGCGGGATGTCGTTGTAGCCGGTCACCGAGATGTCAGGGCCGACTTCCTTGCCCAACGACCGGATCGTCCGATAGCACCCCAGGGCCAGGAGGTCGTTGGCAGCGACGATGGCCGTCATGTCCGGATGGCGATCCAAGAGCGCTGCCGAGGCGTTGGCGCCCGGTTCGACTTGGTACCACTCCGCCTCTTCGATCACATCGGGCCCGGCGTCGAGGCCGTGGCGCTCCATGGCTGCCACGAAGGCGTCGCGGCGGCCGATGCCGGTAGACACCCACGAGGGCCCGGCGACGTGGCCGATGCGCCGGTGACCCAGGGACACCAGGTGGTCGACGGCGAGAGCGATGCCGGCATGGTCGTCGCCTACGATCGCCGGGACGTCGCCTTTGTCGACGGTGCGGTTGACGAGGACGATGGGAATCCCCTGCGAGCCGGCCATCGCCATCTGACCGTCGTCGCGGGTGGCGGTGGCGAGGATCAGGCCGTCCACGTGCCGTTCGATCATGTCCTCGATCACCGCCTCGGCGTGTTCCACGCCGCGATCGGCGTTGCCGATCAGGAGCGAATAGCCATCCTCGACGAGGACGGATTCGGCGCCCGCCACGATCGGGCCGAACAGCGGGTTCTCGACATCGGGGATGACCATCCCGATGGACATCGTCTGGTTGGTGCGCAGACCCCGGGCGAGCGGGTGCGGCCGATACCCCAGTCGCTCAGCAGCTTCGACGACCCGCTTCAGCGTCTCCGGGTTGACCACCGAAGACGTGGCAGGGTTGAGCGCCCGTGAGGCGGTGGAAACATGGACCCCGGCCTCGCGGGCAACATCTTTGAGTGTGGGTCGGCCGTTCACGTTTTTCCAACATAATGCGCAGTGTCTGACGCGCGGCGTCAAGCAGCACTCGAGCGCACAATCGAAACTGCCGCAGGTGCCGATATCGAAAACTTTGCGCTCGTCGTGAAAAAACACGATACTACAAACGATTGCGTCGACGGGGTCGGCCAGACCGTTGGTTTGTTCGACGAGACGAGAGGAGTGAGGTCTCGATGACGGATGCGAAGTTCCCCCACAAAGTGGGATGGATCGGTACAGGGAGGATGGGGTTCGAGCTGGCCAGCCGCCTCCTCGACGCCGGTGTGGACCTGTGGGTGTGGAACCGGACCCGTTCCAAGGCCGAACCTCTCGCCGAGAAGGGGGCCAAGGTGGTCGACTCGCCGGCAGAGCTGGCGGGGAGAGACATCGTGTTCACGATGGTGGCCGGGCCCCAGGACGTGCTGGAGGTGACGTTCGGGGACAACGGCGTCCTCGCCGGTGAGACCCGGCCCGGGATCATCGTCGACTCGACGACCATAGATCCGCCCACGTCGCAGGAGCTGACCCGCCGGGCAGCCGAGGTGGGGACGTCGGTGCTGGCGGCGCCGGTGTCAGGCAATCCCAAGGTGGTGAAGTCGGGGAAGCTGACTTCAGTGGTGTCAGGCCCGCGAGACGCGTGGGAGACGGCCCGGCCCTACATCGAGCTCTTCGGACGACGGGCCACCTATGTCGGTGAAGGCGACGCGGCGCGTCTCGTCAAGATCTGCCACAACCTGATGCTGGGCGTGGTCGCCCAGATGATGGCCGAGGTCACCCTGCTCGCCGAGGCCTACGGCGTTTCCCGCTACGACTTCCTCGAGTTCCTGAACGACAGCGTCATGGGCTCGACCTTCACCCGGTACAAGACCCCGGCGTTCGTGAACCTGGAGTACGAGCCGCCCACGTTCACTTGGCATCTCCTCCGCAAGGACCTGGAGCTCGGCCTCGCCGCCGGGCGCGATCTCGATGTCCCCCTGCCGACGACGGCCCTCGTCCACCAGATCTTGGTCGACGGCATCGGCCAGGGCTATGGCGACCTCGACTTCGCGGCGTTGCTCTCGCGGCTCGCCGCCGGTGCCGGTCGTAAGATCGAACCCGAGAATCGAGAAGTCTCCGACGGATTGAGCTGACATGACCGAGAACCCCGTCCTCGAACAGTTGAAGAAGCAGGGCCACGATCGTCTGCTGATCGGTGGCGAGTGGCGCGAGGCCTCCGACGGCGCCGAGATCGAGGTCCTCGATCCGTCGACGGGGGAGCCGGTGGCGTCGGTGCCGAGCGCTTCGGTCGACGACGTCCTCGCCGCCGTGGACGCGGCGGAGGCTGCATCGGAGGCGTGGGCGGCGACGCCGCCTCGTCAACGGGGCGAGATCCTGCGGCGGGCCTTCGAGATGATGATCGACCGGGCCGACGATCTCGCCTCCCTGATCGTGTTGGAGATGGGCAAGACCTTCGCCGAGTCGAAGGCGGAGATCGCGTATGCCGCCGAGTTCTATCGCTGGTTCTCCGAGGAGGCGGTTCGCAACGACGGCTCGATCACGTTGGCGCCGGCCGGCGACAAGCGCATCATCGCCATCGGCCAGCCGATCGGGATCTCGGTCCTGATCACCCCCTGGAACTTCCCGGCGGCGATGGCCACCCGCAAGATCGGCCCGGCACTCGCCGCCGGATGCACCGTGATCCTCAAGCCCGCCTCGGACACCCCGCTGACGGCCCTGGCGATCGCCGAGGTGATGGAGGAGGCAGGGGTGCCGGCGGGTGTCATCAACGTGGTGCCCTCTCGGCGTTCGTCGGAGGTCGTGCCCGCCATGCTGGGGGATCCCCGGGTGCGCAAGCTCTCTTTCACCGGCTCCACCGAGGTCGGCCGCACGCTCCTCGAGCAGGCGGCGGAGAGGATCATCTCCACGTCGATGGAACTCGGCGGCAATGCCCCGTTTTTGGTGTTCGAGGACGCCGACATCGACGCTGCGGTCGAGGGGGCGATGGTGGCGAAGATGCGAAATGGCGGCCAGTCCTGCATCGCCGCCAACCGCTTCCTCGTGCACGAATCCGTGGCCGACGCGTTCGCGGCGGCGTTCGCCGAGCGGATGCGGGCGGTGAAGGTCGGTCCCGGCATGGAACCGGGCGTCGACCTCGGTCCGCTCATCAACAAGGGCGCCCAGGAGGACATGATCGAGTCGGTGGAACTGGCCACTGAGTCCGGCGGCGATGTCCTCGCCGGCGGGAAGGCGCCGGACCGTCCCGGCTTCTTCTTTGAGCCGACGGTGCTGGCCAAGTTGCCCGCCGACGCCCCGGTTCTCGAGCGCGAGATCTTCGGCCCGGTGGCGCCCATCGTCACCTTCACCAGCGACGAAGAGGCAGTGGCCTTGGCCAACGACACCATCCATGGCCTCGCTGCCTACCTCTACAGCTCGGACTTGAGCCGGGGGCTGCGGGTGGCCGAGGCGTTGGAGTCGGGAATGGTCGGCATCAACCGGGGTCTGATCTCCGACCCGGCGGCACCGTTCGGCGGCGTGAAGCAGTCCGGTATCGGCCGCGAGGGCGGCCACGAGGGCATCAAAGAGTTCCTCGAGATCAAGTACATCGCTGCCTCTTGGTGAGCAGGCCGTGCCCAAGACACACTCGAACCCCCCGTCCGTTCACCGGCCCAACAACGACGCCTACAGCCACGTCGTCGTGGTCGAAGGCGGCCGTCTGTTGTTCGTCTCCGGTCAGGTGGGGCTCGACCCCGACTTCAACCTCGTGGGCGACGACGTCTACACCCAGGCCCGCCAGGCTTTCGAGAACCTGCGGGCGGTGCTCGAAGCCCACGGGGCGACGCCGGCCGACATCATCAAGCTGACCACCTTCGTCGTGGGCGAGGCCCACACTCATCTGCCGGCGCTGGGGAGGGCCCGAGCCGAGATCCTCGACTTGGAGGTGCCACCCGCTTCGACCCTCGTCGGGGTCCAGTCGCTGGCGATCGAGGGTCTCCTGGTCGAGGTGGAGGCGGTCGCCGTCGTGGACTGATCCGGGCGGGCACTCCTGGTCGGCCCCCTCTACAAGCGTTTGCCGAAACTCCGACACGGGCAAACGCCGTGTGGAACAATGCCGCCACCACCGCCGGAGGAGGAGGTTCTGCCGACGTGAGCATGCCGACGCTCGACGATGTCGCCCGGGAGGTGGGTGTCCACCCCTCCACCGTGTCGCGCGCTCTCAACCCGAATCGGGCCCAACTCGTCAACCCGGAGACGCGCAAGGCAGTCGAAGAGGCGGCCCGGCGGCTCGGCTATCGCCCGCACATGGTCGCCCGCGGGCTGCAGAGCGGCCGGACGGCCACCATCGGCGTCGTGGCCGCTGACCTCGGCAATCCCTTCGTCACCCCGATCATCCACGGCATCACCGCCTCTCTCGAGATCGGCGAGATCATGCCGGTCATCGCCGAGACCCAGGACGAGCACGAGCGTTTCTCCCGGATCCTCGATCACATGCTCTCCCGGCGCGTCGACGCCGTGATCTCTCTCGCAACGCGCGCCGGCGACCGTCGGATACTCGAAGACGCCGCCCGCATCGCCCCGGTCGTGATCGCCGCCCGTCCCCTGCCGGAGAGCGATCTGCCCCAGGTGGTCCATGACGACGGCGGCGGCGCCACCATGGCCGCCGAGCACCTCCACCAGCTCGGGCACCGTCGGGTAGCCCAGCTCCGCGGCCCGCTCGACGTGGCCAACTTCTCCCATCGCGCCGAGGCCTTCACCGCCGCCTGTGCCCGACTCGGCATGACCGAGATCGAGGTCCCCGAGATGGCAGCTGTTCCCACGATCGCCGAGGGGCGCCGCCTCACCGAGGCGCTTCTGGGAAGGGAGAAGGAGCCTCCGACCGCCATCTTCGCCCACAACGACCTCATGGCGATGGGCACCCTGGCGGCACTCCGGGAAGCCGGGCTGCGCGTCCCCGACGACGTCTCCCTGATCGGGTACAACGACCTGCCGATGATGGATCTCGTCACCCCGGCCTTGACCACCATCCGCTATCCCAGCCGGGAGATCGGCCTCGCCGCGGGGGAATTGGTCATCGAGATACTGGCTGGGGAGGAGGTGAAGAACGTCTGCCTCCAGCCCGCCCTGGTGGTGCGGGACTCGACGCGCCCGATCTGATCCGGTCTTGGTAGGCTCTCGGCTACGTTCGAGCCTGCAAACGTTTGAAGGCAGGAGGCGAGTCGACTCGTGAGGAGGCGTCGATGAGTGGAAGCGTTGTCGTCATCGGGGGATCGTCCGGGCTGGGCAAGGCAGTCGCCGCCCATTACGCCGCCCAGGGCCGGCAGGTCGTCGTCACCAGCCGGGACGAGGAGAGGGCGGAAGAAGCCGCCCGCGAGATCGGCGGGTCGACGACCGGGATCGCCGTCGACATCAGTCGCCCGGCCGAGGTCGCCTCGGCCCTGGCCGGGGTCGGGCCCGTCCAGTACCTGGTGATCGCCGCCATCGAGCGCGACGAGAACACGATCCGTGACTACGCCGTCGACCGCGCCATCGACCTGGCGACGCTCAAGCTGGTCGGTTATCCGGCGGTGATCCACGCCCTCCACGACCGGTTCACCGATGACGCCGCCGTCGTCCTCTTCGGAGGTCTGGCCAAGGACAGGCCGTATCCCGGGTCCACGATGGTGAGCACGGTCAACGGGGGAATCTCCACCTTGATCAACACGCTGGCCCTCGAACTGGCGCCCTTGCGCTTCAACGCCATCCACCCGGCGGTCGTCGGGGACACCCCCTACTGGCAGGCGAAGCCAGCCGAGGTGCTGGAGGGAATCCGGTCGCGCACGCCCACCGGGCGGCTGGTGACCACCGCCGACATCGTCCATGCGGTGGCGTTCCTCCTCGAGAACCAGGGCGTGAACGCCATCAACCTGGTGGTCGACGGCGGGTCGCTGTTGAAGTGAGTGGGCGGCCGTCAGCCTTCGACGGCCGCCAACAAGATATCGAGATTGTCGGGGTCGGGGCGTAGCTCCCCCGCCTCGATCCGACGAGCGACATCGACGACGGCCCGGTTCACCGGGGTGGCGACGCCGTGTCCGGCGCCGAGGCGGACCACGTTGCCGTTGATGTCGTGCACCTCCGAACGCCGGCCCTTCATCCAGTCCTGGAGCACCGTGGTCTTCGTCTCGGGGAGCACGAAACCTTCGAGCAGTGTGTCCAGGAGGAACTCGGCCAGGTCGTAGGAGTCGTCGGGCATCTCGTCTCGGGTCACACCGAAGATCGGCAGGACGGGGTAACCGACCGCTTCGCCGACCTGCAGTGCCTCGTCGCTGGAGCGGATCATGAGGCGACGCATCGCCGGGATGTGTGCGGCCTCGAGCATCGGCAATCCGAGGATGGCGGTGGTGACGAGCGTCGCCGCATTGCTCACCAACTTCATCCACTTGGCGGCGAGGATCTCGTCCATGATCTCCACGGTCCCGGAATGCCGGAGCAGCGAGGCGACCTCCTCCTCCCGGCCACGGGTGCTCGGATGGAGGCTGCCGACGGCGAACCAGGAGCGTTCCGGGGGCGAGTTGCGCTCGACCACCCCCGGCTCCCACATCATCGAGGAGACCTCGATGACACAGCCGAGTGTTCGGTTCGGGCCCACCACTTCGGCGATCGTCTCGGCGGTCATGCCGTTCTGGACCCCGACGAGCAGTCCATCGGGTTTCAGGTAGGGCTCGATCAAATGGGCGGCCCAACGCGAGTCGTAGGCCTTCATCAGCATCAGGACGACGTCGAAGCGGTCGCGGAACGTCGCCACGTCGCACAGGTGGAACACGCGCACGTCCTGGGTCAGGGTCCGGTTCGGCATCTCGATGCGGATGCCGTTCTTCCGCATCGCCTCCACGTGCTCGGGCCACTGCTCGATCAGCACGACATCGACACCGGCGGCCGCGAGGTCGGCCCCGATCGATGCCCCGTTGGCTCCGGCTCCCAACACCGCGATCTTCGGCTGGCTCACGTAGTCGATCCTCCTTCGTCTGCGCGGACGCTACCAGCCGCCGTTTCAGCGTCGCTCGACAGCGCCCACCCCTGGTTGCCGGGCAATGCGGTTCGCGTATAGCGTCACTGAACACACCGCGCAGCGCGACTCGAGGAGGGACAGTGGACAAGAAGATCGCGGTCCTCGGCACGGGAGCCAACGGCGCCGGGATAGGCGCCGACATGGTGCGAGCCGGGCTGGACGTCACGTTCATCGAGCAGTGGCCGGCTCACGTCGAGGCCATGCGGGCCGACGGCATCCGGGTCGTGATGCCCGACGAGACCACGGTGACGCCGGTGAGGGCGATCCACCTGTGTGAGGTGGCGACCTTGCGGGAGAAGTTCGACATCGTGTTCGTGGTGTTGAAGGCCTACGACACCCGGTGGGGCTGCGAGTTGATCAAACCGGTCCTCGCCGACGACGGTCTCGTCGTCGGCCTGCAGAACGGCATGTCGATCGACGACATCGCCGCCGCCGTGTCTCCGCAGCGGACGATCGGCGCCGTGATCGAGATGGCGTCGAACATGTTCGATCCGGGCACGGTCGTGCGGGAGACGCCCCCGTCGGGATGCTGGTTCACGGTCGGCGCCATCCACCCCGACACGGTGGGACGCGAGGACGAAGTGGTGGAGGTGCTGTCGCACTCGGGGGCGGTCGAGGTGTCCGAAGACATCCGCTCCTCGAAGTGGATGAAGCTCGTCGCCAACGCTGCCGAGCTCGTCCCGTCGGCCATCCTCAACCTGCCCTTGGCCGATGCCGTCCAGGTGCCGGGAATGCGCCAGTTCATGGACCGCAACGCGGTGGAGGCAATCGAAACCGCCATCGCCCTCGGCAACCGTCCCATGCCGATCTTCGGCCTGACCGAAGTCGGGTTGCCTCCGGCCGAGTATGCCATCCAACTCTTCGACATCGTGCTGGAGCGCTTCTCCACGCCCACGACCAGGACCACCGTCCTCCAGGACTGGCTGAAAGGACGTCGAGCCGAGATCCACGAGATCAATGGCCTCGTCGTCAGGGAGAGTGAGCGCCTCGGACGGCAGGCGCCGGCCAATACCCGTACGGTCGAGGTCGCCCGGCGGATCGAAGCCGGGGAGATCGAGGCTCACCCCGACAACGTCGCCTTGTTGCTCGCCGACGATCTCGCCGCCGTGTGAAGTCTCCCGATCCCGCTTGACGACGCGCTCGCCCGTGTGGGAACATCGATTGCAAGCGCCTGCAAAGGTTTGGGCAGACGCCGCCGGCGACGAGGCGGGCCTCTCCAAGGGGGTCGCGGACGCGTCGGGTTCTCGTGTCTGAAGGGTTCGCCGTCCGGGCGAATGAACAGAGGAGGAACCTTGATGAGAGGCAGAACCGGAACGCTCGGTGCGACCGGCAATCGTTTACTGGCCAGATGGGCACGACTGCTCGCCGCAGTGACGGCCCTGCTGCTGGTCCTCACCGCGTGTGGGGGAGCCGGCGGCGGTGACACCACCGCGGCTACGACCGGTGACACCCCAGCCGACACGACCGCCGAGACCACGGCGGAGACGACAGCCGACACGACCGCCGACACCACTGCCGATACCACCGCTACGACCGACGGAGGCGAGGCGCCTTCCGGTGACCCGATCAAGATCGGCGGCACTCTCGGCCTGACCGGCATCTACTCCGGTCCGTCCGCCGGTTACCAGATCGCCTACAACTACTGGGCCGATCAGGT
Organism: Acidimicrobiia bacterium; assembly: GCA_036380875.1. Classification (GTDB taxonomy): domain Bacteria; phylum Actinomycetota; class Acidimicrobiia; order Spongiisociales; family ZC4RG35; genus ZC4RG17. The sequence continues at coordinate 59,540 of DASVDX010000022.1, forward strand.
CAACGCCAGCGGCGGCCTCCTGGGTCGTCCGGTCGAGCTGATCATCTACGACGACGAGAGCACGCCTCAGGTCGCTCAGCAGCTCTACCAGCGGCTGATCAACGAGGACCAGGTGGATCTCTTGTTCGCTCCCTACACCACCGCCGTCGGCGGCGCGGTGATCCCGATCACCGAGCGGGCCGGCAAGCTCGTGGTGAACGCCGGCTTCGTCGGCAAGGAGATCCACATGCAGTCGGAGCTCCTCGTGAGCACCTGGCCGTACCAGGACAACGAGTACCCGCGGCCTCTCTTCGAGTTCATCAAGACTCTCCCCGAGGACGAGCGGCCGCAGACCGTTGCCATTGCGACCGCCCAGAACCCGTTCACACTCGTCGCCCGTGACGGCGTCGACGGTGAAGGCGGCGTGATCAACTACGCCGAGGAAGCCGGGCTCGAGGTGGTCGTCAACGAGGAGTACGACCAGACCGCCACCGACCTGTCCAGCCTGATCCAGCGGGTCCAGCAGTCGGACGCCGACGTGTTCGTGGCGCTCAGCCTGCCCAACGACGCCGCGCTGATCGCCAACACCGTCTACCAGGCCGGCTACAACCCGCAGATCTACTGCCAGTGCGGCTCTCAGGTCACCACCCTGCCCAACTGGCCGGACCTGGGGGAGGCCGGGATCAACGTGTTCGCCACCACGACGGCCTGGCCGACGCTGGACTACAACGGGCTGGCCGAGTTGACCGACTATCTGCTCGACGAGCTGGGTGTCCCCGTGCTCCCCGCCTACGCCGCCGCCGGTTACGCCGCCGGCCAGATCATCCAGCAGGCGGTGGAAGGCACGGGCAGCCTCGACTCCCAGGAGTTGCGCGAGTACATCGCCAACAACACCTTCGACACCGCCGTCGGCCAGATCAGCTACAACGAGGACGGCACGGTGGCGTTCAACGCCCTGCTGCTCCAGTACCAGGAGGACGGCAACCAGGTGATCTGGCCCGAGAACGAGGCCACCGGCGAAGCGGTGATGCCGCTGCGTCCGTGAGGGCCGGAAGGTAGCGAGCCGATGGGCCCGGTGATCGAAGCCGAGAAGCTGGTCAAACGGTTCGGCGGGATGACGGCTGTCGACGAGGCGTCGTTCACCGTCGAAGCGGGTGCGCTTCTCGGAGTCATCGGGCCCAACGGCTCCGGCAAGACCACGACGCTCAACATCCTCAACGGGGCGATCCGCCCTGACGACGGCGTCGTGCGCGTCAACGGCAAGGAGATGCAGGGCAAGGCGAGTACGGCGTTCGTCGGAGCCGGGGTGAGCCGGACCTTCCAGAACCCGCGGGTGTTCACGACGATCACCGCCCTGGAGAACATGCTCGTGCCTGTCCTCCACCAAAAGGGCAAGGGAGTGGACTGGCGCGAAAAGGCCTTGGAGCTGCTCGCCTTCGTGGGGCTGGAGGACCACCGCGACACCCCGGCGAGTGAGCTCTCCGGGGGCCAGCAGAAGCTGCTCGAGTTCGTACGGGCGCTGATGACCGACCCCTCGGTGGTCCTGATGGACGAGCCCTTTGCCGGAGTGCACCCGAGCGTGAAGGAGCTCATGCGCCAGCGAATCCTCGACCGCAACCGGGAGGGGACGGCGTTCGTGATCGTCAGTCACGAGATCCCCGACCTGACGCGCCTCTGCCCCCAGATCCTCTGCATGTCGAGTGGCAAGGTCGTCGCCTACGGCCCGCCTTCCGAAGTCACCTCCGACCCGCACGTCATCGAGGCCTACCTGGGCCACGGTCCGTCCGCCGGGAACGGTTCGTCATGACCGTCGCCCAGACCGCCACCACCGCCCCCGAGCTGGTGCTCGACGATGTGACCGCCGGCTATTTCGACCACGATATCGTGCTCGACGGTGTGTCGATGCGGGTCACGCCCGGCAAGGTCACCGCCGTGCTGGGACCGAATGGGTCGGGGAAGTCGACCTCACTGCGGGTCCTGTCGGGCTTCCTAGTCCCCCGCCAGGGCGCGGTGCGGCTCGGCGACGAGGACATCACACACCTCTCGCCAGGCGAACGCCTGGCTCGAGGCGTGGCGGTGTTGCCGCAGGGCCGCTCGGTCTTCCCCCAGCTCACCATCGACGAGAACCTGCGTCTCGGCGCCTGGCAGCTGCGCAAGGACAAGGCTCGCCTCGAGGATGCGGTCGAGGCGATGCTCGACCGCTACCCGATCCTGCGTCCGATCCGCAGCAAGCCGGCCGGAGCGTTGAGCGGCGGCCAGGCGCGGCTGCTCGAGTTCGCCCGGACGCTGATCCTCGACCCGAAGGTGCTCCTGATCGATGAGCCCTCCGTGGGGCTCGCCCCGGTTCTCGTCGACGAGGTCTACGAGGAACTCGGCCGCCTCAAGGAGGAAGGCCGCACCATCCTCCTCGTGGACCAGAACGTGCAGGCTGCGGTGGGCCTCGCCGACTACGTCTACACCCTCGCCTACGGGCGCAACCACCTGGAGGGCGCTCGTGACCAGTTCGCCGGCGAGCTCGACTCGCTGATCAAACAATGGCTGAGCCTGTGAGGGTGGCCCGATGAGCTGGAGAGAGCTGGCCCAGGCGCTCATCAACGGATCGCTTCTCGGCGGTGTCTACGGCGGAGTGGCGATGGGCCTCAGCCTGGTCCTCGGCGTCTTGCGGATCATCAACCTGGCTCACAGCGCGGTTCTGATCTTCGGGGCGCTCGTCTACTGGGAGCTGGTCAACGGGCTGGGCCTCGACCCCCTCCTGATGATCCTCCCGGTTGCCATCGGCGGCTATCTGTTCGGTCTCGTCGTCCATCGCGGCCTCACCCAATACCTGGCCCGGGAGAGCGACTCCACGGTGCTGCTCGGGTTCTTCGGCCTGATGGTGGTGATCGAGAGCATCGCCATCATGATCTGGACCACCGACACCCGCACGGTGAACATCGGCTACCTCTCCGACGTCCTCCGCTTCGGTGGCATCGGGGTCCCGGTGGCCCGCATCGTCGCCGCCGTCATCACCGTGGTGGTGCTCGTCGCTCTCCATCTGTTCCTCACCCGCACCCTCACCGGGGCGGCCGTCCGAGGGATGGCGGAGAACCCGGATGTGGCGACTCTCGTCGGCATCGAGGTGGGGACGCTGTCCCGGCGCATCTTCGCCGTCGGCATCGCCCTGGCGGCCTTCGGCGGGACGGTGCTGTCCCTCGTCCAGTCCTTCAATCCCCAAGAGCACGTTCGCTGGCTGGCCTGGGCGTTCCTCGTCGTGATCCTCGGTGGCCTCGGCTCGGCGATGCGCACCCTCGTCGCCGGCGTCTTCGTTGGCATCTTCGAGACCGTCGTCGGCCTCCTCGTCCCGTTCCAGTACACGTACCTGGCTCTCTACGCCCTGCTCGCCATCGCCCTCCTCGTCCGCAACGAAGGACTGGGCGCCGTCAGACTGAGGACGATCTGATGTCGGCCGAGCCCGAACCGAAAGTGACCGAAGCGCCCGTCGAAGACATCGCCCTCGCCGGGGCGCGGGCCACCTATCGCGGGAAGAAGTTGCCCGCCTGGGTGATGCCGGTGATCGCCCTCGTGATTCTCGGGGCGCTCGGGGTGCTCGGTCTCGTCACTGACATGGGCATGCTCACCACCCTCACCAGCGTGCTCTTCTACATGGTGATCGCCCAGGGGTGGAACCTGCTCGGCGGCTACGGCGGGTACCTCAACTTCGGAGCCGCCATATTCGCCGGCAGCGGCGCTTACGCCGCCGCCTGGCTCTCCAACGAGTTCGGCTGGTCGATGTGGCAGACGTTCCTGCCCGCAGCGATCGCCGCGGTGCTCGTCTCTCTCGTCCTCGGGTACGCCACGCTGCGCCTCCGCAGCCACTACTTCGCCATCTTCACGATCGTCTTCACTTTCCTGGCGATGGTCATCGTCAAGAACACGCCGGCGCTCGGCGGGTCGCTGGGCCTCTACGTTTTCCTCGATACAGATCTCGACGCCCGCGGACTGGCGCTGCTCTTCTACTACTCGTTGTTCGGGTTCGCGGTCCTCGCCACAGTGGTCGCCTACTTCGTCGACCACTCCAACTTCGGCTATGCCCTGCGGGCCATCAGCGAAGACGAACCGGCGGCGCAGGTGCTGGGCGTGAAGACGGTGTCGGTGAAGCTGCGGGCACTCGTCATCGGTGCCGCCTTCGGAGGTGTCGCCGGCAGTGTCTACGCCTTCCAGACCGGCTACATCGAACCGGCGGGCACATTCAGCCTCGACCTGGCACTCGACATCGTCCTCGTGTGTGTCATCGGCGGGCTCGCCACGTGGGTGGGGCCGATGATCGGTGCCGTGATCGTCGTGGTCCTCGAGCAGTGGCTGCGGGTGTTCGTTCCCCGGCTCGAATTCTTCGGGGTGGGGGTTCCGGCGGAGGCCAACCGCCTGGTCCTCGGGATCCTCCTCATCGTGTTCGCCCTCTTCATCCGTCGAGGGATCGTGGGGCTGTTCGTCGAGCGCCGCGGGCGGCGCATCACCGTCTGAGTCAGAGCCGGGGGTCGATCAGGACTTTCCCCGCCACCTGCCCGGCGGCCATCTCGTCCAACGTGTCCGGGATGGCCGACAGAGGACGCACCGAATCCACCAACTCTTCCGCCAGCTTCGTCTCACACAGGAGGTCGAGCGCCGCCGGCAAGTCCTCTTCGATGACCAGGGCGACGGTGGTGTCGATGGTTATCTCGTTGAACACGACATGGTGGACGTCGATCTCAGCCCGCCGGGCGGGCATACCCACCGCCAGCACCCGCCCTCCCGGACGGACCAACTCGGTGGCCCGGGTCAGCAGTTCGGGGACGCCCGCCGCCTCGATCGCCAAGTCGGCGCCCTCGAGGTCACGGAGGTCCTCCCGGCCATCGACAGTGGCGTCGGCGCCGAGCCGGGCGGCCCTCTCCAGCCGGGAACCGTCGACATCGACCACTGTGATGTATAGCCCGTCTGCCAGGTGGCGGAGACCCGAGAGCACGAACGTCCCGATGGACCCGGCGCCAAACAACACGACGCGGTCGCCTGGGCGGGCGCCGGCCCGGCGGGCGGCGTGGACGCCCACGGCCAACGGCTGGGCGATGCCGGCGGCGTCGATCGAAAGCCCTTCTGGCAGCGGGACGAACGAAGGTGCCGGTCCGGCCACGTACTCGGCATGGCTCCCTGGAGCGTTCAGGCCCAGGCTGTAGAGGCGCTGGCAGATGTTCGTGCGGCCCTCGCGGCAGCGGTCGCATTCCCAGCACGGCACCGAGGCCGCTCCGGCGACGAGCGTGCCTGGCTCTACCTCCGGGGATTTGCTCTCCACCACCCGGCCCACCATCTCGTGACCGGGGATCATCGGGCCCATGTGACCCGAGTTCGGGTGGCGGGAATGGAGCGGGATCAGCTTCGGTCCCGCCACCCACTCGGTCACGTCGGTGCCGCACAGACCCGATCGCAGCACCTCGATCAGCACCTCACCCTCGCCCGGGCTCGGCACCGGCACCTCTTCCAGCCGGATGTCGCGGGGCCCGTGGTAGACCGCTGCCCGCATGACAGCAGGCGTCAACCCGACTGCTCCGACAGCCTGTCCGTGAGGTACTTCCAGTCGCGGGCGAACCTGTACGAGTGGCGCGGTGGGGGAGCGGGAGTGGCGGTCTCCAGCCAACGCACCCGCTCGGTGCCCGGATTGGCGAACTCGTGCACGCATCCCACTCCGGCGAATGCGAAGTCACCCGCTTCGAGCCGGTACTCGTGGCCGTCGAAGCGGGCGTCCACCCCGCCGTCGAGGATGAGGTACGACTCCTCCAGCGGATGATCGTGGGCTCCGGCGAAGCCGTTCGGCTCGTACTGCACCATGAACATCGTGTGGAGCTGGGCCCCGAGGTCCGAGTCGACCATCATCTTCACGGTGATCCCGCTGTAGACGAGCAGCGCGGTGCGCATGCTGGCAGACACCGCCAGCCGGTCCTGGGTCTGCTTGTCGACGTCCATGTTCTCGGGATCTATGTGCCCGTAGTTGCGGGTCCGGGGATCGCGGACGTCGACCGAAATCGGGTCGGGCGCCTCGAAGGCAGGCACGAAATAGGTGTCGCCGTTGTGGCTCGACCGTGGCTGGGGGGCGAGCATCTCCGCCCAACGCGCCGGAGCCGAACCGGTGTTGCGGAACCGATGCTCGACACCCACAGGCACGAATCCGTAGTCGCCCTCACGCAGGGTGACGGCGCCGCCCGGTGTCTCGCACACGACTTCTCCCTCCAGCACGAGGAAACTCTCCTCGAAGGAATGGACGTGGGCGTCGATGGTGCCGCCGGGCTCGAGGCGGCATACACCGAAGCCGGTGTGCACCGCCGCCGGGTGGCTGTCGTCGGCCACGGTCCAGCGAGTGAAGCCTTCGCTGTGGCCGCGGTAGATGTCGGGTTCGATGTAGGCGGCGTCGGCCGCCCGGGCGATGATGTGACGTGACTGCATGTGCTCCTATCCGATCGGAAGCCACTCGGGCTTGCGGTTCTGGTTCTGGCTGACGAGGTAGTCGCGCGACTGAGAGACGAGGTCGACCGCTCGGGCCACATCGGCCACCAGCTTGCCGTCTCGCTTGTGGATCTCGCCGTCGATGATGACCGTGTCCACGTTGGAGACGTCGGCAGCCAACACGACAACCGCCACCGGGTCGATCACCGGAGCGGTGTTGATGTCGTCCCCCCGGATCACGACGACATCGGCGGCTTTGCCCGGCGTCAGCGACCCGGTGCGATCCTCGAGGCCCACCGTGTAGGCGCCGTTGATCGTCGCCATCTCGAGGCACTCGCGGGCCGTGATCGTGTCCTCGGGTATGGGGCAGTCCTCCTTCCACGCCTCGGCGTTGACCAGCACCCGTTCTGCCCCGAACACGGCGCGCATCTGCGTGAACATGTCGCCCGGCACGGTCGTGACCACGTCGATCGAGAGGCTGGGGCGCAACTGGTTCAGGCGGCAGGGGGCGACGGGAGGCTGGCCATGGCCCATCTGCAGCTCGACCTGGGCGGCGATCGAGATGGTCCCACCGGTGTCCTTCACCATCTGCCACTCCTCGTCGCTCAGGTAGCAGGAGTGGATGTAGGTGGTGTCTGCCCCGAGCAGCCCCATGTCCGACAGTTGCTCGACCATGCCGAAGCGGCCGGCGAGACGTCCCATGCCGACATGGACGGTGATCGGAATCCCCAGTTCCCGGGCGAGGTTCCACTCGGCCTGCACCACCTCGGGCTTGCAGAATCCCGGGCCCCGGGTCGCCAGGGCCATCGTCAGCTTCCCGTCGTCGGACGAGAAGTACGTCTCCTTCACCCGGCGGACGTCGTCGGCGGGGATAGCGATGGAGCTCTCGAACCAGTAGTCGGCGAGCGACGTGTTGGCGCTGCCGTAGGCGTACACCGCCCGGATCCCGCTGTCCTTCAGGCCCTGGATGGCAGCGTCGGGATGTTCGGGAGTGTTGTTGATGTGGGACCAGTCGAGCAGCGTGGTGATCCCGGCGTTGATGCATTCGAGGGCGCCGGCCAGGTTGGAGGCGTAGACGTCCTCGGGGCGATAGAGCGGCGCGAACGAGTCGAGGATCTCGACGAAGTAGTCGTCGAGGGTGGCATTGGGAGCCGATCCGCGGATGGCGGTCTCCCACGTGTGGCGGTGGCTGTCGATGAAGCCGGGGATGACGATGTCTCCCGTGACGTCTATCACCTCGGCGTCGGCCGCCTCCAGGTCCGGCCCCACCGCGGCGATCTTGGAGCCTTCGATCAGCACATCTCCACGGGGGAAGTCGCCCAATTGCGGGTCCATGGTGATGACGTGACCACCTTTGAGCAGCATGCGGTTGGCCATCGCTCCTCCTTCCTCCGTCTACGCCCCCTGCGTCAGGCGATCGTATCTTTGCAAGCGCTTGCTGGCAAGAGGGGTAGGGCGAGGTGGTCCCGCGGAAAGAATGCTGCGGATTCAAGCGATTGCTGGGTCGATTGCTGTAATGTGCCGACGGCCCCACAAACGGTTGCAAGGCCGGATGGAGCCGAAGGAACGAGGAGGGAAGGGATGAAGCGAGTGATCGCTCTTGTGGCCGTGCTGGCGATGGTCCTCGTCGCCTGTGGAGGTGGGGGAGGACAGGCCACGACCGCGGCTCCCGACACCACCGCCGGGCCTGCCACGACGCCGGCGGCTGAGGAGCCCGCCACGACGGCCGAAACGGAAGGCGACGGGGAGGCCGAAGCGCCTTCCGGCGATCCCATCGTCATCGGCAGCACGCTGGCGCTCACCGGGCCGCTGGCGCCGACGGCGGCCATACACAAGGTGGCCGGTGATCTGTTCGTGGAGCGGCTGAACGCCGGCGGTGGGTTGTTGGGACGGCCGGTCGAGTGGCGGGTGCTCGACGACGAGTCCGTGGCCGACCAGGCGGCGGCACTGTACGAGCGGCTCATCACCGAGGACCAGGTGGACCTCATCATGGGTCCCTACGGCACCGGTGCGATCGCAGCCGCCATCCAGGTGGCGGAGCGATACGGATACGTGTACCCGCAGCACACCGGGAGCCTGACGTATGCCTTCGGCTACGAATGTCATTTCCCCTCGTGGCCGACGGGCCGGTACCCCAACCAGACCAACCCGTCGCTCGTGTACGACGCGCTGGAGTCGACGGGCAACCCGCCTGAGACGATCGCCTTCGTGATCAACCAGTTCCCCGGCTCGATGTTCGTGGCCTACGGCAACCCAGACACGGGAGATCCCAACGACGCCACGGGGGCAAAGCAGATCGCCGAAGAGCGCGGTTACGAGGTGGTGCTCGACGTCCAGTATCCGCTCGACATCAGCGACTGGGGACCGATCGCCGCCCAGGTCCGTGACGCCGATCCCGATTTCGTCTATCTGGGCGCTCTGGGGGTGGACGGCCCCAACCTGATCGCGGCGCTCGACGCGTTGAACTACCGGCCGGCCGGCATGTTCATGCAGTGGCCCGCTCCCGGCCCGGTCCTCGGCGCCGGGGAGAGCGCCGAAGGTGTGCTGTCGGTGACGGCCTTCGAGTCGCATCCGCCCTTCACGGACGACCCGGAGAATGCCGAGATCGCCGATGCGTTCAGGGAGGCGGCCACCGCAGCCGGGATCCCCTATCCGGAGATGGAGACCCAGGCCAGCGCCTCGTGGGCGGCTTGGCAGACCTTGGTGCAGGGCGTCGAGGGCGCTGGGTCGCTCGATCACGAGCAGATCTGCGACTACCTGCGGAACAACACTGTCAGGACGATCTTCGGTGAGTACCAATACGGCACCGAGGAGAACAACTACTACGGCGACTTGTCGTACGTGAAGCAGGTCCAGGACGGCGACTGGTGGGTCGTCTACCCCGAGGAGAAGGCGGCGCCGGACCGCACTCTGGAATACTCGCCGGACAACTAGCCGATGAAGTCGGAGGAGGCGCCGCTCGGCGCCTCCTCCCCGACCTGCAGGAGTAGTCCGCCCCGTGTCACTCTGGGCACAATCCATCGTGTCGGGGCTCCTCAGCGGGGGCCTCTACGCGATGATGTCCCTCGGCATGTCCCTTTCCTGGGGCGTGCTGAAGATCATCAACCTGGCGCACTTCTCCTTCATCCTCTTCTCCGGGTACATCACCTACCAGTTGGCCTTCTCTTATGGGTGGGACCCGTTCCTCGCCATCGTCGTGTGCGTCCCTGTGTTCGCCTTGGCCGGCATGGCCCTGCAGTGGGTCTTCGACAAGCTGCGTATCTCCGAGTTCGAGTCTCTGCTCCTGACCTTCGGGCTGTTCATCATCTTCGAGAGCGTGACCTCCGCCATCTGGACCGCCGACTTCCGCCGTATGGACACCGTCCAGAACCCGTACCAGTCGCAGTCGGTGTGGCTGGGTGATCTCGCCCTGCCGGTGCCGCAACTCGCCGCGTTCCTCGTGGCCCTCGTGATCGCCCTCGGCACCCGTTACTTGATGGACCGGACGGATTTCGGCCGGGCGGTACGCGCCCTGTCCCAGGACCGCGACATCGCTCGAGCCTTCGGCATCGATCCACACCGGGTGGCGATGCAGCTCGCCGGGTTGGCAGCGGGTTTCGCAGCGATCGCCGGCGTCTTCGTGGCCATGAGCCGGGCGCTGTTCCCGGGCCTGGCCGTCGAGTGGTTCGGCATCGTCTTCTCGGTCGTGATCCTCGGCGGCCTGGGAAGCACCCTGGGGACTCTGATCGCCGCCGCCATCGTCGGGGTGGTGGGAGGCATTGCCACCGTGATCGGGGGACCGCCGCTGGCGCCCCTGGCGATCTTCCTCGTTCTCATCGCCACCTTGCTGTTCCGGCCCCAGGGGATCATGGGGAGGTCTGCGACGTGAAAAAGCCGCGGCCGTGGCTGGCGCCCGCCGCCACCCTCGTGATCGCGGTGGCGATGTGGTTCTACCCCGACCTCGTGGACGCTGCCGGCTGGCCGATCTTCTATCTGCTCTTCGCCTACACGGTCTTCTTCTGGACCGCCCAGGCTTCGTCGTGGAATCTGTTCACCGGGTTCTCCGGCTATTTCAGCTTCGGGCAGGGCGCTTTCTACGGCGTCGGCGTCTACACGGTCGGCGTGATGGTTGTGAAACGCGGATGGCCGCTCCTGCCCACCTTCCTCGTGGGGGGGATCCTGGCGGCGGCCCTCGGGTTGTCCATCGGCCTGGTGGTGTTCCGGCTCCGACGGCTTCGGGGCGAGATCTTCGCTCTCATGACACTCGCTGTGGCATTCGTGCTCGGTGCGGTCGCCCGCATCAGCTCCACGATCGACGGGGGGCAAGGCATCCCGCTGTCGTCTGTTCCCACCCCCGAAGCGCTCGGCACCCACCCGCAGATGATCTTCCGGCTGGGCCTCATCACTGCCGTGCTGGCCGTGGTCGTCGCCCAGGTGGTCCAGCACTCGCGTCTCGGATGGGGCCTGTTCTCGATCCGTGACGACGAGGACGTCGCCGAGACTCTGGGGGTGCCCACCTTCAGGTTCAAGATGATCGCCCTCGGCCTGACCGGGTTCCTGGCGGGCCTGTCGGGCGCGGTCCATGCCCTCCAGGTGAGCTACGTCACCATCGAAGAGGTATTCAACATCCGGGTGCCGCTGATGGTGATCCTCATGAGCATTCTCGGCGGTACCCGCCACTGGATGGGCCCCGTCCTCGGGGCTCTCGTCGTGCACACGATGAGCGATCGGCTCAACCGAGCCGGCCTCGAGGCGGTGAGCGACATCATCGTCGGCGCCCTCCTGATCCTGATGATCGTGGCCATGAAGGAAGGCCTGTACCTGAGGATGCGCCAGCGGCCGCTCATCACCGCCATCGGCGCCGCGGTCGGAGTGGCGGGGGGTTTCGTGCTGGGGCCGCTCGACTCGGCCGTCACCCATCTCGGCTACACGCTCTTGGGGGCGGTACTGGGGGCGATGATCCCGGTGGGTAGTCGCCGGCAGCGGCCCGAGCGGGGAGCGCCCGCCGCCCAGGCGATCGAGGAGGTGGTCGGTGGCTGACCTCCGCTTCGAGAACCTCGTCAAGCATTTCGGTGGCGTCCACGCCCTCGATGGGGTGAGCGGCCACGTCGGCGAAGGCGAGATCGTCGGTCTCGTCGGCCCCAACGGGTCCGGGAAGTCGACTCTGATCAACGTCCTCAGCGGCCACTACGAGGCGGACAGCGGAAAGATCGTCCTCGACGGCGAGGACATCACGGACCGCCCGGCCCACCGGATCATCGAGATGGGCCTGGCCCGCACGTACCAGATCCCGCGCCCGTTCTCCACCATGACCGCACTGGAGAACGTGTCTGTGCCGCTCATGTTCGGCAGCGAGCCGATGAGCCCCGGCGCCGCCCGGGAGGCGGCCCTCGAGTGGCTCGAGTTCACCGGACTCGACGCCTACGCCGACGAACCCGTGTCGAGCCTCAACCTCCACCAACTCAAGTACCTGGAACTGGCGCGGGCCCTGGCGGCCCGCCCGAGACTCGTCTTCTTGGACGAGGTCTTGTCGGGCCTCAACCCGGCCGAGGTGAACGAGTCGATCGAGATGGTGAGACGCATCCATGCCTCAGGGATCACGATCGTCATCGTCGAGCACCTGGTCCGGGTGGTGACGTCGCTCGCCACGCGGATCATGGTCCTCGATCGGGGCAGGGTCATCGCCGACGGCGACCCCACGGAGGTCATGCGTCAGCCGGAGGTAGTGACCGCCTATCTCGGAAAGCGAGCGCAGAGTGCTTGAGGTCGATTCGGTCAGCGCCGGCTACGGGAAGGCTCGAGCCCTCTGGGACGTGACGCTCCGGGTGGGCGACGGCGAGATCATCACGATCATCGGGCCGAACGGCGCCGGGAAGAGCACGTTGGTCAACGTCCTCGCCGGTATCCACCCCGCCTGGGGAGGCCGGATCGTCTTCGACGGGACCGAGATCACATCTCTCGAGCCGTACGAAGTTTGCGCAGCCGGGATCGCGGTGGTCCCCGAAGGGCGGCAGGTCTTCGCCGATATGACGGTCTCGGACAACCTGCTGATCGGCGGTTACCACGCGGCGGCTCGGGCCCGGCGCAAGGAGAACTATGAGCGGGTCTGCGAGATCTTTCCGATCCTGGCCGAGCGGTCCAACCAACTCGCTGGCAGTCTGAGCGGCGGCGAGCAACAGATGCTCGCCATCGGCCGGGCGCTCATGGCCGAGCCCCGTCTCCTCCTCCTGGACGAGCCGTCACTCGGGCTCGCCCCGGTGATCGTCGACACGATCTTCGAAGTCCTCCAGCACATCAACGCCGAAGGCACGTCGGTCCTGGTGGTGGAGCAGAACGTGGTCGAAGCGCTCGAACTGGCGTCGCGGGGATACGTACTTGAGCAGGGGAGGATCGTGAAGGAGGGGGCGGCTGCCGACTTGCTCGACGACCCCGACGTGCGCACCGCCTATCTGGGCGTCTGAACTTCCCGTCGAACGTCCGCTTCGTGAGAAAAGCGTTTGAAGGTAGTTAGAGTTCTAACTAGTTTGTCTCATCATGAGACGTGCAGACTTGCTCAGGTACGCCGGGTGGGCGCTCCTTTTGGCAGCCGCGGTGTTCTTCGTCCAAAACGGCATCCAGAAGCTCATCGGAACGGAGCCGATGGTCCAGTTGTTTGCTGCCCTCGGTTACCCGGGTTGGGTGCGGTACGGGGTGGGTGTAGTCGAGATCGTCGGCGGAGCGTGCCTTCTAGTGCCACGGCTCAAGTCGTGGGCTGCTGCCGCCCTCGGCGGACTGATGGCCGGAGCGGCGGCGTCCGAGCTCCGGGCTGGGCACTCTTTCGAGGTCCTGATCCCGATGCAGTGGCTGGTCTTCTTCGGCCTCGTCGTCTGGCTCCACAGCCGCCGCCGTCGCCACGTCGATGAGCGACCGGCATGACGCTCCCGGAGGCCTCGGTGGCGTGGGATTGGGAGCACGGTCCCACCGGGCGACTGTTGAAGATCGCTTACACGGCGGTGCGGCGAGAGTTGGACAAGCTGGCCCGGGCGGAGGGCCTCACTTCCGCCCAATGGAGCGCCCTGGGTGTGCTCCTCCACTTCCCTGGCGCCACCAACTCGGATCTCGAGGCGATCCTCCTCGTCGAGCGGCCGAGCGTGACGAGCCTCATCAAGGGGTTGGAGCGTCACGGTTGGGTGGTGCGCCGGGACCATCCCGAGGACGCCCGCTCCAAGCAGTTCTTCCTCACTGAAAGGGGGCGAGAGCTGGCCGAGCGCACCCGCACCCTCGCCGAGGAGGCGGACCGGCGCATCCTGGGAAGCCTGGCCGACCGCGAAACCCGACAGCTGCGCCGGCTCCTGGCCAAGGTGGTCCGAGCCAGCGGGGTGCCTCTGCCGTGATCCGGCTTCGATCGGTCGTCACGATGATGGTTCCTAGAATCTGCAACCGATTGCAGGCTTTGGTAGGCTCGCAGTCATGCTGGATTCCAAGGCCATCGATCTCCTCCGCGGGGCGAACTACGCCGCCCTCACCACCCTCATGCCCGACGGCCACCCGCAGACCCAGATCGTGTGGGTCGACACCGACGGTGAGCACGTCCTGGTGAACACCGAGCGGCATCGGCAGAAGGCACGTAACGTGCAGCGCGACCCGCGGGTGACGGTGTTGGTGTGGGACCGCAACGACATGTGGAAACGCGCCGAGATCCGCGGCGAGGTGGTGGAGATCGTCGGGGGCCCGGAAGGCCGAGAGATGATCGATCGACTTTCGAACAAGTACCTGGGTCACGACTATCGCAACCCGATCCAGACAGAGCGGGTCACCCTGAAGATCGCTCCCCGCCGCGTCCTGGTGTCGTGACTCCGGATCTCCTCGTTGCCGGCGGTCCGATCTGGACCGGTTCTCGAACGGTCGAGGCGGTCGGGATCTCCGGCGGCCGGGTCGTCGCTGCCGGGGCGAGGGACGACGTCCAGTCGGCGCTCCGCAGGGGCTGGCAGGAGATCGACCTCCAAGGTCGGCGCGCCATCCCGGGGCTCATCGACTCCCACGTCCACGTGCTGCGGGCCGGGCTGACGTGGAACGACATCGTCCGCTGGGATGACATCACATCACTGGCGGCAGGTTTGGAGCGGATCCGAGAGGCGGCCGAGTCTCGCCCCGGATCCACCTGGATTCGCGTGCTGGGCGGATGGCACCCGGGCCGCTTCGCCGAAGGGAGAGGGCCAACCCGGGGTGAGCTCGACTCCGTCGGGGGCGAGCATCCCGTCTACGTCCAGCTCCTGTACGAGGAGGGAGTCCTCAACTCGAAAGGGCTCGAGCTGGTCCTCGCCGATGGGGAGGTGCCCGGTGTGGAGCGCGACGACGAGGGTCGGCCGACCGGCAAGATCACCGGTCAGCCGGCGTTCGGCCGGGTGCTCTCGCTCTTCGAGCGCCCCAGCTTCTCCGAGCAGAAGGCATCCACGCAGGCGCTGGTGGCCGACTTCCTGTCACGAGGTGTCACCGGTGCCATCGACCCTGGCGGCTTCGGGATCACCCCGGAGTCGTACAACGCCATGTTCGATCTGTGGCGCAACGACCAACTCGACATGCGCATCCGGCTCTACCTGGTGCCGCAGGGCCGGGGCAACGAACTCGCCGACGTTCGCAACTGGGTCCGCTACGTCCAGCCCGGCTTCGGGGACGACATGCTCCGCTACGTCGGGATGGGAGAGATCGTCAGCTTCGCCTGCCACGACATGGAGGGTGTGCGACCCTTCGAGGTGACCGAGGAGGCGAAACGGGAGCTCCTCGAGGCGGTCGACGTGCTGGCCGAGCACGGCTGGCCGGTCCACCTCCACGCCATCTTCGACACCACGATCTCGGCGGTGCTGGACGTCCTCGAAGAGGTCGACCGCAAGCACGGTCTTCCGGGACGGCGGTTCTCCCTGGCTCACGCCGAGGCGATCAGCCGCCCGAACCTGGAACGGGTCCGGCGCCTGGGGATGGGACTCGCCATCCAGAACCGCCTCATCTACCGCTGCGCCGATTCCGCCGCCCTGTGGGGAGAAGAAGCGGCGGCGAACGCTCCGCCGCTCGGGGATGTCCTCGAGATGGGCATCCCGCTCGGGGCCGGCACCGACGCCACCGTCGTCACCCCGCACGACCCGTGGCTGGCGATCTGGTGGCTCGTCACCGGGGAGTCGTTCGACGGCGCCCCGCCCCGGGCCGCCCGTCACCGCCTGTCGACAGAGCAGGCTCTCGTGGCCTACACGCGGGGGAGTGCCTGGTTCAGCTTCGAAGAAGGCCAGCGGGGCCACTTGGAGCCGGGGGCTTTGGCTGATGTCGCCGTGTTGTCGGCCGACCCCTTCGAAGTCGATCCGGCCGATCTGCCGAGCATCTACTCGGAGTTGACGCTGGTGGGAGGAAAGCCAGTCCACACCGGCCCGGCCTACGCCGGCCTATGACCTCCCTCCCGCAACAGAGCGGCCAGGCCGCTCATGTCGTCGGGCCCCATCCCGGCGTCGACCGCTCGTCTCGTCAATTCGGCGGTGGCGGCGAGTTGCTCCACAGGGGCGCCGACCCGCTCGGCCAGACCGAGGATGAGCTCGAGATCCTTCGCCACCAGATCGAGGCTGAACGCCACCGGCACCTCGCCCGGCCGTTCGAACGCCTGCCGCTTGTACAGGAGAAACGGCGACGCCGCGGCGCTGTTGGCGAACACCTCGTAGGCCTTCTCGCGTTCGACGCCTGCCTTCTCCGCCAGGACGAGCGCCTCGGAGATGGCGAGGTTGGTGGCGTGGACGAGGGAGTTCACTGCGAGCTTTATCGTCGCTCCCGTGCCGTTGGCGCCGAGGTGGAACACTGTCTTCGAGTAGGTGTCGATGACGGGTTTCGCCTTGTCCAGAGCTGTGGCGTCGCCGCCCACCATCGACGTGAGGGCTCCCTGTTCGAGGAGCGACACGCTTCCCGACACCGGGGCGTCCAAGAGCCACGCTCCCGCCTCCCGGTAGCGGGGCGCGATGGAGGTGATCGTCTCGGGGTCCACGGTGCTCGTCTCCACCACCACCGCTCCGGACCCGATGCCGTCGAGGATCCCTCCCGCTCCGGCGTGGGCTGCCTCCAGAGCGGCGTCGTCGGCCAGGCTGCACACCACGACCTCGGCCGAGGCGGCGGCGTCAGCGGCGCTGCCCGCCACCTCGGCGCCGATCTCCTCTGCCACGGCGGCAGCTCTCTCGGGCGTTCGGTTCCACACCACCGTCTGGAAGCCGGCGCCGGCGATACGGCGGGCCATCGCCGACCCCATGCGCCCCATCCCGATGACGCTCACGGTGCCGATTTCGTCGGTCATCTCGCCTCTCCTTTGGTCGTTGTCTGCCCGGGTTCGCCGTGCCACGTTCTCCCCAGGAGCCGCAAGCGATTGCAGCCCGGTCTATCCTCTGGGAGCGGCACTTGCCGGAGGGAACCACATTTGTCCTGATCCGGGGAACGGCAAACGTTTGAAGTCATTAGAGTGCAACCTTAGAGAGAAGGAGATGAACCATGTCTGAGTTCCCCGTTGCTACAACTCCCGCTCCCGGCGTGATGGCGGTGGACTGGGAGCAGCGGGTCGACTTCGAGCGCCTTCGCCAATACCGGCTCGACCGGGCGCGTCGTCAGATGGAAGAAGACGACCTGGGTGCTCTGCTCCTCTTCGAGACTTCGAACATCCGTTACGTGACGTCCACCCAGATCGGCTACTGGGCGTTCAACAAGGGCGAACGCTGGGCGCTCTTGACTCGCAACGGTCGGCCTCGGATCTGGGACTTCGGCTCGGCGGCCAAGGCCCATCGCATCCAACTTCCTCACATGTTCGACCAGGAGAACTCGGTGGGCGGCAACACCGGTCTCCAGGGAGCCATCGGCCCCGAGGCCGGGCTCCACGCCCGGGCCGCCAAGGAGATCGCCGACGTCCTCCGCGACGAGGGCCTCGAGAACGAGAGACTCGGCGTCGACATGGCCGAGACTGCCGTCTTCCTCGCCCTGCAGAAGGAAGGTCTCAACGTCGTCGACGGCCAGCAGACCATGATGAAGGCCCGGGAGATCAAGAGCCCAGACGAGATCGTCCTCCTCACCCAGGCCTCGGCGATGGTCGATGGCGTCTACCAGGACATCTTCGAGGCGCTGAAGCCGGGGGTCCGCGAGTCCGATATCGTCGCCCTCGCCCACGCCCGCCTCTTCGAGATGGGATCGGAGTTCGTCGAGGCGATCAACTCGATCGCCGGGGAGCGTTGCTCGCCGCATCCGCACGTGTTCTCCGACCGGATGATCCGCCCAGGAGACCAGGCTTACTTCGACATCATCCACGCCTACAACGGCTACCGCACCTGCTACTACCGGACGTTCGTGGTGGGGCGGGCCACCCAGGCCCAGCGCGACGCCTTCAAGCAGGCTCGGGAGTGGATGGACGCTGCCATCGAACTGGTGCGGCCGGGCAACACCACCGACATGATCGCCAAGGTGTGGCCCGAGGCCCACGAGTTCGGCTTCCAGGACGAGATGGACGCCTTCGGCCTCCAGTTCGGCCACGGTGTGGGCGTCGGCCTCCACGAACGGCCGATCATCAGCCGCCTCAACTCGATCGACGACCCGATCGAGATCAAGGAGGGCATGTACTTCGCCCTCGAGACGTATGCTCCCGCCAAGGACGGTAGGTCGGCGGCTCGTATCGAGGAGATGATGGTGGTCACCAAGGACGGACCGCAGATCACCACCCTGTTCCCATGCGAGGAGTTGATGGTCGCCAATGAGTACTGAGACGTTCGACCCGCAGCTGCTCGACTACGCCAACCGTCCGCCGCGGCTGCCATCGCCTCCCAACGAAGAGAACGATCGGCTCGACATCCCCCTCGACCAGAGGATCCGCATGTACGAGTTGCAGCAAGAGCTGCGGCAGTTCGAGAAGCGGGCCTACGACCTGTTCATGCAGAACCTGGTCAAGGGAACCAGCCACCTCTCATTGGGAATGGAGGCGGTGGCGACGGGCTTCGCCATGGCGATGCGGCCCGACGACTACACCTTCGCCACCTACCGCGGTCATGCGCACACGCTCGCCCGCGGCGTGCCCATGGGCCCGGTGATGGCCGAGCTGTTGGGCCGCCGCAGCGGCCTGCTGGGCGGAAAGGGCGGGTCCATGCACCTCACCTCGGTGGAACACGGGATGATGGGCTCGTACGCCATCATTGGGGCCCACCTGTGCATCGCCAACGGTGCCGCCTGGTCGGCCCAGATGCGGGGAAGCGACCAGGTCACGGTGGCGTTCTTCGGCGACGGAACCACCAACATCGGCGCCTTCCACGAGGCGGTGAACTTCGCCGCGGTCTGGAACCTTCCGATCGTGTTCGTGTGCGAGAACAACCTCTACATGGAGTACACGCCGATCGACCTGGTGACGCCGGTGAAGAACCCTGCCGCCGACCGGGCCTCTGCCTACGGGCTGGAGCGGATCGTTGTCGACGGCAACGACGCCGATGAGGTGTACGTCACCGCCAAGCGTCTGATCGAGCAGGCTCGCTCCGGTGGCGGACCTTCGATGGTGGAGGCCGTCACGTACCGTCATGGCGGTCACTCCCGGGCCGACCCAGGCAAGTACCGTCCCAAGGAAGAGGTCGAGGCCTGGCTGCAGCGCGACCCCCTGACTATCTACCACCAGCGGCTTCTCCGGCTCGGAGTCCCTGAGATCGACTTGACCAACATCGCTCAGGACGTAGCCCGCCGCGTCGACGAAGCGACCGAGTTCGCCAAGTCGAGCCCGCCCCCGAGCCCGGAGAGCCTCATGACCGACGTGTGGGCCGATGGAGGTTCTTCATGGCGGAGATGAGCTATCGCGATGCGGTCGCGTACGGGATCGCCCAGGAGATGCGGCGGGATCCCCGCCTGGTGATGCTGGGCGAGGACATCGCTGCCGCCGGAGGCGTGTTCAAGACCACCGTCGGGTTGCTCGAGCAGTTCGGGCCCGACCGGATCCGTGACACCCCGATCGCCGAGCAGGCCATCCTCGGCGCGGCGATGGGGGCGGCCATGACCGGCATCCCGGTGATCGCCGAGATCATGTTCTCGGACTTCATCGCCGTCTGCTTCGACATCCTCGCCAATCAGATGGCCAAGACCCGCTACATGACCGGCGGGCAGGTGACGGTCCCGGTCGTGATCCGGACCCACAACGGCGGCGGCTCCCGCTTCGGGGCTCAGCACTCCCAGTCGGTGGAGAACTGGTGCATGATGATCCCCGGGCTCAAAGTCGTCGCTCCGTCGACACCCCGGGACGTCGTGGGCCTGCTCGCGGCTTCGGTGCGTGACCCGGACCCCGTCGTGTTCCTCGAGCACAAGTCGCTGCTCGCCACCAAGGGCGAAGTGCCCGAGGGAGAGATCGTCGACGAGTTGGGTGTGGCCAAGGTCGTCCGCGAGGGCACCGACTGCACGATCGCCGCTCTCGCTCTCATGGTGCCCCGTGCGCTGCAAGCGGCAGAGCGTCTCGCCGAGGAAGGGATCTCCGCCGAGGTGATCGACGTGCGGACTCTCGTTCCCCTCGACACCCAGACCATCCTCGACTCGGTGGCCAAGACCAGCCGGCTCTTCACGGTCGAGGAGAACCCGCGCCTGTGCGGCTGGGGAGCCGAGGTGGCTTCGATCGTCAGCCATGAGGCGTTCTGGGATCTCGACGGGCCGGTCGTGCGGATCACCACTCCCCACATCCCGCTGCCTGCGGCCGAGACACTGGAGGACATGGCCATCCCCAGCGTCGACCGGATCTACAAAGAGATCGTCGAGGCGATGGACTGACCCGGGTTCATCCGTAGAGGACCACGACAGCCAGCGGGCGCCGCTCGCACGTCGTCGCCAGGCCGATACCCGACTGCCGGTCAGCGGATCGCCTGGCGCGACGCCCGGCGGAATTCGCCTTCGAGCATCGAGTACAGGGTGTGGTCCACCCAGTTGCCGCGGATCAGCAGCTCCTGCCGCGGTCGGTGGTTAATGGGCCCCAGCCCGCCATGGTGTGAATAGGTTCTAGAGGGCTAGCAAAGTCAATGGATTAGTGGTCGACTCCAGCTAGCTGCATCGCGGATCGGGCATTTCTTCCGGACGCGCCGGTCACCTCGTTCTTCTCAACTTCGCGTACTAGGGCGCCGATTTGAGGGGACAGCTCGGCATCAAGGAGCTATTGGACATGGCGCGCTCGCTTCGCACACCCTCGCTTCCGGACCTCGTGAAAAAGGGCTATCTGCCTCGAGAAGTCCCTCCTTGCTTCTCGACTGACGATCTGGCTCGCATCGCCAGCCGATTGCCAACCAGAAGGCCAGCGACCGAGCCAGTTCGCCATTCTTTAGCCCGTTACGGTGGGCTCCGGCGAATGCTGTCGATACCGCACCCTCAAAGCTATCTCGCTCTGGCCAAGGACATTGTCTCAAATTGGACTATCTACGCGACTCATTGGTCGAAGAGTCGTCTCTCGCGCAGCAAACCCACGTGTGGTCGACATCGCAAGGGTCGAGCTATTTCGACAAAGATGGACCTTGCTGACCTGCCTCTAGAGCGATCTAAAACCCGAGCCCTTGCAACAGTGCTCCTCGTTTCGGACATCACGCAGTTTTATGACTCCGTATATACACACAGCATTCCTTGGGCAATGAGTAGCAAGGCATCAGCGAAAAGGGCACTGAAAGCCGGGACGATCTCGTCCGTGCCGGGTAATAGCCTGGATGTTGCGCTCCGCAACGTTCAAGACAAGCAGAGTGTAGGCATACCCACCGGGCCCGATACCTCATTGGTTGCGGCAGAGATCATTCTGGCTGCTGTGGATGAGGCGCTGATGAAGAAGGGGCCAACTCCCCTGGGCGGCTTCAGATTCATGGACGACTTTGAGCTGGCCTATCGGACGATCTCCGAAGCTGAGGACGCCCTTGCAACCCTGGAATCGACCCTAGAGCGGCTACACCTCTCGCTTAATCCGCTAAAAACTCGAATTGATGGCTTACCCGACCCATACGAACCAACATGGCGTATCCAGCTCAATAGGTTCGTGATCCGTACGAATCGCAGGAGATCGGTGTTGATCAATGACCTCATCTCGTTCTTCTCGCTTGCGTACGATCTCTATCAGTCATATCCAAATGACCCAGTACTGAGCTATGCCCTGCAAAAGGCGGGACGCTTGGGCCTGGATCAACACGCTTGGCCCGTGTTCCGGAACAACGCGCTCGCGATCGTCCAGCGGGAGCCAGCGGCCCTTCCGTTCTATCACGATCGACTAGTGGAGGCGGTTGTCACTGGGATCGAGAAGCATCTGGATCCCACCGAAGAGGTCTTGAATCTCGTGGCAGATCAGCATGCAACGCGGGGAAGAGGATTTGAAGTCGTATGGACCTTGTGGACATTGGCGCGGCTTGGTCTGCCGCTGGGCGATGACGTCGCGAACGTTGTCTGCAAGATTGAAGACAATCTAGCGATTCTGCTCTATGAGTGGATGCGTCGAAGTCACCTGACCTCGAGTGCCGCGCCTGTAGCTGACCTGATGGCCCGTCTATCAAGCGAGGCGGAGCTAGCGTCCAGAGAGAACTGGCTGTTGGCGTACGAGTCAACTAGACGTGGGTGGCATCGGTATCGTGCAGTTCGCGAAGACAAATTCTTCAAGGTGTTGCTGAAGGAGAACGTCGCCTTCTTCGTGGATGACGCGTTTCAGTTGCCGAGTGGGATTTCTTCACCGGGCGTTGACGCTGGGAATATCGATTCGCAGAGACCGGCTCCGCCGCCGACGGGTTATTGACGCTCCCATGCATTCGTCTGATCGATGGTTGCAGTGAGCTATCTCGCGTAGTCTCTGAGCTATCTCGCGTAGTCTCTGAAGGTAAGTCGGTTACCGCGTGCTCAGTCGTCAATAGGCGTTCAGCGGATCGCCTGGCGCGATGCCCGGCGGAATTCGCCTTCGAGCATCGAGTACAGGGTGTGGTCCACCCAGTTGCCGCGGATCAGCAGCTCCTCCCGCAGCACGCCTTCCCGGGTGAATCCGAGCTTCTCGGCCACCCGCTCCGATCCGCGGTTGCCGACGGCGATGCGAAGCGTGAGCTTGTGCAACCCGAGGTGGTCGTAGCCGACCGACATCAGCGCCCGGGTGGCCTCCGTGGCGTACCCTCGCCCGCTCATGTCGCTTCGGATCCAATAGCCGATCTCGCCGACCCGCCCGGTGCGCGATGTCTGCCAGATCGAGATGTTCCCGAGGTGTTTCTCGGGGTCCTCGCGATGACGGATGGCGTAGTCGAACGCCTTGCCTTCGCGCCACGCCTGGATCGAATCGCGGACGAAAGCGATGGCGTCCTCGCGGGTGTAGTCCATGTGCGCCCAGGGGAGCCACTCGTGGAGTTCCGGCAGCGACGACCGCACTCCTTCCTCCAATGCCGGTACGTCTCTGCGGGTGAACCGGCGGAGGATCAGTCGCTCGGTGCGAATCATCTCGGGCGGCACACGTGCCATCGCGCTCAGCGTATCGGAGCGTACGGACACTGACGCCCCAAAGCCACGGGTTTAGTCTCGCTCCGGTGGCAGAGCCAGTGGTCGTGCGCCGTTTCGTCGGCCCCGTCGCCTTCGTGTGGGCGGCGGTCTACGTGTACATCGGGGTCACCGCTATCCCGCCGGCTGTTGCCCCCCGAGGTCGGTGGGACCTCGTGGCTCACGCCGCCGCCACGGCGTTGCTGGCGGTCCTCTTCTTCGAGTGGCTACGGCACAGGCCCGTCTCTGAGACACCCCCAGCTGCCCGCTCCGCGGTCGTCGGCGCCTGCGTCCTCGGGTTGGCAGTGGAGGTGGTCCAGGCGTTGGTCCCTCACCGGGGCTTCGAGGTCGCCGATTTGGTCGCCGACGCTGTCGGCGCGGTCGGGGCGGTATGGCTCCATCCGAGGGTGGCGGCAGTGATCTCCCCGATCTCTCTGTCGACGTCGCTCGTGGTGTCGGGAGTGGTGGCGTCGGTGGCGGCTATCGCTCTGACATCGGCCGGTTGAGCCTACGATCGGGCACGTGTGGGACCGTCTCGATCTGGCATCCGATCCACCTCCGCCGGGTGAGCTCGACGTCGCCGCGGTCCTGATCCCGTTGTACGACGACAACGACGGTGTGACCCGGGTGGTCCTCACCAAACGGCCCGATACGATGCCGACCCACGCCGGCCACATCGCCTTCCCCGGCGGGAGGCCCGACCCGGGCGACGACGGCCCCGCCGCCACTGCCCTGCGTGAGGCGTACGAGGAGGTGGGCATCCCGCCCGAGGACGTCGAGATCCTCGGCTACCTGCCGCCCATCCACACGGTCGAGTTCAAGCTGATGGTCGTTCCGGTTGTCGGCCGGCTCCCCGGCACTCCTGATCTCGTGCCTTCACCACGGGAGGTCGTGCGGGTGTACGAGCCTTCCCTCGACGATCTCGCCGACGAGAGCCGCTGGCGTTACGAGGACTGGAACGGGCGCCGGGTGTGGTTCTACGACCTGGAGGGCGACATCCTCTGGGGGGCGACCGCGCTGATGACACGGCGTCTCCTCCGTCTCAGTTCGTACTGACGACCTTCTGGTTTCTGTCCCTTCGGCTTTGTAGGTTCGGGGGCATGATCGAACAGTTGTTCGATACCTGGGGGAATGTGGCGATGGATGTGGCGATGGATGTAGTCGCTGAAGCCTGGGACGATCTGACCGTCCACCGGTTGAGGTTTTTGGTCAGGGTCGCTCGTTTGGACCGGGAGCGGGGGTTCGATTACGACGGTCACACGTCCACGACTGCGTTTCTGATGCATCGGTGTGGCATGTCGGCCCGTCGGGCGCGCCGGGAGGTGTTCCTGGCCCGCTCCCTCGACCAGATGCGGCTCACCTGGGGGGCGGTGGCTTCGGGGAGGCTGAGTTTCGATCAGGCGGTGGTGCTGGCGTTCGCCCAGCACCGCTTCCCCGACCCGTTCGCTTCTGACGAAGCGGTGCTGGGGTGGAGGGTGAGTCCCATCTCGTGGTGTAGGACGGCCTGATCGTCGCAGGGTCCTGTGATGTTGATGGCCACCGTGTGATTCTCAGAAGCACGTGAACGCGACTGAGAGGAGCCACACGATGGCCACCCCTGATTCTGCCTTGTCTGAACTGTCAACGATGCTGTTGGCGACGGATGCGTCGTTGTCGACGTCGTTGGGTGAGATCCTGGCAACAGCGATCCAAGAACTGGTCGAAGCCGAACTGACCGCCCGGATCGGCGCCGAACACGGCGAGCGAACCCCGATGCGGGTGACGCAACGTAACGGTCACCGTCCCAAGCTGGTGTCGACCCCAGCCGGCGACATCGAGGTGGGGATCCCCAAGCTGCGGAAAGGCAGCTTCTTTCCCGAACTGTTGGAACCGCGCCGGCGGATCGATAAGGCGTTGTGGGCGGTGATCATGACCGCGTATGTCACCGGCACCTCCACGAGGAAGGTCGACGATCTGGTCAAAGCCCTGGGCTGTGACTCAGGGGTGTCGAAGTCGTCGGTGTCTCGGATCTGTCAGGCCATCGACGTCGACGTGGCGGTGCTGCGCGAACGCCGCCTCGACCACCAGCGGTTCGTCTACGTGTGGCTCGATGCCACCTACCTCCACGTCCGCGAGAACCACCAGGTGGTGTCCAAAGCGGTGGTGATCGCCACCGGGCTGCGAGCCGACGGATACCGAGAAGTCCTCGGCGTCGACGTGGGCGATTCCGAAAACGAGGCGTTTTGGACCGAGTTCCTGCGCGACCTCCGTGACCGGGGCCTGGCCGGGGTGCGTCTGGTCGTCTCCGACGCTCACGCCGGGCTGCGAAAGGCTATCCGCCGGGTCCTCCAGGGAGCGGCCTGGCAACGGTGCCGGGTCCACGCCATGCGCAACCTGTTGTCGGCGGCCCGACATGAGCACCGTCAGGTCATCGCCGCTTTGATCCGCACCATCTTCGCTCAACCCGACCACGACGCCGCCGTCACCCAGCTCCGAGCCGTAGTCGACCAACTCACAGCCATCGCCCCCCAAGTGGCCGAACGGCTCCAAGCCATGGAACCCGACCTGTTGGCCTACACCGCCTTCCCGCCCGGACACTGGGCCAAGATCTGGTCCAACAACCCCATCGAACGGCTCAACCGGGAACTGAAACGACGCACCGACGTCGTCGGCATCTTCCCCAACACCGACTCGGTCATCCGCCTCGTTGGGGCCCTCCTCGTCGAAATCAACGACGAAATGATCGCCGCCGAACGCCGCTACATCTCCGCCGCCTCCATCACCCCACTCCTCGAGAAAGGAGACCAACTAGCCTCACTCCCCGCAGCCCCCCGAAACTAACAACCGAATCACACGGCTACACCACCAGGCGGGACGGGACCCGAGCTGCTGCCCTGCTCGGCAGGCAAGCACTCGAGGAAGGCCTCGACGGGTTCTGGATGCGTCAGCTTCCCCAGATGCGAATGGCGACCCGGGCGACCCAACTCGTCTGTGTCGAAAGGTTCGTTCGAGACCGGGACCTCGTTCTCGGCCTACGCACCGCCTGGGCGGCGCTCAGTCGAGCCTGCCATCACCACCCGTACGAGCTCGCGCCAACAGCCCATGAGCTCGAACACTGGTTCTCGTCTGTCGACGAGCTACTAGTGCGGCTTTCTGAAGAGGTCTGACCGCCAGCGTGCCGCATCTGTCCTCGGTGTGGCTCGTGGCGCGGGACGACAGCCGCGCACATCGAGGGTCGGGGCTACCCGCTGTGTGGTGATCCACTTCGGTCGATTGGCCCGAGCAGAGTCCCGTGGCGATTTGGGACTGCCGAACCATCCCCCTCCAGAGGGCGCTCCGTATGCTTGCACTCGCCAAC